>JAFXXD010000012.1 GCA_017542475.1 Ruminococcus sp. | reverse complement strand
GTATGTTCTCTGGCTGCTCATCTCTTACATCGCTTGACGTAAGCAAGTTTGATACATCGAATGTAACGGATATGGGCAATATGTTCAATGGCTGCTCTGCTCTGACATCGCTTGACGTAAGCAGCTTTGATACCTCGAATGTAACGGATATGCGCAGAATGTTCTCTGGCTGCTCATCTCTGGAATCGCTTGACGTAAGCAGCTTTGATACATCGAATGTAACGGATATGAGCTATATGTTTTGTAAGTGCACCAAACTTACAGATATAATCGCGGGTGAGGGCTGGAATACAGAAAAAGCTGATACTTTTGGACAGTTTGAAAACTGTGGTACATCCACTCTCTCGGGAACCGTCTACACCTTGGTAGAGGGCGAGGATACTGTCCTTCACCTCCGCGGACACGTAAGCAAGAAACATGTGAGAGATGTGGCTGAAACGTCCCGTGCCACCATAACAAAGATAGTAGCCGACAAGGGCGTTGTCTTTCCTGCGGATAGCTCTAAGCTGTTTGAGGACTTTTGGAATGCAAAGGTAATTGACCTTTCCAATGCCGATACATCGGGCGTTACAGAAATGCACTTCATGTTTAGTGGCTGTGATTCAACTAAATCTATTGATGTCAGCAGCTTTGATACGTCGAAAGTAGAACATATGGACTGTATGTTTGGTAACTGCTACTCTCTGACGTCGCTTGATGTGAGCAGTTTTAATACATCGAATGTTAAATCCATGGGTTACATGTTCAATCATTGCTCAAAACTGACAACGCTTGACCTTAGTGGCTTTGTTACGTCGAATGTTGAGGATATGGAATTCATGTTCAATGACTGCTCTGCTCTGACATCGCTTGACATCAGCAAGTTCGATACATCGAAGGTTAAGAACATGGAAAGCATGTTTTCTGATTGCCAGAGCCTGACGTCACTAAATGTAAGCAGCTTTGATACATCAATCGTAACACGAATGGACTATATGTTCTATGGCTGCGAAAAACTGACTACGCTTGACCTTGGCAAATTCGATACATCAAGCGTAACACGAATGGACGATATGTTCAATGGCTGCGAAAAACTGACTACGCTTGATCTCAGCAGTTTTAATACATTAAGTGTAACAAATATGAGCAATATGTTCAACAGCTGCAAAGCTTTGACATCTATCACTTTCGGAGACAGCTTTGATACAAAAAATGTAACAAATATGTACGCTATGTTCAATACCTGTCCCTCACTTACCTCTCTTGACCTCAGTGGCTTCGATACATCAAAGGTTGAGAGTATGAATTCAATGTTTGTAGGCTGCACATCGCTGACATCGCTTGACCTCAGCAGCTTTAATACAGCGAATGTAACAGATATGGGAGCTATGTTCAGAGACTGCTCATCTCTTGGTTCTCTTGATTTCAGCAGCTTTGATACATCAAAAGTTACAAATATGGACAATATGTTCAATGGCTGTTCAAATCTTAAAACGATAAAAGTAGGTCTTAACTGGAATACGGGAAGTGTTACAAGCAGCGCTGATATGTTCACAGGCTGCGGCGTTGTGCCCGAAGGCGGAGCTGTTGACAAGACCAATGCCAATTATGGCGAAAACGGCTATCTCACGCTGAAAACAGATGTGCTCACTCTCAGCGGGAATGTCACTGCGGCTCAGCTTGCTCATGTAGACAAGGCAGCTGTAAAGCAGATAAAAACAGCCAAGGGCACTGTCCTTCCTGAGGATTGTTCAGAACTGTTCTATGGTTTCAAAAATGTGACAAGTATTGACCTATCAAATGCTGATACATCAAATGTTACGAATATGGGCTGTATGTTCTTAAGTTGCTCCTCTCTTACATCACTTAATCTCAGCAGCTTTGACACATCGAATGTAACGGATATGAGCGGTATGTTCAATGACTGCGAAAAGCTGACAAATCTCGACCTCAGCAGCTTTAACACATCGAATGTAACAAATATGAATAATATGTTCATCAGCTGTGAAGCTCTGACATCGCTTGACCTCAGCAGCTTTGATACATCGAATGTTACGAGTATGAGTTATATGTTCTGTGACTGCATCTCACTTACCTCACTTGACCTCAGCAAATTCGATACGTCAGAAGTTACAGATATGGCTTGTATGTTTTGGATATGCACTTCTCTGGAATCTCTCGACCTCAGCAGCTTTGATACATCAAATGTAGAATCAATGGGTTTTATGTTCAATGGCTGCTCATCTCTGACATCTCTTGACCTCAGCAGCTTTGATACATCAAAGGTTGAGAGTATGAACGTTATGTTCCAAAACTGCGCAAACCTTAAGGAGATAATCGTCGGTGCGGGCTGGAATACGGGAAGTGTTACAAGCAGCACTGATATGTTCTTAGGCTGCGGCGTTTTACCCGAAGGCGGAGAAGTTGACGTAGCCAAAGCCTATGTCGGCGACGGCGGCTATTTGTCGGGAACTGCCTACCTTGACGGAGATACTCTCCACCTCCGCGGCCACGTAAGCAAGGATCATGTGAGAAACCTGAAAGGCGATGACACCATAACAAAGATAGTAGCCGACAAGGGCACTGTCCTTCCTGCGAATTGCTATATGCTGTTCGGTGGTTTTTCCAAAGTAACAAGCATTGACCTTTCAAATGCCGATACATCGAATGTAACGGATATGAGCTATATGTTCTTTAACTGCTCATCTCTTACATCGCTTGACGTAAGCAGCTTTGATACATCGAATGTAACGGATATGAGCTATATGTTCCATATCTGCTCATCTTTGACATCGCTTGACGTAAGCAAGTTTGATACATCTAAAGTAACGTATATGCACTATATGTTCTATAACTGCTCATCTCTGACATCGCTTGACCTCAGCAGCTTTGATACATCGAATGTAAAGTATATGATCAGTATGTTCGATAGCTGCTCATCTCTGGAATCGCTTAACGTAAGCAGCTTTGATACATCGAATGTAAAGAGTATGAGCAGTATGTTCGAGAACTGCTCATCTCTTACATCGCTTGACGTAAGCAAGTTTGATACATCGAATGTAGAGTATATGGACGGTATGTTCGAGAACTGCTCATCTCTGACATCTGTTATTATCCCAGAGACAGTGACATCGCTCAGCAGCGATTCTTTCTCAGGCTGTTCAGCTCTTGCAAAGATTACTATTGCCGACGCTAATGAGGCACTCAAGGATGTTGATGGCGTTGTTTACAGCAAGGACGTCAAGACTCTTGTTCTATATCCGGCTGCCAAGACAGGAACGAGCTATGATATCTCTGCGGATGTTACTTCAATAGCTGACGGAGCATTCTCAGGCAATGCAAACATCACAGCAGTGAATTACAGCGGAAACAAGACACAGTGGAACAAGGTTATCGGCGGAAGAGATATTGGACTTCCCGCAACTGCAAAGGTTTATTTCCAGATCACAAGCTGTGATATAACTGTTCCCGACGCAGTATATACAGGAAGCGCTCTGAAACCTGCTGTTACTGTCAAGGACGGAGAGACTGTCCTGAAGGCAGATACAGACTTCACTGTTGCTTACACCGAAAACATCAACGCAGGTACTGCAACAGCCACGATCACGGGCAAGGGCGAGTATAAGGGCACAAAGACTGTGAACTTCACTATCGCAAAGGTAGATGCTGTTGTAGCAACTGCTCCCACAGCTAACAAGCTCACATACACAGGCAAGGCTCAGGCTCTTATCTCCGCTGGAACAGCTACAGGCGACGAGATGCAGTACAGCCTTGACGGAAAGACCTACAGCACAGACCTCCCGACTGCAACTAATGCAGGAGAGTACATAGTATACTACAAGGTCGTTGCTGACTCCAATCATAACGACGCAGCCGCTCAGACCGTGAAGGTGACGATAGCAACAAGCGATGCTGACGTAACAGCTCCCACAGCTAATAGCCTCACATATACAGGCAAGGCGCAGGCACTTATCTCCGCAGGTACAGCTACAGGCGGCGAGATGCAGTATAGCCTTGACGGTAAGACATACAGCACAGACCTTCCAACAGCAACTAACGCTGGCGATTATACAGTATACTACAAGGTCGTTGCTGACTCCAATCATAACGACGCAGCTGCTCAGACTGTGAAGGTCACGATAGGCAAGGCTGCAATAGTTCCTGGTGTTTCACTTGCTGACTGGACATTCGGAGAGACTGCAAGTGACCCGATCGTAACCGGCAACAGCGGCAGCAGTACAGTAACTCTCGCGTTCTATCAGGGCGAGACAAAGCTCAACGGAATCCCCGAAAATGCAGGAAGCTATAAGGTTGTAGCCACATTCCCCGAGACAAAGAATTATCTTGGCGGAACAGCTGAGGCAGACTTCACTATAGCAAAGGCGGATTCATCTGTAGCAACAGCTCCGAAGGCGAATACGCTCACATATTCAGGCAAGGCTCAGGCTCTTATCTCCGCTGGAACAGCTACAGGAGGCGAGATGGAGTACAGCCTTGACGGCAAGACATACAGCTCTGCTCTTCCAACTGCTACCAATGCAGGAGAGTACACAGTATACTACAAGGTCGTTGCTGATTCCAACCACAACGATACAGCAGCTCAGACAGTGAAAGCCACTGTTGCTAAGTGTGCGATTACAATAACAGCTGATAATCAGACGAGCGACTACGGCGCAGAACTGAATACCCTGACATATAAGCTCACTGGCGAGATTGCTGAAGGCGATGACCTCGGAATCAAGCTTGCCACAGAGGCAAACAAAGAAGTCTCCGGTACATCCGATATCACAGTATCTTATACGGCAAATGCCAATTATGCTGTAACGGTCAAGAACGGAACATACACTGTAGGCGAAGCTCCTGTAACATCAAGCACAACTGCTTCAACAACAGCAGCCGGTTCGACAACAACTGCGACCTCAACAACCGCAACTGCTGCTAATACTACAACAGCTTCAACCGCAGCAAGCACAACTGCAACAGTTGCTAATACTACAACAGCTTCTACCGCAGCAAACACAACTGCAACAGCTGCTAACTCTACAACAGCTTCAACCGTAGCAAACACAACAGCTACAGCTGCTAACTCCACAACAGCTTCTACAGCAGCAAGCACAACAGCTTCAACCGCAGCAAACACAACTGCAACAGCTGCTAACTCCACTACAGCTTCAACCGCAGCAAACACAACTGCAACAGCTGCTAACTCCACTACAGCTTCAACCGCAGCAAACACAAATGCAACAGCTGCCAACTCCACTACAGCTTCAACCGCAGCAAACACAACTGCAACAGCTCCCAACTCTACCGTAGCTTCTACAGCAGCAAGCACAACCGCAACAGCTTCCAACTCTACCGCAGGTTCTACAACAGCTAGCACAACTGCTACAGCAGGAACGACAGCAAGTACGACACAGTCTACTGTTTCTACTGAGACTACAACAGGCACTAACACAACATCTACAGGCACTACGACATCTACTACTTCCGTAACTTCGACTGGAGAAGCGTCTACTACAGCACCGAACACTACTACAACAGCAGTTCAGACAACAGCAACTTCAGCTGATACGACGACTGCCGTTTCAACAACAGGTGCTACTACAGCTTCTACGACAACTGAAATGATAACAACCACAACAGAAGCGACCACGGTAAGTTCAGTTTCTGAAACAACGACTTCGAAGGCAACGTCCACAGTTCCTGTTACATCTTCTACAGTCGGAACTACAACAGCTCCAGCAACAGCGAGCACTTCCCAGGCTACAACCTCTGCTGAAACAACAACTTCTACCGAGGCTGCAACAACTTCGGCAAATGCTCCGATATCGACCACATCTGTAACTTCTACAAGCGGAACAACAACGTCTGAGCCTTCAACTACTACGACAGCAGCAATCAGTACAACAACAGCAGCTGCTTCGACTACCAAATCTACTGCATCTACCACTGAAGCTCCTGTTTCCACAACTGCGACAGATACAGCAACAACCAAGGCTTCTGATGTTTCGACTACAACTGGAATGAACTCAACTACTACAACAAACTCAACAAGCACAAATGCAACAACTACAGATACGGTTTCTGAAACAACGACTACAGGTTCAACTACAACAGCTACAGGAAGCAATACAACATCTACAAGTGTGACCTCGCAGACGACTGCTGCTACAAGCATAGGAGAGCAGGGAACAACTACAACCGTAACAACAACTCCTGAACAGCCTGATGTTAAGGACCTTGGCGATTCTAACGGTGATGGCAAGGTAGATGCAAAGGATGCATCGCTCGTACTTGTTTCATATGCAAAAGCTTCAACTGGAAATGGTGACGGATTGACAGAACAACAGCGTGCTGCCGCTGATGTCAATGGTGATGGCAAGGTAGACGCTAAGGATGCATCAACGATACTTGCGTACTATGCTCTTGTTTCAACTACCACAGGTGAAGTTCCAACACTTAAGGAATTTGCAAAACCTAAAGAATCATAACGTTAATAATGAGATGCCTCCCGTACGGGAGGCGTCTTTTTTATGTTGCGTTTATGGGGAGTCCGGCTGTTTGTCAATACAATTATTATTATGGATACTTTATAGGATTCAATCCACGGAACAGATTAAGGCTTATCTATGATACTTTGCTTATTGAAAAATGTCAGAAGGCAAAAAGAATTCCGCCCATGGAGGGCGGAATATTCATATATCATATGTAATTCTTTATTGTATATTACTACCGCCCCCTTCAACTACCGTGAAGCCGGTCCGTTCAAAGGTCGATAACTGCTGAGGCTCAATATCAATCGAATTCTCCAGCGGAACAAACGTCATGAACACACGCAACATACTGTCAGGTGCAGGTGTGATGTTCAGTTTAGCTGAATCTGTATATACATCGCTCTGGAATGAAATGAGATTATACTTGTTATGTTCCATCAGTGGCAGCCAGTACACGATGAATTCGTTCGTCTCGTCTTCTGTCAATCCCATATATGCGAGCTTTTCATTGAGGAAACTCTCAGTATCACTTCCGGCAACACAGAAGCCCTTGGATAAATCGAATATGGTACGGCAGTTAACCGCGTCCCAGAAAAGGTATCTGTGATGCGAACCGTCTGCTTTGTTCAGAATTGTTCCATCGGGATATGCCACCACGTCCCAACCGTCGTTATACTTCGGATATGTTGTTGAGAGCTCTGTTTCCGTCAGTTCAAGTTCAACATGAACATCAGTCTCGTTCTCGGGATAGAGGTAAATGACGGGTTTGGCCGCGACTGGATAATCAACAATATACTGCGTTTCGCCATCATTTGTAACCATCTGGATCCAGCCGTATTGTCCGTTAAATTTTACAAATGCTCAATTGTTGTTGTCATTCATAACGCCAAGCTCTGTAAGTGTTGTATTTTGTGGAATTGTTGTGATGATGCCGTAACTATTATCAGGACCTTGATACAGTGGTATTTTATCTGCAACAACGCGAATAGGTGAGCCATATAGGATTTCGCGATCAGGTTTGACATAAGTTGCCGAGCTACTGCTTAATCACATTATACAACGATATCTTGCAGAATGCAAGAGAAAAAATGATAACGAGCAGTATCTCCTCTGAGTAATGATTATGAACAGGCGGTAAACATTGAGCAGATTTGTTGACAGCAGCAAGGTTGAAATGGTATAATCATTTCATAAATGATACCTTGTGAGGGGGCTTATGCTATGTTGCATCATGATTATATACCGGCAGAGAACGGAAATACTGAGACGATAGTTCTTTTACACGGATTCGGCGGTAATTCGCGTATCTGGAAATACCAGATCCCACTGCTTTCAAAGTGTTACAATGTGCTGACAATCGATCTTCCCAGCCATAACGAAGGCAATCTGAGACTCTCTCAGCTCGAAGTAAGCTTAGATGCTATTTGCGGAGAGATACTTGCAGTCTGCGACCTTTATTCTGTCCACCACGCAACATTTATGGGTGTTTCACTCGGAACAATATTTGTTAAATACATTGAAGCTTTTTACCCTGAATATGTGGATTACGGTATCCTTGTCGGTGCGGTTGCGACTGTAAACGTTATACTTCGAGGTTTTGTAAGCCTGTTTTCGCGCATCGGTGATAAGCTCCCGTTTTCTGTTGTTTATCACATTTTCAGCTGGATAATCATGCCGGGAAAGCGGAATGAAGAAAGCCGGAGTATTTTCCGAAAATGTGCACTCGCACTGAATAAAAAGGAATTCAAGCTGTATATGAATATTTTCAAGCAGGCTTTTCGTTTCAGCAAGATATTTGAACAGGAAAACCACCCTGAGAATACTTATATTTCGGGAAAGCTGGATACTTGTTTTCTTCGCCGCACTACCCGCGAGGCAAAGCACTCCAGCGGCAGAATGATAATAATGGCTGCGTGTGGTCATGTCTGTAATATCGTGCAGAAAAACCGCTTTAATCAGCTGATGCTGGAGCTCCTTGAGCGGAAATCAGCTGTTGTATTATAACAGACGTATTTGGAATGAATGGACAATATAAGGTTCGATAGGAAACTGTGAGAAAATGAAAAAAAGACTATTATGCATTATTGTAATGCTTACTGCATTGAGTTCATGCGGTAAAGCACTGGATAGTCCGAAGGTATCCGGCGAACAACAGACGGATATTCCCCAGAGTTCAACATCAATTACAGCTGCAACCACTACGACAACATCGCAGACCACAACTGGAACATCAACGGCAAAAACAACATCTTTATCCACAACAGTGTCTGCAACTAAAAATGAAACGGCAACAAAAACTACACGTTCAGCTTCTAATGCCAAATCAACATCTGCGGCAACTGTAAAATCATCTTCAAGAAAAACGACTTCAAATGCCGGAAATACGACAGAGAATGTTCAGACTACTACATCAGCTGCTCAGACCACTGCTGCAATTTCAACTGTTGCCAAGCCGACTGAACCAAAGCAACCAGATGTCAAAGCTTTTGAACATTTTTCTGATTATACTGACTGGGCGAGAAGTATCGGCTATCCCGGCGGACTGCTCTCAGCAGACGGAAGCAGCGGTCTCAATCAGGACTATTTTCACACCCCCGATAATGCTGAGAGCTACAGCTCCGGGCGCATTGTAATAGGTGACAGCAGATGCTGTCAGCTCGGCATATACCAGAATCGTACAGGCAGAAATGATTATGCAACATTTGCAGTATGGGGAGGTCATTATGTATCCGGTTACGGCGGAATAATGACTGACGAGCATTTTGCCGACGTGGAAAAATGCTTTCAGATGCAAATTCAGGCTTGCGGAGAATGCACGGTGTACTTTTTTGCGACCGTGAACGATTACGACTTCCAAAACAACGATAATTCGGTCTATATTGATTCGGCTGTAAGCACGGCAGAGCGCCTTGCTGCGCTAAAATATGAGATGAATGGCGAGGAATACACTCCGAAAATAGTTGTGATTGGATTTGACGGCTGCTGGACTACCAGCGACCTTTACGGTACTCCGCACGAAACCTTCAACCGCTATGTTTCGGACTATAACGAGTCTTTGAAAACTGCTGCATACGCAAGCTCGACTCTGAAAAACAGCATTTGCGAATTCTCAACTGTTCCCGATATAGCGGGCGGAAAGGCTGATTTCATCGACGACGGTCTGCACTATGCCGATACAACACTTGAAGCCTTGAGTTCTTTCATTGCGGAAAGCTGAGACAAATATTGGCAATTACGCACAAAAAACAATACAATAGTCGTCACTACGATGATGAGAAAAGGCGGTAATACCGCCTTTTCCAATTTTTATATGAACTCGTTTAAGTTGATTCGCCATGCCCCGCGTCGAGCACGATGACGGGCAGCTCCTCGTCCTGCAATATAGCGGCAGGAGCAGCGTCCTCGCCGTTTCTGCTGCTTATCACCGATACGGCTCCGACGGCAGCGGCGCAGCAGCAGAGTGTTATCCCCGAAGCTATGAGCTTTATCTTGTTCTTGTTGTCCATTGTCAGCCTCCTGTTTTTTGTACATTCTATGCGGTCGGGCTGTGGATTATTCTGGTTTGCTTTTGCGCTAAATGAGGTATTTCAGGAGTAGTATGTAACAAAACATAGCAGTTGTTATTGTTGATAATGCCGATTTTTTCATAGAATCGGCATTGTTTTGTGAATTGTGTTGAAATTCGGGCGAGATCGGGTTAAAATTATATGTAGTAGTCACTTCTTTACGGATTATCTTTAGTTGTATTTGGAGTGCTATATAACGAAGGAGGAAAACATGGGATTAAGAAGAATAATTGCGGTCATAGCTTCACTTTCCGTATCTATGTCATCTCTTGCCATTCCGCAGAGCTATGCCATGCAGAAGTATTCATCATACAGTATTATCGTCGGTCCCGCAAAAACTGCGACACTTGATTCCGGATTTTGTGGTGCTGAACTTCGCTGGTGGCTGGAGGAAGACGGTACACTGGCTATCTCCGGCAACGATGTAATGACAAGCAATCCGTGGTCTTCAAAAGGGCTGCTTTCAAGCATCAGGAGAATATCGTCATTGATAAGGACGTCCAGTCAATAAACAGCGAAGCCTTTTACGGCGCAAAAAATCTTCGCAGCGTAACATTCAACGGCAATTCTGTAAAAACGATAGGGAAAAATGCTTTCAACGGCTGTGAGTCACTGACCTCGTTTTCTGTTCCGTCAGGAGTAGGATTCATTGGCGAGAAAGCCTTTGCAAACTGTAGTACGCTGACCGAGTTCTCCATTCCGAAGAGCGTCACGCGGGTGGAGAGATATGTCTTCTCGGGAGCAAAATGCTGCGAAACCGAAGGCGGCGCTTATTATGTCGGAGACTGGGCGGTAGACTGCGTTCCTGACGCTTCCACGGTGTCCCTGCGCTCGGGTACAAAGCACATTGCCGACAGAGCATTTATGGACTGCAAGTCAGTGAAAACTCTGTATCTGCCGAATAGTCTGGAAAGTATGGGAATCGAAGCTTTTTACGGCTCCGGTATCACTGAAGTCAACATTCCGGGCAGCGTTACATCTATAGAGAGCGGAGCTTTCAAATTCTGTATCTCGCTTGAAAAGCTGACATTGAACAATGGTACGCAGATCATCGGCAGCAATGCTTTCTCCAACTGTAACAGGCTGACTTCTGTTGAGTTTCCCGAATCTCTCGATAGAATATTAGGAAGTGCATTCTACGACTGCACAAGTCTCAAAGAGCTTATTTTCAACGGATACACCTCAATAGCATAAGCCTTGAGAGTATTGAGGCTGATGCTATATCTGCGCTTAATTCAAAGCTGAAACTGACCGTACTTAATCCTGATCTGGCTCTGACAAATCTTGAGCCGCTGCTGAAATCAAGCATGACGATGTGCGGCTATGAAGGCTCTACTGCTCAGGAAACAGCTAATAAGAAGATTATGACTTTTGTTTCGCTCGGAGCTGCACCTGTTTCTTCGGTAACAACGACTGTAGCTCCGTCATCGACAGAGACCGCTACATCAGTATCCACAACTACAGCTTCTGTTCAGAGCACAGGTTTAACGTCCACAGCTTCCTCAACTGAAAGTACCGAAATACAAACTGCCTCATCAGCTGCAAGCACTGCTGTGTCCGCAACGACTGCCGTAACAACGACTGTTGTCACTGTGACGGAATATGATCCGACTCCAAAAGCTGAATACGACCCTGAAAACGATGTCCTTGTCATCAGCGGCGAAGGACCTCTTCCAAGAAAGTTTGTTCTGGATAACAGGGCTTCTCACATCATTATCGGCGATGGTATCACTGAGATACCCGATGGAACGTTCGACTATTATCCCCAGCTTGAATCAATAGTGCTTGGCAAAGGCATCACCGATAACCCGAGCCGTACTTTCTATGGCTGCTACAGTCTTTCCAAGCTCGGTGCGTACGGAAAGATCGAGTCGATAGGCAATCTCGCATTCGATGGTGCGGCTTTAACCGAGATAGGCGGACAGAACGGCGATTTACTTGAACAATACGCTATTGATAATGGTATTACATATTATTATCTGTATCCTGAAGAACTGATACCGATACCTCCAGAGGAAACGACCGAGCCTATCTCATTGGTCACTTCTGAATCAACTACCACCGTCACAACAACTATAACAACCTCTGCTACTACAGCTACTTCCACTACTACCACCACTGCCACAGCTTCAACAACTGCCGTAAATTCAACTGCTACGGCTGAGGAAACATCGACAACAGCGACATCGAGTACAGTCTTGTCAACAAGTACGACAACTATGAGCTTTGTATATTACTCCACTGACTTCACGACCACAGCTTCAACTACACAAACGACCGCCGCTTCCTCTACAGGTGAGCAGGGCTCGACAACTACTGAAACAAATCCTGCTCAGCCTGAGAATGGATTCGGCGACCTGACAGTCGACGGCAAGGTAGATGCAAAGGATGCTTCACTTATTCTTGTTGCATATTCACTGGCTTCAACAGGTGCTGAGGACGGACTCACTGAAACACAGTGTTCGGCAGCTGATGTCAATGATGATGACAAGGTTGACGCTAAGGATGCATCTGCTATTCTCGCATACTACGCATTGGCTTCTACTGCTGCGGGAGACATTCCAACAATGAGTGAATATATGAGCACGAAGGTGTCATAGCTCCGCGAACAACGATATATAGCAAAATATCCGCCCGTTACGGGCGGATATTATTATGTCATAGTATAGACCTTACATACGCCGCAAGCTCCTCGCCTGCGCGGCGATGGGTGTCCTCGGAGGGGTGCCAGTTCGAGCCGAAGCCGAGCAGACCGTCCTGCGTGGTGTATCTGAACACGCTGACCCTGTCGTCCCCGAGCCGCCTTACCGCGTTTTCAATGTAGGGGAGGGGCTCGGTGAGCATAATACCGAGCGAGCAGATGATGTGCGCATTCGGGTTACAGCGTCTAATCACGCGCAGAAAGCTAAGGTATTCGTCCTCGAACTCCCTGTACGCCTCGTTATGGAAGGTGCAGAAGCTGTTATCGTTGGTGCCGAGGTTGAGCACGACCACATTGGGCACAAACGCGCTGAAATCCCACGGAATATCCTGCAATTTTGTGCCGTCCACCGAGCTGTACGAGAACCCGCAGCTCTCGTACCGGCGGGGGAGTATCTCGCGGGTATTGCGCTCGCCGTCGGCGGAGTAGCCGCTGATGAGACCGTAGCCGCTGTAGCTGAAAAGGCTGTAGTCCGCGACGAGGAGCTCTGCCGCAACGCAGGCATAGGACTTCATCGCATTCTCGGCTTCGCAGGAGAACTCGGACTGCATATTGCTGTCGTCCACGCCGTAGCCGCAGGTTATGGAGTCGCCGATGAACTCTATCTTCAGCGGCTTCTCGGCAGTCGGAGCGATAACAGCTCCGTCATCGACCTCGGCATGGCTTACCTCAGCGAGCGAGAACGCGCCCTCGGAGAGCTTGACGATGCGTACCGTATGCGTTTCGGGAGCGTCGGAGCTGACGACATCGAAGCGTTCGGCTCGCTCCTCAACGACCTTTTTCACGATGATGCGCCCGTCACAGAGCACGGCGATACGCGGCATATTACAGCGCTTACCGTCGTTATGGCAGTCCGCGTCAACGCCGACAGTCAGCGTGAGCCTGCAGCCCGTAAACACGAATTCGCAGCCCGTGCCCGAGAGTGTCAGCCGCAGTATATCGTCTCTGACGAGCGCACGCCCGAGGAGTTTTACATTGCTTTTATCAAGGGGGATAGCTTTCATGATGTTCCTCCTATAAAGGTATCTCCGCACATTGCGCGCGGAGATTTTGTAGGGGCGGATATCATCCGCCCGCTTATGTTTTAACTTCTGAGCTCAGCACCAATATTTGTAAGAGCCTTGAGCGCCTTCTTCATAGCACTGTCAGCCTGCTCGTCGGTGAGGGTGCCCTCGTGCGAGCGCATCGAAATGGAGTAAGCGATACTCTTCTTGCCGTTTTTCTTCATATCGTCGCTGCGGTAAACGTCGAAGAGAGTTACCTTTTCGAGTATCTTACCGACAGCGCCCTTGATAGCCTTTTCAAGCTCCGCAACGGGCATATCCTCGTCAACGAGGAGGCTGAGGTCGCGAGTCGTAGCGGGGAACTTCGGCAGCGGGCTGTAGGTTATCTTCTCAGCGGCAGCGTCCATAAGCTCGGGAATATTGAGCTTAGCCACGTAGGTCTTGACGCCTATCTCGTAGGTGTCCTGCACCTCGGGGTGGACCTCGCCCATAATGCCGAGAGCCACGCCGTCACGCACGATAACAGCGCTTCTTCCGGGGTGGAGCGCATACTTCTCGTCGAATACGTCGCTGTCATTAGCGCGGATGTACTCGACGTCGGAGATGTTCATCTCGTCGAGGAGCTGCTCGACCATACCCTTGAGCTTGTAGAAGTCAGCGTCTCCGCCGTACATACCGATAGTGAGTCTCTGCGGCTCATCGGGGAGCGAATACTCGTATCTGTGCTTCTTCTGACCGCTCGAAGCGAGTGTATCACCGTTGATATAGGGCTTTTCCTCCTGTGCGGGGAGGTATTCCTTCGATATCTCGAAGAGGCAAGCCTTGTCGTTGCGGTTGTTGTAGTTGAAGGAGAGAACATCGAGCATAGAGGGGATAGTGGAGGTTCTCATAACGCTTGTGTCCTCGCCGAGAGGATTTACGATGCGGACCACCTTGCGCAGTCTGCTGTCCTCGGGGAGGCGTATCTTGTCGAAGTATTTGGGAGACACGAACGAATAAGTTGCTATCTCGTAGCCGCCGAGCGAAACAGCCGCATTTCTGAGAGCGCGTGTGAACTTCTGCTCGGGAGTGAACTCCGCTCTCGCAACGCCGCGGAAGTCGGTGGAGGGGATATTGTTGTAGCCGTAGATACGCGCTACCTCCTCCGCTATATCAGCCTTGCAGCCGATGTCGATACGGAACGACGGAGCGAGCACCTTGCTGCCCTCGAAGGTGAAGCCGAGGCGGCTGAGGTATTCCTTCATCTGCGCCTCTGTGAGGTCGGTGCCGAGGAAGTCGTTTATCCAAGCGGGGTCAAAATCAACGGAAGCGGGAGTCTTGTCGGTGTAGTCGCGGTCGATGACGGTATTGAGCACCTCACCTGCGCCGAGCTCCTCAACAAGCTCGAAAGCACGCTTTAAGCAGGTCATGGAGATGAGCCTGTCAACGCCCTTTTCATAGCGAGCGGAGGCGTCGGACTTGAGGCGGAGCTTCTTTGATGTCTGGCGTACCTGAGTAGGCTCGAAGTAAGCGGACTCGAAGACAACGGTGGTGGTATCGTCCATGATGCCGCTGTACTCGCCGCCCATTATGCCTGCAACAGCGACGGGCTTCTTCTCGTCGGCGATGACGAGCATATCGCTCGTGAGCTCGCGCTCAACGCCGTCGAGGGTCATTATCTTCTCGCCGTCAACAGCGTTGCGGACGTTGATGTGCGCACCCTCAACGTAGCGGAGGTCAAACGCGTGCATGGGCTGACCGTATTCGAGCATAACGTAGTTTGTGATGTCAACGAAATTGTTTATCGGGCGCACGCCGCTTGCACGGAGGCGCTCTCTCATCCATCTCGGCGAAGGACCAATTTTAACGTTCTTAACGATACCCGCGCAGTAGCGCTGGCACTTCTCGGTGTTGTGGATATCAACCTTGAGCATGGAGTTGATATCGCCGTCAACGCCCTTGAACTCGGGAGCCTTTACATTGAGCGGCAGGTCGTAGGTAGCGGCAGTCTCGCGCGCGAGACCTATCACGCTGAGGCAGTCGGGACGGTTGGAGGTTATCTCGAACTCAACGGAAGTATCGTCGAGACCGATAGCCGAGTGGATATCCTCACCGAGCTTACAGTCCTCCTCAATGACGAAAACTCCCTCGGGGTCAGCGTAGGGGAAATCGTGAGCGGTAAGACCGAGCGTATCGAGACCGCAGAACATACCGAAGCTCTCAACGCCTCTCATCTTGCACTTCTTTATCTTGCCCTCGGGGAGCACAGCACCGTCGAGCGCAACGGGCACGAGGTCGCCCTCCTTGACATTTTTGGCGTTGGTTACTATCTGAATGGGAGCCTCAGCACCGATGTCAACCTGACACACGAAGAGAGCGTCAGCGTTCTCGTGAGGACCCTTCGAGAGTATCTTTCCCACTACGACGTTGGAGATGTTCCTGCCCTCCTCCTCGTAGCATTCTACCTTTGAACCGCTCATAGTGAGGGCGTGGCAGAAGTCCTTTATCGGCATATCGGCTTTAACGTAGTCGCCGAGCCATTTCATAGATAAATTCATATCCAAATTCCTTTCGATTCGTTATCGTGCAGCGGTGACGCGCTGCCATTCGTTATACAAGAACTCGTAAGTTTTCTTATAGTGGAGCTGTGAGACATACAAGCGGCTTTCTTTGCCGTCGTGAGTGATACCCACATAATACCAGACGGTATCGGCTTCGCCCGCGTGAGTAGTGACTTCCTGTCCTATCCTGATATCCGTGATATGGTCGAGGCGGCAGCCCCAGTAGCTTGCGAGGTCGATGATATATGTTCCGTCGTAGAAAACGTTCTTCACGTGCGGGAGTTCCTTGCTCATGCTGAGAGTTTCCGCGAAAACAACATCGCTTGCGAGACCTGTCTGCTCCTGTATCCTGCGGAAGTATTCACGCATATGCTTCTTGCGCTTCATGAGTATGACCTCGGGGAGCGTGAACGCCGCAATCAGTATCAGGAACGAGGGTATAAACGTCAGACGACCTATTTTCATGTAGCTTTCGGGAGTTCCGCCTGTCTTGCAGAGGTAGCTGATGAACAGTCCCAGTCCGAGCAGGAGGAATATCGAAACTATCTCGATAATTATCAGCACGACGAACAGCGTCTGCTTTTTGCCCTCGTACTTTTTAACAAGCTCGTCGTAGCTCATCAGAACTGCTCAAGGAATCTCACGTCGTTCTCATAGAGGAGACGGAGGTCGTTGATATCGTAGCGACCCATTACCATTCTTTCGAGTCCGAGACCGAACGCGAAGCCCGAGTATACCTCGGGGTCGATACCGCAGTTCTCGAGCACCTTCGGGTGTACCATACCCGCGCCGAGGAGCTCGATATAGCCCTCGTCCTTGCACATAGAGCAGCCCTTGCCGCCGCAGTTGAAGCAGCTGATATCTACCTCACAGCTGGGCTCGGTGAAGGGGAAGTGGTGGGGACGGAAGCGGAGCTTGCAGTCGTTGCCGTAGAGCTTCTTCATCAGCATTTCGAGCGTGCCCTTGAGGTCGCTCATCTTGATGCCCTTGTCAACTACGAGACCCTCTATCTGGTGGAAGAGGGGAGAGTGAGTTGCGTCAACGGCGTCCGAGCGGAAAACACGACCCGGCGATATTATACGTATCGGAGGCTTCTGCGTTTCCATAACGTGTACCTGCACGGACGAGGTCTGCGTGCGGAGCAGAACTGTCTCGTTGGTATTTTCAATGTAGAAGGTATCCTGAGTGTCGCGGGCAGGGTGGTCGGGCGGGAGATTGAGCGCCTCGAATACGTGGTAGTCGTCGTCTATCTCGGGACCGTCGGCGATGTTGAAGCCCATACCAATGAATATCTCGCGGATCTCGTTCTCCACCTTTGAGAGCGGGTGGAGCTTGCCGAAGGGAGCGTGCGTACCGGGGAGAGTGATGTCGATAGTCTCCTCCTTGAGCTTAGCGGACTGCGCATTCGATTTGAGAGCGGTCAGCTTCGAGCCGAGTGCTTCCTCAATGTCAGCTCTGACCTTGTTGGCGAGCTGACCGATAACGGGTCTCTCTTCGGGAGTTAGCCTGCCCATCTGCTTGAGTATGGCGGTGAGCTCGCCCTTCTTGCCGAGGAATTTTATCCTCAGGTCGTCCAGCGCCTTGATCTCTGTGCAGGCTTCGAGCTCCTGCTTAGCGAGCGCTTCGATTTTTTCCAGCTGTTCTTTCATTTTTTCACCTCAAAAAATAGTGTAGTGGACGGCGTCCTCGACGTCCCACTGATGATATTTTTGCCTTGCGGCGACGGGCTGTCGAGGACGCCAGCCCCTGCAAAATGTGTGTCGTGACTAAATAAAAAAGTCCTGTCCAACAGGACAAGACTTGAAACCTTGCTTTTATACCACCCATTGTCAGGAGAGCCGACACTCTCTTGTCTTTAACGCAGACCTACGTCAGAACCTACAATGCCCGCAGTACGATCACGCGCCGTGCCTTACTCAGCACGCCCCGCGTCTTACTCAGCACGCCCCGCGCCTTACTCAGCACGCCCCGCGCCTTACTCAACACGCCCCGCGCATTATCCGACACGCCTTGCGCCTTACTCAACACGCGCCGTGCCTTACTCAACACGCCCCGCGCCTTACTCAACACGCCGCCTGCCACGAACACTTCCGTTCCGCCCCTCGTGAGTGAACTTCGGAATGCTTTCGGACGGAGCGCTCACACCTTGCCGCTCCTCTCTGACGACTTAATCGCAGACCTACTCTCTCAGTCAACGGGTTATATTAGTATTATAGCGCGGGAAAACGAAAAAATCAAGTCTTTTTTGAAAAAAATTCCGAGATTTGTTTCGGCAGTCCGTAAGCGCAGAAATCATACGGGATCAAAACGCAAACTGAAAGAGGGAGGACTTTTTTGAAAAAGTCCTCCCTCAGACGCTGTTATTCTGTTTGTTCCCGTCCGAACGGCATCAGCCGTAAGCCTCATTGGAATACCCGTTGTAGTATGCTATCGACGAGCAGTCGGGGAAGTAGTAGCCCTCTATCATATCCTCGCGGACGTTGTAGAGCACGGTCAGCTCGTGACCGCTGAGGTTAATGGTCTGATATATGATACCGTCCTTTGCGGAGTACGACGGCTTCATCCACACGCCGTACTGATTGCTCATAAGGTCGGTGATCTTGGAAGCTCCAACCACGTAAAAGTCGTTGCTTGTGATGATATCGCAGAAACCGAGCTGCGACATCCAGTAGCTGACAAGCGGGACATCGGGCGAGCCGAGGCTTTCACGCGCGGCGCCGCTGTAGGAGTCGTACTTCTGTACAACAAGCGGGAGTATCCTGCTCGTGTCGCCTATCTTTCCGAGGTATACGTTGTCTATCAGGTCGCCCTCCCAGAGGTAGTCCTCGGGCGGGACAGACTTGTTCGAGTAGCCGATATTCTCGACCTGCTCGTCCTTGAGCTGCTGAAGCGTGAAGTAGAAGTCGGACTCATAGGGGTAGAATTTTTCCGAGTAATTGTTGAGCCTGTCGAGCCCCTTGTTCATTTCAGTGCCGCTGAGCTGTGAGCTGTTGTCTCCGTAGAAGCGGATATAGGCGATACTGAGGTCATTCGCCCACACAATGCAGTCGAGGAAGCGGGTCTGCCTGTCGGAGTTGATATACTGCCACTTTTCGACGTAGATGTAGCCCGTTTTGTCGAATTTCAGCGCATTGTCGAGCTCCTGACCCGCAGGCTGGAAGATGTAGGTCTTATCGTACTGCCGCGACAGAGCGTTTATCATTCCCGCGGTGATACTGCGGACCTCGCTGTTTTGCTGATATTTCTGGGACTGCGAGGTCTTGACGATGAGCGACATCGGGTTGATCTTCTTCTGCTCCTCCTTGAGGTAGACCGCGTTGGTGCTTGAGCGGTCGCGGGAGATGAAGGTCTGCTCGGCGGTATCGCTCGGGAAGAAGTGCCCGATGATGTCAGCGCCGTAGAATCCGAGAGCGAGTATCAGCGCTGTCAGAGCCACGAAGAGAATATTCCGTTTCACAGGCATTCCTCCCTCGGTATAGTGATAAATACGGTAGTGCCCTCATTCGGGTGGCTGTCGATCTCTATCTTTGCGGAGTGCAGGCTGGCAATTTTCTGACAGAGCGCAAGTCCGAGACCTGCGCCGCCCGCCTTTCTGCTGCGCGACTTATCCGCCATAAAGAAGGGCTCGAATGCCTTCTTCATAACCTCGGGCGTCATACCGATACCGTGGTCAGTTATGGTTATTACGGCGTCGCCCTGATACATCGCAGCGTTGAGCACGACGCTCTCACCCTTTGGCGAAGCCTTCACGGCGTTTTCGATTATGTTATACAGCAGCGACTTGAAGAGCTCCTCGTCGGCGGAAATGGTGATATCCTGCGACAGGCACTCCAGCTGCACGTCGTTCTTGGCGAGGAGAGGCACGAGAGCTGTTTTCGTCTCGTTTATCATAGCTTGCAGGCTGACGGGCTTTTTCTCCATTTCCGTGCCGTTCATAGCGACGATGCCCATAAGCTTGCCCGAGAGCGAGCGCAGGCGCTTTGTCTCCTCGACGATAACGCCCGCGTACTCGGCACGCTCGCTGTCCGACACCTGCCTCTTGATACGCAGGATATCGGCAAATCCGAGGATAGAGGTCAGGGGAGTCTTCATCTCGTGCGAGAGGTTGGCGATGAAGGTCTGCCTGTCCTCGGCAATTTTTTCGAGGCGAGCCGCATTGGTCTGAACGGCTTCAGCCATAATGTTCATATTCTGCGCAAGCTCGCGGAATTCTAGACTTCCGCGCTCGCGTATTCGTATACGGTAGTTGCCGCCCGCGATAGCCTTCGTGTAGACATTGAGCCTGCTGAGCGGATTGAGCATAAGTAGCACGGTCACGAGCAGCACGAGCGAGATAGCTCCCGCGGATATGACGCTGACCTTTCTCACGAAGTCGGTCTGCTTCTTTTTCATCGCATATATCTCGGAGATATCGACAGCCGTCACCACGCGGTAGCTCATACCCTCAGTGGTGATAGCGGAGCCTACAGCCAGCTTGTGAGCGCCGCCTGTCTCGTAGACGGACGCGCTGTAGTTGTCGCCGGAGGAGTCTATTTTCTCAATGAAGCCGCTCTGTGTTATCCTGCTGAGAACGTCGTCCATTCCGTTCACGGCGATGAGCGTTCCCTCGCTGTCGAAAACGGCAGAATCGCGTGTCCGACCGCTTCCCTCGACGACGTCGGAGGCAATGCGTCTGATGTCATTCGGCGTGAGAGCGATCTTTTCGTCCGCGAGCTTGGCGTACACGACCGCATTCGAGAACGAAGCCTCGAAGAATTCGTGCTCGGAAATAGCGTGGGTCTGCTCTCTTTCAAGGAGCAGGCGGTGGCTGTTATTGAGTATCGTAACGGATATGATGTTGACCGCGGCGATTATCAGGAACAGCGAGCTCAGGAATATCTTTTGCCAGAGCTTCATAGGCTGTCACGGCTTTCAAGTCTGTAGCCGAGCTTGGGGATGGTGATAAGGCAGTCCTTCAGCCCGAGCTTGCGGCGCACCTGCTGGACGTGTATATCCACGGTACGGCTCTCGCCTCCGAACTCGAAGCCCCACACGCTGGAGAGGAGCTGCTCGCGCGAGACGGCTATATTCTGGTGCTGGAGGAAGTACACGATAACGTCGAATTCCTTGGGCGTGAGCTGAACGTGCTGCCCCTTCAGCGTTATCTCGTGCCTGTCGATATTGACGGAGATATCGCCGTAGGTGATGGTGTCCTGCGTCTTGTTGGAGCGGCGGAGCACCACGTCGATACGCGCGAGGAGCTCGAGAGCCTCGAAGGGCTTGACGATGTAGTCCTCGGCACCGAGACGGAGCCCCTTCACCTTGTCGGAGACCTCCTGCATCGCGGTGAGGAAGATAACGGGCGTACCGCAGCCCTTTATAGCCTCCATGACCTCAAAGCCGTTCATTTCGGGGAGCATGATATCGAGGAGGATGAGGTCGTAGCCGCCCTTCATAGCCTCCTCCGCCCCCGAGCGCCCGTCGTAGCGGCAGGTGCCCTTGTAATCGACCATGCTGAGGGCAGCGGTTATCATTTTAGCAATATTCTCGTCGTCCTCGATAATAAGAATGTTTATCATACAGAGCCTCACTTTACGGTATTAAATTCGGAATTGATGTAGGGACGACCATTGGTCGTCCGCGATTTACGGAACACCACTCGGCAACCCATTGTAGGGGCGCATTCCGTGCGCCCGTAATCTACGTGATCGCCTGCTGCAACCAAATGTAGGGGCGGATATTATCCGCCCGCCAACAAATGGCATTGTAATATCGCGCGGAATAATCCGCGGATATACCAATTGCAGAACGGTAGAAGGGGACGCCTTCTACAACAGAGTTGCATATAGCATTACAGTCCAAATCAGAGATTTGGTGTGCTGCTTATCTTACAAGGCGTCCCCAGCAGCAGAGCTGCATATAGCTGCGAAAGCCAAATCAAAGATTTGGTACGCAGCTTATCTCAAAAAACAGCCCACTGTGCTGTTTTTTGATTCACCCCTTGCGAGGCGCCTTACGATTATTTCGCCGTTCTTTAAAAAATGGGAACGGCGACCAAAGGCTCTGCCTTTGGAATCCGCAAGCCTTTGAAAAGGCTTGCGCGAAACTTTCGGCTTCGCGCGGCAGTTTTTCGGCGGCGGAAATTTCTTCCCGCGGTTGTTACTGAAATGTGAAAATGTGGGATATTTCGCAAAACATTCAGATTTTACTTGACATTTCCGCAAAAATGTTGAATAATAGTAGAGATGTGCCTTTGCTGTCAATACCATTGTATCAGCAGAGAGCGCAGATGTCAAAGGAAAACGCACATTTTTTGCAAATATTTTGCATTCACCGATAGAAAGGAGGGCGGAAATGAAGAGAATAGCTGTCGCACTGCTTACGGCTCTGACTCTGAGCTCGTGCAGTCTTGCCGATGATGAGCTCCTGTCGTCGGAGCTTCCGACCGAGCCCGAGACAACGGCTCAGACCTTCGTATTCACGGGCTTGCCCGATATACCGACCCTCCGCACCGAAACCGAAACGGAGACTGTCCCTTCCGAATCCTATCCCGAGCCCGAATCCGAGAAAGAGCCCGAGCAGACAACAGCGGCTGAGGCGGACGCTTCCGCAGAGACAGCAACGCCGATAAAGTCTGAGGGCGGAGCTCCGCCCGAGGGCGTGAAATGTATTGAAGCGCCGTATTTCTCGCAGGACGGCAAGCCCGCGGGCTGTGAGCTCGTGTGCACGTCTATGCTCCTCGCGTACTACGACTTCGCAATAACCGCGGACGAGCTTATCAGCGAGGGCTACATCGAGCAGGCGATGGTCGATACCTACCAAGATCCCGAGCGCGGGACTGTGATGTTCAGCGGCGACCCGAACGAGGTCTTCATCGGCGACCCGAACACTCCATACGGCTACGGCTGCTACAGCGGAGCGATACGCTCGTGCCTGAGGAAATACCTCGACAACGAGTTCTTCGACGCGGTGGATATCAGCGGTATATCGCTGAAGGACCTATGTATGGAGTACATAGACTGCGGCGAGCCCGTCATTGTGTGGGCGAGCGTCGATATGGAGCCGTTTTTTACTGCCGAAGCCAACAAATGGGAGATAGAGGGCACTGACGAGATGGTGGAGTGGAAGTCCAACGAGCACTGCCTGCTGCTTGTCGGCTATAATGAGGAGAGCTACTGCTTCCACGACCCGCTGAGGGGAGCATATACGCTCTATCCGCGTGATGTCGCCGAAGCCCGCTACCGTGAAATGGGCAGTCAGGCGGTAACTATCCACCCGTGGTAATACCTTGTAGGGGCGCCCTTTGGGCGTCCGTGAGTAACGGAAAATTTGCGGACGCGCAATGCGCGTCCCTACACAAATAGCTTGTAGGGGACGGCGTCCTCGATGTCCCGTGCCTTTTGGATTGTTTACGGTTACATACTTGTAGGGGCGCACATTGTGCGCTTGTTTTTGTCCGTTACACCCCAATACCTCAATTATGTTGTAGGGACGACCATTGGTCGTCCGCACCTTACGGTTATTATAACGGCAACACCCTTGTAGGGGCGGCGTTCCGCCGCCCGCAAAATCACGAAAAACTCAGATTCAACCTATTGCAGGGGCGCATTCCGTGCGCCCGCTTTTTATCCGCACACACGTGTGAACCCGCCTTTTATATGGCTGTTTCGGGCGGCGAAACGCCGCCCCTACAGTGTTTTTCTCTCGAATTTATATTCGCTTACCGCAGGAAAATACTCCGCCCGCGAGCTCTCGCGCATAGACACAGCCGAGCCGTCCGCGCCCGTGATGATGTGGTCAACGAGCAGAACATCAAGAGCAATGAGCGCCGTCCCGAGCCTGAGGGTGGCGCTTTTGTCGTTCTGCGAGGGCAGGGTAGCTCCCGAGGTGTGATTGTGCGCGATGAAGACGTAAGCGGCATTGTGGCGGAGCGCAAAGTCGGCTATCCTGCGGTTCGAGATACCCACCGCGGAGCTGCTCCCCATACCGATACGCTCGGCGCTGATTATGCGGAAGCGTTCGTCGGTCGCGGCGGCGATGAGAGTCTCGCTGCGTGCCGAGCGGAGCTGTGCCGAGAAGAACCTCTTTGCTGCGTCGGCGGAGTCAAGACGGATATTTCCGCAGCTCGTTATCGCGCACCTGCGGCTGAGCTGCGGAAACAGCGTGAGCAGAGCGGCACTTGCTGCGGAGATGCCGCACTCCTTCATCAGGAAGTCGGGGTCGGAGTCGGCGGCGCTGCGGAAGCTTCCGTAGGCGGAATACAGCCTGTCGGCGGCTCTGACGGTGCCCTCGCCGCGCTCGGAGAAGCACATCATCAGCAGGAGCTTCTCGCGCTCCGTGAGACTGTCCGTTCCCTCGGTCAGGCAGCGGGTCTTGAGCTCATTTTTCAGTTCGTTCATAATATCACCGCCCGAAAGAGAAAGCGCCGCTGCGCTTCATTGAGTATGTACTGTCCTGCCCGCAGATGACGCAGTCCTCGACGGAAATGCCTATCGCGCCGAGCTTTTCGCTGAGCGTGCGGAGCAGCGTGAAATCACCATCGTCGGGAATGGGCTGACGCTCGGGGTGTGAGATACCGAGCGCGATACGGGTGCAGCCTCCGCGCAGGAGCATTGACGCGATACGCCGCATCTCCGACCTGCCCTCTGCGAGACAGTGCGCGGTGAAGCTGACCTTGCCCGTGATGTCGAGGTCATCGCTGAGGCAGACGATGAGGCACAGCCCCTCTGCTCCACCGCCGAAGTAGCCGAGGAAGAAACGGCAGAGGCTGTCGATGTCAGGGAGCTTGTCATACTCGGGGACGCTTGCCTCGTACTCGCCGCACATCTCAGCAACAAGGCGTATGAACTCGGCGGTAGGCACACCCACGCCCCTGACCTTGGTCAGCTCGTCCACGGGAGCGTTGAGGATATTGTTGAGCGTGCCGAACTCGTTTATCAGCGAGTGCGCGAGCTCGTTGGTGTTTATTCTCGGTAGCGCATAGAACAGCATAAGCTCGAGGAGCTCGTGCTCGCATAGCGCGTCCGCACCGTATGTCATAAGTCTCTGCCGCAGGCGCTCGCGGTGTCCCGTATGGAGCTTTTCGGTCATGCTGTTCACCTCCCTTTTTTCAATGATACCACATTTTTGATCAAATATCAAGCCGTTAGCCATTAGCCTTTAGCCGTTAGCTAACGGTGTTCGCTTCGCTCACTTTTCTGAATATATCGCGGAAGGCGACACCGCGAGCTAAAGGTTAACGGCTAACAGCTATGATATGCACTATAGTGCTGCGGCTGTGCACTAAAGTCTCCGAAAATGATAGGCTGAATCCGCCTCTGCAAGAAAAAGTCATAAAGATGATTAAATTCTGCACATCGATTCCGTTGACTTTGTGAATTGTCGGTGATATAATTAAAATAAGGAAATTATGGGGGCTCGCAGGTGCGGGTCCGTATCGAGAGGAAAATCACTTCTTTACAGGAGGGCTAATTATGCTATACAAAAAGTTGATAAGCGCTCTCACGTCTGCGGTCGTATCGGTATCGTCGCTGGCGGGAATGAGCGTGGGACTGGCAAATACAGCCATTAATGCAAACGCGGCGACCGCAAACTGGAAGTTCGACTTCGGCGGCGCGGGTGCGGCTGGCGGCTACACGGGGGTTTCGGCTTCGGACGGCTACAACTCCTCGCGCGGATACGGCTTCGCGCAGACGTACAACGTCAGCAACGTCAGCGCGGGCGGAAGCGGCGCGGGTGCAGACGCGGTCAAGTTCAACGACTACGGCACGAACAACACCTTCAACGTTGATCTGCCGAAGGGTCTGTACGAGATAAAGGTGATGACGGGCAACGCTCCGAGAACGACTATCCGTATCGAGGGCATGGTGCAGATGATGAACCTCACGGGCAACAACGCCGTCGAGACGATACGCATACCTGTCACCGACGGACAGCTCAACGTGCAGGCTGTCGAAGGTATGACCAAGCGCGAGCAGTCCATCTCTGCAATGGAGATCACGCAGATAAACACCACGGGCGATATGAAGCCCACTATATGGATATGCGGCGACTCCACCGTTGCCAACTACTACAACTGCGCCGACACCTCGCAGCACGGCTGGGGACAGTTCCTCGGCAATTACGTTGACACCGACTACTGGGAGATACGCAATCAGGCGACCAGCGGTCAGTACGCTAAGGGCTTCTACGACGGCGGACAGTTCGCTCCCATTGAGTATTACGGCAAGGCGGGCGACATCTACATAATCTCCATCGGTATCAACGACGGCAACTACTCCAATAGGGATGAGTACCGCGAGGTAGTCACCACAATGGTGCAGAAGGCGAAGAAAAAGGGTATGACCGTGCTCCTCGTCAAGCAGCAGGGACGTCACGGCGACCTCCAGCGCAGCCCGCTCCTCGAAGGACGCTGGTTCGGCGGAGAGCTCGACACAGTCGGAGCTAACGAGAACGTTGAGGTCATCGACCTCTTCACGGCATGGCAGAATTTCGGTATGTCGCTCGGCTACGACGCCATGACCTCATACTACGCGATACAGGCGAACGGCAGCAACGACGACCTCCACCAGAGCAAGCAGGGCGCAATGAAGCTCGCGGAGATAATGTCCACTCTGTACGATTTCAGCGGTGATTCCGCGGCTGAGATGAACGAGAATGTTTACTATGCATTCAAAAACGTCAACAGCGGAATGTACCTCTGCGCTGACGAGCAGGGCATGGACGTTGTCCAGCAGCCAATGACCGACCCCTCGCGTGAATTCGCATGGTGGCTGAGCTCCACAGGCGACGGCTACTACTGCGTCAATTCGGGGCTCCCCATTATGGACGCGGAATATCTCCTGAACGTCAAGGGCGGAAGCGGCTCCAACGGTCAGAACATAGAGCTCGGCGTCTATGGCGAGGGACCTGTCACAGACCAGCTTCCCGCACACAGCAACAGTCAGCAGTTCAAGTTCAAGCGCAATGCTGACGGCTCGTATACGATGCTTACGAAGGTCTCGGACGACAAGTCCGCAGTCGAGGTAGGCAGTGCCTCAAAGGACGCAGGCGCCAATGTACAGCAGTGGGAGGTAAATGGTCACGACTGCCAGAAGTGGGTAGCCGAGGTCATAAATCTGCCGATAAACGGACGTATAGTCTCCGACCTCATAGTCCTCGACAGCGAGCACGCCTCCGACTGGGGCATAAAGGCTTATGCCTCGGCAGGAATGAGACCCTACGGCGACAGAGAATTCACCATTGATACTATACCCTCCGTAATCGCGAATGCAGAGTGTATTATAACAGCCTGCAACTCCAAGAACCTTACCTCCGACGAGGCTAAGTTCAAGGTCAAGAAGGACGCTACAGTCTACGTTGCCCTCGACAACAGAGTAACGCCTCCCGACTGGCTCAGCTCCTACACGAACACGGGTGAATCCTATGTCTGCAACTGTGAGCAGTTCAACATCTACGGCAAGGACTTCTCTGCGGGCGAGCAGATAATCCTCGGCTCGAACAGCACGGCTTACAACTGTATGAATTACAGCGTATTTGTAAAGGAAAAGCCTGCCGAGACAACGACAACAACTACCACAACGACTACCACGACAACAGCAGATACCATCGAAACCACAACTACTGCCGCTCCCGACACAACGACAAAGAGCGGAAGAAAAATCGTAATGGGCGACGCCAACTGCGACGGCAGATTCACCATTGCCGATGCCGTAGCGATACTCCAGTCCATCGCCAACAAGGACAAGTATGCTCTCACTCCCGAGGGAGCGATAAACGGCGACGTTGACGGCTCTGCGGGTATCACGGCTATGGACGCGCTCTACCTCCAGCAGGTGGACGCCGGTATAAAGCAGCTTCCCGAGGCTCCCGAGGAGCAGACCACACAGGCTCCCGAAACTACGACGACAACAACAACTACCACAACTACGACTGAAACGACTACCACAACTACTCTTCCGAGCAAGTATTACGCAGTTGACCAGTCGTGGGACGACGGCTGGGCTGAGAGCGACCACACAGGCTACACC
Source organism: Ruminococcus sp. (assembly GCA_017542475.1). Lineage (GTDB taxonomy): Bacteria > Bacillota > Clostridia > Oscillospirales > Ruminococcaceae > Ruminococcus. The sequence goes on along the minus strand of JAFXXD010000012.1, from coordinate 102,248 downwards.
AAGACAGAAGCGGCTATGGGCGGCTCCTCGAATGTCGGCTACGTGAACCTCAACAACGTTGTCGGCAGCAGTCTCACATTCAGCGTGAAGATAGCTGAGGACGGCAGATATATGACGCACGTCCGCTTCGCTAACGGCTCGGCTGCCGACCGCAAGACCAATATCTACGTTAACGGCGACACTCAGACCTACTGGCAGCAGTCCTTCAACGGTACGGGCTCGTGGGACGAGTGGAGCGAGATAGGCATTGTGCTCCCGCTCAAGGCCGGCAACAACACTATCAAGTTTGAGTCCGCGGTAAGCGAGGGCGGTCCCAACTTCGACTACATCGAGTGCATACTCACAGATGAGCCCGTTGCCGAGGTCTACGACCCGAACGCGGGTCAGCAGACCATAGACGGCAGCAAGCCTGCGGTATTCCTTGCGGGAGATTCCACCTGCTCTTACTACAGCGCGAGCAAGCAGTCGCAGAACGGCGGTCCGATACAGGGCTGGGGCTACTACCTCGGCAACTACTTCACCGACGGCGTATCCGTATACAACCACGCAGTAGCGGGCAGAAGCTCCAAAAAGTTCTACGACGAGGGCAGATACGCGGAGATAGTTGCTAATCTCAAGGAGGGAGACTTCGTAATAATCCAGTTCGCGATAAATGACGCGGGCTCGACCAACGCTGACAGATACGCTCCCACCTGCGGCAATGTCGATAATCCGACATCGGGCTCCTATGAGTGGTATATGACCTCATTCATCAAGGACACGCTCGCAAAGGGTGCGACTCCGATTATAATGTCGAATACTCCGAGCCTGAAGGACTACTCGAACGGCAAGTTCAATCTCAGCTACACCAACTACACCGACGCTGACAAGAAGCTTGCGGCGAAGTACAATGTACCCTTCATCGACTGCAACTCCATTACTGTTAACCACTACAATCAGGTCGGCTACAACACAGCCGCGACCTACCATATGGACGACAAGAGACACTACAAGGAGGACGGCGCGAATATCATCGCGGGACTCCTCGCGAATGCGATAAAGGCACAGGGAATCGCAGGTCTTTCGGGCTTTGTAAAGTAAATATCATCAATGACTGCACGGGCTTTGTTCCGTGCAGTTTTTTTGTCCCTTCATAAGGGGGGGCGAAAAAGGTGCTTTTGCAATGGAAAACCGTTGATTATCGGAAAAGTTTTTTTCAGCTTTGTATGGCTGCACAAAAATGGCGGGGGTGATTTGGTGGTGTTGAACAATGATATGTAGGGGCGTCCTTTGGGCGTCCGTAAACAAACGGCATTGTTATTCCGTACGGAGATAACTCCGCAGGCAAACAATTACGGAGCGTTAGCAGGGGAGGCTCTCTACAACAGAGTTGCATATAGCATCACAATCCAAATCAAAGATTTGGTGTGCTGCTTATCTTGCAGAGCCTCCCCTGCGACTTTGCTGCATATAGCTGTGAAATCCAAATCAAAGATTTGGTACACAGCTTATCTTTCAAAACAGTCCACTGGACTGTTTTTGAATTCATCCCCTTGCAGAGCGCCCTTCGGTTTGCAGGGACTCTGTCCCTGCACCCTGCAAGCCTTTGAAAAGGCTTGAGCGAAACTTTCGGCTTCGCGCGGTAGATATTCAAATCGGTGGTCTTTTCCCGCAGTCGAAAGCAATGTAGGGGACGGTGCTCGGCATTATTTTGACAATTTTACCATATAATTCATCGGAGGGAACTGCGATGATCAAAAGTAAAATTATACGTGATACCGCTCTGCTGACGTTTATGCAGCTCGCGCTCGATTCGGCGGCGCTGCTGCTGAACGTCTTCATCACGCGGAGAATGGGCGCTTCCGCGATAGGTATATTCTCGCTTATGGGCTCGTTTCTCGGACTGGCGGGGATACTCTCGAACGGCAACGCCTTTCTCTGCACGAGCCGCCTTGTCTCCGAGGAGATAGGCAGGCGCGGAGGCTCGCCCGTGCGGGTGCTCTTCCACGGGATAAAGCTCTGCCTGCTGCTCAGTGCGGGAGTTTCCGCCCTGACCGTCCTCTTCGCCGAGCCCGTCAGCCGCCGTTTTTTCAGCGGCGCGGAGGTCGCGGGAGCTGTCCGCCTAATGCCGTTCGCCCTCATCTCGGGAGCCGTCGCCTGCTGCTTCAAGGGTTACTTCAATGCCTGCCGCAGAGCCTCAGCGGCGGCTGTCGGGGACATACTCGAATTCGCGGTCAAGGCGGCTGTGATGGTCGCGCTGACGCTCGCTCAGACCGCACACAGCGAGGCTTCGGTGTGCAGGATAATGATAGTGTCCATTATCTCGGGGAACGTGACATCGCTGCTGTTTATGCTCGGATTGTTCGTGAGGCATCGTCCCGAGCGCGGCGGCAGACCTACGATAGGCTTCCGCGGGTATATCAGCGCGGCGTTCCCGATAATGGGCGGAGGTATACTCACAGCTGCCCTCAGCAGCACTAACGATGCGCTGATACCGATGTGTCTGCGGCAGTTCGGCGACTCGCAGGAGCAGGCGCTGAGCCTCTTCGGCATATTCGAGGCTATCGTCATACCAACGCTGTTTTTTCCGTCGGTGGTGCTGTGCTCGATGTCGGGGATGATAGTCAGCGAGTCCGCACGCGCCGCCGCCGCAGGCAACCGCGAGCGGATACAGAGCCTGACCTCGCGCCTTATCGAGTACACGATGATTTACGCGGTATTCGCGGCGGCTGTGCTGCTGAGGTTCGGCGGCACGATAGGGGAGCTCCTCGGCGGCGGAGAGCTCGCGGGAGGGCTAATCTCGGCGATAGCTCCCGTGGTGCCGTTCATCTATATGGAGATTGTGCTCGAAGCACTTATCAAGGGCATGGGACTTCAGGGCTTCTCGTCCCTGAACTACCTCGCCGAGTACGTGATACGCATTGCGGCAGTGCTGATACTTGTGCCGCGTATCGGATTCTGGGGGATAGCGGTGTCGTACTACGCGAGCAACGTTTTCGGCAATATATCGCGTCTTGTGAAGATACTGCGTCACACGGGAGTGAGATTCGCATCCGTGCGTATGCTGCTGTCTCCCGTGCTGTATGCGGTGCTGACCTGCTTCACGGCGGAGCTCCTCTGCCGACCTCTGCCGCTCGCGGAGAAGGGGGCGGGATATATGGCGGTGATGTCGCTGATATGGCTTGTAGGATACGGCGGTTTTTTTGGACTGTTGGTCATTTTTAGAGTCAGAGACGTAAAAAAAGAAGAGGCTCTTGTACTAAATATACAAAGATTGACACAAAAAGTAATGTGATATGTAGAAAAAATTGTGAAAGTATTGCAATTTATTTACATTTGCTATATAATTATTCTTGTGGTTGTATATACTGCATTTATTACAGACTGCAATAATCGCAGCCTGTACATTTTTCAAACCGGAGGAGAAAACCAAGATGAAAGACTATGATGTATCCAAAATAAGAAATATCGCACTCGCCGGACACAACGGCTCCGGTAAGACCTCGCTCGCAGAGGCTCTGCTGTTCAAGGCAGGCGCTACAGACCGCCTCGGAAAGACCGCTGACGGTACTACTGTATGCGACTACGACCCCGAAGAGATAAAGAGAGTTATTTCTATCAGCACTTCGCTTGCTGCTTTTGAATATAACGACTATAAGATAAACCTGCTCGATACTCCCGGTCTGTTCGACTTCGCTGCCGAGATGACAGAGGGTATCCGTGCGGCTGACACCGTACTTATCACAGTATCCGCAAAGTCGGGAGTAAAGGTTGGCGCAAGAAAGGCTTACGACGAGGCTGTGAAGCAGGGCAAGTCCAAGATGTTCGTCGTTACCAAGATAGACGACAAGGACGCCAACTTCTTCAACGTCCTCACCGACCTCAAGACCGTTTTCGGTCCTACGGTATGCCCTGTAGTTGTTCCCGTCATCAGCGGCGGACAGATAGTCTCCTATGTCAACCTCATCTAGATGAAGGCTTACAAGTACGACGGCAAGGGCAATGCTGTCGAGACCGATATGCCTACAGCTGAGATAAGCGAGAAGTTCGAGTACCGTATCGAGGGACTCGTTGCCGCTGTTTCTGAGGCTGTTGCAGAGACCTCCGACGAGCTTATGGAGAAGTTCTTCGAGGGCGAGCCCTTCACGCAGAAGGAGCTCATCGACGGTATCCATGACGGTATGAACAGAGGTATCATCACTCCCGTTGTGTGCACATCGGCTGTTGACCTCGCAGGTATAGATATGCTCCTCAAGGAGTTCGAGCTCCTGCTTCCCTCTCCCGCAGAGGTGTTCGCAGGCGAGGCTTATACTCCCTCCAAGGACATTGTTGACATCACGTGCAGCGAGGGCGCTCCGCTCTCTGCTTACGTTTTCAAGACCGTTGCAGACCCGTTTGTCGGCAAGATGTCGTTCATACGTGTTATGTCGGGCAAGCTCAAAGCCAACAGCGAGGCTGTGAACTCTGCATCGGGCAATAACGAGAAGATAGGCAAGCTCTACTCGCTCTGCGGCAAGAAGCAGACAGAGGTCGCTTCCGCTCCTGCGGGTGATATCGTTGTAGCCTCCAAGATAACCGCAAATACAGGCGATACTCTCTCCGACGTATCGCGCATAGTTGAATTCGGAGCTATGGAGTTCCCGAAGCCGTGCTACTCAATGGCTGTAAAGCCCAAGTCTCAGGGCGACGAGGCTAAGGTATCCACCGCAATGGCTCGTATTACCGAGGAAGACCCGTCCCTCAGCTACGTACAGGACGAGAACACCAAGGAGATGATACTCAGCGGTCTCGGCGAGCAGCACCTCGAGGTAGCAGCCGCCAAGCTCAAGGGCAAGTTCGGCGTGGACGTTGTCCTCTCCGTTCCGAAGATAGCCTACAAGGAGACTATCCGCAAGAAGGTAAAGGTCCAGGGCAGACACAAAAAGCAGTCGGGCGGACACGGTCAGTTCGGCGATGTATGGATAGAGTTCGAGCCCTGCGTAAGCGACACCCTCGTTTTCGAGGAGAGAGTATTCGGCGGCGCTGTTCCGAAGAATTACTTCCCCGCTGTTCAGAAGGGACTTGAAGAGTCCGTAAAGAAGGGCGTGCTCGCGGGCTGCCCCGTAGTAGGACTCAAGGCTATCCTCGTTGACGGCTCATATCACCCCGTTGATTCGTCGGAAATGGCGTTCAAGACTGCCGCTTCCATCGCGTACAAGGAAGGTCTCCGTCAGGCTGACCCCGTTATGCTTGAGCCTATCGGCGAGCTGAAGGTTACTGCTCCCGATGAGAATACAGGCGACATCATGGGCGAGCTCAACAAGCGCCGCGGACGTGTTCTCGGTATGGAGCCCGTTTCCCACGGTATCACTCAGATAGTCGCGGAGGTTCCTGTCCGTGAGATGCACGACTTCGCAATGTACCTCCGCCAGACTACACGCGGCATGGGTAGCTTCACATTCGACTTCCTCAGATATGAACAGCTCCCCGCAAACCTCGTAACAGAGGTTATCTCCTCCGTAAGCAGCGTAGAGGAATAATGCATAATGATAACGGCTGACCGCAAAGGTCAGCCGTTTTTGCGTTATATAATATGCGGGACGCCGAGGGCGGCGTCCCCTACACGATGTTGTTTTGTACCGTTTCGGTGTGTTGCGGGCGGCGGAAAGCCGCCCCTACAGTTATTCTTCAAATATTCCTTCTTCGACTGCGAGCTCGTGGAGGTCTAACACTATGTCCTTGTCGCGGCAGTGTATCGTCAGAGTCGCGCCCTCAGAGCATTTGTAGCCTTCAAACTCCGCACGGAATACGTTGCCTTCTTCAAGACAAGCGTTGATGTCCTGTCTGAATGGCAGACACGGACAAAGTGTAAGTGTATAGTCATACGGGTTGGTCACGCTCGGGCGCGGCCACTGGTCAAAGTCATAATTATACCGTACTGCTTTGAACGGGGTATCACATTTTATATTCACACATAGTATTCCCTCGCGTACAAGTACGCCGTTTGCGGGTACATATTTGATTTCCGTTATAACACCGTTGACGCTCTTTGTCGACCATATGGCTTTCTTGCCGTCAAGCCACACACAGTCGTTTTCCTTGTCAATGACAAACTTGCTGTCCTTCGGTACATCAAGAGTACTTTCGTCTTTTCCGTTGTCGTATACATAAAGCATATTTCCGTAATTCATTCGCGAGTAATGCTCAGTTGTTATACCTTTTGAACTTATCGGCAATGGGTGAACTACAAGCATATTGTACAGCCCCGCAAGCAGTCCGAGGCAGACCATTCCTATCACAAGCACGAGTCTCAGCCTCAGCGAGCGCTTTATCTTCTTCATCGGCTCGATGTCCGCCTTCGGCACTTCGGGGACTGCCTCCTTCATCAGGCGAAGGCGCTCGCGGCAGTCATCGCAGTCGGCGATGTGCGCTTCGACCTCCGCACGTGTCTCCTCCGAGGCGAGACCGTCGCAGTAGACGGGCAGCAGATCACGGATTATCTCACATTTCATAGTCATTACTCCTTTCTCAGCTTTTGCTTTGCGCGGTAGAACGTCACACGCGCCCAGTTTTCGGTCTTTCCGAAGAGCTCGCCTATCTCCGCGAAGGTCATCGCTCCCGTCGCGCGGAGCAGGATTATCTCCTTCTCCGTTTCGGGCAGGGAGTGCACCTGCCGCAGCACGAACATCTTCGAGTTGCGCTGCTCGGCGGCTTCGTCGGGAGCAGGGGAGACGAGGTCGGGCTCGGGCGGGGCGTCGCTCACGTCAGCGGAGGGGTGAAGTCCGCGCCGTCTCACCTCATTGAGCCACAGGTTCTTCGCTATCGAGCACAGCCACGTGCTCACCGAGCACTTGCTGTCGAATGAGCTCAGCGAGCCTATCGCGCGGACGAAGGTCTCCTGTGTGAGGTCGCGGGAGATGTCGCCGTCGCCGCTCATACCGAGCAGATAGGCGTAGACCTTCGCGCCGTATTTCTCGTAGTATTCCTCAATGTCTTTCTTCATTGGCTGACCTCCTTCAGAAGCTTCTATCTGTTAGTAGCTTTGAAAGACGAAACGTTACAGGTTTTGAAAAAAATTTCGGGCGGACTTCGTTGTCCGCCCTATTTTTGAAGATCAACTTGCTGTTGTTGTTACCCGCCGAAAGCAAACTATGCCTTTTGTACAGAGTGAGCGAGCTTGCGAGCGGCAACGTAGCTGGGGGTTCGGGGAGTGCGCTCCCCGACAGGGTCTGGGGCTGCGCCCCAGCGGATTCCTAAGGCAGAGCCTTAGGCGGGTCAAGGGCAGCGCCCTTGCTATACGATCTCGGAGACGTTGATTGTCAGCTTGCCGTCGTATATTCCGACGGGTACGGCGCTGTCGAAGGTGTAGATGTTCGGGAGGTCGCTGCGCTCGAAGAAGTAGACAAGTGTTTTCTCGTTCTTGGGGTCAACTATCCAGTATTCGCGGACGCCGAACCTCTGATAGAGTGCGAGCTTGCTGATGAGGTCGTCGCTGCGGTTCGTGGAGAGCACCTCGATCACCCAGTCGGGAGCGCCGTAGCAGCGCTTCTCGTCGTATTTGGACGGGTCGCAGATGACGAATACATCGGGCTGAACTACGTTGTAGTTGTCGAGCTTGACGTCAAGCGGCGAGACAAATGGTTTGCAGTCACCTTTATTGTTTTTGATAAAGCTGCGTATCTCCGAATAAAGACCGCCGACTATATCCTGATGAAGCACCGTAGGAGTGGCGAAGTCAATGATCTGACCGTCGCGGAGCTCAACGTGTTCGTTTGTCTCGGGAGTGAGTGCGAAGTATTCATCGGCTGTGTATTTGTGATCGGTAGGCATTGACATGGCGTTTCCTCCTTTACTAAATAGTATTCCTCTTATCCTCTGAAATAGACGTCAGTCAAGCACAGGGAGATAAGCAAGCGCGTTCAGCGACTTTGCCTTTGCCTTAGCCTCGTCGAATGTGAGCTTGTCCTCGCTGATGAAGGAGATGCCGTTCTCGTCCGTGTAAGCGCCTTCAATTTCGATTTTGCTGTCGGCGGGCACTCGGAAGTACCACTTCGTCGTGAGCTCGTTCACAGGAGCTACGAAGCTGTTGTCGCTCGAGGACTCCCACGACTGCGAGAATACCGTTACCTTGTGCTTTACGGCTTCAATTACGTCACCCATAACAGCGCTTGCCGTCGGGAGCTTGCCTGCGCCTCTGCCGTAGAACATTGCCTGATCTATGCCGTCGCCGTATACGAGCACGGCGTTGAATACGTCGTTTACGCCTGCCATAATGTTCTCGTGCGGTACAAGCATGGGCATAACAACGGGGAGAATCCTTCCGTCGCCGAGACGTCTTACGGAAGCAATGAGCTTGATAGCGTGTCCGAGGATATCAGCCGCGGCAACGTCTGCGAGATCGACCTCGGAAATACCCTTCGTGTAGACGTCCTTGGGATAGACGTGTTTGCCGAATACGAGCGAGGAAATAATGCATATCTTGCGGCACGCGTCGTGTCCCTCAACGTCGGCTGTCGGGTCTTTTTCCGCGTAGCCGAGCTTCTGAGCGAGCGCGAGAGCGTCCGCGAAGGACATATTGTCGTTGTACATCTTCGTGAGAATGAAGTTTGTCGTGCCATTGAGTATACCCGCGACCTTGTCGATGTCGTTAGCCGCGAGACAACGGTGGAGCGGGCGGATTATCGGGATAGCGCCGCCGACGCTCGCCTCGAAGAAGAAGTTGCAGTTGTGAGCCTTAGCTGTAGCGAGGAGGATATCGCCTTTCTCAGCGACGAGCTCCTTGTTCGACGTGGAAACGCTCTTGCCCTTCTCAAGGCAGGACTTCACAAACGTGAATGCAGGCTCTACGCCTCCCATACACTCGGCAACAGCTTTAACCTCGTCGTCATTGAGGATGTCGTTGAAGTCCTTCGTGAATTTATCCTGATACGGCGAATCGGGGAAATCGCGGAGGTCGAGGATATACTTGATATCCATCTCCGTACCCGCGCGATGCTCAATGCTCTTCTTGTTCTTGTAGAAGAGCTCAACAACGCCCGAGCCGACTACACCGTGACCTAATACTGCAAATTTGACTGACATAAAAGAAAACCTCCGTATTATTCGGCGGAGAGGACTTTTGCCTCAAGCACGCCGTCAAGTTCTGTTATAGAGTTAAGGGAAAGTATCTCGTCGGGGGAAGCGTCCGCCATTCTCAGCGAGATGTTCACGGTAGCAGCTCCGTCAACGGGAATGCTCTGATTTACCGTGAGGATATTCGCGTCGAGCCCGTGCAGGAACACCAGCACGCTCGAGAGCACGCCGGGGCTGTCGCTCAGCAGGAGGTAGAGATTCACTATCCTGCGGTTGAAGAGCTCCTCATAGGAGAAAACGCTGTCCTTGTACTTATAGTAGGCACTGCGGGAGATACCGACGCGCTTGCAGGCGGAGGCGAAGCTCTTCTCGCCCTTCTGCGCCATCAGCTTCTTGACCTCGAGCACCTTGGTGAAAACATCGGGAAGTATCATCGCGTCAACGACGATGAGCTGTGATTTTTTTTCCATAACAATCACCCTTAACTGAAAAATCGTCCGCCGTAGACGAACAACTGTACATTACTTATTAACTATACCACGTTTTCAACTATTTGTCAAGGCGGAAAAACGAATCGTTTCCGATGTTTTTTTGTGGAAAATGACATTGGAGCGGTTTTGCTTTGTAGGGGCTGCCTTTGGCGGTCCTTCAAATATGTAACCGTCGCCGTGTTCGGCTTCTGCGGACGCCCAAAGGGCGTCCCTACACGATGTTATTGCATACCGCTTTTGTATATTAGCTTTTGCTCCCCGCCGAAAGCAGACTATGCCTTTTGTATGGAGTGAGCGAGTTTACGAGCGGCAACGTAGTTAGGGGTTCGGGGAGTGCGCTCCCCGACAGGGTCTGGGACAGAGTCCCAGCGGGTCAAGGGCAGAGTCCTTGCAGGGTGTGGGACAGAGTCCCACAGAAAGAAGTTTGACAATTGTCAGAGAATTTTGCACTGGCTCTTGCATTTCGCGTCCGAAAGTGATATAATATAATATTGTGTAAAGATTTTTTGGAAAGAAGTGTTTCACTATGACTAAAATTACCATATTCTCAGGCTTCCTCGGTGCCGGCAAGACTACGCTCATCAAGAAGCTCATCAACGAGGGCTACAAGGGCGAGAAGCTCGTCCTCATCGAGAACGAGTTCGGTCAGATAGGCATCGACGGCGGCTTCCTCAAGGACGCCGGTATCGAGATAACCGAGATGAACTCGGGCTGTATCTGCTGTTCACTTGTCGGAGACTTCGGCAAAGCTCTCGTGAAGGTGCTTGACGAGTACAAGCCCGACCGTATCCTTATCGAGCCCTCGGGCGTTGGCAAGCTCAGCGACGTTATCAACGCTGTACGCAACATCGACGCCCACGATGTCGAGCTCGACGGCTTCACTACGGTCGTTGACGCCAAGAAGTGCAAGATGTACCACAAGAATTTCGGCGAGTTCTTCAACAATCAGATAGAGTACGCAAGCTGCATTATCCTCAGCCACACTCAGGGCCTCTCGCAGGAGAAGCTCGGCGAGGCGGTGGAGCTCCTGCGTGAGCTCAACAAGGAGGCTCCCGTGGTAACGACCGAGTGGGACGAGCTCACGGGCAAGCAGCTCGTTGACGCTATGACGCAGAAGAACACCCTCAGCGATGAGCTGAAGGCTCTGCTTGACGAGGCTAACCACCACCACGAGCACCATCATCACCACGACGATGAAGAGCACGAACATCATCATCATCACGACCACGACGATGACGAGCACGAGCATGAGCATGAACATCATCACCACGACCACGATGAACACGAACACGAGCACCACCATGACCACGGTCCCGACTGCACCTGCGGCTGTCATGACCACGACCACGAGCATCACCACCACCACGCGGACGAGGTCTTCATGAGCTGGGGCGCCGAGACTCCCCGCCCGTATACGGTCGAGGCTGTAACGGCGGCTCTGGAGGCTCTGTCCGATGAGGCGACATACGGTATCGTGCTCCGCGCGAAGGGGATCGTTGCGGGCGAGGACGGTCAGTGGATTCACTTCGATTACGTCCCCGGCGTGCCCGACGTAAGACACGGAAGCGCCGAAACTACGGGCAGACTTTGCGTTATCGGCTCCAAGCTGAACGAGGAAGCCGTAGCCAAGCTGTTCTGCGTTGAATAAGGAGGAGCACCATGCCAAGGAATCAGCAGGAGCCTATCCCCGTTTACCTGTTTCTCGGCTTCCTCGAATCGGGAAAGACCAAGTTCATACAGGAGACGCTCGAGGATAAGCGCTTCAACAACGGCGAAAGGACGCTTCTTCTCGTCTTCGAGGAGGGCATAGAGGAGTATGAGCCCTCGCGCTTTGCGAAGAAGGGCGTCGTGGAGATACGCAATATCGAGTCCAAGGAGGAAATGACCATCGCCAACCTCGCAAGGCTCGCATTCGAGACTAACGCCGAGCGCGTTGTCATCGAGTACAACGGTATGTGGAACGTCAGCGACCTCTTCCAGAATATGCCGCAGAACTGGGCTGTAGCGCAGGTGATGTTCTTCGCCGACGGCACGACCTTCCTCAACTATAATGCGAATATGCGCAGTCTCGTTGTGGACAAGCTTAACCTCTGCGAGCTCGTCGTCTTCAACCGCTTCGACAGGAGCTTCGACGTGCCCGAGTTCCACAAGATAGTGCGCGGAGTGAGCCGCCGCACCGAGATATGCTACGAATACAACGACGGACAGGTCGCCTACGACGACATCGAGGACCCGCTCCCGTTTGACGTCGAGGCTGAGAATATCGTCATCAAGGACGAGGACTTCGCCCTGTGGTACCGCGATATTATGGAAGACCCCGGCAAATACGACGGCAAGACTGTCACCTTCAAGGGGCTTGCCGCCAAGAATAAGAAATTCCCGCCTAACTGCTTCGCGCTCGGCAGGCACATCATGACCTGCTGCGTCGAGGACATACAATACTGCTGGGCGGTCGCCGAGTGGGACACTCCCTTCGAGCCGCGTCAGCCCAAGCACTGGGTAAACGTCACCGCCAAGATAAGCGTGCAGAAGCATAAGCTCTACAAGGGCGCTGGACCTGTTCTGAGGGTAGTTGCCCTCGCGGACGCCGCACCGCCCGAGAAGGAAGTCGCGACGTTCTATTGATGTGTAGGGGCGCACATTGTGCGCCTGCATTAGCCGTTCGTTGTAGGGGAGGCGTTCCGCCGCCTGTTCAGAATAGCGACCTATCGCGTTCGCAAACAATTCACTGGATTGTTTGCGAAGGGTAGCTTATGGTTGAATGAGATATTTCGCCGTCCATAGGACGGCGACCAAAGGCTCTGCCCTTGGAACCCGCCAAGGACTCTGTCCTTGGAACCTGCGGGGCTCTGCCCTCGACCCGCAAGCCTTTGAAAAGGCTTGAGCGAAACTTTCGGCTTCGCGCCGTGGTTTTTCAGCGGCGGAAGTTTATCGCCGCGTCTATTAATTACTATGAAAAGGAGAAAATACTATGAGCAAGATTAATATAGGCTTCATAGGTGCTGGAAATATGGGCACCGCTATTATGAAGGGCATTGCGGGCAGTCCCAAGGCTGGCGACATCAGCCTCTTTGCCTTCGACCCCGACACAGCAAAGGTGAACTCTCTCGCAGAGTTCGGAGTTACCGCCTGTGCGAGCGAGGCTGAGCTCACCGAGATGTGCGGCTACATCTTCCTTGCGGTAAAGCCGCAGGTCATCGAGGGTGTCATCGAAGCTGCCGCTCCCGCTGTTACAGCTGACAAGGTCATCATCTCTATCGCTGCGGGCATATCGGACGAGTTCATCGCCTCCAAGACTATCCCCGACGCCAAGGTGATACTCGTTATGCCGAATACGCCTCTCCTTCTCGGCGAGGGAGCTTCCGCGCTCTCACGCAATGAGAAGGTCACGGACGAGGAGTTCGAGCTCATTCTCGGCGTGTTCCGTTCGTGCGGAAAAGCGGCTGTTGTCCCCAAGGACAAGATGAAGGAGATAATCGCGATAAACGGCAGCAGTCCCGCGTTCATCTACCTTTTTGCGAAGGCGTTCATCGACTACGCCGCCGCTGAGGGTATTGACACCGCTGCCGCTACAGAGCTGTTCAGCCAGAGCCTTATCGGCTCGGCGAAGATGATAACGGATTCGGGTTACTCTATCGCGGAGCTCATAAAGATGGTTTCCTCGCCGGGAGGCACTACCCTCGCGGGACTTGACAGGCTCTACGAGGGCAAGCTCGAGGACACAGTAAAGAACTGCTGTGAGAGCTGTACCAAGAGGGCGTATGAGCTCTCCAAGTAAGGCGGCATAATACTTGTCCGCTCTGCATATCCTTGAATGAAAGGATGATGCAAAGTGAAACACGTAAAATATATACCCGCCCGAGGCAGGGGAGCTGGCTTTATGCTGATGTGCGCGGCTTGCGCGGCAGGAGTCGCCATAGGCTCGCTTCCCGCTGTGAGTGCGGCAGGTGAGTTCTGCCCGTGGGTGCACCAGTATTTCTCGCCGTCGCTGTGCGGTGACACCGTATCTGCCATATTCGCGCGGACTCTGCTCTCCTCGCTGATATTCCTTGCGGCGGCTTTCCTCGCGGGGACTTTCGTCTTCGGACAATCCGTCGGAGCGGCTCTGCTCGTTTACCGCGGAGTCGGTATCGGCGTGTCTGTCTCGGCGGTATACGCGGTGGGAGGCTTGCGCAGTCTGCCCGCGGTAGCAGTGCTGATACTCCCGTTTGCACTCGCTGACTTGCTTATTGCGGTCATCGCGGTCAGGGAGGTCATTCGCTCGTCCTGCGACCTGCTGAGGTTTATGGTCTGCGGCGGACAGCGGAGCTCGGAGCACAGCAGCTTCCGCCTGTACTGCATTAAATTTGCGGTGCTCGCGCTGTTTTCATTTGTAATTTCACTCGCAGTTCCTCTTGCGTGCTACGTCTTCGGAGGTCTGCTGTAAAAACGGAGGATGTAAAAATTGGGTCTGTTTTCAAACAACTACGAGAGTGCAGGACCTGGTATCGCCAAAAATGCACCTAAGAAAAAGGGCGCTGCGCTCTTCTTCGATATACTGTTCAGAAAGTTCTGGCTGATGATATGGCTGAACATACTGTTCTTCCTGTTCACGCTCCCGCTGTGGGCGACGCTGCCCGTGATGTACTACGTCAGCAACCCGACGGTAAGCCTCGTGACGGTATTGGTACTGCTTGCGGTATTCGCAGTCAACCTCGGACCCGCCATGACGGGAATATCCAAGGTGATAAGACTGTTCCTGCTGGGAAGGCACTCCTTTGTAGCCCGCGACTTCTTCAAGGGCTTCAGGGAGAACTACGTGAAAGCTGCGGTGATAGGCGTCATCGACATCGTGGCGGCGCTCTCGGTGTATGCGGGATATGTCGTATATCCGCAGATGGTCGAGGCTTACGGAAGCAAGCTGTTCTATGTGCCGCTCGTGATAACGTTCAGCGTGGCGATAGTCGTGCTGATGATGAACTACTACATCTTCCTGATGCTCACTGCCACCGACCTCTCGCTGAAAAACCTGATAAAGAACTCCTTCGCTCTCGCGTTCGTGGCGTTGAAGGAGAACATCATAAGCACGGTGCTTGTTGTGCTGTACGGAGCATTCTTAGCGGTGCTGTTCATCTATATGATGCCGCTGTTTATGCTGCTGATACCGCTGTTCTCGGTGGTGCCGATGTGGTTCATCGTGTGCTTCAACAGCTACCCCGTGATACAGAAATTCGTCATCACGCCGTACTACGAGAATATGGGCGAGATAAACCCTGAGCTCACCGACGGCTCCGACGAGATAGACGAGGAGACGCTCTTCGAGGATATGGGCGGCAAAGAAAAGCCCGTCGAAAAGCCCGCAGAGAACCGCAAAAAAGGCAAAGGACGCCATATATCGTAATGCAGGACAGCCTCGGAATAGCTCCGAGGCTGTTTTTTTGCGGAAATGCAGAAAATTTCAAAAAACACTTGACAAACTGTAACAAACGTGATATCATAAGGGTGTAACAGATGTACTACCCGATATAGTACACCCCCAACAGAAAGGAGGCAGTATATGTTTTCTATCGACCTTACCAGCAGAACTCCCATCTATGAGCAGATTTACGAGAACATCATCGGGCTCATCGTCAAGGGCACCCTCGCCGAGAATGATCAGCTCCCCAGCGTGCGTGCCTTCGCCAAGGACGCGGGCGTCAACCCCAATACCGTCGCGAAAGCCTATCAGGAGCTCGAACGCACGGGCATAATCTACTCCGTACCCGGGCGAGGGAGCTTCATCGCAAAGCCCGACAGCGCCGTATTCCAGGGCGCGGTCCTCGCAGAATTCGACAGCGCGGCTCAGTCCTGCGCGGACAGAGGAATCGACAAACAGGTACTTGCAGAACACATCGACACTATTTATAACAAACACGGGAAAGGAGAACAGCTATGATCGAGCTAAAAAATACCGTCAAGAAGTTCGACAGCTATACCGCTCTGAACGGCGTTGATCTGAAGATCGAAAAGGGTACGGCTTTCGGACTCCTCGGCTCGAACGGCGCGGGCAAATCGACTATCCTGCGTCTGCTCTCGGGCATATATGAGCAGGAGAGCGGCGAAGTCCTCATCGACGGCGAGCGCGTTTACGACAACGTCGGCGCCAAGCAGAAGGTCTTCTTCATCAACGACGAGACCGTTCAGTTCGGAGGCTATACCCTCAAGGGACTCAAAAACTACTACAAGACCTTCTACCCCAACTTCTCGGAGGAGCTGTTTGAATCTCTCCGCAAGCGCATAAATCTTCCCCTGAACAAGAAGATAAACACCTTCTCGAAGGGTATGAAGAGGCAGGCTATCGTGATAATCGCTCTCGCGTGCAGAACCGACTACCTCCTCCTCGATGAGGCTTTCGACGGTCTCGACCCGACTATGCGTATCATCGTCAAGAAGATGCTCGTGGACGCGATGCTCGACAGACAGCTTACCACCGTCATATCCTCGCACAATCTCAAGGAGATAAACGAGGTCTGTGACACGGCGGCTCTGCTCCACAACGGAAAGATAGTCTTCTCGCGCGAGATAGACAGCCTCAAGGGCGAGGTGCACAAGATCCAGGTCGCCTTCCCCAAGAACGCGGACGGTACGCCAGTGGACTACACCAAGGAGGACTTCGCCGCCACGGGTCTGGAGATACTCCACTTCGAGAGAAGCCAGAGCATCTACTACGTCATCGCCAAGGGCGACGAGGATACCGTAAGGGCGGCGTTTGCTCCCAAGGAGCCGCTGCTCCTCGAAATGATACCACTTACTCTCGAAGAGATATTTATTTATGAACTGGAGGTGCTCGGTTATGACAGCAACGACATCAGCGGCAACTAAAAACTTCTTCGGCAAGCGCTTTGTGACCGACATACTCGAAAACAAGAAGATACTCATCATCAACTTCGTTCTCGAACTGCTCGGACTTCCCGTAGTATCGGTCGTAGTGCTCATCGCCGCATATTTTGACAAGCTCAACGAAACAACAGAGAAATACGTCGATGTTACCCTTTTCCTCGTTCCATTCATTTTCACGGGTGTGGGTACCATTATCATCAGCATACTGCTCGGCTTCGTAATAGCGCTGTTCCACTACAACTACCTCTACAGGAAATCGCTCGTGGATATGCACTACTCCCTCCCGCTGAGCAACACCCAGCGCTTCTTCGCGGACTATCTCTCGGGAATGGCGATATACCTCGTTCCGCTGGTGGTATCCGTTCTTCTCAGCTTCGTGATACTCACGGTCGGCAACGTATTCATCGACATCGAGGACTTCTGGTCGATATTCCCGCACGTTATCAAGTCGGGAATGATAGTTGTCGTGGGTATGATAATGCTCTACACTATCTCGGTGTTCGCGATAACCTTCTGCGGAAGCACCTTCGAGGCTATATTCAGCATCATCGCCGTAAACTCCATTATCCCCGCGACTATCGGCTGTGTATGGCTCGCGATCGTTACCACGGCTCCCTACGGTATGGTAGGAGAGAGCATCTTCTTCAGCCCCGTGTTCACGGCTACCTCTCCTCTCGGAGCAACGGTATACTTCTTCTACTACCTGTTTGAATCGACCTCCGACGGGCTGGATATGATAAGCAGCTTCGACAAGTCGATGTATATCCGCTGGATGGTAATTGCCTGCGTTATGACGGCAGTCTACCTCATCGCCGCCTTCCTCCTCTACAAGCTGAGAAAGGCTGAGAGCGTATCCAAGCCATATGTATACAAGTCATTCTTCTACGCAGTGGGCGCTATGACGGTATTCTGCATAGTGACAGTGCTCCTTGCTATCCGCATAAACCTCATCTCTGCCGTTATCTCGGGCATAATCATCTGCGGTATCGGCTGGTTCATTATGGAGGTCATCGCAAGACGAGGCTTCAAGCGCTTCTGGACAGCTCCCCTCGGCTTCGTAGCTGTAATGGGCAGCGTGTTCCTCATCTGCGGCTTGTGCAAGGTCACTGACGGCTTCGGAGCTCCCCGCCACGTACCCGCGGCGATCAGCGTTGAATCCGTTTCCGTAAACCTGAATGACAACTCCATTCTTCCCTATGCAGCAGCCGAGATAGAGTTCAGGGACAAGAACGTCATCAAGGCTGTGACAGCGCTCAACAAGGAAGCTGTTGACAGACACTTCCACTTCGACAAGTACACATACAATGACATCGACAGGATAGACTCCGACTCCGACCGCTATGACTCCCACAATATAGAGATAACCTATCAGACGCTCTACGGCTCGACCGTTAAGCGCGAGTACACGGTAATGAGCTGTATGCTCAGCGATGTTGTCGAGGCGGTGCTCTGCTCCGACGAATACGCGGAAAAGGCTGCGACAGAGGCTGCTCTTTCGGCAGTCAACAACAGCATCTCCAAGTATTACGGCAGCTACTCAGCAGCTCAGAGAGAGAAAAAGGGCGGCAGACTTGTCATTACAAACAAGGCAAACAGGTCAGTCGCGACTGTTGCACTCAGCAGCAGCGGACTTGAGGAATTCAGAAAAGCCTATATGCAGGACATCAGGGATATGACTCCCGAGGAGCTCAGGGAAGGCAGGGTATACTGCTATCTGCCCAACGACTACTGGGTGCTCGAATCCTTCACGAATACAAAGGCTTTCCTCGCCGACCACGACGTTGAGGTCAATGCGGTAAAGGCGTCCGACCTGAGCTCTGACAGCTATCAGGACAACTGCGTATCAGTGGTATATATGCCGCGCTTCTATTCGCAGCCCAAGTCCTTCTTCGGCAAAAATGACAGATACTCACGCTATTCTTACACCTACAACTACTACTATGACGGCGAAGATACGTCCAAGTATTCAGAGGTAGACGCCATAGCAAATGCCTTCCCCGAAAGCGGACGCTACTACTACGACAGTTCCGAATTCTACTATAACTCGGACATCAACGAATACGCCGCAAAGCTCGTGAATGAGGCAACTCCCATAATCATAGGCGAAAAGCCCATCGCGATTGTGCACATCGGTTCGACGACCTGCTACCTCCGTGACACAAACGAAAACAGAACTCTGCTGAAGCAGTATTACTACGGTTCGTAAACAAAAGAAATGAAATATATAAAAATGCTGTTCAGCGGCATTGAAATGACATGGAAACGCCTGCTGATACTTTCGGTGTCGGCAGGCATCATTTCAGGCGGACTGCTCTGCATACCCGCCCTTGAAAACACGTCCTTCACCGACAACGGCGCAAGCTATGAATGGTGGATATTCCTCGCGATAGTCATCATCACCAACTGCAAGAAGCCGCTCGAAGCAGCCTGCAAGACCTTCGTATTCTTCCTGATAAGCCAGCCGCTCATATACCTCGTACAGGTGCCGTTCTGCTGGCTCCACTGGGGGATATTCGGCTACTACCCGGGCTGGTTCATGATGACCCTGCTCACCTTCCCCGGAGCCTTCCTCGGCTGGTTCGTGACCAAGAAAAAGTGGTACAGCCTGCTGATACTTTCGCCTATGCTGTATATGCTCGCGGCGACGTGTATGGGCTACCTCCACGGGACGCTCTATGTGCCTCCGCGGCACATCCTCACGGAGCTGTTCTGCGTGGCAGTGATGTTCGCGCTGGTGCTCGGCATATTCGAGGACAAGCGGCTCATTATCGCGGGCTGTGTGCTCAATACTGTGCTGCTGGCGGCGTGCTTCTTCACGATAGTCTACGGACAGCCACATATGTCGTGCAATATCCGCGGTGGTACGGAAATCGACCCCGATATGACCTACACCGCAGTCTCCTCGGATGAGGACATCGTGAAGCTCCGCTACGAGGACAAATACGAGCCGCACGGCTGGCAGGCGGAGTTCTACAAGCGCGGCACAGCCGATATAACCCTCACGGGCGAGGACGGCAGCAGGCTTGTGTACGAGGTCACATTCGGCGACAATTACTATATCGACTTCAATTTAAAGGAGCAGTATGCCGCTCCGTAAAAGCTGTCCCCGAGGCTTATGCTTCGGGGATTTTTTTCGTATGCGGACGGTGTTCCGTTCATTCAACCGAATGTAGGGGACGCCGCCCTCGGCGTCCCGCAATTATGAAAACGGCGGTCATTATGGAATCTGCGGGCGGGCGAGGGCGTCCGACCCTACATCTTAGCTCTTAGCTCTGACTATTGCCAATACAGCGCCGATGTGATATAATGAGGTTAATACTGAAAACGGAGGTATACTATGTTCCGTATACTTGTGGTCGAGGACGACGCAGACCTGCGCGGGCTGTTCTGCCGCACCCTCGAAAAGAACGACTTCATTGCACTCCCTGCCGAAAACGCCGACAGGGCGTTCGAAATACTCGATTCCGAATACGTTGACCTGATGATATCCGACGTGATGATGGCAGGTATGGACGGATTCGAGCTCACGCGCGAGCTCCGCGAGGCAGGCTACGACCTGCCCGTGCTCATAATCACCGCAAAGGGCGACATCACCGACAAGCAGGCGGGCTTCGGCTCGGGGGCGGACGACTATATGGTCAAGCCCGTAGACCTTAAGGAGATGATAATGCGCGTGACGGCTCTGCTGCGGCGGGCAAAAAGCGCGAGCGAGAAGAAGCTCACCTTCGGCGGTCTGACCCTCGAATACGGCACGTGGACTGTCACCGACGCGAGCGGCTCGCAGGTGCTGCCGCAGAAGGAGTTCCTGATACTGTACAAGCTGCTGTCCTACCCGAATCAGATATTCACGCGGCAGCAGATACTCGACGATATATGGGGCATCGAGGACGACGTTGACCCCCATACTCTCGACGTTCACATCAGCAGGCTGCGCGAGCGTTTCAGGGAGTCTCCCGACTTTAAGATAGTTACCATACGCGGTCTCGGATACAGGGCGGTGAAAAATGATACCAACTAAGAAAACGCCTGAATTAAGGCATTACAAGCGCCTCACACGGCGCCTCACACTCGCGTTTTTCGCGACCATATTCGTCCTTCTGAGCGTATTCCTGCTGATAATGTTCCTGCTCGAAAGGCTCGGCTTCAGCTTCCGCACGGGCACGTTCTCGGCATTCGGAAGCCTCAGCATATACATCATCAGCGTTATCCTCGCGTCCGCGATATCATACTTCGCCGTGTGGAACATCTTCCGACCGCTCTCAGACCTCAGCAAGGGCACGCGCAAAATTGCCGAGGGCGACTACAGCGTCCGCCTCGAGTACAAGGGCAGAGTCAGGGAGCTTGCGGAGACGGTCGAGAACTTCAACTATATGGCGCAGGAGCTCGGCTCGATAGAGATGATACGCAACGACTTCATCGCAAACGTATCGCACGAATTCAAGACGCCGCTTTCCTCGCTGAACGGCTGCCTCACGCTCCTGCAGGACGACTCGCTCTCCGCCGAGGAACGCAGCGAGTACATCTCGAAGGCGTATTTCAGCATTGAGAAGCTCAACGACCTCACCGACAATATCCTCCGCCTGTCGAAGCTGGAGAATCAGGTGTCGCTCGACGCACCGACCTCCTACCGCCTTGACGAGCAGCTCCGCGAGGCGATAGTCCTGCTCGAACCGAAATGGAGCCGCAAGGATATCAGCTTCGACCTCGATATGCCCGAGCTGACCGTGACGGGGCAGCGTTCGCTGCTGTTTCAGGTGTGGACTAACCTGCTCAGCAACGCGATTAAGTTCTCGGAGGACGGCAGCTCTGTCACTGTAAAAATAGAGGAGTCCGAGCACCACTACAAGGTCTACATCAGCGATTCGGGCATAGGTATGACAGAGGAGCAGCAGCGCCACATTTTCGACAAGTTCTATCAGGCGGACAGCTCGCGGCAGTCGCAGGGAAACGGGCTGGGACTGGCTCTGTGCAGGGAGATAGTTGCCAAGTGCGGCGGCAAGATATATGTCACGAGCAAGCCCGGCGAGGGCTCGGTATTCCTCGTCAGCCTGCGGAAACAGAATGTATAGCAGGGGAGCAGATCGCGGCGGTATTGACAAACAGTCATTTTTACGGCATAATATAATAGTATTATTGTGTAATGAGGTGGGATATGAAAGTCAGCGGTCTTATCTGCGAGTACAACCCGTTCCACAACGGGCACCTGTACCACATAAATGAAACACGAAAAAACGGCGCGACCCATATCGTCTCCGTTATGAGCGGCAGCTTCGTCCAGCGCGGCGATGTCGCGATAATGGACAAGCTTATGCGTGCGCGGCTCGCTGTGAAGTCGGGGGTTGACCTCGTCATCGAGCTGCCCGTGCAGTTCAGTCTCTCGTCCGCGGAGAACTTCGCTGCGGGAGCCGTGTGGCTGCTGAACAGCCTCGGCGTAGTTGACGAGCTCTCCTTCGGGAGCGAGTGCGGCGACGTTGAAAAGCTGTCGCGAGCGCTCGAAATGGTGGACGAGGTCGCTTCCACGCGAGCCTTGGATATAAGCGAAATAATGGAGAAGGGCTACACCTACCCGCGGGCGCTGACCTCGGTGCTGAGCGGCGTGTACCCGAATGCGGCGGCGATAGTTGCCGAGCCGAACAACACTCTCGCTATTGAGTACCTGCGGGCGCTGAGGTCGCTGCGCTCGCCGATAAAGCCTTTTACCGTAAGGCGCGAGGGAGCCTCGCACGACAGCGGCGCGGTCGAGAACGGCAAGGCAAGCGCCTCCTATATCCGCGAGCGCATACTTGCGGGTGCGAAAGTGTCAGAGCTTGCGGAGATAATGCCCGAGCTGTGGGCAAAGGCGGTCGGGGAAGCTGCCGAAAAGGGCGGTATAGCGAAGCTCGAACGCCTTGAAAGAGTTATGCTCTACAAGCTGAGAATGGCTTCTCCCGAGGAGATAGCTCAGATAAGCGATATAGCTCAGGGACTCGAAAACAGGATATACGGCGCAAGAATGGCAGGCTCGCTCGAGGAGCTGTTCGGCACCGTCAAGACAAAGAGATATACAATGGTACGTATCAAGCGGATAATGCTCTCGCTGCTGATAGGGATAACGCGCGAGGATATGACGCATATGCCGCCATACGGCAGGATACTTGCATTCAACGACAGGGGAAGGGAAATACTCGCGGCGGCAAAGGGCAGGGCGGTCATACCGTTCGGCTCGTCGCTCGCAAAGCTCTCACAGAAGAACAGGGTGACAAGGCGATTTGCCGAGCTTGAGGGAAAGGCTTCGGACATTTACGGTCTTGCGCTCGACACCGTGACCTCCGCTGCTGACGATTACAGGGCGAAGATCGCGATCGATCTGGAGTTGGATTAAATGAGGAAAAGAATGTGTGCAATAGCTGCCGCAATGGTGTGTGCGGCGGGAATGTGTTCGTGCAGCGGGCGTACTCTGCGGCTTGAGGGCAACAATGAGCTGGAGGGGGCGACCTCTGCCTCTACGACAGTGGCTCCGACCACGGTACAGCCTATGACTGTCGCGGTGCTCGAGGAGCCCACCGAGGCTACCAATGAGTACGGCGCTCCTTTGAGGGTGGAGATAGACACGAAAATGCCGTCGGACTATAAGCTCAGGGAGAAGTGCGCGGTGAACGTCAAGGCTTTGCTGCAAAAGCCCGAGCTCCCGACAGGCTGCGAGGTGACGGCGCTCACGGAGCTGCTCAACTTCTACGGCTACGAGGCTGACAAGGTCGAGCTGGCGGACATCTTTATGCCGAACGACCGTATAGGCTACTATACGATGAACGAGGCGTATATAGGCAATCCGCACCACGACGACGGCTTCGGGTGCAATGCTCCCGTCATCGTCAGGACTGCGGACGACTACTTTTCCTATCTCGGCTCGGACTGGTACGCCGTTGACCTCACGGGCAGCTCAATAGAGGAGCTGTACTACCAGATAGAGCAGGGCAGACCCGTCATCGTGTGGACTACGATAAATCAGGTCGAGACACGCAAGCAGTACGAGTTCAGGCTCGGCTGCGGGGAAGACCTCTACTTCAACCCGATGCAGCACTGCGTGGTGATGTACGGCTTCGACTATGAGGAGAAGGTAGTGCATATCGCCGACCCGCTCGTCGGGAACAAGACCTATGATATAGCGAGGTTCGAGCGGATATACGAGAGTATGGACAAGCAGGCGGTCATTCTCTGCGGAAATGAGGAGTCGGCGGGTGTGGACTACACCACAGACGAGCAGAAGCAGGAATGGCTCAGGGAGAACCGCTACTTCACCAAGCAGGATACGGTGTGGCTGAGGAAGAACTATCCCGAGGACAGAGAGCGCGCGTCAGAGCCGACTACAGAGGCGAAACCCGAGCCTGCAACAGAACCCTCAACATCAAAAACAACGGAGGCAAAGACTTGATAAAGGGCATAATTTTTGACCTTGACGGCACACTGATAGATTCAATGGGTATGTGGTTCGATATCGACCGCCGCTTTCTTGCCGAGAACGGCGTCACCGACCCGCCCGAGGGCATTTCGTGGAAGATAAAGCAGATGACGATAGAGGCGGCGGCACAGTTTATGATAGACGAGTTCGGGCTCGGTATGACGCCCGAGCAGGTCATACGCCGCATAGAGGAGCTCGTGCGCGAGGAGTATGAGCACCATATCCCGCTGAAAAAGGGAGTAGTGGAGCTCCTTGATTTCCTCGACGGGAAGAGCATACCCTACGGAGTTGCCACCGCTACATATAAAGGGCTCGCAGTTGCGGCTCTGAGACGGTGCGGCGTGCTCGACCGCATGGCGTTCCTGCTCACGGACAAGGAATATCCGAACGGAAAGGGCTTCCCCGACATCTTTATGGGGGCGGCGGAAATGCTCGGTACATCGCCCGCGGAAACTCTCGTGGCGGAGGATTCCATCCACTGCGTCGAGACTGCTAAAAATGCGGGCTTCGTCACGGCGGCGGTCTATGACGAGGCTTCCGAGCGTGAATGGGACAGCATCAGGGCTCTCGCGGACTACAGCTTCGCGGAGCTCGGTGAGATAAGATCGCTTTTTGAGAGGGACGGCAATGAGTAAGGTAATGGTCGGAATGAGCGGCGGAGTTGACAGCTCCGTTGCGGCTATGCTCCTGAGGGAGCAGGGGTACGATGTCACGGGCGTGACGCTGAAGATGTTCGGCGATGAGGACGTCGCCGAGGCTGTGAAGGAGGGCAAGACCTGCTGTGCGCTCTCGGACGTGCTCGACGCGAGAGATGTCGCAAGGAAGCTCGGCTTCGAGCACCTTGTCTTCAATTTCAAGGACTGCTTCCGCGAGAACGTTATGGAGCACTTCGCGCAGAGCTATATCAGCGGCAGGACTCCGAATCCGTGCATTGAGTGCAACCGCCGCGTAAAGTTTGACGCGATGTTAAGGCGCGCGCTGGAGCTCGGCTACGACTACATCGCGACGGGGCATTATGCTGTTATCGGATACGACGGGGAGCGCGGGCGATATCTGCTGAAACGTCCCGCCGACCGCAGTAAGGACCAGACCTACGTGCTCTACTCGCTCACGCAGGAGCAGCTCGCGCATACGCTGTTCCCGCTCGGTGCACTCGAAAAGCCGCAGGTTCGTGCTCTCGCGGAGCAGGCGGGGCTCGTAAACTCCGACAAGCCCGACAGTCAGGACATCTGCTTCGTGCCCGACGGCGACTACGCGGGCTTTATCAGCCGCTTCAAGGGCATTGAGCCTGTACACGGCAATTACATAGACACGGACGGCAACGTTCTCGGCGAGCACAGGGGAGTGATATGCTACACCGTGGGTCAGCGGAAGCACCTCGGTATCTCGCTCGGCAAGCCCGCATATGTAGTGCGCAAGGACGTGCAGGCGAACACGGTCACGCTCGGCGATGAGGCTGACCTGTACTCGCGTTCGCTCATCGCGGACGACTTCAACCTCATTTCCGTCAGCGAGCTGACCGAGCCAATGCGTGTGACTGCAAAGACGAGGTACACTCAGCACGAGCAGCCCGCGGTTGTCTCGTACCTCGGGGACGGGCGGTATATGGTCGAATTCGATGAGCCGCAGCGTGCCATAACGAGCGGGCAGGCGGTCGTCCTCTATGACGGGGATATCGTTGTCGGCGGAGGAACGATAATATGATGAAAACAGTTCTTCTTGTTATTGACGCGCAGGAGCTTATTACCAATGACAGGCTCTTTGCCTTTGACAGATATACCGAAAATGTCCGCGCTCTCATTGCCGCAGCCCGCGGAAACGGCGTGGAGGTCGTTTATGTCCGCCACGATGACGGCGAGGGTAAGCCGCTCTCCAAGGGCAATGCGGGCTTTGATGTATACAGCGGCTTTGCTCCCGCGGCGGGCGAGCGCGTATTCGACAAGTACGTGAACAGCCCCTTCCGTGACAGCGGTCTGCTTGAATACCTGCGGGAAAAGGACGTGAAAAGGCTCGTAGTCACGGGCTTGCAGACAGACTACTGCATTGACGCAACGGTAAAGTGCGGCTTTGAGCACGGCTTCGAGATGATAGTTCCCGAATACTGCAACTCGACTTTTGATAATGACTTTATGACGGCGGAGCAGACCTACCGCTACTATAACGATTTTATGTGGCAGAACAGGTACGCAAGGTGCATGAAAATGGCGGAAGCTCTCGATATGATACGGAGTAAATGAATGGACTACAAATACGAAAAACTCACCGATAAGATTTACGTCTGCGCCAGCAGCGACCACCGCTTCGGCACGGACGCCTTCCTGCTCGCGGACTTCTCGCAGTACCGCGCCAAGGACAAGGTCTGCGACCTCGGCACGGGCTGCGGTATAATCCCGCTGATAATGCAGAAGCACCGCCCGCCGCAGGTCACCTATGCCGTGGACATTCAGGCTGGCGCGATAGAGCAGCTCCGACTCGGCATGGAGCGCAGTGAGACGAGCGGTATCGTCCCCGTGTGCGCCGACCTGAAAGAGCTGTGGGACGGCGCTCCGCTCGGGCAGATCGACCTCGTCACCTGCAACCCGCCCTACAAGGTCAACAATGCGGGCTTCCAGAGCGCGATTACGGCTCAGAGGATAGCCCGCCACGAGATACTCTGCACGATAGACGACGTCTGCGCGGCGGCGGCGAAGCTGCTGAAATTCGGCGGCAGACTGTGCGTGTGCAACCGTCCAGAGCGGCTCAGCGACGTGATGTACGCGATGAAGTCGCACGACATCGAGCCCAAGCGGCTGCGCATGGTGTCGAAGAATGCGGACGAGGCTCCGTGGCTCTTCCTCATCGAGGGCAAGAAGGGCTCGAAGCCGTTTATGAAGATAGAGCCGCAGCTCTATATCCGCAGCGGCGACGGCTTTACGGACGAGCTGCAGCGCATTTACGACACGGGAAAGGAGCAGGTATGAGCGGCACACTTTATATAATAGGTACGCCTATCGGCAATATGGAGGATATCACCCTCCGCCAGCTGAGAATGCTCGCGGAGGTGGACTTCATCTGCGCCGAGGACACGCGCGTTACGCTGAAGCTCCTCACACGGCACGAGATAAAGAACGAGCTCGTGAGCTTTCACCAGCACAGCTCCCGCGCGGAGGCTCAGCACATCATCGACCGCATACTCGCGGGCGAGGACTGCGGAGTCGTCACCGATGCGGGTATGCCCTGCATATCCGACCCCGGAGAGGTGCTCGTGCGGCTCGCGTATGAAAACGGCATAGACGTCAGGGCTGTGCCCGGACCGTCTGCGGTGGTGACTGCGGCGGCGCTGTCGGGTATGCACCTGAGCAGGTTCACCTTCGAGGGCTTCCTCTCCGTGAACAAGAAGGAGAGAGGCGAGCAGCTTGAACGTCTACGCGGCGAGACGGGGGCGATGATATTCTACGAGGCTCCGCACAAGCTGAAAACCACGCTCACCGACCTTGCCGATTTCTTCGGTGCGGACAGGAATATCTCGATCTGCCGCGAGATAACGAAGCTCCACGAGGAGACCCTGCGCCTTACTCTCGGCGAGGCTGTGACCTATTACACCGATAACGAGCCCCGCGGCGAGTATGTGCTCGTGGTCGAGGGATGTACTGCCGAAGGCGGAGAGGTAACTCTCGAGCAGGCACTGGAGCAGGTGCAGAAGCTTATAGCTATGGGCGAGAAGCCCACCGACGCCTGCAAGGCTGTCGCGAAGGAGACGGGCTTCAGGAAGGGCGAGCTGTACGCCGCTTTGCAATGACGTAATATAGCCGAATTCTGCTGACAGGGAAATATTTCACTCTGACCGATAGAAAAATTGCACGAAAATACTTGAAATTTGTCGTAAGATATGTTATAATTATTATCGCTGTATGTACTTCTTAACAATCTGACATCTTCATATAATGCAGTATATATTTTACGTCTGCCGCGTATTTTCTGCTGCGGCACGGAAAGAGGTTTGATCAATGATCTGCGATCTGCACTGTCATACCAAGCTGTCTGACGGCTCGCTCGGTATCGAGGACATCATCTCACAGGCTAAACGCACAGGCATAGACTGCCTGTCTATCACCGACCACGACACCATGGCATCGTTTTCAAGAGCAGATGTGCTCGGACAGCGCGAGGGAGTGAAGATACTCCGCGGCGTCGAGCTCTCGGCTTGGGACAAGGACAGAAACAGCAAGGTACATATTCTCTGCTACGCTCCGCAGAAGCCCGACAGACTTGAAGGACTCTGCCTCAAATCCTGCGAGATAAGAAAGGCTTGCTCGAAGGAAATGATAGACAAGGTTATGGAGAAGTTCCCCATTACCCTTGAGAGCATACTCAAGCACACTACCGCTTCAAAGAGCATATTCAAGCAGCACATTATGCGTGCGCTCATTGACTACGGCTACGCGCTGGAGTTCTACGGCGAGCTCGACCGCGAGCTCTTCAACCCGAAGACAGGCTCGTGCTACGTTGAGCGCGAGTACCCTGATGTAAACTTCGTCATCGACCTTATCCACACTGCAAGGGGAGTGGCTGTAATGGCTCACCCCGCGCAGTACGACAACATCGAGCTCCTTGAGGAGCTTGCAAAGAGCGGCAAGATAGACGGCGTTGAAATAGGTCACCACTCTGCGGACGAGAACTACCGCAGGGAGCTGAGCGCTATCGCTGACAGATACGAGCTCATAAGGACGGGCGGTTCGGACTTCCACGGTCTGTACAACAGCGTGCCGACCCACCTCGGAAGCGAGCTCACCTCACAGGAGGAAGTTGACCGTATACTCAAGCTTGCGGCTAAGAAGGACTGACATATTTTAACAATGCTTACATTTATAAGGACAGAAATGAGAGTTTTACCCGCTCTCATTTCTTTTATAATGCTGATAGTTTTCCTGCTTCCACTCGGGAGCGGGATAATCAACCTCGGAAACTGCGCGGGAGCTTTCATATCCGGAGTTCTTACCGCAGTTTTCCTGTTTTACGGCGAAGTCAGCCGCTTCGCCGCTCACCTGTGGGAGAGCACGGGCGGACGTATCGCCGTGTGCGCGGTGGCTGTCCTTATCGGACTTGGTATCGTCTCCGCGACAGTGATGAGCTTCTTTATGCTCAGGGAGATGCACGATGCTCCGAAAAATACCGATACTACGGTTGTCGTGCTCGGGTGCAAGGTCAAAAACGGCGTGCCGAGCCTTATGCTGAAGCGTCGGCTTGATGCGGCTTACGGCTACCTTTCGGAGAATCCCGAGGTGCGTGTCGTGGTGTCGGGCGGACAGGGCGCCGACGAGAGCATAAGCGAGGCGAAATGTATGCGGGATTACCTCGTATCGCGGGGCATAGCTCCCGAGCGTATCTATGAGGAGGACAAGTCCACGACCACGGATGAGAATCTGCGCTTTTCGCAGGAGCTCATCGCCCGCGAGGGACTGCCTGAGCACATCACCATAGTCACCGACGGCTTCCACCAGCTGCGCTCGGATATGAAGGCGAAAAAGCTCGGTATGGAGGCGTATAATATTTCCGCGCATACTCCGTGGTGGCTCGCACCGACCTACTGGGTGCGCGAGTGGTTCGGTATAGCCTACTACACCGCGAGAGATGTCATTTCCTGACAGGAGGGATAATATGAGAGCTTTTACAAGGCGTGCTGTTTCAGCGGCGGCGGCTCTGACGCTTGCCGCCTCATATAACGGAGCTTTCGGCTTCGCGGAGCTGTGCACCGCAGTTGCTGAGAGCCGCACATCGGGCGGATATGCGCTGTCACAGCCTGTATTCGATGTGTCGGCTGTGTCAGGGGACGGAGGAGTCGAGCTTGCACCGTCGGAGAGCATATACGCCCCGAAAGCTGCTGACGGCGGGAAGCTCCCGAGCAGCTTCGATATGCGCGACAAATACCCCGTATCTCCCGTGAAGAGGCAGACTCCCTACGGTACGTGCTGGGCGCACTCGGCGATAGCGAGCGCCGAGTGCAGCGTCATAAGCAGCGACCCGACCGTTGACCTCTCTGAGTTCCATGCGGCGTATTACGCGCTGGCTCCCGATTATCCCTACATAACCGACGAGAATGATGTGCAGGAGCTGCTCGACGCGGGCGGCAGTGCACTTGAGATCACGAACCTGTGGGCGCAGTGGATAGGTCCTGCGGACGAGAGCGTAATGCCCTACGGGGATGAGACGGTGTTCGCGGACAGCGATATCCTTGACAGGAAGCGCGGCGAGTGCGAGTACCACCTCCGCAATGCCTACACCTTCGACTACGATAGGGAGCACACCAACGAGGACGAGGTAAACGCCCTCATCAAGCAGTTCGTCAGCGACGGACTGGCGGTGGACGTGTCGTTCTACTCCGATGCGGCTCTGAATTTCAGCGCCGAATATTCGTCCACGAACACGAACAGGAAGCCGCGCTTTGCGAACCATTCGGTGGCTATAGTCGGCTGGGACGACAGCTTCCCCGCGGAGAATTTCAAGAATCCCGCAGAAAAGGACGGCGCATGGCTCGTCAAGAACAGCTGGGGTGAAAATTACGGCGAGGACGGCTACATATGGATATCCTACTGCGACAAGTCGCTGACGGAATTCGCGGTGTATGAGCTCACGGACGCCGACGACTACTGCACGATATTCCAGCACGATACAAACGTGCAGCTGCAAAACCTGTCCGCCTACGACGACGCGGACGTGATAAAGCCGTCGTATATGGCGAATATCTTCACGGCGACCGAGGATACGCAGATATCGGCTATCGGGACTTACATCTCATCGCCGAATACGGAGTATGAGATAACGATATACACCGACCTCAAGGACGCCTCCGACCCGACCTCCGGCACGGCTTCGTCCGTGACCAAGGGAAAATGCGAGTACACAGGCTATATGACACTCGACCTCGACAGGAGCGTTGAGATACGCGCGAGTGAAGCTGCTCCCGTGACATTCGCGGCAGTGGTCAAGCTCTACTGCGAGGATACGCCCTTCGTGGTGCCGCTCGAGACCTCAATGTACGTGACTAACGACGAAACGGGCGAGATAGCGAGCCTCGGAAGCTATACCACCTACGACGGAATACTCGGATCCACGCACGAGGGCGAGAGCTTCTACAGCGAGGACGGCAGCGAGTGGACGGACGTCACAGCCGAGGATATGTACTACACCAACGAGGAGGAGCAGGAGCTCCTTGCCGCGGTCAGGGACGAGCTCTACTACGGGCTCGAGGACACCGATACCGAGGAGCTGGAAGCTGCGGCTATGGCTTATGAGAATATGGAGAGGCTCTTCGCGGAGGGAACTGTCGGGATAAAGAACGGAAATATCTCGATGAAGGTGTTCGGCAAGCAGATAGGCGCGGTCAATTTCTCGCGCGTAGGCGGGGCTGTGCCCGAGGGCGGGAAGATAGCTCTCACTGCTCCCGACGGCAGGGACATATATTATAAGATGTTTCTGAACGACGAGTATCACCTCTACACGAAGCCTATCGAGCTGACAGAGGAAGCATACATCGGTGCGACGACTATGCCCGACGGAGACGGCTATGTCTCCGACAGATACTACTACATAGAAAAGCCCGCGCTTTACTATATAAGATATAAGACCTCAGACGGGACTGAAAAGAGCGAGCTGATGTCCGCAGACTACGAGGGCTGGATGACGACGGTTTTCATACCCGTGTTTGACAATGTGCAGGACGTTTATCTGTACACCGATTCATTCGGTAAGGTCACGGGCGGCTATAAGACGGAGGAGAGCTCCGACGGAATACGTATACGCGTTAACGGCGAGCCAGTGAACGCGACGCTGACCGTCAGCCGCGATGGTATGGAGGACAATGAGATAACGGTACAGGTGATGGCGGGAAAGCTCGGTGACGCCGACTATGACGGCAAAATCGACGCCAAGGACGCGAGTCTCGTGCTTGTGCACTATTCTCTGCTCTCGACGGGCGGAGGCTCGGCTATAGGCAAGCCGTATGAGCTTTATGCCGACTACAACAAAGACGGTGAAATCGACGCCCGCGACGCCAGCTGTATTCTTGCCGAATACTCGAAGCTGTCAACGCAGTGAATATAGACAAAAACGGACTTGAAGATTTTACGCATTATTGGGATATTTGGGCAATTGATATAAAAGAAATGCTCGGTTTATGTGTAATAAGGTCAAAATAGCCTTTTACCGTTTTGTAACTTTTTGATTTTACAGCCTGTAAATCTGTAAATATTAACAAAAGAATCGTGTTGAAAATGTACAATCTGCTCAAAAATGGTTAAAGAACAATTCAAAGCATTGACTTTGCCCGAGAAATACGGTATATTGATAATGCAAAAGCAATACGCCTGCAATAAAGATAAAATGCAGTTACGTACAGCGATATTCAATGGATACGGCTTCCACAAAGCGGAGGACGTTCGCAGGGTAGCCTGACGGAGAGTACAACGGGTACGGAATGCGGAGGACTTCCGCAGAAAGGATTGCTTGTGAACAAGTTACAGAGGCTCACGCCTTCAGTAATAGTCCCAACGGATACAACGGCAGTTCTGACGAGACGCTATGCAGCGGCGAGGACAGTCGTCGTGCGGAACAGAACGAAAGAGACAGCCACACACAAACCATTTTAATCAAGCGTATTATAATTTCAAATTATAATATACATATTTAAGGAGGAAAATTCTAATGAACACACTTAAGAAGACATTAGCATTAGTAGCTACACTTGCAATGGCTGCAACAGCATTCGCAAGCTGCGGCGACGACGAGAGCAGCAGCTCTTCATCCAAGGCTGAGAAGACAACAGCAGCTGAGGGTGAGGCTACAACAGTTGGCGAAGAGACTTCTACAGGTGAGATCGACGCTTCTGTTAAGACAGGCGGCGACACATTCACAGTAGCTGCTTGGAACGCAGACGATGTTCCTACTCTTATCGCTCAGTGGAAGGGTCTTTCCTATGACACAATCAAGGACGACCTCGCTGATGACAAGGTAGACGGCATTCACTTCATCTCCTTCGGTGTAGGCGGCGGCGACGCTTCTGAGCGTTACGACCAGCTCTTCAACGACGGCGGCGACCTCGACGTTTACTTCTGTGAGGCTGACTGGGCTCTCAAGTACATCAACGATGATACCAAGACTCTTGCTCTCAGCAAGCTCGGTCTCGGCGACAGCGATTTCGCTAACATCTACAAGTACACAGATGAGATCGGTAAGGATTCTAACGGCGTTCGCAAGGGCGTTTCATGGCAGGCTGCAGCAGGCGGCTTCGCTTACAGAGCTGACCTCGCTAAGGAGTACCTCGGCGCTTCCACACCTGCTGAGATGCAGGCTCAGGTTGGCGACTGGGATAAGTTCGTAGCAGCTGCTAAGACAGTTCAGGAGAAGTCCAACAACAAGACTGCTCTTGCTGATACAGTTGGCGGTATGTGGCAGGCATTCGCTTGCGGTCGTACACAGCCTTGGGTTGTTGATAACAAGCTCGTTATCGATGACTTCTGCAAGAACTTCGCAGACACAGCTAAGGCTCTCTGGGATTGCGGCGGCGTAACTCAGAACAGCCAGTGGACAGAGGACTGGACAGCTGCTGGTACAAACGACGCTTGCATGGGTTACTTCGTATCTACATGGGGCTTCGGCGGCTTCTTCCTTGACGCAGCAGGCGGCGAGGGCGGCGCTACATACGGTAAGTGGAACGTATGCCAGGGCCCGCAGGCATTCTTCTGGGGCGGTACTTGGATCGTTGTTAACCCCGCTACAGATAACGGTCAGGAGGCTCGTGACTTCATCGTATCTGCTACATCTGACGAGGCTCAGATGAAGGCATACGCTACAGCTAAGCCTGAGTACGTAAACAACACAAAGGTTATGGATGAGCTCATCTCCGGCAACACAGTATTCAACGAGAAGATCTCCGGCAACTTTGCTGACGGTCAGAACTACTTCGCTGAGCTTGCTAACAACGCTAAGTCCATCAACTTCAATGGTCTTATCACTCCTTACGATTCAGCAGTTAAGGGCGAGTTCCTCAA
This sequence comes from Ruminococcus sp., assembly GCA_017542475.1. Classification (GTDB taxonomy): domain Bacteria; phylum Bacillota; class Clostridia; order Oscillospirales; family Ruminococcaceae; genus Ruminococcus. Next base: position 68,406 of record JAFXXD010000012.1, on the reverse strand, counting down.
CGCTGTAACAGACGAGTACCTCAAGGGTGGCAAGTCTTACGAAGATACAATCGTTAAGTTCAAGCAGAAGGTTGTAGAGGCTGTTCCTGGTATCACAGTTGAATAATCCTTTCAAACAACATAACATTTAACACAAATTATGCCTACGGAATACTTATGTATTCCGTAGGTGTATATTTGTTACTAATCAATTCACGAGAGGGTGTGTGTTATGGCAACAGCTGCTCAGCGCCGCATAAAATCAATAAGCTACGCTAAGTATGGCTATATTTTCATACTGCCATTTTTTATTGTTTATCTCTTCTTCCAGTTCTGGCCGCTCATCAATACCTTTATTGTAAGCTTTAAGGGTAATGCGGATACAGGTATCGACAACTTTGTCGGTTTAAAGAATTATACGGACCTTTTATTCGGTTCAAAAAATCAATTTGCTTTGGCTACTCAGGTACATAACAGCTTCTTCAGAACGCTCGGAAATACCGTTATTCTTTGGGTAGGTAACTTCATTCCTCAGCTTCTTCTCTCTCTTTCTCTCGCTGTATGGTTCACTGAAGCTAACCTCAAGATCCCGGGAAAAGAATTCTTCAAGATAGTTATGTATCTTCCCAATATTATCACTGCCGCTTCCGTTGCCGTACTCTTTGTACAGCTCTGCGGTCAGTCAAAGGATACCCCCGGTGCTATCAACTCACTGCTCAACAAGATCGGTATCGTTAAGGACCTCCCCGGTGACAAGGTGGATTGTATCCCCTTCATTGAGGGTATTTGGCCTTCACGTGTCGTTATTATGTTCATCCAGACATGGATGTGGTTCGGTAATACTATGATCATGCTCATGTCAGGTATTCAGGGTATCAATCCCTCGCTGTTCGAGGCTGCAAGCATTGACGGCGCAAGCTCGGGACAAGTTTTCAGAAAGATCACTCTGCCCCTGCTTACTCCCATTATGGCTTATACACTCGTTACATCTATGATCGGTGGTCTCCAGATGTTCGATATTCCTTACCTCTATAATAAGGACGGTAAGGTCGGCGAGCACGTTGAAACCATTGCTGCTCTTATTTACAGTTACTTCCATGTATCTGACCTGAATCAGAGTAAGCTCGGTTATTCGGGTGCTGCTTCTGTTCTCCTCTTCTTCATCACACTTATCCTCGGCTGCATCGCGTTCTATATGACACGTGACAAGGACGAGATAGCTAAGAAGAAGCAGAGAAAGAAGATCGCTAAGCAGCTCAAGGCTGAAAGCAAGCAGTTTGGAGGTTTTTCAATATGAGTAAGATGAATTCAGTTTATGGAAAAACCAAGGATAACTACAGAGCTAAGATAATCCTCAAGTCGACGGTGCTTTTCATCTGGTTCGTTATCCTGACCGTTATCTGCTTACTGCCGATATACATTCTTCTGGTAAATGCTACTCGTGAGCATACACAGATAGCTAACGGTATCAGCTTTATCCCCGGTACCAATATCATCAACAACTACAAGATTGTAACGAGCTCGGACTACAGACTTAACTACCGTGCACTCTACGGTTACAGAAACAGCTTGATCATTACTTGCTGCTCCTGCTTCCTTACCGTTTTCTTCTCAGCTTTAACAGCTTACGGTATCCACGTTTACGATTTCAAGCTCAAGGAGATATCCTACACGACTATCCTCCTTGTTATGATGGTACCTATGCAGGTTACATCAGCAGGTTTCTTGAGCTTTATGTCCAAGATCCACCTCACAAATACATACTGGCCTCTTATCCTTCCCTCTATTGCGGCTCCCGCGGTAGTATACTTTATGAGGTCGTATATGAAATCGTCGTTCCCGCTTGACATCGTTGAGGCTGCCCGTATCGACGGCTGCAGCGAGTTCAGGACATTCGTTTCCATCGCTATCCCGATGATGAAGCCCGCTATCGCCGTTCAGGCAATATTCTCCTTCATCGCAAGCTGGAACAACTTCTATACACCTAACATGATCCTTATCAACGTTAAGGTAAACAAGAAGACACTTCCTATGATGATCTCGGCTATCCAGTCGTCTGACCGATTCAATGACCTCGGTGCTATCTACATCGCTATCGCTATGTCGATCATCCCGATCATTATCGCTTACGTGCTCCTTTCAAGATTCATCATCGCTGGTGTTGCACTTGGTGGTGTAAAGGAATAATTTCAAAATTAACAGCGTACTTTATGTACGCTGTTTTTTGTTCAGGGACGCTTCGGCGTCCCTTTTTTGTTCTATGAGGTCGCCGCTCTGCATACACTGTAGTAAAAGGAGCGATGAAAATGAACGAACGTACAAGCCTTGAAGTCATAGCTGGTTATCTTAGCGAGCGACTGAGAGATCCGCTTCTGCGCTTGCTTAATGTTATAGGCAGTGAGGTCACGGAGATTCGCCTTTACCTCGGACAACCTGTTGCCCTTATTTACCCCGACAAAAATGTGTTTCTGACCGAAAATTCGCTGTCGGCGAGCAGCAATAATGCTGCTGCCGTGAGGTGCTCCGCCGATGATATACGCCGCACGATAGACGCTGTCACTCATTTTTCATTTCATAGCCACATCAGCGAGTTCCGACAGGGCTTTTTCATTGTCGGAAACGGCATACGTGCGGGAATATCCGGCGTGTATAACTCCGATGGCATTATAACCGAGGTCACGGGTATCTGCTTCCGAATCTCGCGGTGCGTGGTCGGCTGTGCTGAGGGGATAGCTCCTCTTATTGAGAGCGGCGGATTGCTTATCTGCGGCGGTGTGAATTCGGGCAAAACTACGCTTCTTCGCGATATATCCCGTATCCTTGGCAGGCGGAGAAAGGTCGCCCTCATCGACGAGCGCGGCGAGATAGCGGCTGTTTCGGGAGGACAGGTCGGGAACGACGTTGGCGTGCTGACCAATGTGCTGAGCGGCTGCCCGCGGCATATCGGCATAATCTCGGCTATCCGCTCGCTCTCGCCCGACTACATAATATGCGACGAAATTGCCGACGATTCCGACACCGAGGCTATGCTCGCGGGAGCGGGCTGCGGCGTGATTTTTATCGCTACCGTTCACGCTGACTGTATGGCAGCACTCAGACGCCGTCCTTTCGCGGAAAAGCTGTTATCAGCGGGACTTTTCACTCACGCTGTTTTTCTCGCGGGAGCCTCGGCTGTCGGTCAGATTCGCTCGGTGGAGGAGCTCTGATATGCTTCGGTTTATAGCCTCGGCGGCATTTGCGGCGGCAGGCGGAATGGTCGGATTTGCGCTCGCAGACAAGCTTCGCCGCGAGCAGAAGCTATGTACTGTCATCGGCTGTTTACTGCGGCGCACGGCGTTTCTTGTCGGGTACAGAGCCGACGATGTTTACTCCGTCTGCTCCGAGTTGAAACGCGACTCCGAGCTTGCTCCGCTGACATTTTTGCAGTTACTGCCCGAGAGCTTCGAGAGCGGCACGGACTTCCGAACAGTTTGGGGAAATGCCGTAAGATCGCAGAATTTCGGCTCGGATGAGGAGACGCTGCTGCTGCGCCTCGGTACAGTTATCGGCAGGAGCGACAGCGCGAGTCAGCTTGACTCGATACATGCTCTTGAAGTCTCCCTCGCCGAAATTGAGGACCGCAGGCGCGAGAGCTACCTCCGCAAGGGACGGCTGTACCGCAGTGTAGGGCTGCTTTTCGGCGTTATGGCGGGGATTCTTGTGATATGAAAGGACGCTGGCAATGGACATAGACCTCATATTCAAAATCGCGGGAGTTGGCATAATCGTGGCGGTGCTCAATCTCGTGCTGAAGCGTGCTGAGCGCGAGGAACAGGCAATGATGACAACTCTTGCGGGGCTGATAGTCGTGCTCGTCATCATCGTGCAGGAGATAGGCGGGCTGTTCGACACGGTGAAAACGGTGTTCGGGCTATGGTAGAGAATGCGTTCACGACCGCCGTTTTCTGTGTAGCTTCCGCGATTTTAGCAGTTCTGCTGCGACAGCACGTCCGCGAGCAGTCGCTGTTCATTTCGCTGGCGGCGTGCGTGGTTGTGACAGGCGGACTATTCGCAATACTTGCGCCTGTTCTCGGCGATATACGCGGGCTTTTCTTCGATTCGGGACTTCCCGAGAGCTACATCTCGCTGGTTTTCAAGGCGACCGCGATATGCCTCATCACGCAGATAACCTCCGACCTCTGCAAGGACAGCGGCGAGACTGCCATAGCATCGGCTGCGGAGATGTGGGGGCGCGGAGCTGTGACCTTCGTCAGTCTGCCGCTGATAAAGGCTCTTATTTCGCGGATAGGCGAGATACTGTGAGGTGGAAAATGAAAAATTTCATTATTGCCGCGGTGAGCTTCGTGCTCCTGCTGACGGCGGCTGTTCCGCTTTATGCGTCCGCGGACGAGCCCGAGGACATCTATTCGGAGCTCACCGAGCAGCTCGACGAGGCGCTTGCGGAGTTCGACCTCGGTATCGGATACGACGACATCACGGAGCTCAGCTTCGGGGAGCTGATGAGCACTTTGTGGGACAGGCTGTCCGCGCGGATCGCAGCTCCCTTACGGCTGCTTTCCGCGATATTGCTTATAATCGTTGCGGCTTCTGTGCTGCGGACATCGGCGGGCTCGGCTCTCGGAGGATCATCGGGCGGGACTTATGATATGGTATGCGTGATGACCGCATCGGCGGTGGCGGCTCCTCAGCTGATTGACGTTTTCACCGATACCGTCGCGGAAATTGAGCTCTGCGGCGGATTTATCATCGTTTTCGTGCCCGTATTTACAGCGGTGGCAGTGGCGTGCGGAGGCGTGACCTCCGCCGGCGTGTACCATCTGATGATTCTCGGTGCGTCGGAGATGATAACCGAGCTCTCGGAGAGCTACCTTCTGCCTGTTCTCGGAGCGGCGACCGCTCTGTCCGTGACGGGGAGCGTCTTCCCTGATTCGTCGCTTGAATGTGTGGTCGGACTGCTGAAAAAAGCCTCAACGTGGAGCATAACCGTCGTGATGACGCTGTTCACGGGCTTTGTCACGCTCAAATGCTCCATTGCGGGGAAGGCTGACGGCGTTGCGGTCAAGACCGTTAAAACCGTAATATCGGGAGCTGTTCCCGTTGTCGGCGGAGCTGTCTCCGACGCCTATGCCACAGTAAAGGGGAGCTTCGAGGTCATCGGGAGCACCGTCGGAGCGGCTGGCATTATCGCTATCGTACTGCTTCTGCTCCCGAAGATACTTGAGCTCTTCGCCTACCGCGGAGTAATGCTCCTCGGAGCGGCTGCTGCTGATATGTTTTCGGCGCCGTCGCTGTCGAAGCTCTTGAAAAGCTTCGACGGAGCTCTCGCGATAGCGCAGTGCGTACTGGTGTGCTACGGGCTGATGTTTCTGATATCGTCGGCGATACTCGCGCAGACAATAGGACAGGGGTGATTTGTACGGATATGAAGGCGGCGGTGCTCGCGGTGTGTGTGTTTTCGGCGGCTAAGAGCCTTATCGGGCAGACTGCGGGAAGCGTGAAGATGAAAGACCAGCTGAAGCTGATACTCGACATACTCCTCGCCCTCGTCATTACCGCTCCCTTCGTGAGCGGCTTTGCGGACTTCCGACTGCCCGAGATAGGGAATTACGTGCTTGCGGACTATGACTGCTCGCAGAAGCTGTACGACGCCGCGCTCGCAGAGCAGACTGCTTCAAACGTGTGCGATATCCTCGCGGAGCAGATTGCCGCGGCGGGTATCGACTGCGAAAAAATCACGGCGGAGGTTAATATTTTGTCCGACGGCAGCATATCTATTAGTAGGGTGACGGTGAATACAGAGGATATCGAGGGTGCGGCGGCTGTGATACGCAACACTCTCGGAGACGAAACGGAGGTCGTGAATGAAGGCGATAACTAAGCTCGGCGAGCTTCTCGGGAGCAAGAACTCAGCGATTGCCGTCACAGCCCTCGGTACTGCGGGACTGCTTCTGATACTTATATCATCTTTTCTGACGGACAGGAAGCAGACCGCGCCGCAGGCTCCCGAGGCGGCTGCATCGGCGACGCAGTCGGACAGCTACTGCCGCGAGACCGAGGAAAGGCTGCGTGAATTCCTGAGCCGTATCGACGGAGCGGGGGAGGTCGAGGTCTACCTCACTGTCGGGACGGGTGAGCGCTATGTCTACGCCGCCGAGGGCAGAAAAAGCAGTCAGGACAACAAGACGGAGGAGGAGAAAAAGTATGTGATGACGGGCGGGAGCGGTCAGCGCGAGCCGCTGATCGAGACGGTGGAGACTCCCGCAATAACGGGAGCGGTCATCGCGTGCACGGGCTGCGGCGACCCCGCAGTCGAGGAGCGCATATACAAGGCTGTATCGGCGGCACTCGGCATATCCACCGCAAGAATATACGTAACCAAGATGAAATGAGGTACAAGCAATGAAAAAGCCAACAATAATAATCGGAAAAAAGCAGATAATAATGACCTGTCTCACGCTTATGCTCGCGATAGCGGTCTACATAAACTACACGACCACGCCAACTAAGTTCACCAAGGACGGCGAGACGGTGAAGGTCGCGGAGATGGGCGATACGGTCAACTACGGCGACACAGAATTCGTGAGTGCGACTCCCGAGAGCGGCGAGGCTGAGCAGGTCGACTATTTCGCACAGGCTCGCCTCGACCGAATGAACGGACGCGACGAGGCGGTGCAGACGCTCCAGACGATAATCGGAGGCGGCGACCTCACCGAGGACGAAATGGTAGTCAACGCCCTTGACGCAGTGGAGGTCTCGAAGCTGATAGAGAGCGAGGGTACGATAGAATCTCTCGTAAAAGCGCAGGGCTTCGAGGACTGTGTAGCCTACCTCGACGGCGAGTCCGCGAAGGTCGTGGTCAAGACCGAGGGGCTCGACAAGGCGCAGGCTGCGGCTATCAAGGATATAATTCTGGGCGAGACAGAAATTTCTGCGGAAAATATCAGAATTTTTGAAGTAAAGTAGTTGAATATTCTGAATTTTTTTGGTATAATATAGAAGCGGGAGTGTATACATAGCTTTGATTAAAAAATACACTCAAATCTTCGCGTTAACGGAGGTACAAAAATGGCTGATGTTAAAAAGAGCGCTCAGAGCAAGCTCAGCATATCTGAGGACGTCATCATCACCGTCGCGAGGCTTGCCGCACTCGAGGTAAAGGGAGTGGCAGGTCTCGACGGAGAGATGACAAAAATGAGCAAGCTCAAGAAGAACGGTCCGATAACCGTCGGTGTTATCGGGGACGTCGCGGCTCTTGATATAAAGATAAAGGTCAAAAGCGGATACAAGTCCGTCGCGGTGGCGGAAGAGGTGCAGACCGCTGTCAAGGAGGACGTTCAGAATATGACGGGCGTTGCGGTGGCGAGAGTGAACGTCATCGTCAACGGCGTTGTGTTCGAGTAAAAAGATAGGGAGAGATGAAATGTCAAGAAGAGAAGTAAGAGACAGCGCGTTCAAGCTCGTGTTTGAGCAGCTTCTGCGCGATGACGATATACAGGAGCTCTACGATATCGCTGAGGAGATAGACGAGATAACCGTCAATGACGAGGTCAAGCAGCTCGTGGACGGTACTCTCACTCACGCGGAGGAGCTCGACGGTATCATTGAAAGCTACAGCAAATCGAGAAAGCTCTCGCGTATTTCCAAGCTCAATCACGCGATACTCCGCATAGCGCTGTTTGAGTGCCTGTACGACGAGAATACGCCGATGAATGCGGCTATCAGCGAGGCTGTGAAGCTCGCGATGACCTATACCTATAAGGAGGACGCCTCCTTCATAAACGGCGTGCTCGGAGCGTTCTCGCGCGACCACGGTGAGGCTGAAAATGCCTGACCATATCGGCATAGACACCAGTAACTACACAACGTCGGTGGCGGTGTACGTCAGCGGCGAGAACCGCGTCATACAGCGGAAGCGGCTGCTCCCCGTAAAGGAGGGCGAGCTCGGACTGAGGCAGAGCGACGCGGTCTTCCACCACACGAAACAGCTCCCCGAGCTGGTAGAGGAGCTCTGCCGCGAGTACCGCCCGACAGAGGCGGCTTCGGTGGCGGCTTCGGTACGTCCGCGCAATATCGAGGGCTCGTATATGCCGTGCTTCCTCGTTGGTGAGGGCTACGCGAGAGCATACTCGGCTGCGACGGGCACTCAGCTGTACACGACCTCGCACCAGATAGGGCATATCCTCGCGGCGCTGTATTCCGCGGACAGGCTCGCCCTTGTGAGGGAGTGCTTCATTGCCTTCCACGTCAGCGGCGGAACTACTGACTGTCTTCTCTGCGAGCCCGACAGCGACAGCGTCCTGAATATCACCGAGGTCGGCACCTCGCTCGATTTAAAGGCGGGACAGGCTGTTGACAGGGCGGGAGTTATGCTCGGTCTGAGATTCCCGTGCGGCGCGGAGCTTGAAAAGCTCGCCGTGAACGCGGATAAGACATACAAGGTCAAGCCCGTGATAAAGGACGGAAGCTGCTGCCTCTCGGGTGTGGAGAACAAGTGCGCTCAGATGCTGAGAAACGGCGAAAAGCCCGAAAATATCGCGCGGTACTGCCTCGACTTCATCGCCGAGACGATACTCGCGATGACTGAGTGCGCATTGGATAGATACGGCAGTCTGCCGCTCGTTTTCGCGGGCGGTGTGATGTCGGACAAGCTTATTCGCGACAGGATAGTTTCGCGCTATCCCGAGGCTTCATTCGCCGCACCCGAATTCTCGTGCGACAACGCCGCGGGAGTCGCGATATACGGCTATCTGAAACAGGCAGGTGATGTGTTATGCCCGTAGTGACCGTATCACAGGTCAACAGGTACATCGGCTCGAAGCTCAAGGGCGACAGGATATTGCAGGGCATGATGGTCAAGGGCGAGATATCGAACTTTGTTAAGCACTTCAAGAGCGGACACTGCTACTTTTCACTGAAGGACAGCGAGAGCTCATTAAAGGCTGTGATGTTCGCGGGGGCGGCTTCACGGCTGAAATTCCTGCCCGAGGACGGTATGTCCGTAGTCGTTGCGGGAAGCATATCCGTATACGAGCGTGACGGAGCGTATCAGCTCTACGCCAACGATATCATTCCCGAGGGCGCAGGCAAGGCGAGCGTCGAGCTCGAACAGCTGAAACGCAGGCTCGAAAAGGAGGGCATATTCGCGGCGGAGCACAAGCGTCCGCTCCCGTATATGCCGAAGAAGATAGGCGCTGTCACGTCACTGAGCGGCGCGGCGATACGCGACATCATCAACGTGCTCACGCGGCGCTATCCGCTGTGCGAGCTGTACGCGGTCAACGCTCTTGTGCAGGGCGAGGGAGCTCCCGAGTCCATATGCAGGGGCATACTGAAAGCGGAGAACGCGGGCTGCGACGTGATAATCGTCGGGCGCGGCGGCGGCTCAGCCGAGGACCTCGGCGCCTTCAACTCCGAAATGGTAGCGCGGGCAGTCTACGGCTGCAAGGTACCCGTTATATCGGCGGTCGGTCATGAGGTTGACTACACCATCGCAGACCTCGCGGCTGATATGCGAGCCCCGACACCGTCAGCGGCGGCAGAGCTTGCTGCTCCGGAGATAGGTGCGATTCGTGAGACCATTGAGCAGTATGTCCGCAGAGCCGAAAAGGCAGCGAAGTCGTTATACGACAGAGCTGCAGACAGGTACACGGCGGTCGGCTCGAGGCTGGCGGCGCAGTCGCCCGAGAACAGGCTGGTGCTTATGAGCGGAAGGCTCGACCGCATTGACGAGCGGCTCGACGCGGCTCTGACCCGCCTGATGGATAAACGGGGAGCGGAGCTCGGCGAGAAAATAGCACGGCTGGAGACTCTCAGCCCGCTGAAGGTCATGGCGAGGGGATACTCTCTCGTGTACAGCGGCGACAGGCTCGTGCGGAGCTCGGAAACGCTCAGCGAGGGCGACACCGTGACACTCCGCTTCGACAGCGGCGGCGCGGAAGCGCAGATATCGAAAAAATGGTGAGTTTATGAAACAGACAAAGGGCTTTGAAGAAAACTTAAAATTGCTCAGCGGCATAGTCGCGGAGCTTGAAAAGGGCGATATACCACTTGAAAAGGCAGTCGAGCTGTACGGAGAGGGAGTGAAGCTCTCAGCCGTTTGCAGGAAGCAGCTCGACGAAGCAAGAATAATAATAACGGAGGATGACGGAACTGCACCGTCGAAAGGAAAAAATGAGTAACTTTGAAGAAAGAATGGCGAAATACCTCAAGCTGACAGATGAGAAGATCATCAAGTTCAACAACTACAGCAACGACAACCGTCCGCAGATGAAGCTTATCGACGCAATGAACTACTCGCTCAAGGGCGGCAAGCGTATCAGACCCGTTCTCGTTTACGCTTTCTGCGAGGCTCTCGGCGGCAACATCGAGAATGCGGTAGCTCCTGCGTGCGCAGTTGAGATGATACATACCTCTGCGTTCATCCACGACGACCTTCCCGCTCTTGACAACGACGATGTCCGCAGAAGCAAGGAGTCTGCCCACAAGAAGTTTGGCGAGCCTCTCGCTATACTCTCGGGCGACGCTCTTTCCGTGCTCCCGTTCGAGGTCATCGCCGACGCTCCCGAGCTCACGGCTGACCAGAAGGTGCTCATCATCTCGGTACTCGCGAACTCTGTCGGCAGAGACGGTATGATAGGCGGTCAGGTCATCGACATCGAGAGCCGCACCCGCGACGATATCACCGAGGAAGAGATAATGAATATGTACCGCTGCAAGAAGGGGCAGCTCATCGCTGTATCGTGCGTTATCGGCGCTATCTGTGCCGAGGGCAGCAACGACAACCTCAGAGCCGCGGCTGAGTTCGGTCTCAGAGTTGGTATCGCGTATCAGATAATCGACGATATCATCGACGCTCAGGAGGGCAAGAATCAGGACAACGCTTCCATAGTTGCTCTCTACGGAGTTGAAAAGGCTCGCGAGATGGCTGACAAGCAGACAGCAGAGGCTCTCGAGTGGATCGACAATATCGACGACAACGGCTTCCTCAAGGAGCTCACGGAATATCTGCTTGATAGGACAAAATAAACAAGGAGCTGCGGAGCACTGCTCCGCTGGGTTAAAATGAACGAATTTATAAACGACGGCGACAGGGTCAGCCTCTCGGAGCTTGAGCTCCCGAAAGACCTGAAGGAGCTCTCGCTCAGGCAGTGCAAGTATCTGTGCTCGGATATACGTAATCTGCTGATATCGACTGTCTCAAAGACGGGAGGACACCTTGCTTCCAATCTCGGCGTGGTTGAGCTTACAATGGCTATACACCGCAATTTCAACTCACCCGAGGACAAGATCGTATGGGACGTGGGACATCAGGCATACGTTCACAAGATACTGACAGGACGTGCGGACAGGCTTTCCACTCTCCGTCAGGAGAACGGCATATCGGGCTTCCCCAAGCCCGAGGAGTCGGTACACGATTCCTTCATAGCGGGTCACAGCAGTACGTCGGTATCCGTAGCCTGCGGTATCGCCGAGGCTATGAAGCTTCAGGGACGTGACAACTACACGATAGCTGTCATCGGCGACGGTGCTATGACAGGCGGTATGTTCTACGAGGCGATGAACAACTGCTGCTGCAAGCAGGACAGCAACCTCATCGTTATCCTCAATGACAACAATATGTCTATTTCCAAGAGCGTAGGCTCGCTCGGGCAGTACCTCACCACCCTGAGAAATACCGAAAAATACCTCGATACCAAGCGCTGGGTCGAGAAGAACCTCAATCAGATACCCGTGGTCGGCAAGAAGGTCACGAAGGGTATGAAGGTCGCTAAGGACTCGATAAAGTCCACGATACTCGAGCATACGATGTTCGAGGATATGGGCTTCATCTACCTCGGACCGATAAACGGTCACAGCCTTACCGAGCTCGATCAGGTCATGCATATGGCTAAGAGCTACCACAGACCCGTGTTCATACACGTCAAGACCACCAAGGGCAAGGGCTATCTTCCCGCGGAGAAGAACCCCGGCGAGTATCACGGTATTTCCAAGTTTGATATAGAGACAGGCAACCCCGAGGTCGCGGCAAGCGACAGCTACTCGACAGCATTCGGCAAGGAGCTCGTAGCTCTCGGCGAGGCGGACGACCGTATCTGCGCGATAACAGCGGCTATGAAGTACGGCACGGGCTTGCAGTATTTCTGCAAGCGCTTCCCCGAGCGCTTCTACGATGTCGGCATTGCCGAGCAGCACGCCGTCACCTTTGCGGGCGGACTTGCCTCAATGGGACAGATACCTGTATTTGCCGTGTATTCGACGTTTTTGCAGCGTGCCTACGACCAGCTCGTGCATGATGTCGCTATAGGAAAGCTCCACGTTGTGCTCGGAGTTGACCGCGCGGGAATAGTCGGCGAGGACGGCGAGACGCATCAGGGACTTTTCGATGTTGCTATGCTGACGTCTATACCGAATACAGTCATCTATTCGCCCTCCTGCTACGAGGAGCTCAGGCTCTGTATGAAGAAGGCGATATACGCAAACAAGGGGCTTGTTGCGGTGCGCTATCCGCGCGGAGCCGAGGACGTCTCCTTCAACAGGGACTACATCAGTACCGAGCACATCTTTATGCGCGGAGATAACTGCGATACCCTTATCATAACCTACGGCAGGCTGTACAACGAGGCTTACAAGGCTCAGAGCCTGCTTGAGGAGAGAGGTATCGGCTGTGATATCCTCAAGCTGACTAAGATATTTCCCGTTGCCCGTGACGTTATCCGCGAGATAAAGCGCTATAAGCGCATCGTCTTCTTTGAGGAGGCGGAGCGTCAGGGCGGTATTTCCGCGATGTTCGGCGACCTTCTCATGGAGGAGGGCTACGTCGGCGACTACAGCCGCGTAACTGCTGACGGCTTCATCAAGCAGGCGGCGGTCAAGTCGGCGCTGAAAAAGCTCGGACTTACAGCCGAGAAAATGGCAGATTACGTCTGTCGCAGGAGCTTGGAAGATGGCAAGGCTTGATTCCGAGCTCGTGACGCGCGGTCTCGCAAGGAGCAGGGAGCGCGCAAAGGAAATGATAAAGGCGGGAGCAGTCACCGTCAACGGCGCCGCTGCGAAAAAGGCGTCCGATGAGGTGGCTCCCGAGGACGTGATAGTATCCTCCGAGCAGGAGGTCTATGTCGGCAGGGGAGCTCTCAAGCTCGAAAAGGCGGCGGAGACGTTCGGGCTCGATTTCACAGGGAAGGTGTGTCTCGATATAGGCGCTTCCACGGGCGGCTTCACGGAGTATATGCTCATGCACGGAGCCGCGAGAGTGTACGCGGTAGACGTCGGGCACGGTCAGCTCGCCGAGAGCCTTCGCCGCGACGAACGCGTCGTGAATATGGAGGGCACCGATATACGCGAGGTCACTCCCGAGATGACAGGCGGCTGTGCGGATTTCATCAGCGCAGACGTTTCTTTCATCTCGCTGACGAAGATACTGCCTAAGATATACGAGCTGCTCAGCGCGGATGGCTGTGCGGCTGTGCTTGTAAAGCCGCAGTTCGAGGCTGGCAGGAGCGACATCGGCAAGCGCGGGGTCGTGAAGGACAGGAAGGTCCACGAGCGGATACTCCGCGATATAGACAGCTTTTCACGGCTCATGGGACTGTATCCCGTGAGCTGGACATTTTCGCCTGTCAGAGGCGGGAGCGGCAATATCGAATACCTTGCGGAGCTCAGAAAAACAGATGGAGCTCCGTTATCTGATATAAAAAAGACGGTGGACGAGGCGTTCGCCGCCCTTTAAACGGAGGAAGAAATGAAAGCGGTACTGTACCCGAATTTTCAGAAGAAAAACGCGCTCAGCTGTGCGCGCGAGACCTGCGATGTTCTCGACAGAGCAGGGATAGAGGTCTGCGTGAGCGGCAAGTTCCGCGAGGACTTTCAGGACAAGAGCGTCACCTTTGAGGATATAGATTCCTCGGCGAAAAATGCCGATATCGTTATCGCGATAGGCGGCGACGGAACGATACTGCGCTGTGCCAAGCACCTTATGGGTACGGACACGAAAATGCTCGGCATAAATACGGGTACGCTCGGATTTATGGCGGGTCTCGAGGCTGACCAGCTCGATAAGCTCGCACTGCTGACAACGGGCGAGTACACTGTCTCGGAGCGTATGACCATTGACGTCGTTATGCACGGCGAGGACGGCGACGTCACTTATACGGCGCTCAATGAGGTGTCGGCGCGCTCGGCGGGCTTCAGGATAAGCGACTTCGACGTCTGCTCGGACGGCTACCTCATCGGCAGGTACAGGGCTGACGGCGTACTTTTCAGCACGCCCTCGGGCTCGACCGCATATGCTTTATCGGCAGGCGGTCCTGTCATAGAGCCCGACCTCGAATGTATCGAGATGACGCTGATATGTCCGCACTCGCTCTTCTCGCGTGCTACGCTGTTTTCGGCGGACAGGCGGCTCACTCTTACGGACAGGACGTCCCGCGATCGCATAGTCGTGAGCGTGGACGGCGAGATAAAGAAGCAGCTCAACGAGGGCGAATCCGTGGAGATAATGCGCGGACGGAACACGCTCAGGTTCGTGGACCTCATCGGCAATTCGTTCCACGAGTCGCTGTGCAGGAAGCTCTGCCGACCACTGAAATAATTTCTTCCCTGCGCGAAAGCAGAGTCAGCCTTACGTGCGGACAGACATCGCGAAGTTGGGTTCAAAGGGACTTTGTCCCTTTGCGGATTCCAAAGGCAGAGCCTTTGGCAGGGTGTGGGGCAGCGCCCCACATTGAGGAAGCGCTCCGCAAAGGGTGAATCAAAAAACAGTCCAGTGGACTGTTTTTTGAGAGGGAACGCCCTGCAAGTGAGGGCGTTCCCTTGTATGTCTTGCGCATAAGCTTCCCTCCGAATTTAATTCGGACATAATAACCATACACGGAGATAAATATGAAAAACCGCAGACACGAAATAATACTTGAAATAATCAGCGAGGAACCTGTTACCACGCAGGAGATGCTGATACAGTGCCTCGTTGCGAAGGGGATAAAGACCACACAGGCGACACTTTCCCGCGATATACAGCAGCTCTCGCTCGTGAAGCAGCGCGACGAGAACGGCATCTACAGATACACTCTCCCCGCGGCGGCTGTCGCAGAAAAGAGCATATTCTCCGAGTCGGTCGTGTCGGTGGACTACGCGATGAACACGATAGTCCTTAAATGCCGCGCGGGTATGGCTCAGGGGACCTGCGCCGCTATCGACTCCGTGAACCACGAGGGCATAGTCGGTACGATAGCGGGCGACGATACGATATTCATTCTCGCAAGGACTGAGTCCGACGCGAAGAAGCTGTGCAGGAAATTCAAGAGCGAGCTCCTCGGAAGGTAGTGTAGCACCCAGATGTTGAAGGAAATATATATCAAGAATCTTGCCGTCATCAGAGAGGCGGTCATACAGCTCGGAGGCGGGCTGAATATCTTCACGGGCGAGACGGGCGCGGGAAAATCCATACTGATAAACGGCATAAACGCGGTGCTCGGTCAGCGCAGCAGCAAGGAGATAGTCCGCACGGGCTGCGACAAGGCTGTTATTACAGCGCTTTTTACGGAGCTCCCGCACGAGGTGGAGGCAAAGCTCGACGAGCTCGGCTTCGACCACGAGGACGGCGCGATAACCGTCACACGCGAGATAAGCTCCGACGGCGGCAGCGTTGCGCGCATCAACGAGCGGACGGCTTCGGTGTCGCTGCTGAGGGAGATAGGCTCGCTGCTGATAAATATCCACGGACAGCACGACAATCAGATACTTCTCGACAGCGAGAGGCATTTGCAGATACTCGACGACTTCGGCGGGGACGATACGCTTCTCTCCGCGTACAGAGCGAGCTTTCGGAAGCTCCAGCAGACCGCGCGAACTCTCGGCGAGCTCAAAAAGAAGGAGCAGTCGCGCCTTGAGAGAAGCCGCACCCTTAATGAGATAATTGACGACATAGGCGGGCTCGGACTGACGGCGGGTGAGGACGACGACCTCGAACGCGAGTACGAAGCCGCCAAGAATTCGCAGAGGACGATAATCGCCATAAGCAGCGCAGTTTCGGCGATAACTGGTGAGGGAGCCGCGAATGAGCTTCTTGCCTCGGCGGAGGGCGAGCTCGCGGGCTTCACGGAACTTAACAAGAGCATTGCGGCGCTGTACGAGCGGCTTTCCGCGGCGGAGATAGAGCTTGCGGACATAGCCTCGGAGCTCGAACACGCCGCCGACAAGATAGAGCTCGACGGTCAGCGCCTTGACGAGATAGCTGAGCGCCTCGGCGTGATAAACAAGCTCAAACGCAAGTACGCGACTGACTGCGAGGGACTTGTCAGGCTGTACGACGACGCCTGCGCGGAGATGTCCGCGCTCGACAGCTGCGGCGATGAGATAGCCGCCCTTGCGAAGGAGCGCGAGGAGCTCCTGCACGTTGTAACAGAGCAGGCGAAGGCGCTGTATAATTACCGCGAGGAGGTCGCGGCACGTTTCACCGAGCGCGTCACGGCGGAGCTCGCCTTCCTAAATATGGAAAACGTCATTATCGGAGTGCGCCATGAGAAGGGCAAGCTGACGGTCAACGGAATGGACAGCGTGGAATTCCTCATCTCCGCGAACAAGGGCGAGGAGCCCAAGCCCATTTCAAAGATAGCGTCAGGCGGCGAGCTCTCGCGAATAATGCTCGCGCTTAAGACCGTTATCGCGGACAAGGACAGCATCCCCACGATGATATTCGACGAGATAGACACGGGCGTCAGCGGCAAGGCTGCGCAGAAAATAGGCATAAAGCTCCGACAGATAGGCAAGGTGAGACAGGTCATCTGCGTGACGCACCTTTCGCAGATAGCCGTTATGGCGGACGACCACCTGATGATTGAGAAGAACACCGTCGGCGACCGAACCGAGACGAGCGTCACACACCTCGGATTTGACGGCAGAGTTGCCGAAATTGCCCGTATAATGGGCGGCGACAAGCCCAGCGCTCTCATGCTTGAAAACGCAGAGGCAGAGCTGAGAAAGGCGGCGGAGCTATGAAGATATACTCTACCCGCCACGGGCAGACCGATTACAACAGGGACGACCTTATCCTCGGCATTACCGACCTCCCGCTGAACGAGACAGGTCTTGCGCAGGCGGACGGGCTCGCGGAGGCGGTCGAACGGCTCGGAGACGTGGACATCATCATCGCGTCGCCTATGCTCCGTGCGCAGACGACCGCGCGTGCAGTCGCCGAGAGGTGCGGGCTTGAAATAGTCACGGATGAGAGGCTCCGCGAGTGGGACTACGGCTCATTCGAGGGCAAGTTACGCTATACGGACGGCTTTGCCGAGGGCAAGCTCGAATTCGGGGTGCGTATGGGAAAGACGGGCGAGTCACTCTTACAGCTCTCGCACAGGGTCTACTCCGCGCTCGATGATATCATCGAAAAATACAGCGGCAAGAACGTGCTGATAGTCAGCCACGGAGGAGTCTGCCGCGTGATAGAGACCTACTTCAACGATATGACAGCCGAGCAGTACAGCGGCTGGTTTATGGGAAATTGTCAGATAATAGAATATTCGATAACAGGAGGCACATCATGAAAATTGGTGTTGATTACTACCCCGAACAGTGGGACAGGGAGATGTGGGACAAGGACGCCGAGACTATGGCAAGAACGGGCGTCAAGCTCATACGTGTGGCTGAATTTGCGTGGTCGAGGCTCGAGCCGCGCGACGGCGAGTTCGACTTCTCGTGGCTCGATGACGTCGTCAAGACGTTCTCGCGCTATGCGATAGGAACGATACTCTGCACGCCCACGAACTGCCCTCCGCTGTGGCTGTACGAGGCTCACCCCGAGATAGTACAGGTAGGACCCGACGGCAGACGCATACAGACGGGCATACGTGCTCACCGCTGTATCAATAACCCGACCTTCCGCTTCTACGCGAAGCGCATAACCGAGCAGATGATACGCCACTACGCGGGCAATCCCGCAGTTGCGGCGTGGCAGATAGACAACGAGCTCGAGGCTTACCCGTGCACCTGTGACGTGTGCAAGTCGCTGTTCCGCGACTGGCTGAAGGATAAATACAACGACCTCGACGGCATAAACAAGGCTTTCGGCACGAGCGTGTGGAGCGGCGAGTACAGCTCCTTCGAGCAGATCCAGCCGCCCAATGCTTACCCGAAGGCGTGGCAGAATCCCGCGCTTTCGCTTGACTGGTACCGCTTCTGCAACGACAGCATAACAGGCTACGTCAAAGACCTTATGCTGACGATAAGGCTTGAGGACACGAAGATACCGATAACCACGAATACGTGGTTCTGCGAGAACACCCCCGATTTCTACAAGCTCTTCGACCTTATGGACTTCGTCGCCTACGACAACTACCCGCCGATACGCATACCCGTTGACCCGAACGAGTATTACTCGCACGCCTTCCACCTCGACCTCATGCGCGGCGTCAAGGAGAAGCACTTCTGGGTAATGGAGCAGCTCAGCGGACCCACGGGCAGCTGGTGCCCGATGTCGCCGACTCCGAGACCGGGTCAGATAAAGGGCTACGCATTGCAGGCTTTCGCTCACGGAGCCGACACCGTGCTCCACTTCCGCTGGAGAACGGCTGTTACGGGCGCGGAGATGCACTGGCACGGCATACTCGACCACAGCAACGTCCCGAACCGCCGATTCCTCGAATTCTCGGAGCTCTGCAAGAGCGTGTCGCAGCTCGGTATACTCGACAATACGGAGATAATCTCCGACATCGCGATACTATATTCGCCCGAGACCGACGCGGCGTTTAAGATACAGCCGCAGGTGGACGGCTTCTACTATCTCGAACAGCTCAAGGCGTTCCATTCGGCGTTTATGCACTACGGTGCGAACATCGACGTTGTATCGCCCGATACCGATATTTCGGGATACAAGCTCGTAATTGCTCCGTCACTTTACGTGAACAGGAAGTCCGTCACCGAGAACCTCTACCGCTATGTCATCAACGGCGGAACTCTCGTGCTGACGACAAGGAGCGGCGTCAAGGACGAGCACAACAACTGCATTATGGATACGCTCCCGACGGTGTTCAAGGAGCTCGTCGGCGCGGAGATAACCGAGTACGACCCGATAGGAAGCGATATGCAGGTTATCCGCGACTTCGCGGGCAATGAGTTCAGGTGCTCGCAGTGGTGCGACCTCCTCCAGCCCACGACAGCCAAGGCTTATGCAGAGTACAACGAGGGCTACTACCGCTGCATACCCGCGGTCACGATGAACAGGTACTGCAACGGTGTTGCATACTACGTCGGCACGGTGCTGAAGGCAGACTTCTACGAGAACTTTGCCTCCAACCTTATGATGCAGACGGGCATACCTAAGCTGAAGGGACTTCCGCACGGCATAGAGGTCACGACACGTACCAACGGCAGAGACGAGTACATCTGCTTCTTCAACAACACCGACAAGCCCAAGACGATACCGCTCCCGAAGCCGATGTACAGTATGATATCCTCAATGGGCAAGGACAAGCTTGAGCTCCAGCCGTTCGAGATGGACATCGTAAGGAAGTAAGCTATGCGGATAGTATTGCAGAGAGTTACCTCCGCGAGCGTGTCTGTTGACGGAGAGGTCACGGGACGCATAGGCACGGGCTATCTTGTGCTGCTCGGTGTGGGACAGGGCGACACCGAGGAGGACTGCCGCCGACTTGCCGACAAGCTGATAAATCTGCGGATATTCTCGGACGAGAACGGCAAGATAAACCTCTCGCTCGCAGACGTGGGCGGGGAGCTGCTCGTGGTATCGCAGTTCACGCTGTACGCCGACTGCCGCAAGGGCAACCGTCCGAACTTCATACAGGCGGGCAAGCCAGACGAGGCGGAGCGCCTGTACAACTACTTCGTGGACTACTGCCGAAGCAAGGGAAAGCACGTAGAGACGGGCATATTCGGCGCTGATATGAAGGTCGAGCTCGTCAACGACGGACCTTTTACCATTGTGCTCGAATGAACGTGGTTTTCACAGTATAATCTCACCTCACAGGGAAACACTACCTGTGAGGTGATTTTTTATGCGCAGACGCTCCGAGCGCGGCATACTCATACTTACAGCGGCATTTTTCGTGATGTTCACGGTGCTGGCGTGGAACTATCTGCGGCTCTCGCAGAAGCGCGAGTATGTCCGCACAGCTGAGGACAGCTCCTTCGTTACGATAAATGCGGGCGACACACAGGGCACTGTATTTGACCGCAATTTCGTCCCGCTCACGAACAGCGGGAGCTCCGTAGTCGCGGTGGCTGTGCCGTCTGCGGTCACGCTCGGCGAGCTGCTTGACATCGCGCAGGACAGCTCCTACGTGCGGGAAAAGTACAAGGCGGGCAGACCTTTCGCGTTTCGGTGTACCCGCCGCGGCGAGGATTCGGCTGGGCTGACCTTCTTCGATATTCCCGACCGCTACGTCGAGGATATGACAGCACCGCACGTAGTCGGCTACCTGTCCGAGGGCAGGGGAGCTTCGGGGATCGAGTACGCCTATGACCGCATACTTCGCGGCGGCAATATGGAGAACAGCGTGACCTATTCGACTGACGGCTTCGGTAACGTCCTCATCGGCGCGGACAGGGACATTATCCGCAGTACGAAGCAGAAAACGGGAGTAGTCACCACCCTCGACAGCCGCATACAGCGTATCTGCGAGCGTGCGGGACGCAGTATCGACAAGGGAGCGATAGTGGTCACAGACGTGGAAACAGGCGAGATACTGGCTCTCGCGAGCTTCCCGCAGTTCAGAGTTGACGATATCGGCGCGGCTCTCACGGACGAGCGCAGTCCGCTCATCGACCGCGCCCTCTACTCGTACAGCGTGGGCTCGGCTTTCAAGCTCGTCACCGCCTGTGAGGGTATAAACGAGGACTTGGGAGGCTACGTCTACGACTGCACGGGCAGTATCGACATCGGCGGACAGCTCTTTCACTGCCACAAATACGACGGGCACGGCATACAGACAATGTCAGAGGCGATGACGAACTCCTGCAACACCTACTTCATCGCGCTGAGTCAGCTCCTCGACCCGCAGAGGTTCCGCACGCTCGCGTCGGAGCTCGGCTTCGGGCGGGAGATATACCTCTGTGCGGGAATGACGGCTTCTGCGGGAGTGCTCCCCACGGAAAAGGAGCTGCTCGTCCCCGCGGAGCTGGCGAACTTCTCATTCGGACAGGGCAGGCTCACGGCGACGCCCCTGCAGATTAACGCCCTCACCTGTGCGATAGCCAATGGCGGGGAGCTCCCGCTCCTGACGATAGTACGCGGTATAACTGTGGACGGCGAGACAGTCGGGAACGAGAAGCCGCCGCGGAGTTCACGCGTTATGAGCTCCGAGACAGCCGCTCAGCTGCGGAAAATGATGATAGAGGCGGTCTACCTCAATGACAGCTCAAAGGCACGCCCACGATATATCCGAGTGGGAGCCAAGACCTCGACCGCTCAGACGGGTCGCTTCGATGAGGACGGCGAGGAGCTCTGCCACGCGTGGATAACGGGCTTTTTCCCGTCAAGCTCGCCGACCTATGCGGTGACGGTGCTGGTCGAGGACGGCGGCTACGGCAATGATGCGGCAGCACCCGTATTCGCGGAGATAGCGGACGGCATAATAAACGAAAAAGCGGCACCCTGAAGGTGCCGCTTCCAAATGATTCAGTTATTGATCAGTCCTCTTTCTTTCTGAGAACGAATGCTGTAGCAATTGCTGCGCCTACGCCTGCAATAGCCATTGCGGGGAAGGCAACACCTGTACTGGGAGAGCCCGAACCTGTAGTTGTAGCCTTTGCCGTAGTTGTAGCGGCAGTGGTCGTTGTTGATGTTGTAGAAGTTGAAGTTGAAGCTGTAGTATCAGTGGAGGTGGCAGTTGTTGTCTCAGCCTCTGTTGTGGTAGTAGTCTCAGCCTCGCCGTTGTAGCGTACAAGCTGAGCAGTACCGCCGTTGCCGATAGAGATAGAATCGGTGTCGGCGTGGTAGTAGCCGCCAAAGCTCATTTCCTCACCTACATAGAAGTTTACAGTAGTGAGATAAGAGCCGCCGATCTCCTCGGTGCCGATCTTGACTGTACCTGTCTCGGAGTCGCTGCCTTCCTTTGTGAATGTGTAGGTGCTGTCAGCCTTGACCTCGACGATACCGCCTTCCTTGTCGTCTGTGGAATTGTTGACTTCATACTTCCACTTGCCTGTGATGTCCTCGATACTGATAGAAGCCTCAGGCTGTGTAGCAGCCTCGGTGGAAGCCTGAGTAGTGGGCTCCTCGTCAGCGTATGCGCTCATAGTACCTGCGAGTGTGAGTGAAGCAGCCATAGCAGCTGCTGCGATGAGTGAAATTGACTTTTTCATATTTATTCTCCTTTTTATTTACCCATGTTTCGGGGGATTCCCCCTTGTACAACCATACTATAGCACATCAGATGAGAAAAATCAAGCACTGCAATGAAAAATTTGCAATTTATTTGCATTTTTAGGGAATTTTAGTAACAATCATCTTGAAGGTGAATAATTCTTTATACTGTTTGTTATATTAATAATTTCTTTTACAATGGTTGGAACATTACGGTCACCCGAAAACGGGACGTCGGGGATGCCGTCCCCTGCAAATTGCTCTCCGCTGAAAGCAGACTGAGCCTTTTTTTACAGAGTGAGCGAGCTTGCGAGCGTCAACAAAATTCGGGGCGGGGGAACTGTGATCCCCTTCGGGGTTCGGGGCAAAGCCCTTGTGTCTGAGCTGTTTAATAGACATCATGGAGAAATATCCGAACACTGAAAGACGGCACTCATTGCTCCTGCTGCTTGACAAAACACGAATAAAATGTTAAACTGTTAGGTGAGCAGACTACGCGGCAGCGGAAACGTTTTAGTTTATGAGGAAAGTCCGGGCATCACAGAGCAGGGTAGCTGCTAACGGCAGCCGAGGGCGACCTTAGGGCAAGTGCAACAGAGATATACCGCCGCTTTATGCGGTAAGGATGGAAAGGCGAGGTAAGAGCTCACCAGTGTGCAGGAGACTGCACAGCTATGTAAACCCTACCCGATGCAACGTCTATTGGTGCTTCGTATCTCAACGTCTGCTCGGCGGATACGAGGTAATGACGGCTTGAGCTCATCGGCGACGATGAGCGTAGATAAATTGCCGCGCACGACAGAACCCGGCTTATCGGTCTGGTCAATAAAAAAAGAGAGCTTCGGCTCTCTTTTTTTATTTCATATATTCCCGCATCGCTTCTCCCGCGGCTATGTAGCGCTGATAGAGCTCTGCCGCGGAGAGCCTCATCGCTCCGTTGCCGAGGATTATCATCTGCTCGAGCCCGTCGGAGGTTGCGACAAATACCCTGTGCTTCTTTGAGAGCTCATGAGAGACGCGCTCGATGTAGCTGTCGGCGGTCTCGGACTCCTTGGTGTAAACGATGCTGATGTTGTAGTATTTCTCGACGTCGCGGTGTCTGCCCTTGACCCTGTACGCGTCGAAAACAACGATTATCTCATAGCCCGTGCAGCCCTGATAGCTGCACATCATATTTATGAGCTCCGCGCGTGCCGCATCGAGGTTTTCATCGGCTGTCTTCCTGAGCTCGTCCCAAGCGAAGATGATGTTGTAGCCGTCCACGAGCAGGTAATTAGGCCCCTCGTACTCGACGGGCTTGACGTTTTTGATATCGGGCTGGACAGCCTTTGTCTTCCTGAAGGCGCGGTGCGGGTCGCGGTCGAGCTTGCCGTAGGTGCGCTCGAATATCGCCATAAGCTCCTCGTCGGAGACAGTTTTTTCAGCAAATCTGCGTATCCTTGCAGTATCTGCGTCCTCTGCGGGAGCTCCGTCCGCCATACACGAGGGCAGGTGCATATGCTCGGGGACTTCGTTCCATTTTACGACGTAGCCCGCTCCGTGCGAGCAGAACACCGAATCTGCCGAATTTTCGACATCGGCGTCGCAGTTGTAGGCAATATCGGAGATCACACGCTCGGCGTCGTGGCACTCGCGGTAGCCCGCGAACGTACACATCAGCTTTCCTTTTCCGCGTGTGTAGCCGATGACGTCCATCTGGTACGTGCCTATCTCGGCGGCGGGAGCACTTCCCCTTATGACCGACATCTCGCCCGCTGGCTCGGGCTGACCGAATTCCGCGCTGAAATGCTGCAAGTCCGAGATAGCGCGTCCCACGCACTCGCTCGGCACCTCGAGCTCATAGTCGTAGTACGGCTCGAGGAGCACGCTTTCGGCTGAGCGCAGTCCCTGTCTGACGGCTCTGTAGGTCGCCTGACGGAAGTCTCCGCCCTCGGTGTGCTTCAGGTGAGCCCGCCCCGCTTTGAGTGTGAACCTCATATCCGTTATCGGCGAGCCCGTCAGCACACCAATGTGCGTTTTCTCTTTCAAATGCGTGAGTATCAGCCTCTGCCAGTTGCGGTCGAGCTCGTCCTCGGGGCAGTCCGCGCGGAAATCAAGCCCTTCACCGCGTCCGAGCGGCTCTATCAGCAGGTGTACCTCCGCATAGTGTCGCAGCGGCTCGTAGTGCCCGACTCCCTCGACAGCGCCGCGGATAGTCTCCCTGTAGGTTATCGCGCCGTCCTCGAAGCTGACCCTGTAGCCGAATCTCAGCTCTATGCGCTGTGTCAGCACCTCGAGCTGCACCGCTCCCATCAGCTGAATGTGTATCTCCCGCAGCTGCTCATTCCACACGATGTGGAGCTGCGGGTCCTCGTCCTCAAGGCGGCGGAGGTCATCGAGGATATCGTATACGCTGCGCTCCTCGGGCAGCCTGACACGGTAGGTCATTATCGGCTCGAGGACTGCGCCTCCCGCATCACGGGTGCTGCCGAGCCCCCGTCCCGAGTATGTCCCGCTCAGACCCGTCACCGCGCATATCTCGCCTGCTTCTGCGGATTCGGCGTTGCGGAACTTCTCGCCCGAGTAGAACCTCACGGAGCTGACCTTGCCCGTCACGGACGTGCCGTCCTGCGCCATGTAGGTGAGCTCGTCCCTTACGGAGAGCTTTCCGCCGTTGACTTTCAGGTGTGTCAGGCGCGTACCCTTCGGGTCGTAGGATATCTTGTATACGCTTGCCCCGAATTCAGCCGAGCGCTGAGGCTCTGCGGTGAATCTGCCGAGCATGTCTATGAAGCGGTCTATGCCGTCCATTTTCAGAGCCGACCCGAAGCAGCAGGGGAACAGTCTGCGCTGTGAGACTGCCTTTGCTATGTCAGAGTCGGCGAGTGAACCCGCCGATAGGTAGGTGTCCATAAGCTCCTCGCAGCAGGTCGCAGCGTTCTCGCATATTTCCGCGTCAGTTCCCGAGAAATCGCAGCAGTCCGCCGAGAGCCTGCGCCTCAGCTCAGCGAGTATCGCGCTTCTGTCGGCGGATATCAGGTCCATTTTGTTCACGAAGATGAAGACGGGGACCTCGTACTGTCTGAGCAGCTTCCACAGCGTGGAGGTGTGGCTCTGGACGCCGTCTGTGCCGCTGATGACAAGCACAGCGTAGTCGAGAACCTGCATCGTTCGCTCGGTCTCCGCCGAAAAATCGACGTGTCCCGGTGTATCGAGCAGCATTATCCGCGTATCGCCTGCCGTGAATTCGGCTTGGTGAGCGAATATGGTGATACCTCTGTCCCTCTCGATAGAATCCGTATCAAGCGAGGAACTGCCGTCGTCAACTCTGCCGAGCTTTCTCATCTGTCCGCTTGTGTAGAGCATAGCCTCGGCAAGCGTGGTCTTTCCCGAATCAACGTGGGCTGTTATCCCGACTGTTATCGTTTTCATACCTGTGCTCCGCTCCCGTCAGTATTCGATACCCTTTCTCGCCTGCACGCCGTTGTCATACGGGTGCCTTACGGGCGTCATCTCCGTGATGTAGTCGGCGCAGTCGGTGTAGGGGGAGCACGCGCCGCGTCCCGTGAGCACGAGCTCGGTCCTGCCGTTATAGCTGTTAAGCATAGCTTCCGCAATCGAGCTGTCAACGAGCTTTGCCGACAGCGCGCAGAAGAACTCGTCTATCACTACGAGGTCGGCGAGTCCCGTCCCGAGAAGCATCATTATCTCGGCGAGCATAGCTGTGTGCTCGGCAGTGACTACCGCCTTTTCGCTGTCGTCCATCTCGTGGCTGAACTTGCAGCAGTTCTCTGCCGCCTTGACGGTCACGCCAAGCTTTTCGAGCATGGCTATTTCCGACGAGCTGCCGTCCTTCATCATCTGGTAGAAGTGGACGCGGAGCCCCGCTCCCGCAGCTCTGACAGCGAGTCCGACCGCCGCAGTTGTTTTACCTTTTCCGTTTCCAGTGTAAATATGTAACATAAAGCAAATTCTCCTGTCGCAAGATTTGACTTAATTATAGCATAATCAGGGCGAAAAAGCAATATTTGAAAAATAAATGGATAGAGTGTACATCGGCGGAGATGTCAAATTGTTTAGAATTGACAAAGTTGTGTTTTTTGGCGTTTTTCTCTTTACTTTCTGTTTATAATATGGTATCATATACTAAAGGTGTACTGTAATGTCGGGAAATTTTTATATATTTTATCGAAAACTTATGCTTTACTTTTGCGTTGTAATGTGTTACAATGTGAAGTAGAGAATTTTTCCGTATTATGTGCCCCTGAGGCAGATTGGAGTTAGAACTATGATCGACAAAATCAAATCTGATAGCATGGATCTTCTCTTTGAGGCTATCCTTACTCTTGAATCCGTTGACGACTGCTACAAATTCTTCGACGACCTCTGCACGAGCATTGAGCTGAAATCGTTCGCTCAGAGACTGCACGTGGCAAAGCTCCTCGACGAGCACCGCGTCTATAACAGCATCGTCACCGAGACGGGCGCGAGCACCGCGACAATAAGCAGAGTAAACAGATCCCTCAAGGACGGAAACGACGGCTACAATATCGTCTTCGACAGACTCAAGGCTAAGGATCTGCTGAAATAATTACCCGACCTCTCTCGGGTGATAATAAATCTTTGAAAGGAAGTTTTACATGAAACCATCGGATCTCTTTAAGAAGGGCATTGCTGTTGCGACTACGGCTGTGACTCTCCTTGGAAGCAGCTCTTTTACGGCGGGAGCTGAGTATATCGACAAAGATAATCCGAACAATTACCAGAACTTTGCAGAGGCGCTCCAGCTTGCGCTCTGCTTCTACGATGCCAATAAGTGCGGCGACAAGGTCGGCAACGACGGCTACTACTCGTGGCGCGGCAACTGCCACGTAAAGGATGCGGAGATACCGCTCCAGCCCCTCAATCCTATGCCCGAGCTCTACGGAGAAGCCAAGAACGACGGCTCTGAGAACGGCAAGGATCAGGAGAAGAAGGAGGACGAGCAGCCTGTCGGCGAGGGCAAGGGCGACGGCGGTCTCAGTGAGGCTAAGGGTCTCTACGAGGGCGTTACGATGTCCGAGGAGTTCATCGAGAAGAACCGCAAGTACCTCGACCCCGACGGAAACGGCACTCTCGACCTCACGGGCGGCTGGCACGACGCCGGCGACCACGTTAAGTTCGGTCTCCCCGGAAGCTATTCCGCTTCAACTGTCGGCTGGGGCTACTATGAGTTCCGCGACGCATACATTGATATGGGTCTTCAGGAGCACGTCGAGGACGAGCTCCGCTGGATCAACGACTACTTTATGAAGGTCACCTTCCTCGACGAGGATGACAACGTCGTGGCTTACTGCTATCAGGTCGGCGAGGGCAACAACGACCATAACTACTGGTGCGCTCCCGAGCTTCAGGTAGATGATACGGTAGTTGCTTCTTCAAGCTGTGCCGTTAAGAGACCCGCTTACTTCGCTACAACTGAGATGCCCGCTCCCGACCAGTGCGCAGGCGCGGCTGCTTCTCTCGCTATCAATTACCTCAACTTCAAGGACACAGACGAGGATTACGCGGCTGAGAGCCTTAAATACGCAAGAGCTCTCTATGAGTTCGCTGTTGCGACTCATCAGGAGGAGTGGACTCCCGGTACTACACCGAGCTCGCTCGTTCTCGGCTACGACGGCGGCTTCTACCACTCGAGCTACGACTACGATGAGCTCTCATGGGCGGCTGTATGGCTCTACTACTGCGCAGTTGCAGAGGACGAGACTCAGAAGGACGCTGCTTACGACAAGTACATCAAGGCTATCATCGACGTCGATGAAGAGACTACGAATGCCAAGGGCGCTCACCCCTACACAGGCTATATGAGACGTATCATCACAGATACGGGCAACTGCTGGCAGAACATCTGGGTTCACTGCTGGGATACAGTTTGGGGCGGCGTTTTCGCTAAGCTCGCTCCTATAACCAATACCGCACGTGACTGGTACATCTTCCGCTACAACCTCGAATACTGGTCGGGCTGTGCGGCTACTATCGACTGCGACGACTGGGGCTATGAGCCTGTTCACGGTCATAAGTACTTCGGTATGGACGACTACCTCTGGAACACTCCTATGACCTGCGACGAGATACCCGACCTCCCCGACAGCGAGACGAGCGGCGACTTCATTGCCAAGTCTCCCAAGGGCTGGGCTGTCGTATCGGGCTACGGTTCGGCACGTTACAACACAGCGGCTGGTCTGTGCGCTTGTGTATACGCAAAGACGACAGGCGACGAGACCTTCCTCCCGTGGGCAAGAGCTCAGATGGAGTACATCCTCGGCAACAACCCCATGGGCTACGCTTATGAGGTAGGCTTCGGCAACAGCTACGCTACTCAGCCTCACCACCGTGCTTCTCACTGCAACGACAAGCAGAGCCAGGAGCTTCAAGTAAATCAGGTACATACCCTCTGGGGTGCGCTCGTCGGCGGTCCAGACCTCGACGACTTCCACCACGATGAGACAAAGGACTACATCTACAACGAGGTTACCGACGACTACAACGCAGGCTTCTGCGGCGACCTTGCAGGTCTGTACTACTACTACGGTGCAGAGGGCAAGGAGCTCGCTGACAAGAACCACATCAACCCGGACTTCGATATGTCCGCGAATGCCAAGAACGGCTACGATCAGGTAGACTTCGACGGCAATCCGCTTCCCGTAGGCATCTACGCAGCAGGCGGAAAGAATCAGGAGCAGGACGGAAGCGTTCAGCTCAAGGTAGTTGTTTACAACAGAACTATCAACCCGCCTCGCTTCGAGAGCAACCTCAAGGCAAGGTATTACTTCAACGTAAATGAGCTCGTTGAGCAGGGCTATGACCCCGACGAGTACGTCTTCTACCGTATCGACTACGATCAGGAGAAGGGCTACTCGAACAACAAGAACGAGGTACACTTCACACCTCCGACGAAGTACGACGACAACGGCACCTACTACGTTGAGATGCAGTGGGAGAACTGCGACTTCTACGGAAGCCGTGTATTCCAGTTCGCACTCGGCTACAATCAGGATAAGGAGACCTACGACGACGTTCTGTGGGATTCCAAGAACGACTACAGCTACTCTGACCTCGTATCCTTCGCGGACGAGAACGAAGCGGCTGAGATAACCAACAAGATAACCGTTTACGCTGACGATAAGCTCGTATGGGGCGTTGAGCCCGACAAGAACGGCGAGCCCGTTTCATCATCGACAACAAAGGCTTCGACCACCTCGCAGGCGACTGACGGTGATATCCTCTGGGGCGACGCCAACGTTGACAAGAAGGTAACGGTTGCGGATGCAGTTGCTATCCTTCAGAGCATTGCAAACAAGGACAAGTACGCGCTCAAGGCACAGGGTGCAAAGAACGGCGACGTTTACGACAACGGCGACGGCATCACAGCTTACGATGCGCTCACTATCCAGCAGCTTGACGCTAAGAAGATAACACAGGCAGACCTTCCCGTATCCTACGCGAAGAAAAAGTAAGACAATAAGAAACAGGCTCCCGAGGGAGCCTGTTTCTTGTTTAACGTTGATGTTATGCGGGGCAATGTGGAATCGCCCCTATTTTTTTATTTTGAAGGTGTATACTCAAACTTGGGCATAAGTCTGAGCTTGTGCAGATTATTTGCGTGCATACGGTCTATCTTCGCCTTGAGCTCGGGCTTGTCGGAGAGGTCGGTCAGTCCGCGGATATAGCGGTCGAGCTCTGCGTATGTGAAGCCGAGGTTTTCCTCGTCGGTCTTGCCGCACAGTCCGTCTATCGGTACCTTGTGGACGAGCTCCTTGGGAAGTCCGAGGTAGTCGCCTATCTGCAATACCTCCGTAACGGTGAGGTCGGAGAGGGGAGAGAAGTCGCCTGCTGCGTCGCCGTACTTCGTCGAGTAGCCCACCCAGTCCTCGGAGAGGTTGCAGGTGTTGACAACGCGTGCTCCGACGCAGGCTCCGATAGCGTAGAGAGTGGTCATTCTGATACGCGCGGGAGTGTTGATTATCGCCTGATTCGACGGCTCGATGTGCTTGCCGAGCTCGTTCATAAATGTGCTGACTGTGTCGCCGATGTTGACGGTGTAGCTCTTTATTCCGAGTGTGTCCACGAGGAGGTGGCTGAACGAGATGTCAGCCTGCTCGCCCTGCGGCATAAGCACGCCGATGACCCTGTCCCTGCCGAGAGCCTTGGTGCATACAGCCGCGGCTACGGAGCTGTCCTTGCCTCCCGATATGCCGATAACTGCATAGGTCGAGGGAGAAGCGTTCTCCTCGAAGTATTTCTTTACCCAGTTTATGACGTCGTTCGCGGTCTTTTCCGCATTGAATGTGTAGCCCATTTTATTGCCTCCGTTTCAGTATTTATCGTCTACGCGCACCTGACATACCTTCATAGCAGAGAGCGCGTTTTCGTGGCTTTCGGGCGATACTCCCGCGCACGAGTCTGCGATGACCCTCACGGGCACCTCGGGATAGGCAGCTTTGAGTATCATAACGTTTGAGATAACGCATATATCGGTGCATACGCCTATGACGATGAACTCCTCGATGCCGGCGTCTCTGCCGATGAGGTCGGGAAGGTCATACTTGCCGAATGTGAGCTTCTCGGCGTACTTGCAGTCCTTGCCGAGAGCCTTCTTTACCTCGGGGACTATCTCCCAGCCCTCCGAGCCCTTGATACAATGGGGAACGGGCAGATTCCTGCCCTCCTGCGTTTCGGAGTAGTTATCGAAGTGTGTATCGAGCGTGGCGATGATAAGACCGTCGGGCTCGCTTTTGCGGAATCTCTTTATCGTGTCCGCGACGTTCTTCACGACGGCGGCTGTCTGCGGATTGCCGAGAACGCCCGTGGTGAAGTCGTTCTGCATATCTATGACGATCAGTGCTTTCATATGCGTACCTCCTTGATTAGTGGTCGTTTTAAGTATAACATTTTTGATGAGCTTTGTCAATCGGACGGTATCAGCCCGAAGTGCGCAAGGGCGTTGTATATGCCGTCCTTTAAAATAGGCGTGGTGATGTACGAGACATAGGGGTAGATGACCTCAGCACCGCCCATTGCTATGCTGTGCTCGGCGGCTCGGAGCATGGGCAGGTCGTTCGTGCTGTCGCCTATCGCGTAGGAGTTTTCGTGCGGGATGCCGAGCCGCTCCATAATGAAGTCCATAGCCGTTGCCTTTGAGAAGCCGAGCGGTACGTTCTCCCAGAAGCCGTGTCCGCGGTCTATCATCTCGTAGTCCCTGCCTATCTCGCGGCGGAAGCGCTCCATATCGGCATCGGGATTCTCCCATATCACGAACTTATCGAAGATGAATTCGGGCTCGGAGATGTCGCGGCTGATGTCTATGCCCTCCTCGACGAAGGAGACGAGGAAGTCCTCAAGGTCGGCGTTGCGCGGAGCAAGGCGGTCGAAGAAGTAGCCGTCCCTGTGCTCGTACACTGGAGTGACCCCGCATTCGCGCAGGAGAGCGGCAGTTCTGCGGCAGTGCTCCTGTGTGAGCCTGTTGTACAGCAGGACCTCGCCTTGGTATTCGATATAGGTGCCGCACCCGCATATGAGCCCGTCGAAGCCGAGCTCGCGCACCTGCGGACTTACGTTGAAGCGCGTGCGTCCTGTGTTGATGAATGTTAGACAGCCGTTTTCCCGTGCGAGCGCGACTGCCCGACGGGTGCTGTCGGGGATGATGCGGAGGGCGTCCTCGGTGATGAGGGTGCCGTCAATGTCAAAGAAAATGATGTTCTGCAATGAAAATGCTCCTTCTGAGTTTATCAGCCCTTTGGCGAGAGGAACCATTCGAGACTTCCCGTTCCTCCAGTGGAGGTGTAGGAATAGTAGGTGAGTATCAGCGAGGCGTCCTTGGCGTCTATCATACTGTCGCCGTTTACGTTTGCCGCTGTTTTCTGCTCGCCTGTGAAGCCTCCCTCTCCGCCCGTGGACATCTTCGAGTAGTACACGAGTATCTCCGAGGCGTCCTTGGCGTCTATCTTCTTGTCGTTGTTTACATCTCCGAGGGAGTATCCCTCGCGGAAGTCGTTCAGCAGGTCCACAGGCATACCGTTTGAATTATGTCCCTTGCCCGTGATGATATCAACGGTGTAGACCTCATTCCACTCCTCAAAGCCGTCCGCATCTGTGAGGAATATCCTCACCTCGGCAATATTTTCAAGTCCCGCATATACGACCGAAAGGTGGTCGGGCTCGGTGTGAGTGGTTTTGGTGAAGTGCTTGCGGGTCAGCTCCATGAGCGTATCGTTCGTCATAAAGCCTATATCGCTTATCTCGGACGCCTCAGGGTGATAGGTGAATACCTCGTAGAAGTTGTTGCCCCACGTGAGAGCTATCCGATCGGCGTTCAAGCCTATCATCTCAGCCTTCATTGAGGGCTCGCCCTCATTCTCGTATGATTCAAACGAGAATATCGCAGTATCGCCGTCGAAGTCACAGGTGAACTTGTGCTCGATGCCGTCGGACTGGTATGCATACAAGCCGCTGACAGAGTTATCATTGACTTCGATGATATTGAAATAGCGCGGTATGTTGAGGTCATACGAGGCTGTATAGGCGCTCCATACGCCTTCCTTGTTAAGGCGTGCGGCTTTTTTCAGGTCTATGGTATTGCCGACGATGTCTACTCCGCAGGCGTTCAGGCGCTGTACATTGTAAACATCGTGGATATCCTCTCTTCCGTCAAGATAGTCGTATACATAAATGGAGACAGTGTCTTCAACAGCATTGTATACTGTCCTTGTTAATTCGGGCCTTGAGCCGCTGATACTCTCATAATATGTCTTTGCAAGGTCGCTGAGCTCGGCATCGCTGTAGAAAGAGGGTACTTCTTCTACCATTGATATAAACTCAAAGATGAAGGTTTCCGTTCTGCCGTCGTCCCAGTTGATTATTGCATTATAGGGGCCTAACCACTTTATAGTTCCTTCGTTTTTATCGTTTTCCCAATTGTCGGTGAACGTTATCCTGTCGTCTTCAATGGTGTAGAACATCTTAAACCGTTCCTTGTCACTGGTAAAAATCAGTGTGAACGCATTTCCTTCTGTGAATTCGTAGTACGTATCAATGCCGTTGTATTCGTCTACGCTTCTCCACAAGCCGGGGGCGAAGGAGTAAACGGGCTCGTCTGATGTCTCCGAGTGGAAGGTGAACTCGTTGAATGCGCGGTCAACGACAGTGACGCTGTAGTCTGACATTCCCGTTACGTCGTAGGTGTACGAGAATGTGCCGTTTTCATTGGGCTCTGCGTGGATTATCTCGCAGACGTTGTAATGGCTCTGCGGTCTTACCAGTCCCGTGAGTATGGAGCGGAAGTCGCCGACCTTTTCCGTCGAAGACGGCTGCGGGTAGTTGGTGAAGATACGCTTGTCGGTCTCGATGTAATTCGAATAGCTGAGAGTACGCTGAGTGAGTGCGAGTGCGTTGAAGGCGGCATTGCTCTCGTATGTGTCCCTGCCTATTTTTGAGCCCATTATGTATATGCCGTCGAGCGACTCGTCTGTCGCGGTGATCTTCAGAAGCTTCCTGCCGTCCTCTGTTACGGTGTCGTATGTTACCTGGGGAGCAGTCGTGTCTATCTCTATATCAAGAGGGTAGGACTGCACCTTGTTTTTGCCTTCGCCGTAGCGGATATACGAATCTATCCTGCCCGAGTATCTGCCGTCGGGGAGGGAGTACGTCTCGTAGGGCAGGAGAGCAAGCTGAGTTTCGAGGCTGTTGTGGGAATTCTCCTCGGTCTTGTACAGGAGCTTGCCGTCGGTATCGTACAGGTCTATGTCGGTGAAGGTGGCTTCACGCACTGGGACGTAGTAGCAGCCGAGGTAGTCGGCAAAGACGTCGTTGTTCGGCGAGAAGTATGTGACGCCGTCCGCCAGCTTGTAGAAGAGCTCCTTCTGTGCGTCGCTGAAGTGATAATCCAGCGTTTCGGGGTAACTCTCGGGGCGCTCGGGGTTAAGTCCGCGCAGATATACGTCGTTGTTTACGAAATTCTTTACCATCTGTGCCGCCCTTGCAAAGCTGATGTCGGTGCGCAGCTCGTTGTAGCCGATGCTCACCTTGGTCGCAGGGCGGTATCTGTCCTGCTCGGAAAGCGTCGGCACCATGCACCAGTCGCCGTGGAAGCCTATGAGAGGTATGGAGATGTCACAGCAGTTATCCGCTCCGTGGAGCGAGACATATCCCTCGACGAAAAAGCCCTTGGTGAATACTGCACTCTGCTCCTTTGACTGAACGGAGTTGAGCTTTACATTTACGGTTTTGGTCACAGTCTCGCCTGCGGGGACCGTGATGTCCATATCAAGGTCGTTCGTTGTTTCGAGAACTGTCTGTCCCGATATATAATATTTTTCGGTATTGGTGCGGTACTCCTCCCTGTCGGAGGTAAGGGCAATATATGAGTATGGGAAGGTGACGTCCTCGGAGCTGATATTGGTGATGTTGAGCTCGAAGCTGAATTCGTCGCCGAGCTGGTCGCGGAGCTCAATAGCCGCCTTGCCCGTTGAGCCTGTCATTATGACCTTGTCGTCTATCGCCTTGTCGAGCGCGACAAGTCCCGCGCCCTGACGTCTCGGACTGAGAGCTGTGCCGTCATCGGAGTAGGGGACTGCCGAATTCATAAGGATGTTCTTTATCCTATGCACCCTGTCGATGCCCTTGATACTGATGCCCTCCTGCTTCATATGCTGGTCGAAGAGAGCCGCACAGCCCGCTACATACGGGGAAGCCATAGACGTTCCCGACATATGTGTTGTCTTGTTGTCGTAGGCGGCTGAGAGCACGCTTCCGCCTATGCCCATTATCTCGGGCTTGAGGTCGAGCGATGTGCCGACGCCGTAGGAGCTGAAGGAGCTGATAGAGGGCGTGTACATATCTGCGGAGGAAGTGCCGACAAAGGTCACTGATTCCACATTTTTTTGCTGAAGGTCAGCGAAGGCGGCTTCTGAGACAACAGCAACGGGGAGCGAAGCCGAGAAGAGGTAGCCCTCCTGAAGTCCCTCGTATTCATCGCTTGGGACGATGATACCGACTGCGCCGCTGTCGAGGCATTTCTGGTCGAGGTAGTAGTATTCCTCGGGGCTGCCCGAGAATGCGACTATCTTTCGGCTGACGTTTTCCTCTGTTATCTCCGAGAGCTGTCCCTGCCCGATAAAAACTATCGGATAATATATATCAGAGAGGACTTCTCTGCAGTATTCCGCGCCGCATTCGCAGTAGCTGAAGGAGGGAGCAGGGCTGATATACGGAGCATTTGCTATCAGAGTATTCTTGAGGTATACAGCGTTGTCAGCAGAAGCGACCGAGAACACATCGGGGAATATCGAGGGCTCGCTGATGTAGCCCGTGTCAACATTTTCGACAGGAACGTTTGCCGAGCCGTACGGTCCGTTTGAGAGATTACCAGCCGACGCACAGAGCATTATTCCCGCGTTTGCTGCGGCTTCTATGGCGTCCGCATACGCGAGGGTGAAGTAGTATTCATATACGCGTCCGAAGCTCATATTGATGACGTCCGCCCTGAGCTTTACCGCGTCCTCGATAGCGGCGGCAATGGATTCGTCGGAGACGGTGAACGAGCCGTTGTTATCGACCAGCATATTGCCGTAAACCTTCATCATCAGGAGCTGGGCGTCGGGAGCGATACCCGATATTTCCTTGCCCTCATCGGTGGTGATGCGGTTGCCTGCGGCGATACCGCTGACGTGCGTGCCGTGGTAGTGTGCGGGAGCAGAAAGCGTATACGGGGTGTTGTCGCCGTAGTCGTAGGCGAAGGGTATCTTGTTGCTGACGTAGACCTTGTCCGCGTCGAGCTTGGTCGAGAAGCCGTTTTTGCTGTTTATCTCAGTGATGTTTTCCTTGTTTATCTTTGTCTCCTTGTCCGTCATCGGAGCGAACATATCGTGGCTGATATTGAATTCGGTGTCGATTATGGCTATGACCTCGCCCTCGCCTGTGTTGCCTGTGCTGTTGCAGAATTCGGTGATGCCTCCGAGCTCCTTAGCCGTGGCGAGCTGAGGCTCTACGGCAATGTCCGTTTGAACTTCGGTCACGCTTTCTATGAGCGGGTCGTCCTCAATCTCGGCGATGATAGTCTCAGGGAGCGTGCAGGTGAAGCCGTTCGTCGTGAGAGTGAAGCGGCGCCTTATCTCAAGGTCGGGATAGAGCTTGCGGATATGCTTCTCAGCCTTGTCCTGAGCGGAGCGGAGCTCGTCCTCCGCAGACTGGGCGGCGGCTGTGTCGATGTAATCAGCGCCCTGACCGCTCGCCTCGGGAGCAGCGAGCACTGCGTCCCCGTTAAGTCTGACGATGACGTCGATGAGCTCGCTGTCGTCGTAGCTGACAGCAGGCGGAGCGAGCTCCTCTGCGAGAGCCTGTACGGACTCGGCGCAGAGAGAGCAGGTCAGAGTGATAGCCGCGAGTGCTGAGAGAAGTCTGTGTTTAATGCTGTGATTCATTTTTTAACCCCCCCGATTTGTCGGATAATATACATCTATTATACCACGGAGCGCCGTAAATAGCAACAAAAAAATAAGGGACACTCGGCTGAGTGTCCCTTGGGAGGATTTGGATTTTACTGACCTTCGTGGAAGAAGTAAGGAAGTGCATCGTAGATGTACCATCTTACATAGCCCCACCAGTGGGTCTTCTTAACGCCGTCGTTACTGCTTGCAACGAGGAAGTATAGGTTGCCCTGTGAGAAGTCAGATGTGTAGGTGAAGCGCTTTGTATCGTTCTTGAGAGTGGGGATAAGAGTCTGCATATTTCCGTATGCGAGATCCTGATCGCCTGTAGCCGCGAGAACGAAGTAGTCTCTCTGTGTGAAGCCCGACTTGTCTATCGCGTTCTGTATGCCCTCGGCGCCGAGCCAGCAGTGACCCGACAGAGGCATATAGTATGCCATGATATCGAGGTTGTTGATGAGGTTGTTCCAGGTGGAACCGCCGCCCATCGAGAAGCCGCCGTATGCACGGTGAAATCTTGAAGCCTTGAGGCTGTTAAGGGAAACGTCCTTGTTTGCGTATGTGGAGTACTTCTTCTCAACGAAGGGGATAATGCTCTGACGCATTTCGTCCCATACAGTGCCCGCGCCCATATTTCCGTCAGGAGCAGGGCAGCCGTTGAATGTCGGGCAAACAACGATCATAGGCTCGATCTCGCCGTTCATTATCATCCAGTCGAGGATCTGATGCATCTTAACATCGTTGCTGAAGCAGGTGTTCTCGTTCTCTCCGCCGCCATGCATAAGGTAGAATACGTTGTACTGCTTGGTGTCGTCATAGCCGTAGGGGAGGTAAACGTTGAGTGACTTGTTGCCGTTGATGCCGGAGTAGCTTTCCTTTACTACCTTACCTGCCTGAGGACAAGCGTTCTTGAGGTAGTCGTCGTTAGCGCGGTACTGGAGGTTAGCGCTGTATTCAAAGGTGCTTACAGGGAACTCGCCAACTGTACCGCCGCCTGTTGTTACCTTGGAGGCTGTACCCTCGGTAGCTATCTGAACATCGTCAACGTAGAACACGAATGTGCCTTCTGTTGACTCAATATAGAATACGAGGTCTGTAGCGCCCTCGGGGATAGTGTAGGCTGTATTTTCGAGCTTTGTCCACTCCTTGCTGTTGGCGTCAGCCTTTGCGATGTTATCGTATGCAGTCTCGCCTGAAGCATCGGTATACTGGAGCTGGAGCTTCATCTCCTGTGCGGAGTCGCTTGCCTGCATTACCGCTGCGGAGAAGCTGTAAGTACCGCCTGCCTTGATATCGCTGCCGAGCTTGTAGCTGATACCGTTCCATGCGCTGCTTCTGCCTGATACCTTAGCGGAATTGCTGCCCGAGTAGTAGTGGTTCTTCTCGGATGAAACAGCAGCGCCGCCTCTGCCTTCAAAGCTGCCTGCGCCCGATTCAAACGACTCGGTTATGGTATCAATAGTGATGGTCGGAGCTTTTGTGGTTGTAGTAGTCGTGGTTGTGGTTGTAGTCGTAGTTGTTTCTTCCTCGCGGAACGAAGTGGTCTCCTCAGGGAGTGCTGTCGTCACAGCGCCGCCCTGCATATAGCTCTCGGGGAGCTCGTCTAATGTACGTGCGTCGAGCTTCTGGATCGAGAGTGCATCTCTTGCAGTAACGCCGTCGCCTCTGTTGTAAACGTCCGCGTTATCGAGAGCCTGAGAATCAAGATTGTACTTATCCTTGTTTGCAACGTACTGGAGGATAGCAACTGCGTCTGCAATTGTTACCTTGCCGTCCTTGTTAGCATCACCGTAAACGGTCTTGGAGGAAGGAGCAGCTGTGGTTGTGGTAGTCGTTGCAGCTGTAGTTGTTGTAGTTGTTGTGGTGGTAGTTGTTGTAGTTGTAACAGGTGCGGGACCTTCGATCTTTGTGCCTGCTACGCCGCCGATAGCCTCGTCAATGTAGAAGCTGTCTGTTCCCTCGTCTGTTTCAACGTAGAACTGGTAGCCCGAGCCCGCGGGGAGCTTATAATTTGCATTGGCGAGCTGTGTCCACTCACCCTTTGCTACCTCGACAGAAGCGATCTTGTCGTACTGAGTCTCGCCGCTTGCGTCTGTGTAGGAGAGTGTGAGGTGGAAGAGCTGTGAATCAGAGCTTCCCTCGTCGTACATTACGTCAACGCTGAAGCTGAATTCATCTCCGCCCTTGAAGGGCTTGCCGAGTGTGCGGGAAGCGCCGTTCCAGGCGGATTCTCTGCCCGAGCAGTAGAGAGACTTGCTGCCCTCGTACTTTGACTTGCTGCTTGACTCGACGGAAGCTGAGCCTCTGCCTGTCCAGCCCTCTGTGCTTGACTCGTATGTGTTGTGGAAGTAGTAGCCGTTCTCGTCGGGCTCGATGATGACAGGAGTTCCGCTGAGCACCTTGCTGCCGTCGCAGCCGTTCCACGACTGACGGTCATACTCGAAGAAGTCGATATCGGCATAGCCGCCTGTTGACTTCGTAGGATAGCTGTAGATACCGCTGCGGTAGCCTGTGAAGAGCTTGAGGTCGTAGCTCATAGAGAGCTCCTGACCGAGCTTTGTCCAGTTCTGACCGTCGTATGAATAGTAGAAGTTAGCCTTGTCGATGTTGTTGGAGGAGCTGCCGTCGGAGTTGACGTTAGCGAACTTGAAATCGACCTTGAGGTAAACCTCATCGCCTGTCATATTCTGCTCGGCAACTATCTTGTTGGAGGAGGTAGCTACATCGCTGCCGCCGTTGACGGACATATAGACCTTCTTCTGACCGCTGTCGGTAACGTAAACGCCGATACAGCCGTACTTGAGTTGGAATGCGGAAAGACCCGCGTAGTCGCCCGCCTTCATATTGGAGGCGTCGAGCTTGATGTAGCTGCTGCAAGCAGGTCCCTCGGTACGCATTGTAAGGGTATTTCTTGCGTTGAGCAGGTGTGAAGCCATATTCTTGTTCTTGAGACGGAGCCAGCCCTCACGCTCGGTAACTGACCAGGCGGTGTTGTCGGGGTTGTGGTTCCACGACCACTCGAGAGCGAGGTCGTTTGAGCTGTAGTCGAAGCTGTCATCGCCCGCAACGTCAGTACCCTTGCTCGTGCCGAGGTCGAGAGTGATGGGAGCCTTGCCGTTCACGCCCATCATCGGCCAGTCATTCTGCCATGTTACGGGAACGAGAACGGGGATACGTCCTACTGCGCCGTGGTCCTGAAACATAAGACCGTACCACTTGCCGTCGGGAGTATCAACGATACCGCCCTGTGCAACGCCGCTGCCGTATGAGCCGAGGCCCGAATCGAGGAGGGTCTTGTTCTCCCAGCTGCCTGTGAGGCTCTTTGAGCGGTAGCAGAATTCAAGTCTGCCGTGACCCGAGGGCCACGCGATACCGAGTATATAATAGTATCCGTTTATCTTGTGGATGTGCCAGCCCTCGCCTGCGAGGTTGTTGAAGTTGGTCTTGAAGAGCTGCTTCTCCAGACCGCCCGACTTCCAGCCTGTCATATCGGAGTTGAACTCCTTGATGTTGCAGGTGCCGCCCGCGCCGTAAACGAGGTAGTTCCTGCCGTCGTCATCGAAGAGCATTGAAGCGTCGTGGTACATACCGTTGAGCTCAACGCGTGACCACTCGCCGTTCTCGATATCATCGGTGGAGCAGATGTACGACTTGTTCGAGCCGTAGCTTCCGAAGAAGGCGTAGTACTTGCCCTTCTTCTCATTGTAGCGGAGACTGGTAGCCCACTGTCCGTGAGCGTAATCGTTCTTGCCGTTCGTGAGGTTCTGGACATCGCCGTTAGCGTATGTGTCGAAAACGTAATTGCATATCTCCCAGTTTGCGAGGTCCTTGGACTTCATAATGGGAGCGCCGGGGCTGAAGAACATCGTAGTGCTTACCATATAATAAGTATCGCCTACACGGATGATGTCATCGTCGGGGACGTCAGCCCAGATTATCGGGTTGTTGACAGTTCCTGCGGCAGAAGCCTCGAGAGAAACTATCTCGCTCCCAACCTGCGGTGCAACGTTTCCGACGCTCATCGCGGCGACAGCTGTGAGGACTGCGCCGGATAAGAATCTTTTGAATACATTCATGATTAACCCTCCTAAGATCATTCTTAGACTATATTAATATTCTATTAATACAATTTTACATTATTTATACTGTACTTGACAACCGAAAAAACGTAGAAAAGGTGTACGTTTTGAATATATTACAGCATTTTTTTGTGAAATTGAGGTTTTTAACAAACGGAATTGGTTAGCAATTTTTCAAATATGCGGCTCGTGACGGAAACGGCAAACCGCTAAATACCGTGATTCTGAAAAAATACGACTCATCTTCGCTTTAAATCAATGATGTCATTAAATTACTATTCAGACAAATTTAAAATTGTACGTACAAGCGGGCAAAAATTTAAGGCTCTCCTTATGGAGAGCCTTAAATGGCGATTTTTGTGCGTACAAATTCTGAGCTACTGCTCCTGTATGATATCTTTGAATGTCTCAATATAGGTATCTGCTGATGCTGACCAGCTGAAATCACAGCCCATCGCCCGCTTGACGAGAGCCTCCCAGCAGTCAGAGTCATAGTAGTCACGCTTTGCCCGCCACACAGCGTCGAGCATATCGAAAGCGTTGTAGGTCTTGAACGTGAAGCCGTTGCCGTTTTCGCCGCCGTTGTCGCGGACAGAGTCTCGCAGACCTCCCGTCTCACGCACTATCGGAATAGTGCCGTAGCGCATCGCTATCATCTGAGCAAGACCGCACGGCTCGCTCTGCGACGGCATCAGGAACATATCTGCTCCCGCATATATCTTATGCGACAGCTCTGGAATGAAGCCGATGTTCACAGACACGTTCTCGGGGTAGCGCCTTGCCATTTCGAGGAAGAAGTCCTCGTACATCTTCTCGCCGCTTCCGAGGACTGCGAATTTCACGCCGCTCCTGACTATCTCCTCGAAGACGCAGCGTATGAGGTCGATGCCCTTGTGGCGGACGAGGCGGGTAACGATACCGATGAGCGGCTCGCCGTTGTCGTGCATACCGAGCTCGCTGAGGAGCTCCGTCTTGCACTTCACCTTGCCCGACAGGTTGTCGGCGGTGAATCGCCACGCTATGCACGGGTCATTGGCGGGGTCATAGAGCTTGGTGTCGATACCGTTCATTATGCCCTGCAGCTTGTACTGCTTGGTAACAAGTATGCGGTCAAGACCGTGGGCGTACCACGGGTCGAGTATCTCCCACGCATAGCTCGGGGAAACGGTTATCAGCTTGTCTGAGGTCTCGACGGCTCCCTTGAGCATATTGATGTAGCCGTCATATTCGAGGAGTCCCGCATTATAAGAGGGGATACCCATTACCTCGCTGAGGACTTCCTTGCCGTATTTGCCCTGATACTCTATATTGTGTATGGTAAACACGGTCTTGATTTTATCGTAGCCCTGCTGATACTTATAGTATATCTGATAGTACACGGGTATCAGCGCGGTCTGCCAGTCGTTGCAGCTGATGATATCGGGCTTGAAGCCGATATACTTTATCATTTCGAGTACGGCGCGGTCGAAGAAGACGAATCTTTCGCAGTCGTCATAGAAGCCGTACATACCCTCTCTCTGGAAGTAGTATTCGTTGTCGATGAAGAAATAGGTAACGCCGTCACGCTCGGTGCTGTAGATACCGCAGTATTGTTTTCTCCACGAAA
The DNA here is from genome assembly GCA_017542475.1 of Ruminococcus sp. Classification (GTDB taxonomy): domain Bacteria; phylum Bacillota; class Clostridia; order Oscillospirales; family Ruminococcaceae; genus Ruminococcus. The sequence continues at coordinate 25,986 of JAFXXD010000012.1, read as the reverse complement.
CATCAACGGTGATATTGGTGATGAACTCCATATCCCCGCGAAGCTCGGGCTTGATGGACTGATACAGCGGGATAACTACCGCGCACTCGTGTCCCTTGGCACTGATAGCCTTCGGGAGCGAGCCGACCACATCGGCGAGACCGCCCGAGGCTGCATACGGTACAGCCTCGCTGGCAGCAAATAGTATTTTCATACGCAAACCACCGATCCCTTAGATCTTACCGTTTTTGCCTATATATAGCGGATATGTCTCAGAGCCCGTGAGCACCTTGTTGTCGCTTATCTCGACATTCTTGTCGGTTATGACGGAGGAGATGCTGCAATTGCTGCCTACCTTGGTAGCCTGCATTATAATGGAGTCTCTGATGACAGCGCCCTTGCCGACCTTAACGCCGCGGAAGAGGATAGAGTTCTCGACTGTACCCTCGATGACACAGCCGTCAGCTATGAGCGAATCCTTTATGCTCGATTCGAGACCGTACTTGACGGGAGCATTGTCGCCTATCTTGGTGTAGACGGGCTGACCCTTCCTGAACAGGGCGTCTCTCTTCTCCTTCTGGAGGAGCATCATATTTGCGAGGTAGTAGTTCTGCACGCTGTCGATACGGACGAAGAAGTCCTTGTGCTCGTAGCCGAGTATCTTGTAGTCGTTCGAGTTGTTCTGGAGTATCTCACGGGTGAAGCTGTAGAGATTGCGGCTTGCGGCATCGGAAACTATCTTCTTCAGGAATTCCTTGGTGACTATCATCATATCGAGCCACTGGTTGCACTCGCCCGAGATAACGGGATCAACGAGCACGCCGCTGAGGGTGTTGTCCTCGTTGAATTCGAGAATAGTCGCGCAGTTGTTCTTCTCGCTGTCGTATACGCCCTTGCTGTAGATGAGGGTGATATCAGCCTCTGTCTCCTTGTGCTGCTTGAGCACGGGGTTGAAGTCCACGGTCGCTACTACATCGCAGTTCGAGAGGATAACATATCCCGCATTCGAGTGCTCGACGTAGCTCCATATATTGCTCAGAGCATCGAGTCTGCCCTTATAGATACCGCCTGTCTGGCTGTACGGAGGCAGCAGATGCAGACCGCCCTTCTTACGGGAGAGGTCCCAGTCACGGCCTGAGCCGAGGTGGTCAAGGAGCGAGCCGTAGTTCGACTTCGTAATGACGCCGACCTCAGACACGCCCGAATTAACGAAATTTGAAAGCGGGAAGTCGATAAGCCTGTACCGACCTCCGAAGGGGATAGAACCCATAGTTCTCTGCTTCGTGAGCTCGCTGACGTAGGAGTCATGCATACTCGCGAAGATCAGACCTAAAACATTATAATTAACACTGCTCATTATGATTCCTCCGATCAGATATTCTCTCCGATGATCTGCTTGGGCTCGACACACTTGCCCTCAGACACCGTAACGTTATGTCCGACAACTGCGATACCCCAGTCGTCTCTGTTTTCTACCTGTTCGGGGCTCTTGCCTATATGAGCGCCGCTCTCTATGACGCAGTCGCTTCCGACGATAGCATATTCAACTACCGCGCCCGACTTGATGACAGTACCCGGCATAATTATGCTGTAGTTTACGGTGGCTCCCTTTTCAATGGTGACACCCGCAAAGAGTATCGAGAAATCCACCGAGCCGTCAACGGAGCTTCCCTCCGCTATCATCGAGTTCTCGATGTTGGCGTTGTCGCCGACGTACTGCGGCGGCATATAGCTGCTGCGCGAGTATATCTTCCAGCTCTTGTCGTAGAGGTCGAGGGGAACGCTCGGACTGAGGAGGTCCATATTAGCCTCCCACAGTGAATCGAGGGTACCTACGTCCTTCCAGTAGCCCTCGAATTCGTATGCGAAGAGCCTTTGATTATCGCGGAGCATAGATGTTATGATGTCCTTGCCGAAGTCCTTAGACCACGCCTCGCCGCGGTCGCGCTTGGCATTGGCGTCCTCCTCATTCTCGATGAGGTACTTCTTGAGCTTGTCCCAGCTGAACACATAAATACCCATTGAGGCAAGCGTGGACTTGGGCTCCTTGGGCTTCTCGACGAAGTCGATGACCTTGTTCTGCTCGTCGCATATCATTATGCCGAAGCGTGAAGCCTCAGCGAGCGGGACGTCAATGACGGAGATAGTGCAGTCAGCCTCGTTGGCGATGTGGAAGTCCACCATCTTCGAGTAGTCCATTTTATAAATGTGGTCGCCGCCGAGAACTACCACGTACTCGGGGTCGTATCTCTCGATGAAGCGCATATTCTGATATATAGCGTTAGCAGTGCCCTCATACCACGAAGCGCCTGCCTGAGTCTCGTATGGCGGGAGTACGTGCACGCCGCCGTTGAGCTTGTCGAGGTCCCACGGCTGACCGTTGCCGATGTACTCGTTGAGCACGAGCGGCTGGTACTGCGTGAGCACGCCTACCGTATCAATTCCCGAATTTGTGCAGTTCGAGAGGGGAAAGTCTATCAGGCGGTATTTGCCGCCGTAGGGAACGGCGGGCTTTGCAACGTTCTTGGTCAGAGCATACAGTCTGCTTCCCTGACCGCCTGCGAGGAGCATTGCTACGACTTTTTTCTTAGTGTACATATATTATCCTCCTGAAATGGTGTCATTATTATTTGTCTGCTTTGGAGGCGGTTCTCCTCTTTGCAGGTGCTTTGGCTTTTTTTGCGGCGGGAGCCTTCGCGGAGGACGACTTCTCGGTCTTCTTCCTTGCGGGCGCGAGCTTCAGATACATTACCGACAGGGGAGCGAGCGTCAGCGATATGCTGTCGTCGAAGCCGTGCATACCTACTGCCTCGGACTTGTAGGACTTATCGGAAAGTCCCGCGCCGCCGAACTCGGCTGCGTCGGTGTTGAATACGACCTTGTACGTGCCCTTCGCGGGTACGCCTATGCGGTAGTCGCGGCGCTCGACGGGCACGAAGTTGCACACAGCTATTATCTCCTCGCCGTTGTCGTCGATACGTCTGAACGCGATAACGCTCTGCTTGTAGTCGTCATTGGAAATCCAGCTGAATCCGCCCCACGAGTCATCGTTCTGCCACAGGGGAGCGTTCTCGGCGTAGAATTTGTTGAGCTTCTCGTTGAACTTGAGCAGGTTGCGGTGCGAGTCGAAGCCGAGGAGCTCCCAGTCGAGCTGTGACTGGTAGTTCCACTCGTTCATCTGACCGAACTCCTGACCCATAAAGAGGAGCTTCTTTCCGGGGTGAGCCATCATATAAGCGAGGAAGGCACGGTAAGACGCGAACTTCTGCTCGTACTCACCGGGCATCTTGTTTATCATCGAGCACTTTCCGTAGACTACCTCATCGTGCGAGATAGGCAGGATATAGTTCTCGGAGAAGGCGTAGAAGAATGAGAATGTGAGCTTGTCGTGGTTGAATGAGCGGTATATCGGGTCGAGGCTCATATAGCTGAGCATATCGTTCATCCAGCCCATATTCCACTTGAAGTTGAAACCGAGGCCGCCGATGTCGGTGGGCTTTGTGACTAAGGGCCACGCGGTCGATTCCTCGGCTATCATCAGAGCGTCTGGGTGCTTCGAGAATACAGCCTCGTTGAGACGCTTCAGGAAGGCTACAGCCTCGAGGTTCTCGTTGCCGCCGTTGATATTTGCAGCCCATTCGCCGTCGCGCCTGTCGTAGTCGAGGTAGAGCATCGAAGCCACCGCGTCCACACGCAGACCGTCAACGTGGAACTCGTCGAACCAGTAGTTGGCGCTCGAAATGAGGAACGAGCAGACCTCAGCCTTGCCGTAGTCGAATACGCGAGTGCCCCAAGCCTTGTGCTCCTTCTTGCGGTCGTCGGTGTACTCGTAGCAGCAGGTGCCGTCGAATTCGTACAGACCTGCGGCGTCCTTCGGGAAGTGAGCGGGTACCCAGTCGAGGATAACGCCTATTCCCGCCTCGTGAAAAGCCTCTATCATAGCGCGGAAGTCATCGGGAGTGCCGTACCGAGAGGTCGGAGCATAATAGCCCGTCACCTGATAGCCCCACGAGCCGTCGTAGGGATACTCGGTCAGCGGCATAAACTCAACGTGTGTGTATGACATCTTTTTCAGATAGGGGATTATCTCCTTCGCGAAGGTCTTGTAGTCGAGGTAGACGTCGCCGCCGTAGTTCTTCCACGAGCTGAGGTGCACCTCGTAGACGTTGACGGGGCTCTTGTATATGCTGGTGGAAGCCTTCTTTTTGTACCAGTCGGCGTCCTTCCACTCGAAGCTGCTCTCGTAGATCTTGGAGGCAGTTCCGGGGCGTGTCTCGAAGTGGGACGCATAGGGGTCGGCTTTGAGGATCAGCCTGCCGTCCTTGGTCTCTATGCTGTACTTGTAAGTATCGAACTGTTTAAGCTTGGATATCTCTGCTTCCCATATGCCGTCCGCAATGAGCCTGCAGGGATTCACTGTTCTGTCCCAGCCGTTGAAATCGCCGACAACAGAAACGCTTACAGCATTAGGAGCCCAAACTCTGAACGTGAAGACCTTGCCTCTGCCTTTTTTGCGGCTGTGAACGCCGAAAAATTTCCATGCTTCGAAGTTCTTGCCCTGATAGAATAAATATAGCGGAAAATCGTTGGGATTGTTATTATTTACAGACATAATTCAGCCTCCTTTGCTAATATACATTTTATCAGAATACGCGTAATTATTCAAGCATTTTTGTAAATCAGCATAAAAATTCAGTTAATACGATAAATTTTCCACCCTTCTTCTGTGCAATTTGACACACCAAATCGACTGATAGTCAGCAATTCATTGTTAATTTGCACACACGAGCTATATGTCTATCAAAAATTTATATAGATTGTTTATTTCTTAAAATTTTTACTCCGATTACCGTCACATCGTCCGTGTGCGCAGACTTGCAGAAGGAGGCTGATTTCAGCGCTGTTTCGCGGACTATTTCCTTTATGTCGCCGCTCCCGAGCAGGAGCTCGCGTATGAACGGGAACTCGCTCTCGCTTATGCCGTCCGAGAAGGCGACGACCATATCTCCCTCCTCGACCTCATACTCGGCGGTGTAGACCTCAGCCGCCTCATTTATCCCGACGGGAAAGGTCGGAGCGGACACCTTCTGTACCTCTCCGCCTCGCAGTATGAGAGTTGCTGCCGCTCCCGACTTCAGCACAGTCAGCGTGTGTGAGTCGGGGTCGAAGCGGAGGGCGTCGAAGGTGGCAAAGCTCTCATCGCGCGACTTGCCGACCATTACCGAGTTGACCATCTTCACGGCGGTGACGCAGTCCATACCTCCGCACACGAGCCTGCGGAAAAGCGCGATGACCATATGCGAATCAACAGCGGCGCTCTTGCCCGTGCCCATACCGTCGGAGAGCGTGATATAGCATATCCCGCCGCCGTCCGTGAACACGGCGGAGCTGTCCCCGCTGACCTCCGAGCCCTCGGCGCAGACCGACGCGGAGTAGACCTCTACCGTGTACTCTGGCTTCTCGTAGAAGCAGAGGCGGAGCTCGTCAGCAGAGCTAACGGGAGCGGCGGCAGTCAGCTCTATGCCGAGCCCGTCGGCGATGAGGTCACGGATACGTGACGAGCTCAGCCCCGTGTTTTCGGAGCTGTAGTAGAGCTCGACAGCGAGCCTGTTCGTGCTGTTGTAGCAGGCGGACGCGCGCAGCGGAGCTATCCCGTGCGCTGACAGGAGCTCGATAATTTTTGCGGCAGTCCGTCCCGACGGACGGAGCTCACGCTCATTAGCGGCGGAGCGCAGTATCTCGCCAGTGAGCCTTAATTGCTCGTTGAGCAGGCTCCTGTCTCGCGAGCGGCGCAGACGCAGCAGGCGGTCGGCGATGCGGAATTCGCGGAGCTGTTCGAGCTCTTCGGTGAGCTCACGCCTGCGGACACAGCTCTGCGGGATATCGGGTGCAAGCTCGTCTGCGGCTTCGATGTCAAGGCGGCGGCAGGTGCTCCCGCGCGAGCAGCTCCCGCACGTGCTGACTGTATCGGAGCGGCTGTCGCTTTCAGCCGCACTCAGTGCCGCCGAGAGCTTGACCGCGTCGCTTCTCACGGCGTCTATAACGTCCGAGAGGAAGCTGATCCGTACATTGTCGGAGGCAGAGCTCCCGCGCTCGGAGGCAGGCTCGGCGGATACCCACTTGTCCGAGAAATAGGGCGCGGCGGCGACGAAGATACCGCCTCCGATGAGCACGCTCAGGGTGATGTCTGAGCCGTCGCGGGGAGCACCCGTGAGCACGCTGAGAGAGTAGCACAGTGCCGCGAAAATAAGCGCGGTCAGGAGCGGTCTGCCCTTTCTGACGTGACCCGCGAAAAGTCCCGCCGCAGGGAAAACGGCAGAGGCTATGCAGTCCCGCGGCGAGACGAGAGCCGCCGCAAACGCGGTCATGGCGCCGCATATCGCACCGCCCGCGCTCCCGTAGCTGTAGGCGGCGAGAGCCGTCACTGCTATCCCGACGACTGCTCCCGCGTTCAGGGCAGGGAGCTTCAGCGAGTACAGCGAGGCTATGTAGACTATATATATCACGGCATAACATCCGCCCGAAAATCCCGATAATGATATGACGTGCTCCCGCCCAAGACCTGTAGTAAGCTCCGCTCCGCAGTAGGCTGTGAAGCCCGCGACCGCTGCATAGAAGCCGTAGAAAATGAGCTTCTGCGGGAGCTCGCCGATGAGTGCGGAGACGGACGTCCCAGCAAGCATTACGGACACGGCGGTAATGATACCGCAGCGCAGGGGAGAGCTCCTTCCGCCCGCGAACAGCTTGGCTATCACGATGAACGCCATAGCCGCAGTCTTTACTATGCCCTTGCCCACGGAATCTGCCGAAACACCGCGGACTATAGCTCCTGCAAGAGCCGCAGCCGCATACGGCAGGTCGAGAGCTCCCGCAAGGGAGATGTCGGCGAAGGAAGCCGCGCCCGCGAGAGCAGTCCCCGAGAAGATGAAGCCTCCCGCAAAGGAGAGGAGCAGTCCCGCGGCAGACCTCACGGTGGGGCGGCACATTGTGTCCGATAGCTTATACATATTTATCACACTCCGAATCATAGTTGCAAGATATTATACCACAGTATAAACGCATATTTTGTCGGAATAATGACATAGATTTTTTTATATGGCAAAAGCCTGCCGCGGACTAGAAATAATCAAGTGAACGTAGTATAGGTTCATACGAACCTGTAATTTCAGCCGCGGGACATATATTTCTGTATCTGAAATGATAGTATTTCCACATATACCGCCGTTTGGAGGGATATTGACAACCGTTTTCGGACAGTGTATAATGCTCATTGTACACGGACGGTGTACGTCACAAAACGACCTGACATACTACTGAAGGAGGTATACTATGTTACAGGATTTCCCCATCGAACTCGTTATCGCGATCGCTGTTGCAGCGGGTGTCGCACTATTCGCTATCATTCTTGCCATGGGCTACATCAAGGCTCCCCCGGATACCGCCTACATCATTTCGGGTCTGAGACGAAAGATAATCATCGGCAAGGCAAGTATCCGCGTGCCGTTCTTCGAGCGCGTGGATAAGCTCAAATTACAGCTCATCGCTGTTGACGTCAAAACGTCGAGCGCTGTTCCCACAGCCGATTACATCAATATAAACGTTGACGCGAACGTAAATGTGAAGGTCAGCAGTGACCCCACTATCATAAAGCTCGGCGCTGAGAACTTCCTCAACAGGGACACCACCTACATCGCAAAGGTAGCGCGTGAGGTCCTCGAAGGCAATATGCGTGAGATCGTCGGACAGATGACTCTCGAAGCTATGGTCAACGACCGTAAGGCTTTCGCCGAGAAGGTACAGGAAAACGCAGCTCCCGACCTCAACAGGATGGGACTTGAGATAGTATCGTTCAACGTTCAGAACTTCACCGACGACCAGAACCTCATCGAGAATCTCGGTATCGACAATACCACGAAAATTCAGAAGAAGGCTGCCATTGCAAGGGCTGAATCCGAGAAGGAGATCGAGATAGCAAAGGCTCAGGCAAAGAAGGAAGCCAACGACGCGAAGGTGCTCGCTGAGACCGAGATAGCTCAGAAGAACAACGAGCTCGCTATCCGTCAGGCTGAACTGAAAAAGGAAGCTGACACTCAGCTCGCTATCGCTGACGCAGCATACGAGATACAGAAGGAAGAGCAGCGCAAGACCATCGAGGTATCGAAGGCAAACGCCAACATCGCTGCTTCCGAGAAGGATGTAGAGCTCAAGGCTAAGGAAGCCGAGGTAAAGGAAAAGTCCCTCGACGCCGAGATAAAGAAGAAGGCTGAGGCTGACCGCTACAAGGCTCAGCAGGAGGCTGACGCGAAGCTGTATCAGCTCAAGAAGGAAGCCGAGGCTGACCGTTTCCAGAGAGAGCAGGAGGCTGAGGCTCAGAAGGCTGAGGCAGAGGCTGCGAAGTTCGCACGTATGCAGGAGGCTGAGGGTATCGCTGCCGTAGGTAAGGCAGAGGCGGACGCTATCCGCGCGAAGGGTCTTGCAGAGGCTGAGGGTATCAACGCCAAGGCTGAGGCTATGAAGAAGTACGGCGAGGCTGCTGTGCTTGAAATGTACTTCAAGGCTCTGCCCGAGGTCGTTAAGAACGCTGCCGCTCCTCTTGAAAATGTTGACCGCATCACTATGTACGGCGACGGCAATTCGAGCAGAATGGTTGGCGACATCATAAGCTCCACCACAAGAGTTACCGACGGTCTTTCCGAGGCGACAGGCGTGGACATCAGAAGCATACTTTCGGGTTTTCTCGGCGGCAGAGCAGTAAGTGCTCCCGAGTCTGAGAATGAAGCTCCCGAGGCTGAGGCTCCTGCGGAGGACGTTTCCTTCGAGGAGGTTCCCGAGGCTGACGAAGACGATAACGAATAACGAAGAAAAGGGACGTTCATTGGACGTCCCTTTTGCTTTTCAGAATTCAATTGTGTCAACGATCTCAAAGCCTGTCTTTTCATAGAGGCTGACAGCTTTTTTGTTCCATTCAGCGACGTGGAGCACCACCCTCTCGGAGCGTATGTGCTCCAGAGCCCACAGGAGTATCTGCCTGCCGTACCCGCGACGCTGATATTCCCGTGCGACTATGAGGTCGTCTATCTCGCTGTCTTTCATCGCGACGCTCCCGACGAGAGCGCCGTTGTCCGTGAGAAGGTAAACGTTCTCCATTCCTGAATCAAAGAAGGAGTTGTCCTGAATGAAGTCGTAGGGCTTGATATCGAGCGCTTTCCTCATCTCGCGGAAGCATTCGTTGTATACCCGCCTGTATTCTTCGCGGTATTCGGGAGAATATGGTATCATCTCTATCGTGGACTTTTCGTCAACGGGGCGCAGATATTCCATTTTGTATGCTGTTCTCATTTGCTTTACCGATATTACAATTCCGCCTTCGCAGCAATGCGGTATATCTCCGCGATATCCTCGGCTGACAGGTGAACGAAGCCGCCTGTTCTGCCGCCGCCGATACCGAACTTCTCAACGAGAGCGGGGATGTCCTCCTCGCGCGCGCCGAGCTCCGCGAAATTGACAGGCATACCGATGCTGTGCAGGAAGCTCCTGAACCGCTTTATGCCTTCAAGTGCCGTGACCTCGGGGTTCTCGAAGTCCATCTGACAGCCCCATATCCTCGTCGCAGCCTGAGCGAATCGGAGCGGATTGTGCTTGTAGACGAACTCCATCCACGCGGGCATTATCACTGCAAGTCCCGCGCCGTGAGCGCAGTCGTACAGCGCCGAGAGCTCGTGCTCTATGCCGTGGCTGTTCCAGTCCTGCTCTCTGCCGACGCCGACTATGTTCGTGTGCGCGACAGTTCCCGCCCACATTATATTAGCACGTGCGTCGTAGTTGTTCGGGTCAGCGATAACGCGCGGAGTTTCCTTTATCATCGTGAGGAGCACAGCCTCGCAGAGGCGGTCAGTTATCTCGACCTCGGTGGTATTCGTAAAGTAGCGCTCGAATACGTGCGCCATAATGTCGGTAGCTCCGCACGCTGTCTGATAAGCGGGGAGGGTGCAGGTGAGCTGCGGGTCGAGTATCGAAAATCGCGGGCGTATGAGGTCAGTGCCCGTGCCGCGCTTGAGCCCGCCGTCCTCCTTCGTGATGACGGAGTCGCCCGAGCCCTCGCTTCCCGCGGCGGCAATGGTCAGCACCGTGCCGACGGGCAGAGCCGCCTTCGCCTCAGCCTTGCCGCAGTAGAAGTCCCAGAAATCGCCATCGTAGGGCACGCCGAGAGCTATCGCCTTCGACGAGTCAATGGTCGAGCCGCCGCCTACTGAAAGGATGAAGTCGATACCCTCTTTGCGGCAGAGCTCAATGCCCTCATATACGAGTGTGTCGCGCGGATTCGGCTTTACGCCGCCGAGCTCCACATATGCGATACCTGCCTTGCCGAGCGAAGCCCTCACTCTGCCGAGCAGACCGCTTCTCTCAGCCGAGCCGCCGCCGTAGTGTATGAGCACCTTCGAGCCGCCGTGCTTCTTGATGAGCTCGCCTGCCTTATCCTCTGTATCTTTGCCGAAAACGAATTCGGTAGGGCTGTAGAACTGAAAATTTTCCATAGTTATTTCTCCTTTAAATCGTTTGTGAGATTGTCGTATGCCGCTATGACCCTGTCGCACCAGCTGTCGAATTCGGGGTCTGCCTTCTGGCATTCCTCATGCGCGAGTACGTACTCGACCGTTCTGCGTATGCCTTGGTCGGCGCGGACAGTCGCCGTAAAATCGGGGACTGCGCGTTTGAGCTTGGAGCTGTCGAACACCACCGTGTTTGCCTTGTCGCCGATGAGCGTGCCCTCGAAATCATACGGACCTATCGCGTTGAGGAAGTCCGACGCTATGTGCCGCGCGTTGAGCTCAACGCCGAGAGCGTCCGCGATAATGGCGTATATCTGATTCCACGTAACGCTCTCGTCCGAGGTTATGTGGAACGACTGTCCTATCGCGTGGATATTGCCTATGAGCCCGACGTAGCCCTTTGCGAAGTCGCTGTTGTGTGTTATAGTCCACAGGGACGAGCCGTCGCCGTGGATGATGACTGGCTTGCCGTCGAGCATACGTCTGAGCACCTGCCAGCTTCCGTTGTCGCCGTGAACTCCGAGCGGCACCGAGCGCTCATCATACGTGTGGCTCGGGCGGACGATAGTCACAGGGAAGCCGTTCTCGCGGTACTGCTTCATCAGGTACTCCTCGCAGGCTATCTTGTCGCGGGAGTACTGCCAGTGCGGGTTCGACAGGGGAGTGCTCTCCGTGATTCGGTAGTCCGACAGCGGCTTCTGGTAAGCCGAGGCGGAGCTGATGTAGATGTACTGCTTTGTCCGTCCCGAGAAGAGCCGCACGTCGCACTCGACCTGCTCGGGCACGAAGCCGATGAACTCGCCTACGCAGTCGAAGTTCATATCGCCGAGGGCTTCGGCAGTTTTTTTCTCGTCGCCGATGTCGCAGCTGATGACCCTCACATTTGCGGGAAGTCCGCTGTTTCTGTTCCCGCGGTTGAGCAGGTAGACCTCCTCACCTCTCTCCGCGAGCAGCCGTGTGATTGCCATGCTGATAGTGCCCGTACCGCCTATCAATAGTATTCTCATATTGCGTTCACCTCGTTATTGCGCCTGAGCGCAGCCTATGAACAAATGATACCATATTTTGCAGCGGAATTCAATACTTTTATGCAAAAGCGTGAAAATGATGTCAAAATTATGGAAAAATTGTCAAGTCTGATAAAAAATGGTAGAAGAAACTCAAAGCTATAATAGAACGAGAAAAAGCTCTCAAAAGCAAAAATTACGCTTTCGGGAGCTTTTTATACCAAATCTTGCGGAATTGTACTATAGATATTGACAAATTGTGTATTTTGTGTTATGATTTTACCATATAGATAACGTGAAGGGGATATAGAAAAACATGAAGGGGAAAGTTACACCTTTACGCCTGTTTTAGCTTTGTCAGCAGAACGGGTAAAAATGAAAAGGAGGACTTTTTACAATGAAAAACCGATTCTTCAAGCGCGCTGCGGCAGGCATTGTCAGCCTGTCTGCGGTTATGGGACTGATAGGCACGGTTCCCGTTCCCGCTGACGCAGCAGGTGCAGTCACCATCAATGAGGTCTGCGCCAAAAACACAAAAAATCCCGCTCCCGATGGACAGTTCTACGACTGGGCAGAGATATATAACAGCTCAGGAGCTTCCGTCGATATCAGCGGCTACGGTCTGTCCGACAAGGAGAATGAGCCGTTCAGGTATACATTCCCCTCGGGTACGGTAATTCCCGCAAAGGGCAGCATTGTCGTTTACTGCGACAGCAACGCAGCCCTCACCAACAGCACTATCGCTCCGTTTGGTATGTCCGCAAGCGGCGAGACTCTCGTCCTCAGCGACTCCACGGGTGCGGCTGTGGACACTCTCACATTTGACGCTCTCGCAACAGATACATCGTACGGTCAGTACCCCGACGGCAGCGGCGATTTCTACGTGCTCAGCTGCACTCCGGGGCAGGCAAATACAGCTCCCGAGGGCTCGAATGCGGTACATCTCCCCGAGTTCTCGCAGGACAGCGGCTTCTTCAACAGCGGCTTCTCGCTCACGATAACCGCTCCCGAGGGCGCGACGGTGTACTACACCACCGACGGCAGCGACCCGACCACAGAATCAACGAAATACACGGGGCCCATTGACATCACCGATATGAGCAATACCGAGAACCGCCTCAGTATGAAGACGGATATTACGGCAAGCGGTGCTACAGCTCCGAAGAATCTCATCGACAAGGCTGCTATCATACGCGCAGTTGCGGTCGATTCATCGGGACGTGTCAGCGAGCCCGTTACAAAGACATATTTCGTAGGCACGACAGCCTCGGGATATTATAAGGATATGAAGGTCGTATCTCTTGTCACCGATCCCGATAACCTCTTCGGCTACGAGCAGGGTATCTACGTAAGAGGCAAGACCTACGACGACTATCAGCAACAGCAGCAGCCCACTCAGCCCGGAGGTCCCGGTCAGGGTCCCGGACAGGGCTGGCAGATCCCCGGCTGGGGAGACGGCGGCTGGGGCTTCAATATGATGAATCCGTGGGAGATACCCGCCAACTACAACCAGAAGGGCAGAGAATGGGAGCGTGAGGCTTCCTTCGAGATGTTCGACTGCGGCGAATCCGTTGTCAAGCAGAACGTCGGTATCCGTATCAAGGGCGCGGCGAGCCGCAACTCGGTACAGAAGAGCTTTACTATCTACGCCCGTCAGGACTACGGCAAGTCCGACCTCGAGTACGATTTCTTCGACGGCACGGCTACCAAGGCTAAGAACGGCAAGACTATAAAGAAGTACGAGAATATCGTTATCAGAAACGGCGGCAACGACGCGGGCGGTTTCTACTTCCGCGACAGCGTGAATCAGCAGCTCGTTTCCGACAGAGCTATGGCTACTCAGGCTATGAGCGAGTGCATACTTTTCATCGACGGCGAATTCTGGGGAATCTACCAGATAACCGAGAAGGTCAGTGACGACTATATCAAGTCGCATTACGGCATTTCCAAGAGCGATGTTGCTCTTATCAAGAACAACGAGCTTGAGGAGGGCACAGATCAGGACCTTGAGGAGTGGGATCAGCTTCTCAACGGTGTTGCAAACGGCAGCATAACATACAGTCAGTTTGCCGAGAAGGTAGACGTTCAGAGCTTTATGGACTACTTCTCGTCCGAGATCTATATTGCCAACTCCGACTGGCCGCAGAACAACACGGCTGTATGGCGCTCGAAGTCCGTTGACCCCGAGAATCCCTACAGCGACGGCAAGTGGCGTATGTTCCTCTTTGACACCGAGCTCGGACAGGGTATGTACGGAACTCAGCAGAATTCCGCAAGCGCCGACAGCTTCAGCCGTATCAGACAGAACACCGATACTCTCAGCAAGGCGTTCACGAAGCTTATGAGCGACAAGGACTTTGCGGCTGACTTCTCGCGCACCTTTATGGATATCGCTAACTATAACTTCGATACCGAAAAGACTACAGCTGAGATCGAGAAATTCACGAAGTACAGCGAGCCTGTTGCCGATACCTACGAGCGCTTCTCGTTCACAACTCAGGGCGCAGGCAAGTTCCAGCAGGAGGCGAATACAGTTTCTTCCTTCTACAGGAGCAGATTCGACAACGCTGTAAGAACTCTCAAGCAGGCGGCTTCGCTCACGAGCGAGCTCAGCAACGTTACTGTTCAGTCCGATACCTCGAAGGGTACGGTCAAGCTCAACACTCTCAGTCTCGACGAGTCGAGCTGGACGGGCAAGTATCACTCCGACTACGAGATGACTGCTACGGCAGAGCCTCTCGAGGGCGCGTCCTTCGACCACTGGGAGATAACGGGCACAGAGCTCACAGCAGGCGATAAGAACTCCGCTACTATCAGCTTCAGGGCTGACGGCGACGTTACTATCAGAGCTGTCTATGAGGGAGAGGCTGTTGTGACAACTGCTTCGACCACAGCTTCCGCTTCCGTGACTACAACGACAACGACTGTTACATCTTCGGCAACCACCGCGCCTGTAACATCTGCATCGACATCTGCGGAGTCTACAGGACGCACAAGACCGTCGCAGACAACTCAGCCCGCCGATACGACCACTGCTTCGGCAGAGGCAGGGGAGAAGCTTGTCGGAGACGCTAACCTCGACAAGAAGGTGACGGTAGCCGATGCGGTAGCGATACTCCAGCACCTCGGCAACCGTGACAAGTACGGACTTTCCGAGCAGGGACTTATCAATGCGGACGTTGACGGCGAGCCCGGCGTGACTGCCAAGGACGCACTGCTGATACAGCAGATGGACGCACACCTCATTGACAAATTCCCCGTAGAATAATACAAAACGAAGGGCAGCACTGTTTGGTGCTGCCCTATTTTTATGAACTGAATTATGCATACCGAATAGGAAAGAATACATCAGCACGCTTCATTACCTGTACATTTCAAAGAATAATACCGCACCGATTACAATTCCGTTGTACGCTGTATTTGCGATATAGTATACGATGCGTTTCTTCTCCCTTATCACAGCCGCCACAGCCGTTACAGCCGAAAACGCGCACAGGAGCACGCACAGCAGCTGAAGCCTGCCCGCCGTAAGCTGCGCCGCTTCGGGGAGAACATTCCCGCTTCTGCTGAATATGATGTATGCAGTCAGCAGCGTGACGGCGGAGATTATGCCTGCGGCATATCCGACAGTCATCATCGAGCTGCAGAAGCTCTTTTCGAGCCTGCCGTGCTTTTTCAGCCTGTGCTTCGTAAGTATGAGGAACGCTCCCGCCGCTGCCGCGAGAAAGTACAGCGTCAGCAGACCGAGCTCCGCGAGGTAGTATCTGTGCTGTATCCTGTCCTCGGTGGGACGGCGGAGCAGTGCTGTCCCGTCGGAGAGAGTCTCAGCGCCGTACAGCTCAGAGCTTTCGTCGAGCCTGATCTCGGTATTTACGAGTGTCGGCAGCTTCCTGTTTATCTGATAAACGCCGTTCCCGATGTCGAGCGGCTCGCCGATCCTGCCCGCATTTACAGCTCCGAGGTAATCGGTGAATTTCAGCATACCCTTGTGTATGCCTCTCGCGTTTAGATAGTATCCGCTGAGCTTCGCCTTTTCCGCTGTATCGGAGGTGTATTTGTCGGGTGAAAGCTTGCCGAAAACGAGCTCGGGAGTTTCCGCTGCGAAGTTGTTGACGGTGTCGCCCTGCTGATTCGTCATAAGGACAAGACCCGTCCCCGAATCAAGGTCGAGTATCATATCGGCGTGGCTCATTTCGGTATCGCCCGAGTGCCCGAATGTGCGCACGGAATGCTCATCGCAGAGGAAGCCGTGAGCTATCGAGGGTATATCCGAATCGCCGTAGAAGCTCGTACCTGTGAACATTTCCTTCCAAGTATCGGAGCTCCCGAACAGAGGCGAGTCCTTATCCGCAAGAGCCTGCGCATAGGTCATAAGGTCTGACATAGTGCCCGCCGCAGAGCAGCAGGGGTAGACAGGGCAGTAATACAGCTGATTGCCGAGGTCAATGTACTCGACGGCGAGGAACTCGTAGCATTTTTCTTTTTTGCGCTGCTCCTGCACCCACTCATTGTCGCTGTGGTCGGCATTTATCGCCGTATGCTCCATTCCGAGCGGTTCGAGGATATTCCTGTGGACGTATTCGCAGTAGTCCGTACCGCTGACACATTCCACGACATAGCCCGCCACAGCTGCTCCGTAGCCGGAATAGGCAGTGACAGTGCTCGGGCGGAAGACCTGCTCGGGCTCGATATCCTGCAATGCAGCTTTGAGCGGCGGTATCTCCTCGCCGTCAACCACGAACAGCGGACGGGTGGTCTCCTGCCAGCCGCCTTGGTGGTTCATCAGGTCGAGCATTGTTATCGGGTCATCGTAGGAAAGGCGCTGAAAGAAGCCGTCGGGTAGGTATTCGCGCACATCGCGGTCGAGGTCGAGCTTTCCCTGCTCCCACAGCTGCATTGCGCTGACCCACACGAGCGTTGCCGATATGCTTCCCCACTCGAAAACGGTGTCCATGCTCGTGGGGATATCGTTCTCAATGTCGCTCTTGGCATAGTAGCCTTCGAGCAGGACATCATCGCCCCTGAATATGCCGACAGCCGTCGCGCCGTACTTGTTGCCGCTTCCGTTTGTGACGTCGCCCTCGTTGAAATCAAGCTCGTGCTCGACCTCTGCAACAGTCATTCCCGACGGCAGAACGGTGTCCGCTGTAGCTCCAGCACGGACGGCGAATGAGGTCAGCGAGGAGAGCACTGCTCCCGTGCAGAGAGCCGCCGAAAAGCGTTTCATTATCCTGTTCATACTCAGCCCTCCTACAGTTCCTTTTCGTCGTATTCGAGCACGGTGCAGATGTACCTGTACACCACTGCCATAGCCGCCACCGCAAGCATTACCGCGGCGAGCATATATCCGCCCGCCGCCGCTGCGAGCTGTGAAAACAGACCTGTAAAAATGTCGAAAAGCTCGCCGAGGTCGATGATGCCGACGATGACAAGTCCCCATATCACGAAAATCGCCGCAGCGAGAATATACAGCTTCAGCCACATCTTGTTTTTGCGGCTCGGGTCGGAGGTGTCCGCGGCGGAGGAAAAGCCGCTGCCGCTGAAATAGCTTTTCAGGCTGCCCGAGAGCAGTACCGCTCCGAAAGAAAACGCGGCTATGAAGAGCAGGTTCAGCGCTTCGGTCTCGGTGAGCGCACCGCCCGTTTTCACCGTGAGCTTGCCTATAATGTTGATTTTTGAGTAGAATTCGTCGCCGGCTAAAAAGCGTATAACGAACTGCGACGCAAGCATTACAAAATAGAATGGCAGACACGCCGCGGCGTACAGCACATACGACAGCAGAAAGCGCGATTTCACGAGATCTCTGCGCGATATCGGGAGCACGCAGTTGAAGCGCTCGCTGTGGTAGCGACTCTCGTTCTGAAAGAGCATTGAAGCGAAGCCCGCACCCATTATGCACGGCGCAACAAGTCCGCTGACGGGGAAGAGAAGGGTAAGACCTCCCAGCACGAAAAACAGGAGCAGGAACATTATCAGCGCGTTTCCCTTGCCGCTTGTCATTGCAATAGCGTCCTTGCGGACGATATTCAGCAGTCTCTTTGAGTCATTCATTCCCGCACCTCCTCACAGCTCGCGCTTGGAAAGTCTCCGCGCAGTTATCCTGCCGAAGACGAGACATAATACCAGCGCTATTATGTTCAGCGCTATGCCGAACGGTATCGTGTACTCTAAATAATCCAGCAGGTTCACAATGTAATAGTTTATGCCGAAGCTGTAGACAATGCCGTGACCCGTCATTTCACACATACAGTATGCCGCGAAAACTCCGAGAGCGACAAGTACGGACGCCGTCATTATCCTGAACAGGTTCTCCGCGCCGAATATCTGCACCATCATCTCCATATAGGCTACAAAGATACATACCGCCGTGAACAGCACGAATACCACGAGCAGAGTTGTCGCCTCCTTCTCGAAGGCATATTTCACGTACTCCATAAGAGCGCTGTTTCTGTCTGGGAGAAGGCGAGAAAGGTTCAACGTATGCGAGATTACCGCAAAGGCTATCTCCGCAAGCTCTGTCAGGAAGAACACGGCGAAGATGTATATAAATCTGCCGCGGGTGATGTTCCTGCGTGAGATCGGTATTACACCGTAGAGCTTGGCAAAATCGCTCCTGTCGGCGACACCGTTCAGCGGCAGAACGAACGGCAGAGCTCCGAATACGATGAAAGCAAGCGTTATCGGGGCATAGAACAGTCCCATCCACACGCACAGCATTGCGACGAGGATAAAGCCTCTCACGGCAAAGGGTGACGCCGTGAGGAGGTCAAACCTCATTATTATCAGAGTGTCCCTCATTTTTGTCCTCCTTTGCGATGTAGACCAGCATCTCGTCGATGCTCGCCTTTTCGTATTCGAGCTTGTCGGGCAGACCTCTGAGGTCGTCGGTGCTGATAAGAGCCTCGAATCCGTTGCGGTAGGCGTGGAAGCCTATCAGCTTCTCCCTCAGACCGTCGGGGAGATACTTCTCCGCACCCTTCAGGACGGCGTATTTCTCGGTGAGCTCGTCCTTCGTACCCGTGAACCACACCTTTCCGTTGTGGAGCACGGTGACATAGTCCGCGATACGCTCAACATCGGCGGTGATATGCGTGGAGAACAGCACTCCTCTGTTCTCGTTTGCGATGTACTCGGTCAATATGTCGAGGAGCTCATCGCGTGCAACGGGGTCAAGACCGCTCGTAGGCTCGTCGAGTATCATCAGCTCGGCATTGTGCGAGAGTGCGACAGCTATCATCAGCTTCATCTTCATACCCTTCGAGAATGTTCCGACGCTCTTGCTGTCGGGCAGACCGAATTCGCTGATACGGCGGAAGAACTCCTTTGTGTCCCACTCCTTGTAGAAGGGGCGTATCTGCCTTTCAAGCTGCTTCACGCTGAGGTGCTCGGCGAGGTAGAGGCTGTCAAATACCACGCCGAGACGCTCCTTAACGGCAATGGTGTCCTTGACGCTGTCGAGCCCGAATATCTTTATGCTTCCCTTGTCGGTCTTAGCCATATTGAGTATCGAGCGGATAGTGGTCGTCTTGCCAGAGCCGTTCTGCCCGACAAAGCCCATAATATAGCCCTTCGGCAGGGAGAATGTGACGCTTTTGAGCGAGAAGTCACCGTAGGTCTTGCACAGTCCGTTTATTTCGAGAATGTTTTCCATATTTATTCCTCCATTATCCTTTTAAGTGCGTCGGCTATCTCATCGTCTGTGAGCCCTATGCTACGTCCGCTCTCGACCGCCTTCAGCAGGCTGTCCTCCATTTCAAAGAGCATCCGCTCGCGCAGGAGCTCGTCCGTGCGCGGAGCTACGAAGAAGCCCTTGCCTGCTGCCGAGACAAGGAAGCCCGCGTCAGCGAGGTCATTGTAGACGCGCGTAGTCGTGATTATGCTTATCTTGAGGTCGCGTGCGAGCTGCCGCATAGAGGGCATAGGCTCGTTCTCAGCGAGGGTGCCGTCGAGTATCTGAGCCTTTATTTGCTGCTCTATCTGCTCATATATCGGCAGCTCGGACTTATTCTTTATTATGATATCCATAGCGTCTCCTTTGCCACATCGTATATATCGACTTATATACAGTATAGCAGATATGACAGTACTTGTCAATAGCCTATCTGATGATTTATCTGCTATCGGTTCGTATATGCACCGACAGAGCCGAGGCGTTTTGAGCTTTGCGGATTCCGATACTTGATAAGAAATTTTTTATGCAACCATTTATATGATTTCAGGGGTATTATTATCAGAGAATGTTATTCAGTCATCTGATTTTCAGATAAGTATTAGGAGTGATGATCTATGCCAAGAAAAATGACAGCTGCAGTGGTACTTGAAATTGATCAATGGGATAAGTATACACTTATCAGGATGCATGAAAGCTACAAGACTGCATACGAAAAAGGCTATTTCAACAAGGATGAAAAGACCAAGAGGATCGTAAGCGGAATCGGCGATCTTTGCTCTGATGACGAAAAGACGGTCGAGCAGGGGCTTAACAAGCTTGAGGGCTTCTTTGACTGGCTCAACGAAAGAAGCAACGCAGATAATAACAATCCCAAAATACCATTTAGAAAGAAAAACAACTACAATGCAGGAGTCGATGCAGTCGACAATGATGAATATGAGAAGGCAGTTGCTCTTATTGGTGGCATGATGGGCATCACACCTAACACTTGGGATATTGAGAGGGATATACCAGCCATGGATGCTCTTGAAGCTGAAAAAAGGAAAGCAAATGAAAAGGAAGCTCCCGATAAGACAAAGTCAAAAAAGGGCGAGGCCGAGCCGGAAAAAGGCAAGACCAAGCCGGAAAAAGGTGAGACCGTGCCGGAGACAGGCGAGACCGAGCCGGAGACAGGCAAGACTAAGTCAAATACCAGGAAAGAAAGCATTTACCGCCCCGAGAACGAAAGACAATTCCTCAGAGACCTCAACACAAAGATGGAAAGGGCATCTGTCGGTCTTGAGGATAAGGGCTTTTTAGGCTTGAGAGGCTCATCAGGTCAGCACAAGGCTCTCGTTAACGCATACCACGATATGCATATGCAGATAGCCCATTCCATAAATGTCACCGATAAGTTTGAAGAAGCCAACGCGGCGGTCATAAAGTCCATGCTCAAGACCAGAGAAGAAGCGATGAAATACGCAGGCTCAAAGAGAGAAGAGGCGGGTGTGGAATACGATGATATGAACTGGCGCCCCAAAACTCCTATGGGCAGGCATCGCTATGAGTCGAGCCTGAATCTTATCAGTGCCATTGAGGAGAAGCTTACGGAAATGGGTGTGGAATACCAGCCCGACCCGAAAATGGAGGCTGCCAAGGAAAGAAAACGCCTTGCTGAAGAGGCAAAGAGCAATACTTCAGAAGATGCCGCAAAGGAATCCGAGCAGACTGAAATAGAGACAGATGAGCCCGAAATAGAGACAGACGAGCCTGAAAAGGAGAATAACGAGCCCGAAAAGGGGACAGAGCAGAGCGGTGTAGAATATGATTACCACTTCAGTCATGACCCGAATGTATACATCCAAAGCCTGGAGAATGGTAAGAATGAGCTTGGCAATATGGAGTATGAGGCTGCTAAAAGAGGTGTGCTTAATCTTACCGCGCTGTTTATAAACGCAAAGATACATGAGAAAAAGGGTGACAAACCAAATGACATTACCTTTAATAACGAGGCGGTGAGGATTCTTGAAAGCGAACCATTCAAGGACACTGTACTGAGCTACGGCGGTACCTCAATTGGCGCACTCGACAGAATGGTCGATGACATGATCAAAACAAAAGGCGAAAACTTCTACGGAAAATTTATGCAGAACGCCCTTCACGAAAAGCAGAGGATACAGCAGCAGGAGAAGATAAAGGGGGATTATGCCAAGTCTATGGAGCAGAAAAAGGAAATGACCAAAAACACCACCGCACAGCCAACACTCGGTAATAATAAATGAAGTGTGTAAACAGTAATGCCAATAGAATGCCCCGCTTTTCTGAAGCGGGGCATTCTATTTATTCTTCATATGCAGTATTGAAATCCGTTCCGTCATTGAGCTTATTTATAAGCTCCAGCAAGCCCTGCTGTCCGTGTGCTTTCATCCACACCGACATCTCGTGCTTTGCATTCAGATAGCGGAAGCGCCTGTCATCTTTTTCGCCTGCATAGAACTCCTGCGGAGTGTCCATATCTTCGGGAGCGATTGTATTCTTTCCGTTGTCGGTCTGACTGACCCACTGCTCCTCGCTGTACATCTCGCGGTAGTCATTCTGCGTGGCAAGTCCCTCGTCGAACCATGTCGGAATCCTTTTCAGAGCGCTACGCGAAAGACGGGTATGAAGCTCCGCGTGAGTTATCTCGTGCGCGAGAATATCGAGGTCGAGGTAGTCATCGGATATGCAGATATAATGTTTTTTCAGCAGTACGCTCGGAGTGACAGCTGCGTGGTCTTCACCGAGCTTTCCGATGAGCTTCTCATCATCGCAGAAAATGAAGTATGTATCATCTGTAAAATGCAGCTCTCCGAAAAAAGCCTCGTCACGCTCTTTAGCCTGACCAATTAGGGAGAGTATCTCCTTACTGTTCATAGAATTGTTTTTGTTGACGAAAACGTGCTCGTCTATTTCAGTGAATGACGCCCTGTACGGAATTGTCATCAGATAGCCGCACTGCGTGAACTGAAAGAAGCAAACGGTCAATGCTGACAGCAGAATCAGTATTAAAGCGGCAAACAGGATACGTTTCTTTGTTTTCATATTCTTTTCTCCAAATTCTATTTGTTCTTACTGAGATATTCTTCAATTACAGGCAAAGCCTTTTCAAACCTCATTGGCAGCCCGTGTCCGCACGCTAACCACTCAGGCGAGAGCGCAGCTATTCGTTCGAGGGACTTTCGCATCAGCTTCGGACTGACCGCATGAGGAGTTATGTCAGGACGTTTCCAAAGTGCGGTGAAAGCATCTCCACAGTAGAGGACTCCATTGCCAATAACACCGACCGAGCCGAATGTATGTCCGGGAAGCGGCACTATATCGGCAGAAAATCCGAGTTCACGCAGCAAACCGCGCTCGCTGCTGCCAAAATAATAGTCAGCATCATACGCAGGACTTCTGAAAATGCTTCCGTTTATCCACTGTGTGTAATTTCGGAATGTATACCTCGGCAATGTCGGCTTTACCCTCTGCGACATATAATTTCGGCGAAGCGTTTTGTCTCTTTCGCAAAGCAGTATCTTTGCTCCTGTCCGCTGGAGCTTTCTCACATTCCAGTCGTGGTCGGCGTGAGCGTGCGTCAGCAGAACATATCTTACATCATAACTTTCAAGCCAGCGTTTCAGACCGTCCCATACCTGCGGCATTCCCGTGTCTATGAGCAAGTCGCCGTGCTTTCCTTTTATCACATAACAGGTGATACTGCTCTGAGCATAATAATGGATATTGCCTGCTTTTTTTTCGCTGTCGGTTACGGCAGGATACAGCCTGCTCATGAATTCATATATGTTCATCTAAATATCACCACTCCGATTTTTATTCGTTATGGAACGCGGAATAAAAAAATTCGCGGCTCAGTAAAACTGAACCGCGAAACTGCGCGCGCCCCATTGGCGCTGTAGAGGTGGAGCAATTTAGATACGATATAAAACGCGGTAAAGTAGGCAAATATCTCCCCTTGACCTATGTAGAGTTGCCTTTTTTCAATGACATACTAACATAATAATAAAAAGAATAGGACTATCTCGGCACAGATTGGTAGGATGACAATTAAGCCATCATAATTCTTTTCAAATCATTAATTGTTTCTTCACATTTCTTTGATTGTATATCAGTTATTACCACATTAGACAATTGGCAATATCTCAACAAATCATTGGTATCTTGTATTATTATTCCCCATTTACCGTTCTGCATCATGTAGCCGAACGGTATCGTCCTGTTTTTGCCCATTTTCTCACCTCCTCCGACACCACGATACCACAAAGGAGGCGTTTTTTCTATTCACCACAACCACAAAAAATGCTTCCTGTGCTTTGGACAAGAAGCACTATATCAAAAGATTTTATCTTCTATTATTGAGTGGGAATAATGCAAGCGATTGCTGAAATGGCGTAATACCGTGCTTTTCAAGGCATAGTTAAGCTAAGTGGCAACGATTTGGCAACAATTCTCTATCATCGGCAACAGTAATATAAATATTGTCTGAAAAGATAAGAGCTATCTGATTCGTATTTGAATCGGATAGCTCTTTTTGTGTTTATGTTACCAATCCATATTGAATTGATTATCAATCTCATACCACATTTTATCAACAAATTCTTCTGCGTCTTCTTTACTTGTTATGCCTTTCATGTATAGACTTGTATCTGTTGGAATAGGAAGTCCGCTGCGAATCATGAGCATTGGAATAGAAAAATGTGAATCAAGGAAGCCAATAAAGTCACAAAATGTTTTTTTGGCTGATAAGTACATATCAAATGTTATACTATCGCTTTCACCTTCTGCAAAGCCTTTAAGATACTTCTTACCTATGTAGATAGGAAATCTTCCAAAATTCGGAATTTGAATATATGCCATCATTTCTCTCGAAAAAGCACCGTGTGCATTATGATTTCGATAAACTTCCTTTATTTTATCAAGTTTATCTACAATATCCGTAGGTACTGTGCTTCCACACACGCTGTTAATTTTTGCTTTCCATGTCCATTTTGTATTGCGCAAGTAATCCTTATAAAAAGAAATACCTGTACCTGCGATAAAAGGGTAAAGCATAGTTAAAATATGTTCTATTGCGGAATAAAATGTGTCTATATACGCTTCGATGTCATATTCAATCTCTTTTGATAAGTTGTTTAGATATTCTTGACCTTTTGGCTTCCAACATTCTCCACGCTCAAGTTTTATAACATCATATTGCCCATATAGTTTTTCAGTAATTAAATCTCGTCTGTTTTCTAAAGATTCAATACGATTTTGGTAAAATTCCAGTTTTGAAAGGTATTCAGGCGCTTCATTCTTCATTGAAAAATCATCTGTGGATAATGATTTCTCTGCCAATAGGCTAAATAATTGTTCAATCAAAGGCTTTATTTTTTCAAGTATTAGTAGGAATTCTGTTTTATATTTCGTTACAATATTCAATCTATAGCTCAATTTGGAATGCTGAATAGAAGCAAATGACCCTTTATAATCAAAATCTATAATATAATCCATTTTCTCGAATATGCGGCGCTCAACCTTAAAACCTAAGATTTCGCTAAAGCAGTATGCCACTAAATCAGGTTCCAAAGGAATAATTGCCAATTCATGATGTTCGTATTCAGACAATAAAGTTGCTGATATACCATTAACAATCTCTTCCGTACCTTCTTTTAATGTTTTATCCGAAACTTGACTTACATCAGCCAATAGGTCTCTAATATCATTTTTAATATCTTCAATACTCATTGCTGCTCCTTTCATAAAGTGGTTAGTCATTATTATTATGAGCAAGATTATTCCTCTCCGCCTCCGACCTCGGATACCTGTATCTCCACTGATCATACTCCTCACGGCTGATTTCCCCATTGCGGTACTTCTGAGCCATTTCCTCCCAGGGTTCGAGCAGACCTGTCATCTTCGCAAAGGTCGAGCCGTTCTGCCTGTTGATGCGGATACATATTTCTCCGTCCAGACGGTCGATCTTGAAGCCGTATAAGTCCTCTAAAGCAAACAGCGTGTGTATAAGCCCAGTGTAGCTGTCAATGTTCGGTACGTTCAGAGCCTCGGTCGATACGTCAAGTGCATCGGCAAGCTGCTCTACAAGGTCAGCTTTGGGCGTTCTCGAACCGGATTCATACTGCGCCATACGAATATCGGCTGTCCGTTCCGAGAAGCCGACCTGCAAGCCCAAGAACTTCTGCGTCATACCTCTGAGGTTTCTGATAAACCTGATCCTCTCACCTATTGCCATATTGTTGCCCTCCATTTTCAATCGGCTGACGATCTGCGCCGCCATATTTCACAAATCAATTATAACATATATGCTTAGTGTTTGCCAAGATAGTAGAAATAAAAATGTTTAGTTATTTTATACTTAACATAACGTTATATGTTTAGTATAATAAAATCGGAACTTAACGATTTAGAGTTAAGTTATGAGAAAGGAGATACTCTTAATGACAGATAAAAATTTTATGAGAGTAGAAGATGTTGCCAGGGAGCTTGATGTATCCAAGTCCTATGCTTATAAGATAGTGCAGAAGCTCAACAAGGAGCTTGAAGCCAAGGGATATATCACGATCTCAGGCAGAGTGAACAGACAATACTTCCTCGAAAGAACTTGCTACGGCGGTTCTGCTGAGGACAGCGAAAGGAAGTGATACGATGTCAGTCTACAAGGACGGCAGCAAGTGGCGTGTGATCTACCGCTACACCGACAGCCGTGGAGAACGCAAGCAGACACAGAAGCGTGGTTTCTCCACAAAGAAAGAAGCTCAGG
>JAFXXD010000011.1 GCA_017542475.1 Ruminococcus sp. | reverse complement strand
CGGACAGAGAGGGATTCGAACCCTCGATACGCTATTAACGTATACACGAGTTCCAGTCGTGCGCCTTAGACCAGCTCAGCCATCTGTCCACTATGGTGCGAGTAATGGGACTTGAACCCATACGTCTTACGACACACGCCCCTCAAACGTGCCTGTCTGCCTATTCCAGCACACTCGCAAATCACAATAAACATTATACAACATTTGGGAAGCAAAGTCAAGAGCAGAGAATAAAAGTTTATTTTATAACCAAATACAATAACTGTACGTATATTTGCGGCTGATTTTAGCAATTTGTAATAATTATTATATTGCAAAGGGAAATATTCTTGGTCATGTCTGAATTTTTCGTCACTCGCCCTAAAAAAATGCTTGCAAAAATCGGAAATATGAGCTATAATCTTCCTGTAATTTTTTTAAGAAAGGAACACACAGAAATGAACCAAACAAACATCAAAGCATTAGTCTGCGACAACACCGCAGCAATCGGAACAACCATCGCATCATCACTCAGAGAACGCGGCTTGACGGCGTACACCCGAAGCAACACCGAAAGGGCGATAATCAACTCGATACTTTCGGAAGCGCCCGATGTGGTCATCAGCTACCTGACGCTCAGCGACTCGGACGTAGTCGCGCTGATAAACGAGCTGAGCAGGAAGACAACGCATCTGCCCGCATTCATAGTCCTTTCGGAGCTTCACAATCCCTTCATTGAGAATCAGGTGATGAGGTGCGGAGCGTCGTACTTTATGGTCGAGCCGATCGACTTTGACGAGCTTGCGGAGGCAGTATACGCGGTATCGAAGCGGTCGGTGGCGAAGAACAGCGCAGACCCCGAGATAATCGTAACGGAGATGATAAAGAAGATATGCATACCTCCGAATCTGAAGGGATACAGGTACATACGCACGAGCGTGCTCGAATGTCTGCGCGACAGGTCACTCATTGACAACATCACGAAGGGGCTGTACCCGTTCATCGCGGAGAAATACGACACAACTCCCGCACGTATAGAGCGTGCGATACGCAAGGCTATCGAGACGGCGTGGGAGCGTGCGGACAAGACGAGCATATATCTTGTCCTCGGCTACGACGACACCTATTTCACGAACCGTCCGACGAATTCGGAATTCATCGCAATGCTTGTGGACCAGATACGCCTCCAGACGAGCAGATCGGCACACACGAGGCAGATAACAGCCACCGTTTGCCCGACATCTGAAGCGAGAGCGATAATGTAAAAAAAGACAGCTGTCAGCGGAAAAACTGACAGCTGTTTTTTCATATGAACAAGCCCGTGATGAAGGCAGAAGCCGAAGCGGCAAGAGCCACAACGATGAGCGGCAGGTCGAAGAATGCGAGTACAACAGCAACGAGCGTGCCGACGACAGAGGTCACGACATTTCCCGTACTTGTGAAGATAGCGGGAATAGTCATCGCACTGAGCACCGCATAGGGGATATATTTAAGGAAGCTCCGCACGAAGCGCGACTTTATCTTCTTTCTGAAGAAGGTAAACGGCACCATGCGGATGATGTAGGTCACCGCCGCCATAACGAAAATGTAAACTGCGACTGTCATTCTCCCGCCTCCTCTTCTTCATCGGACACAGGGAAGAGCACAGCTCCGAGCCCCGCGGCGGCGATGGCACATATGATGACAGCAAAACCGCCCGAGATCATAGTGAGCACGTACTTGAAGAGCACGCTCAGCAGAGCCGCAATAACGGTCACGAAGAGCACGCTTTTCTTCCTGCGCGAGGGCGGGATAATTATCGCGAGAAACATACCGTACAGCACTATCCCCATAGCCGCAGTGACTGAATCGGGCAGCACCTCTCCCGCCGAGGCTCCGAGAAAGGTACCGAGCACCCACCCTGCCATAGAAATGAGTATCATACCGTACATATAGGCGGGAGTTATCGTCCCATTCTGCGCCGAGCAGACGGCGAAGATCTCGTCTGTGATGCCGTAGGAGGCAAGCAGACGGTGCGGCGCAGTGAAGCTCCTGTCGAGCTTCTGCGAGAGCGAGAGCGCCATAAGCGAGTAACGAATATTTATGACGAGCTGGAC
Organism: Ruminococcus sp.; assembly: GCA_017542475.1. Taxonomy (GTDB): domain Bacteria; phylum Bacillota; class Clostridia; order Oscillospirales; family Ruminococcaceae; genus Ruminococcus. The sequence goes on along the minus strand of JAFXXD010000011.1, from coordinate 31,090 downwards.
GAGTATCATCTCAAGGAGAGTGCCTCCCGCGGCGATGACTCCGACGCCCGCTATCTGACCCGCTGAGGTGAGGTTCGACGCCGATATCACCGATGACTGGAGCACGGAGAGCCCGCTCTCAACGGCGAGTATACCGAAGCCGAAGGAGACTGAGAGGTAACCGAGCGCGATAGGTATACCGTGGTTCATACCGCGCAGAAAGTTTGATTTCAATAGTAACTATCCTTTCATAGACCAAGTACGATTAAGTATACCACAACCACTCACAAAAAGCAAGCTTTTTATAAGAACTCAGTGTAGGGGCACATTCCGTGCGCCCGCCATTATACCGCAAAATCCGCCGCAACCATTTGTAGGGACGCGCATTGCTCGTCCGCTGCTTTCTCATATATTCACGGACGACCAATGGTCGTCCCTACACAAAAACGCGCAGGGAACGCCGCCCCTACACTGAGCTCTGAGTTCTGAGTTCTAATATATTTGCACGCGCTTACATTCCGCACTTGAAAAGGGCAGTCGCATTTGCTATAATAGATGTAATATGAAATGAGGCGGTGAAAAAATGTCATCGGAAACAATCAGCACCCGCACGCTTGAGGAGCGCACGAGGGAGCGCACGATAGTCAGAACGAGCATAATCGGCATAATCGCGAACGTCTTTCTCGCGACATTCAAGGCGATAGTGGGACTTCTCTCGCACTCTATCGCGATAACGCTCGACTCGGTAAACAATATGAGCGACGTAGCCTCGTCGCTGATAACGATAATCGGCACGAAGCTCGCCAAGAAGCAGCCTGACCGCAAGCACCCGTGGGGACACGGCAGAGCCGAATATCTTAGCTCGATGATAATCGCGGTCATCATACTTTACGCAGGTATCACGTCATTTGTGGAGTCGGTGAAGAAGATAATCCGCCCCGAGACTCCCGACTACTCGGCGGCAGCGATAGTGATAGTATCGGTAGCGATAATCGTGAAGGTCATACTCGGCACATACGTGCAGAAAACGGGCAGGCGCGTGAACTCAGATTCGCTGGTGAATTCGGGCACGGACGCCCTTATGGACTCGATAATCTCCGCCTCTACGCTCGCGGCGGCGATAATCTTCATAATATGGCACATCAGCCTTGAAGCGTGGCTCGGTGCGGTGATATCGGTCATCATCGTAAAATCGGGTATTGAAATGCTCACCAGGACGATATCGCACCTGATAGGTCAGCGCGTGAGCGTAGAGACCGCCCGCAAGGTCAGGGAGTGCATTATGACGTTCCCGCAGGTGCGCGGAGTCTACGACCTCATCTTCCACGACTACGGTCCCGACAAATTCAACTGCTCGGGACACATCGAGGTCCCCGACACACTGACAGCCCGCGAGATAGACCAGCTCCAGCGGCAGATAGCGATAGAGCTGTACGTCCGCCACGGGATAATCCTGACGGCGCTGAGCGTTTACACCTACAGCGAGCTTGACGGAAGAGAAAAAGCGGTACGCGGGCAGATATACGACATCGCGATGTCGGTGGAGCACGTTCTTGAGGCGCACGGCTTCTATCTTGACGAGGAGCAGAAGCGCATACAGTTCGATATCATCGTGAGCTTTGACGCTCCCGACCGAAACGCCGTATACAAAGAGGCAGTCCGCCGCGTGAGGGAAGCCTACCCCGAATACGAGCTGTACTGCACGCTCGACACCGATTTCAGCTTAAGCGAACAGGAGGAATAATATGGAGAAATACTTACTTATCGGAGCAGCCGCATTTTTCGCGGTGATGTCGCTTATCGCGCTGATACTCTACAAGGCGGACAAGGTCAAGGCTGAGAAGGGAAAATGGCGCACCAAGGAGGCAACTCTCCTCGGCTTCGGCTTCTTCGGCGGAGCTCTCGGCGCTCTCGCGGGAATGAAGCTCTTCCGCCACAAGACCAGGCACTGGTATTTCTGGGTAGTAAACGTCGCAGGACTGGCGTGGCAGGCGGGACTTCTCGTATTCCTCGCCATAGCCTATATCAGGGCGCTGTAATTTTAAAAATAATTTGCCGCACTGACGGCTTTTCTATTGACAAAAATCTCATTTTATGTTAAAATGAATAAAATTGCAGAGAAGCTTCGGTTTCAGAGCAAGATTTTTGACCTCTCCCCTCTCGGGAGATAAACGCCATACGGACAGCGGGTCAAATGCCGACCGCCGAACGAGTTGTTCGGCTGGCAACTTCTGTTGCCTTATTGTTTTTATAAGTTTTATCAGCTTGTGAAAGGTCAATAAGAGTAGTAAAAGGTATCTTTGCTTATATAGACTCTGAAACCGCTTTGAAGTTACTATGCTTTATGCTATGATTTCATACACGTACAGGCTGAAAGGTCTGTACGTTTTTTTATTGTCTGCTCACAACTAAAAATTGGCTTTATATTTTTTTGAAAAGCCGATTTTTAGTTGCCAAAGTGCAAGAAAATAATAGTTTGTATTCTTTTTCTTGCACTTCGGTTTGCCCTTCAGGGCAAAATGAGCTTGACAAAAATAAATGCGATGCGCAAATTCTCCATCTTATTATAGAATTTGCGCTCCCCGAATGTAGTTCGGGGCAATAACCGCCTGACGGCGGTTATTGAGCTCACATTTGTTATTATTTGAGGTGTGTAATATGGAAAACAAACTCAAGCTTTACGGCTTCAACAACCTGACAAAGTCCCTGAGCTTCAACATCTACGACGTCTGTTACGCCAAGACGCCGAAGGCTCAGCTCGAATATATCGCATACGTAGACGAGCAGTACAACTCCGAGCGTATCACCGACATAATGACCCACCTCACGGAGATGATAGGCGCACAGGTGCTGAGCGTATCCCGTCAGGACTACGACCCGCAGGGAGCCTCCGCTACCTTCCTCATCGCGGACGACACGATGATACCCGCGGGCGGCAACGAGATAGTGGCACACCTTGACAAGAGCCATGTAACGGTGCACACCTATCCCGAGTACCACCCCGATACGAGCATAGCCACCTTCCGCGTAGACATCGACGTCGCTACCTGCGGCAAGATAACGCCTCTGACGGCGCTCGACTACCTCATCGGCAGCTTCGACTCCGACATCATCACGATGGACTACCGTGTACGCGGCTTCACGCGCAACCTCGACGGCGAGAAGCTCTTCATCGACCACGACATCACCTCGATACAGAACTACATCGACACGTCGATACTCGACAAGTACGACGCCGTTGATATCAACGTATATCAGGCAAATATGTTCCACACGAAAATGCTCATAAAGGACATCATATTGCAGAATTACCTGTTCAACACCGACGTCCACGAGCTCCCGCCGAGGAGCCGCCTCGACATCACGAACGCTCTGAGGAAGGAAATGATAGAAATATTCAGCGGAAGGAACGTGTACGGAAATGACTGAGCTCTCACAGGTGAATGCTCCGATATATGAGGCTCTGCGCCGCTTCAGGCGAATGAGGGTAGTCCCCTTCGACGTCCCGGGGCACAAGCGCGGACGCGGCAATATGGAGCTCACCGAATTTCTCGGCGAAGATTGTATGAACGTCGATGTAAACTCGATGAAGCCGCTCGACAACCTCTGCCACCCCGTATCCGTGATAAAGGACGCGGAAATGCTCGCGGCACAGGCATTCGGCGCGGCGAACGCCTTCTTTATGGTAGGCGGCACGACCTCCGCGGTACAGAGTATGATAATGTACGCCTGCAAGGAGGGCGACAAGATCATTATGCCGCGAAACGTCCACAGAAGCGCGATAAACGCTCTTATTCTCACGGGAGCAGTACCCGTGTATGTAAATCCCGACGTGAACAAGCAGCTTGGTATCGCGCTCGGAATGTCGGTATCGCAGGTCGAGCAGGCGATACGCGATAACCCCGACGCGAAGGCGATAATGGTCAACAACCCGACCTACTACGGCATATGCTCGGACCTGAGACGCATCACGGAGCTCGCACACGCCCACGGTATGCTCGTCCTCGTAGACGAGGCACACGGCACGCATTTCTACTTCGGCGAGAATTTCCCCGTAACGGCAATGGCGGCGGGAGCAGACATCGCCTCGGTAAGTATGCACAAGTCGGGCGGAAGCCTCACGCAGAGCTCTTTCCTGCTGATGGGCGAGAAGGTCAATGCCGACTATATGCGTCAGGTCATCAACCTCACTCAGACCACGAGCGCCTCTTACCTGCTGCTCTCAAGCCTCGACATATCGCGTAAAAGGCTTGCACTGAGCGGCAGGGAGATATTCGCCAAGACCGTCGAGATGGCGGAGTACGCACGCTCCGAGATAAACGACATCGGCGGCTATTACGCCTACTCGCGCGAGCTGATAAACGGCGACAGCATATACGACTTCGACGTCTCGAAGCTGAGCGTGTTCACCCTTCCCGTGGGACTTGCGGGCATTGAGGTATACGACCTGCTCCGCGACGAATACGACATACAGATAGAGTTCGGCGACATCGGAAATATACTCGCGTATATCTCTGTCGGCGACAGAAAGCGCGACATCGAGCGCCTTATCAGCGCGATGTCGGAGATAAAGCGCCGCTTCGGCAGGACGGGCGCTGATATGCTCAGCCACGAGTACATCTCCCCTGTTGTCACGGAGGCTCCGAGAAAGGCATTCTATGCGGACAAGGTGTCGCTGCCGCTCGAAGAATCGGCGGGCAAAGTCTGCACGGAGTTCGTAATGTGCTACCCTCCGGGAATACCGATACTTGCTCCGGGAGAGCTGATAACTCCCGAGATAATCGAGTACATCAAGTACGCGAAGGAAAAGGGCTGTCAGATGACGGGCACGGAGGACATCAACATCGAGCGGCTAAATGTGCTGAAATAGAGCCATAGCTGTTAGCTCGCAGCGTCGCTTTACGACGACAGATTTAAAATCATCTGCGAAGCAGACACCACTAATTACTCATTACGCATTACGAATTCCGAATTAAAAAGGGATGTGACTTTATGGAAAAGAAAATGAAAACTGTAGGTATCTTGATGAGCGTATTTATGGGCATCACACTGAGCTTCTGCCTCTCGCTTTTGGGCAACCTCCTCGCCGAGGGCGGCTTCAAGCCGATAGTATTCATCATAAGCTTCATCGTGAGCACGCTGATCAGCCTTGTCATCGGCTTCATCGTGCCGATGCGGAAGATATCAATGGCTATCACAAAGAATATGAAGCCGCGCAGTATCGGCACAAAGGTCGTTGACGCACTCGTCTCCGACATCATCTACACGCCGGTGATCACTCTCGCGATGATAGCGCTCGTCCGCTTTATGGCGAACAAAATGAGCGGCGGAAACGCTCAGCTCCCGCCCTTTGCGGTGATGTTCCTGAGCTCGCTCGCTATCAGCCTTGTCGCGGCATTCATCATCATACTCATCGTGACTCCCCTCTTTATGATGCTCTCATTCAAGATAGCGGGAGTTCCCGCGGGCGGTCCTCCCTCAGGCAGACCCGAATAACACAGGAGGCAGACTATGGAATTATGGTTCACGGAGCGTCACACTCCGAACGTTAACTTTTCAATAAAGGTAGACCACCAGCTCTACAGCGGAAACAGCGAGTTCCAGCGCATAGACGTGTTCGACTCGAAGGAGTTCGGACGCTTCCTCACGCTCGACGGCTATATGATGCTGACGGAGAAGGACGAGTTCATCTACCACGAGATGATAACCCACGTACCCATGGCGGTACACCCGAACCCGCGAAATATCCTCGTTATCGGCGCGGGCGACGGCGGAGTTGTCCGCGAGCTCACGCGTTACACCTCGGTCGAGAGCATAGACCTCGTCGAGATAGACGAGCTGGTGGTGGAGGTCAGCAAGAAGTTCCTGCCGACCACAGCCTGCCGCCTCGATGACGAGCGCGTGCACATCTTCTACGAGGACGGCGTGAAGTTCATACGCCGCTGTGAGAACAAGTACGACATCATCATCGTCGATTCCACCGACCCCTTCGGTCCCGGAGAGGGGCTCTTCACGAAGGAGTTCTACGGCAGCTGCTTCAAGGCTCTGCGCGAGGACGGCATAATGGTCAACCAGCACGAGAGCCCCTTCTACGCCGAGGACGCCGCCGCAATGCAGCGCTCGCACAAGCGCATAGTCGAGAGCTTCCCGATAAGCCGCGTATATCAGGCACATATCCCGACCTATCCCTCGGGACACTGGCTGTTCGGCTTCGCGTCGAAGAAGTACCACCCCGTCCGCGACTACGAGCCGACGAAGTGGAGTATGCTCGGCATAAAGACCAAGTATTACAACACGCAGCTCCACGCGGGAGCGTTCGCGCTGCCCAATTACGTTGAGGAGATGCTCAGAGATGTTGAATAAGAACGTACAGACATTTATCGCCTGCGACGCCGAATACGAGGACGCGAAGATAGTCCTCTTCGGCGCGGGCTTTGACGGAACTACGAGCTTCCGCCCGGGCACGAGATTTGCTCCGTCTGTGATACGCAGCGAGAGCTTCGGCATCGAGACCTACAGCCCCTATCAGAACAGGGATATACTCGACTACAGCTACTTCGACAGCGGCGACCTCGAGCTCCCGTTCGGCAGCGTGGAACGCACTATCGCGGACATCAAACAGCGCTCGGAAACGATACTCGCCGACGGCAAGCTGCCATTTATGATAGGCGGCGAGCACCTCGTCACGCTCGGCTCGGTCAGGGCTGTCAAGGAGAAATACGACGACCTTTACATCGTACACTTCGACGCACACGCCGACCTCCGCGACGAATACCTTGGTCAGCAGCTGTCACACGCGTGCGTACTGCGGCGCTGTCACGAGCTTGTCGGCGACGGACACATCTTCCAGTTCGGCATACGCAGCGGCGACCGCGGCGAATTCGTCTTCGCGGACAAGCACACGGAAATGCACAAATTCAGCTTCGACGGGCTTGAAGAGACCGTGGAGAAGCTGAAGGGCAAAAACGTTTATTTCACGCTTGACCTCGATGTCCTCGACCCGTCGGTATTCCCCGGCACGGGCACTCCCGAGGCTGGAGGCGTCACCTTCGACGAGCTGCGGAAGGCTGTCACTCTCGTGTGCAGCAGGCTCAACATCGTCGGCTGCGACGTGAACGAGCTCAGCCCCACCTACGACCAGTCAGGCGTTTCCACAGCTGTCGCCTGCAAGGTGATACGCGAGATTCTGCTCGCACTTTCGTAAAATGGACGACGAGAAGGACTACGAGCTCCGTGAGGAGCTCCGCGAAAAATATACCGACGAAAGCGGCAGCTTCGACTCGGAGCGTATGAAAAGCGACCTCGGCGCAGCAAAGCGCTTTATGTTCAGGCTCTATCTGCTGATGTCGGCAGCGTTCATTCTTGCGGGACTGGCATTCGCCTTCATAGGCGCGTTAGGGCTGTTCTCGCAGGCAAGGGACAAAATGGTCTGCACGGAGCGGACGGAGGGAGTCGTGCTCGGCTTCGATTCAATGCACTCCGATTCCGACGACCCGAGCTCGTCCCTCGTGTATGCGCCGATATTCTCTTACACCTACGACGGTATGACGTACACCCACCGCGGGAGCTCATACTCCGACAGCAAGGGGAAGCTCTCGCGCGGCAGTGAGGTCACGGTATACGTTGACCCCGACGACCCGACAAGGGTGTATATCCCCGAATACACGGTAGAGAAAAGGAATTCGGTGCTGTTTCTCATCGTGGGACTGGCGCTCTCGGGCGGCTTTCTCGGCTACGTCCTCTACAAGCGGCGCGAATTCAACAGGAGCATTGACAGGCTCATCGGCAATGATACGACCTGAGAGAGGCGCTGATATGAACATTTACAGAGCACAGACCACAGACGGGCTCACCGACAGCACTTCGGCATTCAGTCCAATGAAGCTGATATTTTCAAACGAAGCAGGATGATAATATGTCAAGGATATTAAGCATTGTTTTTCCGAGTATATTCATTGCCTTGGGTGCTCTCGGGCTGATAGAGCGGATAATACACAGGCTGAAATGTACGGAGAGAGTCGAGGCTGAGGTCGTCGATATCGTTTATCAGGCAGACTCCGACGGCGGAAGAGCGAGCTATCCTGTTTACGCCTACTACTACGAGGGCGTCGACTATAGACAAAAAAGCACGTATGCCTCGTTTATCCGACGATTCAATATCGGTGACACGGTCGAGCTCCTGATAAACCCGAACAGACCCGAAAAATTCTACTGCCCGAAGGAGACTCTTCCGATGGTAGCTTTCCTGCTGCTTTTCAGCGGCTCGGGCGTGGTCTTATTATGGTTATTCACAAAAACAATATAATAATTTTTAAGTTACGGAGGAATAAAAAATGGGAAAATGTATGATCATCGGCTGCGGCGGAGTTGCGTCCGTGGCTATCCACAAGTGCTGCCAGAACAGCGACGTATTCGAGGGCATTATGATCGCGAGCCGCACCAAATCCAAGTGTGACGCGCTCAAGGAGAAGCTACAGCCCACGACCAAAACTGTCATTGAGACAGCACAGGTAAATGCCGACAACGTAGACGAGCTCGTTGCACTTATCAACAGCTACAAGCCCGATGTTGTCCTCAACCTCGCGCTCCCCTATCAGGACCTCACGATAATGGACGCCTGCCTCGCGACAAAGACCCACTACGTCGATACCGCCAACTACGAGCCGCTCGACACGGCTAAGTTCGAATACAAGTGGCAGTGGGCTTACCGCGAGAAGTTCAGAGAGGCTGGCATAACAGCTCTCCTCGGAAGCGGCTTCGACCCCGGCGTTACGGGAGTATTCTCCGCCTATGCGATGAAGCACCAGTTCGACGAGATAAACTACATCGACATCCTCGACTGCAACGGCGGCGACCACGGCTACCCGTTCGCGACCAACTTCAACCCCGAGATAAACATCCGCGAGGTTTCCGCGAAGGGAAGCTACATCGAGGACGGCAAGTGGGTAGAGACCGAGCCCATGGAGATAAAGCGTGTCTACAACTTCAAGGGCGTCGGCGAGAAGGATATGTACCTCCTCCACCACGAGGAGCTCGAGTCCCTCGCTATCAACATCAAGGGCATCAAGCGCATACGCTTCTTTATGACATTCGGTCAGAGCTACCTCACACACCTCAAGTGCCTTGAAAACGTGGGTATGACCTCCATCGAGCCCATTATGTACGAGGGCAAGGAGATAGTTCCGCTCCAGTTCCTGAAGGCTGTTCTCCCCGACCCTGCTTCGCTCGGTCCGAGAACTGTCGGCAAGACCAACATCGGCTGTATCTTCCGCGGAAAGAAGGACGGCAAGGACAAGAACTACTACCTCTACAACATCTGCGACCATCAGGAGTGCTACCGCGAGGTAGGCTCGCAGGCTATCTCCTACACTACGGGCGTTCCCGCTATGATAGGCGCTATGCTCATTATGACAGGTGTTTGGAGCGGCGCGGGCGTCTACAACATTGAGGAGTTCGACCCCGACCCGTTCATGGACGCCCTCAACAAGTGGGGACTTCCCTGGGAAGAGGACTTTGACCCTGTTCTCGTTGACTGATAAAGGAGAATCACTATGCTTATAGTTTCAACAGATACGATAAACGGCAGAAATATCGAGGAGATAGGGCTTGTTGACGGAGCTGTTTCCCAGCTCATCAACTTCTCGAAGGGGCTCGGTGCGCTGAATGCCTTCGGACAGGGCGGCGAGCTCGACTCCTACACGGAGAATATCATGAATGCGTGTCAGGTCGCGAAGGGCAAGCTCATACAGCAGGCTATCAGGGAGAACGCCGACGCTATCGTAGGCTACAGGTGCGTAATCTCCGAGGCTTCAAACAGCATTGTCAACGTCTATGCATACGGCACAGCCGTTAAGTTTATATGACTGATTTAAGCAATATAATCGGCAAGGTGCCGACTCCCTGCTATATAGTGGACGAGTCGGCGCTTGTCCGTAATCTTGAGATACTCAGAGGCGTCCGCGAAAGAACGGGTGCGAAGATTCTTCTCGCGCAGAAGGCTTTCTCGTGCTATCACGTCTATCCGCTCATTGCGGAGTACCTCGACGGCACGGCTTGCAGCGGACTTTTTGAGGCAAGGCTCGGCTATGAGGAAATGGGTAAGGAGAATCACGTGTTCTCCGCAGCATACCGCGATAATGAGTTCGACGAGATAGTCTCTTACTGCGGACACATCATCTTCAACTCGTTCTCGCAGCTCGACCGCTACAGGGACAGAGTGCTCAAAGCGGGCAAGAAGATTGGTCTGCGCATTAACCCCGAATTCTCCACGCAGGAGGGTCACGAGATATACGACCCCTGCTCCCCTGCTTCAAGACTCGGTATCACGCGGAAAAACTTCCGCACCGACGACCTCGCGGGAGTGACAGGTCTGCATATGCACACCCTCTGCGAGCAGAACTCCGACGACCTCGAAAGCACTCTCAATGCCCTTATTGAGAAGTTCGCGGACATCCTTGAAAAAATGGAGTGGATAAACCTCGGCGGAGGTCATCACATAACCCGTCCCGATTACGATATACCGCGGCTTGAACGCTGTATCAGGCTGTTGCAGGACAGGTTCGGGCTGGAGGTCTTCCTCGAACCCGGTGAAGCTATCGCGCTGAATGCGGGCTACCTCGTGACGGAGGTGCTAGACCTCACCGAAAATGATATGCCCATTGCCATACTCGACACGTCCGCTGCCTGCCATATGCCCGATGTGCTCGAAATGCCGTACCGTCCGCCGCTCAGAAACAGCGGTGTACAGGGCGAGAAGCCGTATTCGTACAGGCTCGGCTCGCAGACCTGCCTCGCGGGCGATTCCATCGGTGTCTACTCCTTCGACGAGCCGCTCCGCATAGGCGACAGGCTTGTTTTCGAGGATATGGCGATTTATTCAATGGTCAAGAACAACACGTTCAACGGTATGCCGCTGCCGTCGATACTGCTTCTCAAAAGCGGCGGAAATACTGAGACTCTGCGTGGATTCGGCTATGAGGATTTCCGCGGCAGGCTCTAAAAAGGTGTGATTATATGAGCATTACGATATCGCAGTACGATAACGAGGACGTCCCGAAGATGATAAGGATATGGAACGAGATCGTCGAGGAGGGTATCGCCTTCCCGCAGGAGCAGATTCTCACTCCGCACTCGGGCAAGAACTTCTTCGGTGCGCAGACCTACTGCGCCGTCGCCAAGAACAACTACGGCGACGTCATCGGGCTGTATATCCTCCACCCCAACAATGTCGGGAGATGCGGTCACATCTGCAACGCGAGCTATGCCGTCAGCAAGAACAGCCGCGGTCACCACATAGGCGAGCGGCTCGTGCTCGACAGCCTCAAACAGGCGAAAAGACAGGGCTTTCGCATATTGCAGTTCAACGCCGTGGTGGAGTCGAATATCTACGCACGCCACCTATACGAGAAGCTCGGATTCGTCCAGCTCGGGACAATTCCCGCAGGCTTCCGTATGAAGGACGGCTCGTATGCGAATATCTGCCCGTACTACCACACATTATAAGAGGCGAACGATATGAATGAGCTCTGTATGATAATCAAGGACGTTGTAGTCCCGAATTTTCTCAATATAAGGACGTCTCTGCGCACCTACGACAGGGACGCTCTGTGCTGCGGCGCTCCGTGCTGGAGGTGGGCTTACCACGCGATACATTCGGCTGACAAGTGGTTCATCAACCCCAATGTCTACGAGGAGCCAGCTTTCCACGTCGAGGGCTTGGACAACCCCGATAATCCGAGCGATGTGGTGCTCACGGACGAACAGCTCCTTGAGTATCTCGACGCTGTCGAGAAGAAAACGCTCGACTACCTCGACACCCTCACCGACGATATGCTGTACGAAAAGCCCGAAAACTGCCGCTACACGCGTATGGAGCTCGTGCTGAGACAGTTTAGGCACATCTCCTTCCACACGGGTATGCTCAACGGGCAGACAGCCCTCGCAACGGGACAGTTCCCGATGTGGGTCTCCGAGACATCGAAGTACGTGGACGACGGCATCTTCTTCGGAAGATACCGCAAGGGTAAGGTGCAGCCGTAAGCGTCCTTCTATAAGGGGGCGGAAATCGCCGCTTTTTCAATGGAAAACCGTTGATTATCGGAAAAATATTTTTCAGCTTTGTAGACCTGCACAAATAGCAACCATTTTTGGTTTGCAGTTTTTTGTTCAACAGGACAGCTTTGCAGGGGCGCACAGTGTGCGCCCTTTGTATTTACACGTGTAGGGACGCGCATTGCGCGTCCGAAATTATGAAAACAGCGTTCGGAACGGAATATGCGGACGACCAATGGTCGTCCCTACAATCTGAGTTCTGATAGCTCTTTATAAATATATCATATTTGACAAGTGCAGACTTTTGATATATAATATACTCTGGAATTTTTATGCAAGGAGTTTTATAATGAATCCCGAGGTTTACGAAAAATATGAGATAATCGACGCTCACGCCCATATCTTCCCCGAGAAGATAGCCGAGAACGCTACCATTAATATAGGTCATTTCTACGATATACCTATGAGAGGCTGCGGCATAAGCAGCAAGCTCATCGAGAGCGGCAGCAAAATTGGCGTTGCCAAGTACCTCGTCTGCTCGACCGCTACTTCTCCCCACCAGATTCGCAATATCAACAGCTTTATCTCTACCGAGTGCACTATCCACCCCGAATATTACGGTCTCGGTACGACACACGCCGACTCCGACGACCTTGAAGGCGATATCGCGCAGATAAAGGCTCTCGGGCTGCACGGAGTCAAGCTCCACCCCGATTTCCAGCGCTTCAATGCCGACTCCCCCGAGGCTTTCAAAATTTATGAGCTGATGGAGGGCGAGCTCCCGCTGATGATACACTGCGGCGACAACAGGTACGACTACTCCTCGCCAGCCCGTATCGCCAATATCTGCAAAAACTTCCCCAAGCTCAAGGTGCAGGCGGCTCATATGGGCGGCTATCAGAGCTGGGATCAGGCTGTGGAGCTCCTGCCGCGCAAATACGAGAACCTCTGCATAGATATCAGCAGCTCCATGCCCTTTATGTCGCCTCAGCGTGCCGCCGAGATAATCCGTATGTACGGCGTCGAAAATGCTCTGTTCGGCTGCGATTTCCCCATGTGGGACCACCGCGACGAGCTCGAACGCTTCCTCCTCTGCGGCTTCTCCGACGAGGAGAACAGGCTCATCCTCGCCGAAAATTTCAAGCGCTTCTACGGGCTCAATACTTGACATATTTTACGATGTATGGTATAATCTATACCGTACATCACGCCGAAGTGGTGGAATGGCAGACACAGCAGACTCAAAATCTGCCGCAGCAATGTGTACGGGTTCAAGTCCCGTCTTCGGCACCACGAGCGGTGTCCGCTCGACCCCGATTCGCGCTGCCGCTCGTAAACTCGCTTACTTCTTATGGGACGGAAGTTTATTGTCGCGAAAGTCACATTGTAACCAATGCGACTTTTTTATTTTCGAGCAGGAGTGCAGTTTACGCTGTCGCTCGCAAACTCGGCGGGGAGCCCCCGCGGGCAATTCACGCTGCCGCTCGCAACCTCGCTTACTTCTTATGGGACGGAAGTTTGTACAGCTACTCAAAAAAGAATATCGTTCTGAAGGATCCGCAGGATAGCCTTGCTGCGATCCATGAAGCAGCGATCGAGCGCGATCCGCAGGCGAATGTCGATGATCTCAAGAAGCAGCTGAAAGAAGTGATAGCGGATGTTATCGCAAGACCTAATATGTTTAAAAAACCGAAGGCTCCGAATTTAACCGAGCTCGTTAAGGACAATGTGGAATATAAATACAAGACTATAGGTGAAGCCTTCATAGGGGAGAAAAACAAGATCAAGGAACGCAGAGACCTGCAAGCAATGCTCAATGGAATAAAAAAAGCCGGCGACCTTGTAACGATGTGTGATAAAATACATCAGGAAACTCTGAACGCAACATCTGCATCTGCGAAAATGGAATTGAACGAAGTAAATAAAAGAATGGGATTACCGGAAAACAATAACAATGTCGCTCAGAAAACAGTACACAGGAATAATGAACGGCAGTTCGGTAAGTAAAAAAGCAAAAATAAAGGTGAAACATATGAATTACCGCATAATAGACAAGGAAAAATACTACCGCGCGGGAGTATACCGCCATTTCACGCAGGACTGCAAATGCTCCGTCTCGATGACAGCCCGCATAGACGTCACCGAGCTCGCCAAATGGTCGCGCCGCACGGGCACGAAGTTCTACATCAACTTCCTGTACATTCTCTCGAAGGTGCTCAACTCGCGCGAGGACTACCGTATGGGCTACCTGTGGCAGACCGACGAGCTCATCTGCTATGACGAGATAAACCCCACGCAGTACATCTTCCACGACGACACCGAGACCTGCACGCCTGTCTACACGCGCTACTCGCCTGACTACAAGACCTTCTATGCAGGAGCTCTCGCTGATATCGAACGCGCCAAGCAGACCCGGGATTATCAGCTCGACGCCGCGACCCACCCGAACTGGTTCGACGCCTCCTACATATCGTGGCTGTCCTACGATTCGCTGAACATCGAGCTCCCCGACGGCTACCTCTACTTCCTGCCCATAGTCAACTGGGGAAAATACCGCGGGGAAAACGGCAGGCTCGTTATGCCCGTGACGGTAAGGCTCAACCACGCCACCGCCGACGGCTACCTCGTGGCACTGGTATTCCGCCTGCTCGAACAGGAAATGTCAGCTCTCTGCACAGGATAAATACACCGTGAAGCAATGAGGGAGCCCCTTTTCAAGGGGCTCCCTCATTAAGCTTGTATCGGTCAATGCTTTTATATCGTTATTGGGGTTTCACCGTAGTTGGCGGGACGTGTGGTCGTTTCAGCTCTGCTTTCGCTGCTCTCGGCTCTGCTGCTTTCGGAGCGGCTGCTGCTCGCTGACGGATCGAGCACCCACGCGTTCTGAGCCTTGTAGCGTGCTATGAAATCACCGTAGAATCCGTCGAAGCTGTCAAATCCCATCGACTTCCATACATCGTCGTACTTGGGATCCTTGTACTTCTCGAAGTCCTCGGGGACCTCGCCTGTTCTGTCGTAGTCATCGACGTATTCCTGCGCGTGCTCGGTGAACTTCATCATATCCTTGTAGTACGGGGTATTGACGCATATAAGCGAGAATATGAGCGGGAACAGCATCAGTATCGAGACAGTTATGCCCGATACCGCAAAGCCCGTGCCTCCCCTGTGTGAGATTAGGGAGAGGATACCCGTGAACAGTGCAAGAAACGTCATCAGCAGAAGGCATATGATAAAACCGTTAACAGCAACGGAGTTCGTTGCACAGCAGCAGCAGAATACGCTGAGCAGTATCGGCAGCAGACTCAGCACGAACGAGGTTATTGCAAGACTGTACTGCTTTTTCGGCTTCTGTGGAAGCTCGTAGTAGTTTTCTCCGCCTGTCTGCGATCCCTGTGGGTACATATCAATATCCTCCTAAGTCGCCTGTTTCGGTCAGCAGGTCTTGCAGCATCGAAATAGAGAGCTTGCCTGCGATGATGAATACGAAAGCAAAAATGACTATACATACCGAAACAGCTATCATTCTGTTCACGGGAGCAACATCGTCGCCCTCGCATTTCCTGACAGCCCCCTGTATCATTATTCCGAGCACGACACATACGGGCAGAAGCAGAAATGATGAAACGCAGCTTCCCGCAATGCCGACGATCATCAGCACCACGAACGCTCTATTTGCCTTTTGCTGTGCCGGCGACAGTGTCGGAGTCTCAGCGGGACGGTCGTAAGTCCTGCCGTTGAATATAGTAGACTGCACGGGGCGCTCCTGTCTCGGAGCTGCCTGCGGTGTGTACTGCTTCATCTGCGGCTTCGGGTAGGGCGAGGTGTTCCGCGGGGGTGTCTGCTGAGCGGGCTTGGGGTAGGAGCTTGTCCGCGGTGTGGTATTATACGCGGCGGACGCCTGTCTGTCCACGGTTTCGTGGTACTGTCCCTCCTCGCAGA
This sequence comes from Ruminococcus sp., assembly GCA_017542475.1. GTDB lineage: Bacteria > Bacillota > Clostridia > Oscillospirales > Ruminococcaceae > Ruminococcus. The sequence goes on along the minus strand of JAFXXD010000011.1, from coordinate 15,121 downwards.
GGTGTCCCGCATGAGACGCACCGCGCCGCTTCTCGTCCCTTATGTCATCGACGACGTCATAGTCCATCTCGTCGATAACGTTGCAGGACGATTCGTCTATCATTTCTCTGTTGCCGAACATACCGTTTCACATCCTTTCGGTAGCTGTCAGAAGTTTGTTTCCCATGTCCAGCTGCGTATCTCGAGCTCGTCGAGGTTGTACGGGGTCTTCTGGTATACGCAGTAGTTGAGCCAGTTCGAGAACATCAGATTCGCCGTGCATCTCCATGAGAAGAGCGGGGTCTGAGTGGGATCGTCGTTCGGGAAGTAGTTGTACGGGAGCTGTATATCCAGCCCCTTGTCCTTGTCGCGGAAATATTCCGAGGCGATTGTGTCGCGGTCGTACTCCGAATGACCCGTGATGAAATACTGTCTGCCGTTCTTGTTGGCGACTATGTGCACGCCCGACATCTCCGACGAGGTCAGTATCTCGAGCTGTTCTATCTTTTCGATGTCCTCGCGGCGGACCTCCGTATTGCGGCTGTGCGGCACGTAAAATACGTCGTCGAAGCCGCGCAGGAGCTGGCGGTTCTCTATCTCGACCCTGTGCGGGAATATGCCGAACATTTTCTGCTCGAGCGGGTACTTAGGCACGCCGAAGTGGTAGTAGAGTCCCGCCTGAGCCGCCCAGCAAATGTAGAGCGTGGAGAATACGTGCGTCTTAGACCACTCGAATATGGTGGTTATCTCGTCCCAGTAGTCCACCTGCTCGTATTCGAGGAGCTCCACGGGAGCGCCCGTGACTATCATTCCGTCGTAGCGGCGGTCCTTTATCTCGTCGAAGGTCTTGTAGAAGGCTTCAAGGTGGTGGTGCGAGGTGTTCCGCGAAACGTGCGACGCCATTTGCAGGAGGTCGATATCCACCTGAAGCGGCGTGTTGCTCAGGAGTCTGAGAAGCTGGCACTCTGTCTCTATCTTTTTAGGCATAATGTTGAGGATGATGACCTTCAGCGGACGGATGTCCTGATGCTCGGCTCTCTCCTTCGACATTACGAATATGTTTTCTTCTCCAAGCGTTTTGAACGCGGGTAGTTCCGATGATATGCGTATCGGCATTCCAAACGCTCCTTTCCTAACTTATCTTATTTTTTGCAGTGCTCGCAGGCGTTGAGGAAGCCGTCGATGTTCTCGCAGACTCGGCTTCCCTCCGCAAGAAAGCGGAGCTTCACGAGAGGCGCGAGCTTCGCCTCGTCGGGGAGCTCGAACACCATAGTCTCTATGCCCTTCATCGCACTTTTGAGCATTACCGAGCGTACAAGCCCGTCGCAGAGCATGAGGTCGCCGCCGTCGTCGTAGTCGTACACGACGGTGCGCTCCGCCTCATAGGCGTAGGCGATGAAGCCGATAGCCTTATCGCTGTCGAGAGCCTCGGTAATATGTACGTTGTTGATACCCGCGGCAGCTACGATGTGCTCATAGCCCGCGGAGTCGAATCTTTCCTGTATTTCGAGCATTTCAGTTCACCTTGCCGATAGCAGTTCTCAGCGCACGGAGCTCATCGGCTGTGAGCTCGCGCCATGCACCCGGCTTGAGCATACCGAGCTTCACGGGACCGATGCTTATGCGGCGAAGTCTTGCCACCTCGAGTCCCACCGCCTCGCACATCTTGCGTATCTGGCGGTTCCTGCCCTCTTTTATGGTTATGAGCAGGACAACTCTGCCCTGTTCCTTTTCCTTTACGACAACATTTGCGGGGAGTGTCTTTCTGCCCTCTATCTCCACGCCCTCGGCAAGCTGTACGAGCTGGTCGTCGTTGATATCGGGGCGAACCGTTACCCTGTACGTCTTCGAAACGTGTCTGCTCGGGTGCATTATGCTGTTGGCGAAGTCGCCGTCATTGGTGAACAGCAGCAGACCCTCGGAGTTGCGGTCGAGCCTGCCTATCGGGTAGACGCGCTCCTCGACGCCGTCGAGCAGGTCCATTACACAGCGGCGGTCGAGCTCGTCGGAAACGGTCGTCACGTAGCCGCGCGGCTTGTTCATCATTATGTAGAGCAGATTCTTCCTGCGGGGCATATAGATGCGCTCGCCGTCGATAGTGATAATGTCGCTGAATCCGCACTTGTCGCCGAGCTTCACGGGGTGACCGTTGAGCTTTACCTTGCCGCGCGATATGAGCTCCTCAGCCTTGCGGCGCGAGCAGTAGCCGCTGTCGGCTATCATTTTCTGAATCCTTATCTTTTCCACATTATCTCCTCTTTCACTTCTTAGAAAAAAGACCGCTGAACAGCTTCTTTTTGTGTCTGACCTCTGCGGTTTTATACTCGGCGGATTCCGCCGCGCAGAGAGGTATCCGTCTTATCTCGCGACCGCCGCAGCTGATACTCAGCTCGCCGAGCTCGTCGCCCTCGTCTACGGGAGCGTACACGAAAGGCGCAGATATGACGGTATATGTGAGTTCGTCCGCACCCGCGGCGAGCACCGTTACGGGCTCGGGCAGAGCGTCAGCACGAACGTGTATGCTATCTTTGTCGCTCCCGACGAGCGTGAGCTCAATATCCTGCGGTATATCGGGCTCGACCGTATGCACCTGCCCGAAGGCATAGTCGTACATAGCCATATGGTCGTTCCAGTCATTGCGGTCGTTGAGCGTCACGCAGACGAGGTTCTTCCCATCACGCTCGCAGGCGGAAACGAGACATCTTCCCGCTTCGTCCGTGAAGCCCGTCTTCACGCCGTAGGTGCCGCTGTACATCGACAGGAGCTTGTTAGTGTTGCGGAGCCACCGCGTATACGGCGGGTTGCCGAACTCGACCTTTATGCTGTCGGACGAGCATATATCGCGGAATACACGGTTCCTCAGCGCCGCAGACGCCAGCAGAGCCATATCATAGGCGGACGAGCCGTGTCCCACGCCTTCGAGTCCCGACGGCGTGACGAAATACGTCTTCGTGAGCCCGAGCTCCTGTGCGCGGGCGTTCATCAGCTCCGCGAACTTCTCGTTGCTCCCCGCGATACGGACTGCGGCTGCATTGGCGGCGTCGTTGCCCGACGGCAGCAGCATACCGCAGCAGAGCGCGTACTTCGTGACGATGTCGCCCTCCTGCAAGCCCATAGACGAGCCCTCGACGTGTATCGCTTCGCTGTCAACGACGAACGGCTCGTATAAATCGCCGCTCTCGATACAGAGCAGAGCGGACATTATCTTGGTCGTGCTCGCCATAGGGAGCTTCTCGCCGCTGTTGAGCGAGTAAACGACCTCGCCCGTGTCGGCGGATATGACCACCGCCGCCCTCGCCGCGACCTCGGGAGCTTCCTCCGCGTGTGCAACAGGAAAATGCAGTCCCGCTGTCAGCAGGACCGCAGATAAAACGGATATGACCCTTTTCATACGCATACCTCCGCAGTGCATAGTTATCCTGCTCTATAGATATGCGTAAAATCGGGGCGATATACTCAGTCGCTGATGGTTATCTCGCCGTCCTCGTCGTCGCCCTTTCTCTTTGCGAGGAAGTCCTGAACCTTCTCGATAATGGAGGGAACGGAGTTGATAGCGCTCGAAATCGGGTCGTTGGTGGTCTCCATACCTATCATCTTAGCCTCACCGTTGGGCGAGATAACGAGGAAGCCCTCGGGCTTGATGCTCACGCCTGCGCCTGCGCCGCCGCCGAAGAGGTCCTTGTCGTACTTCGAGGGCAGGTCGGAGCCGCCCGAAGCGAAGCCGTAGGATATCTTGGAAACGGGTATGATGGTCGTGCCGTCAGCGAGAGCGAGAGGCTCGCCGATGATGGAGTTGACGTCAGCCATTTCCCTTATCTTGTCGATAGAGATACCGAGTATTTCGTGAACGGGTGTCTTCTTGTTATCCATAGTAATTCCTCATTTCTGCCTTGCGGCTTGTTTTCTCAGTTTACGGTCCTGTAACAGACCCGGTATAAAGAATCTGAAAAGATATGTTATCAGGAGTCCTGCTCCTGCTGCAACAGCTGTTATCGGGCGGAACTTTATCTTCGCCGCCGCGTCCCAGCGCGGTTTATCGACCGCAAAGCCGGGGTTTATGTCGATGGTCCTGAGCTTGACATTGAAGAGCACGCTCAGCCACGCGATGACGTTGTAGAGTGCTCCGCTTATCCTGCCGTAGTTGAGAGCGCATTTATAGGCGTCCTCGTTGGCGATGATGAAGTCGATGTACAGCTCGTACAGCTTCACGCCCTTGAATATGCGAAGTATCGGACGGTCTGCCGCGCGGACGATGTCGAGCACGAAGTCCACCTTCTCGATGAGAGTTTTCGGCGGCTTGTCCTTTTTCTTCTTTTTCTTGGAGCTCTCTTCCTCAAGCGGCTCGTCGATGTCATCGAACGGGTCGTCGGTCGCGGGAGTGTCCGCTGTCTCGGGCTTGACCTCTTCAACAGGCTGAGGCGGCTTCTCCTCTGCGGGAGCAGTCACGCTTTCTGCGGGAGGCTCGCTCACCGTTTCGGCTTGCGGAGGCTCATACGGCTCAGGAGCGTCCGCGGCGCTTGCCGCTTCCTCCTTTGCCTTTTTCTTCTCGTCGCGCTTCTTCTTCCATTTCAGTACCAGCGAAACGAGTCCCTTCTTGTCGGAATTGTAAAGCAGTATCAGCGAATAGTGTGCGCTGTAGGTGAGCTTGCCGTCGATGTAGCTGACCGCTCCCCGTATCGGCAGGCACAGTATCAGCACGATAATGCCGAGAACGGCAAGAAGTATCCACAGCAGAATTTTCAGTACGATCATTCCTGCCGCTCCTTTCGGTTGATTTACTCGGTAAGACCTACCGTATCCTCCTCGTCAGAAGTATCGGCGGGAGCTTCGGGCTCCGCGGCGGTCTCCTGCGGCTCCTGAGTATCGCTGCCGCCGAAATCGAGCGGGAGCTGATCGTCCTCGAGCGGGTCGCCCGTTCTTCCTCCTATCGGCGGGAGCTCGTCAATGGAGCTGAGCCCGAAGGTGCGCAGGAAAACGGGAGTTGTCCTGTATACTATGGGCTTTCCCGGGACATCGAGACGTCCCGCCTCCTCGACGAGACCCTTCTCCACGAGGTTGTTGACGACGGACGAGCTGTCCACGCCTCTGACATTTTCAACGAAGCTCTTCGATACCGGCTGATTGTAGGCGATGATGGTCAGCGCCTCCATAGCCGCATTCGAGAGCGGTGTATTCTTCTTTGTTTCGAGTACAGCGCGTATATTCGGCGCGTACTCCTCGCGGGTGCACATCTGATAGCTGCTGTCGAGCTTCTTTATGCAGATGCCGCTGCCGCAGTCGTCGTAACGCTCGTTCAGCAGCCTTATCATAGGCGGGAGCGCTCCCACGTCTATGCCGCTCGCCTGAGAAAGACGATAGAGCTCTACGGGCTCGCCGCTTGCGAAGAGGATAGCCTCTACTGCGCCGAGTTTCTCTTTGATCTCCATTTTTTGCGTCCCTCTCTTTCCATTTCGCCCTTGAAGAAGATGATGGTGTTGTCCTCGCTTATAGTGATGCGCCCGAAGCGTGTCAGCTCGAGCACCGCAAGGAAGGTCGCCACACGTGCCGAGCGGTCGGTCACGCCTTCATAGAGCTTGTCCATATATACCTCGCCTGTTTCGTAGAGCTCGCGCAGGATATGCACGACCTTCGTCAGCACAGGCACTATTTTTCGCTTTACCACAGAATTTATCTTGCTCTCGATATGCATTTTCTGCGTATCGGGACGCATTTTCTTGTTCGATATCGCGGAATACGCCTGCACGAGCCTCTCGGGCTCATGGACGAGCGTATAGGTCATATCCGCCTCTATCTCCATCGGCTCACGCACGAAGATATCGCCGCCGACATTGCGCTCCGCGAGAGCCCTTGCGGCTTCCTTGCAGAGCGACAGCTCAATGAGAGCTCCCTCGAGCTCCTTCTTCATCTGCTCGGCTTCCTCGGGCTGAGGCAGGAGCGCCGCCGTCTTGATGTAGACGAGCCTTGCCGCCATTTCGAGGAATTCTCCCGCGAGCTCGAGGTCCTGCTTGTGGCACTCCTCGATGAAGAGGAGGTACTGCTCAAGCAGCTTTGATATCTCGATGTCGCAGATGTTGAGCTTGTGCTTGGTTATCAGCGCGAGCAGGACGTCGAGCGGACCCTCGTAGACGTCGAGCTTGTAGTTTATCGTCTCCATCAGTAGCCCCACCTGAGCTTCGGTATCCACTTGACGCAGGTCCACAGCAGGTCGCCGATGAAGGAACGTGCGTAGTAGAGCGGATTTATCCACGAGGGAAGGAAGTTTATGCTGATGATGACTATGAAGAAAGCCATTGATACCTCGCGCTGGTGCTGATGGAACCAGCGGTCTACCTTCGCGGAGGTGAAGTAGCTGAGCACGTTGTAGCCGTCGAGAGGCGGGAGAGGTATCATATTGAAGACAGCAAGACCGATATTCACGCTGAAGAAATAGCGTATCAGCAGTATAACGCAGCTCATCGGGGTGATAGCCGAGCTTGTTGACGCCTCGTAGCCCGTCTCGGTGCAGAGCACTATCGCGTAGGCGAGCGCTCCGACAAAGGCGGCAAGTATATTCGATACAGGTCCCGCAAGAGCAGTCAGAGCGATACCCGCGCGGAATTTCTTCATTCTCACGGGATTTATCGGCACGGGCTTAGCCCAGCCGAAGCCCGTCAGTATCATAAGAATGGTACCGATGGGGTCGAAGTGATCCATAGGATTGAGGCTTATTCTGCCCGCGCGCTCGGCGGTATCGTCACCGAACCACCTGGCAACGAGGGCGTGAGCGCTCTCATGTATGGGAATAACGAGGAGCAAGGTCAGCACCCTCGCAACAAATTGTAAAACTCTATCAAGATCCATAGTAACCCTTTCCTTAGCTGTACAGACAGATATACATTCTATATTATACAACATTTCGGAGTATATTTCAAGTAAAATAATAAAAAAACAGGGCGCTCAAAAAAATTTTCGAGTTTTTTTCAAAAAAGGCTTGCATTTTTACGAATCATATGCTATAATAATTTACGTTGCTTAATTTGAAGCTTAAGATCAATAAGGAGGTGCAGCCTGATGGCAAAATGTGATATCTGCGGAAAGGGAGTTACTTTCGGTATAAAGGTTTCCCACTCACACAGACGTACAAACAGAACATGGAAGCCTAATGTAAAGCGTGTTAAGGCTATCGTCAAGGGTACTCCTTGTCATATCTACGCTTGTTCAAGATGCCTGCGTTCGGGTAAGGTTGAAAGAGCTAACTAATTGTACTTATGTGAGCATGAGCGTTCCGAATGGAACGCTCTTTTCATTTTCAGCGAAAAATGGCAAAAAAATACCTCCTGCAAGGCAGGAGGTATTTTTGTTATGTCTGTGAGCTTACTTTATGAGACCGATGCCCCAGATAGTGAAGCTGCCGTTTGCCTTGATGGAAACGTCAAGGTCGCCGCTTGTTTCCTGATAGTAGCCTATCTCTGCGTCAGGACCGCCCCATGTGTACTGCTTTATGCCGTTCACCTTGGTGGTCTTGCCGTTTACGGTGACGTCAACACTGCCCATATTGCTTGAATTAGCCTTGAATACGATGATAAGTCCCTTGCCTGTTGTCTTGAAGGTCATAGGATTGCCGCCGTTTGCAACGTAGCCGTACGGAAGCTTGCCATAGCCCGTACCTCTTGTGAACGAGCCTGCGCTGAAGTTCTGGAGGTCCTTGGTCGGGTCAACGTTGGTGCAGGTCCAGTACTCGTATCCGTACTTCGATGAAGTGGGGATAGTGTAGGAATCATCGCGGTTCTCGGTTCTCATTGCCTGACGAACGTAGTAAGCCATGCAGTCCGCAACGAGCTGACCGCCCTTAGCGTGCGGGTGATACTCATCAGCGAAGTAGTCGTCCTTCTTGAGGAAGCCGCTGTTGAACGCCTTGGAAAGCGCGTTGTTCATACTGATTATCGGGATATCGAAGTTCTTAGCCGATGCCTCCATCTGAGTCTGGCTGGAGTAGCCGCCCTTCGAGCAGGTGATGAGAGCGATAACAGCGGGCTCGCTGGGAAGCTCGAGGAACTTCTTTATCATACTCTCGAAGCATTTCTTGTATGCGATATCCTCGTGGTCGTTAACGGAGAACTCGATAACAACGATGTCGGGGTTCTGGCTGGAGACTTCATTATCTGCACGAACCAGACCTACAACGGACGATGTACCCGAAAGACCTGCGTTTATCTCCTTGAAGCCGCCCTTGGCGAAGTTGTTCTTGATGTAGTTGGTGAACGGAGTGCTGTAGTTCTTGCCCTCGGTGATAGAGCCGCCGATGTAGGCAAGAGTGAGCGACTTGCCGCTCTCAGCTGCTTCGAGCTTCTTTGTGAGGCGGTAGGTGTTGCCCATATTGTTTATCGAGCTCTTGTAGAAGTCGATGTACTGCGAAGAAGCAGTCTCCACATAGTCGTCCCACTTGTTGTCGGGCTTGGGAGGCTCGGGACGCTCGGGGAATGTCTTGATCTTGCCCATAACGTAGTTGTAAACAAGTACGAGGTCTGTTACGTTTATCTCGTTCTCGCCGTCGATATCGGCAGCCTTGAGAGCCATCTCGTCGGTGAGCTTGCCGAGAACAGCCTGACGCATAAGTACAACGTCGAACATATCAATGCTGCCGTCGTAGTTGAGGTCGCCGTACTCGAGACGCTTTGTTCCGCCCGAGCCCTTGATAACAGTGCCTGCGGAAGCGCCTGTAACGTCGTCGATGTAGAAGGCATTGGTGCTGTCCTCAGTCTCAACGTAGAGCATAATGTCTGTAGCACCTGCGGGTATCGTGTAGTTCGTGTTAGCGAGCTGTACCCATGTGCCCTTCATCGTAGTAGCCTCTGCGATACCGTCATAGCTGGTAGTACCGCTTGCATCCTTGTACTGTATCTTGAGGAAGAATGTGTCCTCGGAGCTTCCGCTCTTGTAGAGCACGTTGGCGCTGAAGCTGTAAGCCTGACCTGCAACGAAGTCGCTGCCGAGCTCCTTTGCGCCGCCGTTCCAAGCGGAGGTTCTGCCGTCAACGTAGATGGACTTGCTTCCCTCGAAAGCCTTGTCGGAGGAAGAGGTAACGGTAGCAGCGCCTCTGCCTGTCCAGCCCTGAACGCCGCTCTCGAAGGTATCGTTGAAGTAAACGGTGCCGTCGCCCGAGGGAACAGGGTCATCGCCGCCGTTTCCCGAGAAGTTCTCGGCAACTATCTCAGCGAAGTTAGCCTGAAGTGTTCTGTCCTTGAGCTTGCAGGTGCTTCTGTCGTAGTGGCTGTCAACGGGAGTATCCCAGAGAACAGGACAGAGGTTGCGCTTGCAAGCCTCGCTGCACACGGACGTGAGGTAGTCGCGTACAGAGTCTGCGTCCTTGTTCTTGGTGGGACAGCCGTACTCGCCGATGATAACGGGCACGCCCTTATCGTAGAACGTAGACTTCACGAGGTCGAGGTTCTTGGCAAGCTCCTGCTTTTCAGCTGCTGTGCCCCATGTAGAAGCACATTTGCCCCAGTCTGCGTCCTCTTCGAGGATAGCGAACGTAGAGGGGATATAGTAGTGTACGGAAACTGCGAGTCTGTTTACGGGATCGTAGGGGATCTCGAAAAGCGGGTCGCAGGTGAGGTTAACGTCTGTGTTATAGCCCGAGATGAGCAGGTGGCGGTACGAGTTGTTCGAGCCGCTCGCTCTTACGGTGTCGATGAACTTCTTGTTCACCTTATTAACGAGGGCGTAGGATTTTTCCTTATCGCCGACGCCCGAATACTGATTCCAGATGTCATTCCAGCCGAGCTCCTCGTTCTGAGCCTCGAACACGAGGTGGTCGCCGTAATCCTTGAAGTTATCGCTGATCTGCTCCCACATATGCTCGTAGCGCTTCATGCACTCGTCCTCGCTGGTCGGCATCTTTTCGAGCCAGCCGCCGTCCCAGTGGATATTTACGATAGCGTACATCCCCGTATCGAGGGTCCAGTCAACTATCTGGGTAACTCTCTTCATCAGGTCGGCATCTATGGTGTAGGTGCCGTCGTTCTTCATTCGGTTAGACCACGCAACGGGAATTCTCAGGACGCCGAAGCCTTCGTCGGCGTAGCCCTGTATCATCGCCTTTGTGATGACGGGGCTTCCCCATGCTGTTTCGTAGTCTGTGACAGTAGCGCTGCCGCTCTCGTTTATCCAATCCCCTGCGGCTTCCATCGTGTTGCCGAGGTTGATACCGATGCCCATATCCTCAACGATCTCGAGCGTTGACATACTTCTCATCTCGCCTGTATCTGCTGCGAAGACGGGTGCGGCAACGACCGAAGATGTAACGAACATAACTGCTGAGAGTGCGGCAGAAACGGTTCTTGTCAGCTTCATAATGAATCAACTCCTTATATATATTTTGTCAGATTGTGCGGGAGAAATAATGCCTATTTTTATCCCACAATACCTCATTGTAAATTATACCCTTATTTTCCGCTGCCCGCAACCCAATATTTGAAAAAATGGTGGATAAAATGGATTCGATTATTCTTTTGACAAATCACAATATGTTGTGTGCAAAGCCCGAATAAAACCGAATATCCGCGCATTTTGTGATATTCACCATATACCGTACCTAATATTAATGCAGTATGCCGATTGACGGATAGTGCAAAACTGTGTTATGATACAATTAGGTATTTGTATCGGGACAAAATTTTAGCAAATGTGCTGTATCGTTTCGCGTACTGAAAGGGTGAGAATTATGGAAATAAACAAAAAGCTGAAAAAGTGGACTGCGGGGGCAGCCGCTGTATGCATCGCCGCAATGGAGCTTCCTGTGATGCCCGTCGTGACACAAGCCGCCGACCCGCCCGATGTCCCCGACTTCTCATACATCGGAGCAGTGGGCTCTCTCTCGGCTGAGGAGAGCGCTAAAGCAGCGGAGGCGACCTACCTTGCACTCGCCGAGCACAAGTCCGAGGTGCTGTTTGCTCCCTACGGGCTCGATATGACGGCGGACAACAAGGACGCGTTCATCGCGATATTCCGCCATATCAGGAACAGCAACGAGGTAGGTATCGGCTCGAAGGACGACGGCGTGATGTGGAACCCTTCATCGGACTCGATACTGATAGAATACCGCTTCGAGGACAGCGAGTACGACGAGAAATGTGCCGAATACAAGGCTATGCTCGACGATATCGCCGCTCCCGTCAAGCCGAGCTGGTCTGACGAGGAAAAGGCGCTTTACTTCCACGAGTACATCGCCGCCAATTTTGATTACGACTATCCCTCGTATTTCGGGTATGTCACGCGCACGGACGGCGAGCAGTATTCGGCTTACGGTATGCTGAAAAACGGAATGGCGGTCTGCGAGGGCTACTCCAACCTGTATGCCATGCTGCTCAATAAGGTCGGCGTACCCGCAAAGCTCGTCACGAGCGATGCGATGGGTCACGCGTGGAATGCCATAATGATAGACGGCGACTGGTACTACGCGGACGTCACATGGGACGACCTCTACTACGGCTACAAGGGCTTTATCGCGCACGATAACTTCCTGATGACGAGGGACGAGCTCGCGAGCTCGTCCACGCCGCACGATTCCACGGACTGGCTCGACAGCTTCAAGAACGAGATTTACAGCACCGCTGTTCCGACTACGTTCAGCACAGCCTTCTGGCGGGACATCGAAAAGCCGATACAGCGCTATCAGAACAAGTGGCTCGCCGTGACAGGCGAGGGCAACAATGTGCAGTTCACGCTCTATGACTACGACAAAACGGCTCATACGGCGGCAAGTGCGCCTCTCACGGATAAGCTGAACACCGCTCTGTCGGAGTGGGACATCCCCGACAAGCCCGGCTATACGTGGGGCATATGCTACAACGTTCCCGTGGTTGTGAACGATATCCTCTATTTCTCGGCTCCGAAGGCTGTCTATTCCTATCACAACGGGCAGTACATCGAGCTCTACCACATCACAGCCGCCGAGGAGGCAAGCTACCGTATATACGGAATGTACAGCAGCGGAGGCAAGCTCTGGTACGGGCTTGACTCCAAGCGCCGCAGCCGCACCGAGGTGCTGGAAACTCCCGAGGAATACTACCCGCTCGACCTCAGCACGCTTGAGGCAAAGGTCATTGCGGAGGCCGGAGCTCCCACTGTGAAGGAGAACACGTGGACTTCCACGCTGAAGATATCCGACTGGAAGGTCGGCGAAGCACCGTCCGTTCCGACAGCAGCCGCGAAGTACGGCGAGCCTGTCTTCGAGTATTACAGCGCCGCGGACGACACTCTCCTTGAGGCAGCTCCGACGGCGTCGGGAAGCTACTACGTCATAGCAAGGGTAGCAGGTACGGCTGAATACGAGGAGCTCGTTTCCGAGCCCGTCAGCTTCAAGGTCATTTCTGTGCAGAAGGAGAACGAGTGGATTTCTCCCCTGACGATATACAGCTGGAAGGTCGGCGAAACACCGTCCGTTCCGACAGCAGCCGCAAAGTTCGGCGAGCCTGTCTTCGCGTACTACAACGCCGCAGACGATACCCTCCTTGCGGAAGCTCCGACGGCGGAGGGAAGCTACTACGTCATAGCGACTGTTGCGGAAACTCCCGAATACACGGGTCTTGTATCCGAGCCCGTGAGCTTCAAGGTCGTAAATATGGCGGTCACGATAGCTATCCCCGATACGACGGTCATATACATAGAGCCTGCGGAGTTTGACATACAGGTGAGCGGCGGGCTCACCGACGAAGAGAAGGAAGCCGTCAGGAAGGCGGTGAAGGTGACGTGCTACGGCGACCCTGATTACTCCCCCACTGCCGTCGGCACCTACCCGATAACGGTCGATTTCGACGAGACTGCCTTCTCCGAGCATTCATTCACCTATTCGCTCGGCACCCTCACAGTTGTAAAGCGTACTCCCTACCTCAATTCAAGCAAGGCGGGAGACTTCATAAGTCTGTCCTATAACGGCGAGCCTGCTGAAACCCGTATGAATAAGTACCTCACAGACAATAACACTGACGAGGACAAGGTCCTGAGCTATAAGTGGTATCGCGAGGAGAGCGACGGTACATATACCGAGCTTACCGAGTCTCCGATACACAGCGGAGACTACAGGGCTGAGATAACGATGTCCGAGACCAAGAACTATACCGCACAGGTGTATGAAACGCGGGTTCGTATCAGCCCTATTGCCCTTACAGCCGAGATAGAAAGTCAGACCATCACCTACGGCGACGCTTTCTCGGGCAAGATAAAGGTCAAGTATACGGGACTGTGCGACGCCGACAAGGCTCTCTTCCCAACAGAGCTGGCTTCGTCTGCCTACACCGACGGCATCAATGCGGGCGAGTACGAGATAAACGGTGCTTTCCCCGATAACTCCGACTACAAACTGACCGTGAAAAGCGGTACTCTTACTGTCGAGAAGAAGGCGCTGAAGGTCACGGCTGAAAGCATGGATATCACCTACGGCGAGAAGCCTCCGACAAAGGTGAAGGTCACCTATGAGGGGCTTACAGCCAGCGACGAGGCGGCGTTCCCTGACGAGTTCGACTGCGGTACCGACTACGCTCAGTACGGCGATGTCGGAGCATACACAATCACGCCGACGCTCCCCGATTTTGCAAATTACGAGGTGATCGTTACGGGCGGCGTTCTCACGGTCAATCCCAAGCTTGTCAGCATCGTATGGGAGGGCGAGACGAGCTTCGTATACGACGGCACAGAAAAAGCTGTCATCCCCACTGTTTCGGGACTTGTCAACGGCGATAAGGCTACAGCGACGCTTGCCAACTATAAGGCGACAAAGGCGGGTACATATACCGCGGAGGTGCTCTCGCTCTCCGACAGCAACTACCGCTTCGATGAAATAGCCGCGAAAATGAAGTGGATGATTGCAAAGGCAGACCTTACCGTCTACCCCAAAGAAATGACGATAACCTACGGCGAGAAGCTCACGGGCGAAACGGAGCTGATAGCCGAGGGACTTGCCGAGGGCGAGGACATCTCGGTGCTCATTGGCACGGCGGGACTTCTCACATCATACGAGCAGTTCATGCCCGTCGGAGATTACGACCTGTCGTATGATACGCCGCTCACGGCTGAGAATTACAACGTGCTGTATGATGTGAAATCCGTGCTGCACGTAGTTCCGCGCGAGCTTGAGCTCAAGTGGGGCGAGGAAACAAGCTTTGTCAGCGACGGTACGGACAAGACGGTCACCGCCGAGCTTGTCGGCGTCATCAACGGCGACGACGTGACTATCACCTACAAGAACAACAAGGCATCGGAGGTCGGCACATATAAGGCGGAGGCGACGGTCGGAGGAGCCGACAGCGGCAATTACAGTTATGAGCCTGTGTACACCCTCGACTGGGAGATAACCGCTCCCGAGACTACCACGACCGAAACTACGACTACGACAACTACGACCACGACTACAACTACAACGACCACAACTACAACTACAACAACTACTACAAGCACAACTACAACCACGACAGCCACTACTACCACCACAACAACAACGGAGACAACTACCGAAACCTCAACGACAACGACTGCAACTACGACAACAGCTACGGAAACCACGACCACTACCACCACCACCACAACTACTACCGCTACAGAGACGACCACCGAAGCTACGACTACTACGGAAGCAGCCACAGAAACTGCGGCAACTACCGATACCACCGAAACGACTACGACAACAACTACAATGACTACCGAGTCAGCGACGACTACGGCGGCGACCACGTCCTCGTCAACGACGTCATCATCGACTTCATCGACCTCAACGTCAGGCACCACGGGTACGACATCGACTTCGACGACGACCTCGACGACTACATCTACATCGACGGATACGTCAACGTCATCGCCGACAACAACGACGACAGCGGCGACTTCAACGGAGACTTCGACCACTACCGAATCCACCGCGACGGAGACTTCGACCACTACCGAATCCACCGTGACGGAGACTTCGACCACTACCGAATCCACCACGTCGGAGACTTCGACCACTACCGAATCCACCACGTCGGAGACTTCGACCACTACCGAATCCACCGTGACGGAGACTTCGACCACTACCGAATCCACCACGTCGGAGACTTCGACCACTACCGAATCCACCACGTCGGAGACTTCGACTACTACCGAAACCACCGCGACGGAGACTTCGACT
>JAFXXD010000010.1 GCA_017542475.1 Ruminococcus sp. | reverse complement strand
GACGAACTCCGCGTCGGCGGCATAGAGCCCGTCCCTGCCGAGGATATCGCGCGCAACGGAGAGCGCGGTCTTGTTTCTCAGCATGGAGCAGTCCTTATACTCGGCAAGCAGCACCCAGTTGCGGTATTCACCGCCGTCGTTCAGCCCGAGCACGCTCTGCTTTTCGTCAAACTTTATCCTCAGCGGCTTCTTATCATAGACCGTAGTCCAGTTTCCTCGCACCTTCACCTGCGCTCCTACGCGGTCGAGCTGCACCGCTTCATCGGTATCGGTGAGAGTCACGGTACACCCGACGTAATACGGCTCCGCAGGTACGGTGTAGTTGGGAGTCCACGACGCTATCGACTCCGCAACGTGCCGCGCTATGGGCTTGGTAACGAAGTCCATTGCCTGATTGCCGCGCTCGGTGGTATTTATCGCAAGGACGGGCATACAGTCGCCGTAGATGTAGTCGGTAACCTCTTCCGCAACAGTATCGGAAACAGACGGTTCCGGATAAGGAGCAGTGTCATGGAGGCGAGTGCAGCCGAACATCAGCGGCAAAGCCATAAGAGGAATAATAAATCTTCGGTATCTGAACATAGTTTCACGCTCCATATTATGAATATCAGGCTTATTATAACATAAAGCACGGGATAAATCAACAGCCGCATACTTTGGGGATAGCTGTTGATCCTATCCATCAAAAGGCAAACGGCTCCGCCTGAATTGCGAAGCCGTTTTTCTCGGTTCAGTCTGCGCTTATATTTTCGTAAGGGTGCCTCCATAAAGCTGACCGTTTATCTCAAGTGTCACATCAACAGTATTATCCGTCGGCTTAGCAAATCCGTTGTCGCCCGCCTCCTTGATTATCCTCGGATAGTCAGCATAGCACTCATCAAGGTCGGTGTTTCCGCTAATGCCGCTGACGCTCCCCTTGTTCGACTTCTGCCACATACCGTACGAGCCGCTGTAGGTCGGCTTATCAACATCATAATTTGCGACCCACACTACATAGCGTCCCTTGATATAGTCAGTGGTATAATTGGTAAGATAGTACGCAGACATAAACAAGCCCGCATAATAGCCTGCGTTTTCAAGCTCGCTAAGAAATGCTTCAATGATACTGCTGACCTTGTCACGTCCGAGAGCAAATACCTTCTGCTCCTCAACGTCGTAGTATATCGGGTATTCAAACTGCTTCCCCTTCAGCACCTCTATGCAGACGGCAGCCTCACGGCGTGCTTCCTCCTCACTTACCGCATAGCTGTACCAGTAAGCTCCGCAGGGTATCCCAGCCGACTTGGTGCCCGAATAATTGCGCTCGAATTTCTTGTCCTTTTGTGATATCTCCCTGCCGTAGCCTGCACGGATAATAACAAAGTCAGCATCGACCCTGCTCCAGTCTATATCGCCCTGCCACTCGGAAACATCTATCCCGTTTCTGATCATTGCGGTTTCCTCCTTGGAATCAGTATATACGGCTAAGTATTGCCGTATAGTGCAGGATATGCCGATTCTCACGTCAGGGTGAATACCGATATCCAAAGGCTTCTGCTGTTTGGGTAGGGCTGAGGCAGAGTGGCTTTCTTCGGGTCTTGCAAACCACGAAGGAAGCACGTCCTGCCTGCGGACAAAAAAGTCTGCGTAACACAGGGTTACGCAGACTTTTTCAATTATCCAAGAAATGTCTCGAAAGAATCGGTTCCGCCTGTTGATGTATATGCGTAATAGCGCAGAATCGCGGAAGCGTCCTTAGCGTCTATCTTGCCGTCGCCGTTGACCTCGCCAGCCTTCTTCTGAAGCTCAGTGAAGGTGCCTGCCTCGCCTGTTGAAGCCTTCGAGTACTCAACAAGCACGAGAGAAGCGTCCTTAGCGTCTACCTTGCCGTCGAAGTTGACATCGCCGAGCAGGAAGCCGTCTCCGCCGCCCTTGACTGTGAGCTTACCTGTCTTGAGGACTGCGTCGAACTCGATAGCATCGTAGCCGTTCTCAACTACGTGGAATCTGTCGAGCTTCCACTCGTATGTACCTGCCTTTGCATTTGCGGGGATAGTGATATCGAACTTGGCAACAGGCTTGGAAGTATCGATCTCCTGCGGCTCGCCCGAATCGAGGGTGTCGCAGTACCATGTTCCGTTGAGCTCGCTGTACTCGGGCTTAGTGGCAACCGCTGTACATCTGAGACTGCTCATCGTAGCTGTTGCGCCTGCAACAGGGAGATTCTTGTCGATGACCTGTGCAACGAACTGACCCGCCTTGCGATTGCTGCCGTTCTCGCACATAATGTTGACCGTGACAGTCTTGCCAGCCTCGACCTCAGCATCCTCGGGGTAAATGATGAACTTCTCGTCGATCTCGCTGTCATCGGACTGACCGCCCTTGACTGTGAGCTTGCCTGTCTTGAGGACTGCGTCGAACTCGATAGCATCATAGCCGTTCTCAACTACGTGGAATCTGTCGAGCTTCCACTCGTATGTGCCTGCCTTAGCATCAGCGGGAACCGTGATGTCGTACTTGGCAACGGGCTTGGAGGTGTCGATCTCCTGCGGCTCACCCGAATCGAGGGTATCGCAGTACCATGTGCCGTTGAGCTCGCTGTACTCGGGCTTTGTGGCAACTGCCGTACATCTGAGGCTGCTCATTGTAGCTGTTGCGCCTGCGATGGGAAGATTAGCATCAATTACCTGTGCAACGAACTGACCCGCCTTGCGGTTGCTGCCGTTTTCGCACATAATGTTGACCGTAACTGTCTTGCCTGCCTCGACCTCAGCGTCCTCGGGCTTGATGATGAACTTCTCGTCGACCTCGCTGTCGGAGGGATCGGACTGACCGCCCTTGACTGTGAGCTTACCTGTCTTGAGGACTGCGTCGAACTCGATAGCATCGAAGCCGTTCTCAACTACGTGGAATCTGTCGAGCTTCCACTCGTATGTACCCGACTTTGCATTAGCGGGAACTGTGATGTCGTACTTGGCAACGGGCTTGGCGGTATCAATTTCCTGCGGCTCGCCCGAATCGAGGGTGTCGCAGTACCATGTACCGTTGAGCTCGCTGTACTCGGGCTTTGTGGCAACTGCCGTGCATCTGAGACTGCTCATCGTAGCTGTTGCGCCCGAGATGGGAAGGTTGTCATTGATCACCTGTGCAACGAACTGACCTGCCTTGCGGTTGCTGCCGTTTTCGCACATAATGTTGATCGTGACTGTCTTGCCAGCCTCAACCTCGGCATCCTCGGGGTAAATGATGAACTTGTCATCGACCTCGCTGTCGGAATCGGCTGCCACAGCGGTAAAGCTGTCAAGGCAGAAGGTCTGCGCTGCGGGGAAGGACGCACATAAAGTGGTCAGAGCCATCGCAGAAGCGAATATTTTTTTGATTCTCATATAATACCTCCTAAAGAAAAAATACTGTAGTATGATTATATCACACTTCTCAACAAAAGTCAATCGGAATATATCATCTTATTTGTACATTCTTTTACTTTCTGCCGCTCGACTGTGCAGATTAGTCAGCTTAATATGAAGAAAAGTCTGCATAACCGTACTGTTATGCAGACTTTTTTCATCATCCGAGGAATTTCTCTATCGGGTCCTTGCCGCCTGTTGATACATAGGCGTAATAGCGCAATACTGCGGAAGCATCCTTCGCATCGACCTTGCCGTCGCCGTTTGCGTCACCGTAAACGATTTGTGATTCCGCGACTGCTTCGGCTGCGTACGCTACTCCCGCAGCAACGGTTTGATTGCTTGCAAGCATCGCCGCCGCAGCCAGAGCCGCTGCGATTTTTCTGATTTTTATTCTTATACCCCCTTATGATCATTAAAAGTGTAAAAATGCAAACATAAATTTGTTTTAACATAATTATCGAGACAAGTCAATCCATTATTTTGCACACTTTATTTATTATTTTGCACACTTTATTTATTATTTTAAGCACATATCCGCAACGATCGAGTATTACGATATAATTACAGATTATTTTTTCTCTTGCGCTTTCATTCAAATGTGATATAATGTTTTTTGACGGAAACATTCCGAAAGGAAAGGACGGATAAACAATGAAAAAAATTTTTATAGCAGGTATCGCTGTCAGCGCAGTGCTTTCTCTGACAGCCTGCGGACACAACGACGTCTCTTCGCAGAGCGATGTGACCCTGCCCACAAATACCACGGCATCAACAACAGAGACCTCAGCATCTACCGCTGAAACGGCCACATCTGTGACAGAGACGACGACAGTCGCTGCAACAGAAGCCGACAACAGCGACATCGCATCAATCGTCGGAAAATGGGACTATCAGACACGTGAGCAGACTCTCACAGACGACTGGAAACCCATTTCACTCGGTACGATCACTGTCAATGCAGACGGCACCTATACATATGAGCCGAACGAAGGCGGCAAGCAGACAGGCAGCGTAACGCTTAGATACGAGGAATACAGCAACGGCACGACTGCTCCTTTTTACTCATTCATGAATGACAACGGTGAATTCTTCATTGCCGCCTACTGCAACCAGAACGAGAAGGATATCTACTACCTCGGCAACGGCGGTCAGGAGCGTATCGCCCGTCCCGGCGTCAGCGAGTCCGCAGGCACCGCAGAGGAGACCGCGAACGAGTGGGGCTTCATCACGGCAAATGAACTGCCTGAAAACGGTCTTTCCGTCGGAGTTCTTGAGGGTAAGTGGCAGAATACACAGGACGACAGCGAAACAATAACTTTCTTTGACTGTGACCGCTATTCAGGCTCCTATAAGCTCGAAAATCACGCCGACCTTAACGAGGGCAAGGTAGTGCTGGAATACAACTATTCCTCGGATAACACCAAGGTCTACTGGTTCAACCTTTACAGAAACGCAGGCGGTGCTCCGCTGACACTTGCCGTGCCGCAGGATATCCCCGCAGACACGCTCTATCCGCTTGAACAGGCTAAGGGCAGCTATGCTCGTGTAAACGACTAAAAATAACAGAAACGCGCCTTCTCTGAAAACTCAGTGAAGGCGTTTTTTATTGCCTGTTGATTTTTTTGTAAAAATATGTTATAATTATGCGGTAATGTTTTGATTCTATGTATCAACGCATGATAGGGAGGTTAACTATGCAAAAGAAAAAGTCATTATTTCCGTTGGTTTTTGCGGTATTGACCGCTTTTGCGCTTCTGATAGGAACGCTCGACGTTTTTGTGTACACAAGGTACATCAAAGGCGGCAGGCTCTATAAGCTCCGTCACCCTGTGGAAAAGGTGGATATGACCGACCCTGATGGCAACACCGACTACGGCAGGATATACTACTCGCCTGTAGACGAGGAGCACATCGTCGAGTACGAGGACGCAAGCGGCTGCGGCTACATAGACAACGAGGTGCTCGTTGTCGCCAACGACGGCGTTTCGCGCGAGCAGATAGCCGAGCTCGCGGCTAAGTACGACGCGGAAATAGTCGGCGAGATAGAGGTCTCGGGCGACTATCAGCTCAGGCTGACGACCACTCCCGAGGAGCTCGATACCGTCGTGGAGAGCATTTCGGCTGAGCCCGCTGTTGCTTCGGCGGAAGTAAACTATGTTATGCCCCTCTCAGGCGACTCCGCAGGCGATGTCGGCGATTTTTATTACGGCAATGAATGGCAAAAAGAACTAACCTCAAGCACCTACGACAGCAGTAAAGCTCTCAGCTGGGGTTTCCACGAGATAAACACTCCCATGGCGTGGGCTCTGCTTGCAGCGAATAAAGATGTCGTAAATCCTGTAAAAGTCGGAGTAAGCGACTGCGGATTCTCGGATACACACCCTGACCTCGGATTTGTGTCTATTTTCTATGATAATGGTGACCACGGAATGACAACCAAAAAATTTTATATAGATAGCGGTAGGGATCACGGGACGCACGTAAGCGGCACATTTGCTGCAAATACCGATGATGGAACCGGTATATGCGGCGTTTATCCATATGGTAACGGCAGACTTTATGCCGCCTGTGTTTCACGCGCGGATAAGTATTCCAATGACATTGCTTCCAATCGTGCAACAACTATGGGAACCAAAGCCGCTTTTGCTGAATTGATCGTCAGAAATGTTAAAGTCATCAATTTCAGTGTAGGTTTCAACGACTATTCCTTTCAGTACAATGATCTTTGGCATAAAAAAACATCAAAAACCGCAAAGTCACTTGCAGGATTCTACGATAGAATGCTGAAGAAGGGATATGATTTTGTTATATCTGCATCGGCAGGAAATTCATCATCTACACTTACAGGTCATCTCGAAGCAAAATATAATTCTTCCCTTTGTCTGATAGAGCAGTCTGATTATCCCGATGTATATAACAGAATAATTGTCGTTGGTTCATTGGATAGAGACCTGAGTATATCCGAGTTTTCAAACGGCGGAAACAGAACAGAGATCTATGCTCCGGGCGGTGATATATATTCTGCACTTTATTCTGACCTTCATAGCGGCGAACTTTATGGTTCAAAAAACGGCACTTCAATGGCAGCACCTCATGTTGCGGGAGTCGCCGCGATGGTTTGGAGCGCAAACGCCTCTCTCACAGGTGAAGAGGTTAAGAATATCGTCATCAGTACCGCTGATACATCAAAAACATCTGTGCCTGTTCTTGACGCAGCTGCGGCAGTTCAAACAGCACTTAACGGAAGCACATTCGCGCCTCATCTTATACATACAAATGCGGCTATCATAGGAAAGGTCTGCAAAATAGGTCTTATTGACTCTCCCATAGAAGAAGCAACGATAACTGCTACTGAGTGTAACACAAAAAATGAATATACCGCAAAATCAGATCTTGACGGACAGTTCGATATTCTACTTCCCGCAGGCAAGTACATCTTTACTATAGAAGCAGACGGTTACAAAACCTACACCTCAGAAGTAATAGAGCTGTCAGACAACAGTGTATACAACGCCAAGACTATAAAACTGAAAAAGGACAAAGTCAAAAGCAGCGGCGGCGGAAGCGGAAAGACTGAGACCACCACAGCTCCCGCCAAGGAAACTCCCGAAATAGGAAAGATATACACAGGCGAGGACATCAAAAAGTTCCTCCCCGATAAGTTCGGCAAATTCGATATCGGCATCGGACTTGACAAGATACGCGCGTGGACCTACTATGAGGGACACTACTACGCCATTTTCGACCACGCTATGTCAGCCAGGGTAATGAGCCTTGCGACGCAGCAGGACCCTGACGTCCATCTCGTCACCATTACGAGCGACAAGGAGCAGCAGCTCATTGAGGAGCTCATGCTCTACGGTGATCGCGACGTCTACTACACGGGCGGAATGGCCGATTCCGATGGTGATGTGTATACCGTCAACGGCGAGGACACCGATTATACCCACTGGTATGAGGGCTGTCCCGAAAACTACGGCAAGGAGGGAAAAGACGATATTATCGCGATATACCGCGGAACTATCGAGGATCCCAAGTCCTCACCCGATTACGGCTATTGGTTTGACCTGAACGAGGACGAGTACAACCTTTTCGATTTTGTAGACTTCAACGTCGAAGGCGCTACACGCGGCATAATCATCGAATGGGACAAGAGCGTGAATGAAAACAGCGGGGAATAACCATACAGAACAGCCCCGCCTGCCGCTTAATCCATATTCATTATCCGAATAGCATTCAAACCGTCTGCGGTAAGTCCGCAGGCGGTTTACTGTTATATACGGGCACCGTCCCGATAAGTGACCTCTCCCCTGTCGTTTTCAGAGCAAAAATAAAATAGGCGGTCTTAATGACCGCCTATCCACTCAAAACCCGATATGTTTCCGAATTTGTTCTGTTAAGTGTAATGTGTATTTTTCTGATCGAGAGTGTGTGTAATTATTGTATAGCTGCTGAGAAATATGCAACGACTCATATCAGGTTGAGTGACAGCTGTTAGCAGAGCATTTCAATTTGATCTGCGGCTGATTCTGTGATTATCCGCCTTGCAGTATCATCAGGAAGCAAAAAGCTATCATTATACTACAGGAGCACTCAAAATCTCAGGATTCAGATATGCTCTTACAGTGCTGTGAGTATGAGGTCCGTAGCTTCCGAGAGAAATGCCATAGCGATTGCTGAGACTGTTTTGATCGTGTTATTTATTCGTAATCATGATAATCCATCACAAAACAAAGCAGCCGCTTTACTTAATACATTATACCATAGCGTGCACTCTGCGTCAATACCAAACATAAGAAATTATACTATAATCGTAAAATTTTTATATAAGAATATGATATACCTTTAATTAAAAATAAGAATAGGCAGTCTCAATGACCGCCCATTCGCCTACGCAGATGTTTTATTCCAAGGTCGTTAAAAAGTCAAGCGCGTTTGCGAAATTTATTTTATAAAGTGTGACGAGCATCGACATGAACTGTCAAAAAATAAGCCGAGGTCAAAGACCTCGGCTTTATGTCATTTATAATATTCGATGTATTTTTCGCTCTGTTCCAACCAATCAGCTGCTGAACCCATAGTAAAAACAACATGCGAATGATTATAACCACACAAGTATTCACCATGTGGATCAATTAGATAGAACTCAATCGCAGCAAAATTATCATAGAACTCAAAAAAATGACTACTATCGAATAACTCAACATATTTTTCGTCATCATATCTAAAGAATACTATGGCTCTTTTATTTACAAAAAAGGGCTTTAACCATCGCCATGAATCAGAATCGTTCACACAAACTGATTCACTGATTTTTAATAAATCAAATAGTGTCCTTCCGCGTTTCGCTGATTCATCTCGATAGTTTTTAATAATAATGCTTTTGATTTTTTCTTTTTCTTCAGTCGATATAATTCGATAATTCACTTTTTCCTTCTCACAATATTCTATTAAATATTTTATCATCTTTTTATCACCACAATCCAAGACTTTTCAATGCGTCTACAACTGCACCTTCCTGATCCGAGTAATTTGCATCTCTTCCTGTCGGAACAGAATCAAGCAGAATATGCCCTGTTGTCTTATTGCTTTTTCCGGTAGACCAACCAATATGAGGTGAATCAGGACCGGTAGCCCAATTACCATTTTTGTCATACGCTTTTGGATGAGCAAAATCTATATCTACATATGAAGCATCAGGTCCAATGTATTCGACAGGAACAGATTTACCATTTATATCTTTTGCCCACTTGGAAACTTGGAATTGCTCTCTTGGCTGACCAGTTTTTTCAAAAGCCATATCTAATGCATCATGATAATCGGTATTGGTGTTGCGTAAATCAATATCCTGTTCCTTTAAAGGATACTGATTATGAACTAATATTGACGTATCACCGACAAAGTAGGTATGGAAATCAGCAACCTCAAGGTTATAAACTGTAACAGGCTCCGTAAACCTTTCAAGCTCTGCGCCTGTTACAAATGCAGTTTTACCGCTTTCGAGATAGAGTTCATCGCCTGCGTTGAGGTCGCCTGCTGCTACCCAGCCGCGGTCGATTACATAGAACGGATGGTTCGTTGTAGTATCTACATCGCCCGCTGTTGTATGGAGATGGAGTATCTCTGTCTCGTCATCGTGAACATAAACGGTAAGAACTTCCTTGAGCTCAGTCTTGCCTGTATAGATATCATAAGCCCATACCTTGTCGCCGACTTCTATCTCGTCTATCCGCTTCTGTCCGTCCTCAGTTGCAACAAGAGTATCTCCCGTGAAGCAGTTCTGATGCAGTGACATGAGCGAGAGGACAAGTTGAACCGAACGTGTAGCTACCAGATCCCATTGCTTGTTTTCGGCAGCGTCCATGATGCTCTTCCACTGTGTAACAAGACCGTATCCCGTCAGTATCTTACTGATTATCGGTCCGATAGCCTTGATCTTACACATATGGTTTATGAACATACTTGTGATAACACCGCAGGCAATGCCCTCTACCATCTGCCAGCCTGACAGATTAGGATCATTGATGATCATCACTATCTGTCTTCCCATATCATAGATGGTAAGAATATTGTTGATCATATCGAGCTTGCTCTTCAAGCTTCGATATATCTTCATATAATTCAGTTCTGCCTTATGATCGAGAATGCTGTCGATTGCCTGAGAAACGTTGAGCTCTGCAAGCGAGAAATAACCGCTCGGGTCTATATTCGACACAGGATTTGCATTCGCATAGAGGTACTTATGGAGCGATGTAGGATCGAACAAGCTTCCCTGATAGGTGTCCATTGTGGTGAACGTACCTGTTGAAGGATCCATATATCTCGCGCGGAGGT
Organism: Ruminococcus sp.; assembly: GCA_017542475.1. Classification (GTDB taxonomy): domain Bacteria; phylum Bacillota; class Clostridia; order Oscillospirales; family Ruminococcaceae; genus Ruminococcus. The sequence goes on along the minus strand of JAFXXD010000010.1, from coordinate 18,854 downwards.
AGTAGAGACCCGTAGCAGAATCAAGCTGTTCACCGCAGTAGAGGTAGCTGTTTTCGGTCGTGCCTGTCGATGTAAGGAGAGTACCCCATGCATCATAATCATAGGTATCTGTTACTGCACCCGTCGAATCAACAAGCTGTCTTACCGAGCCATGACCGTCCGTCAGGTAGTAGGAGACTGCGTCACCGCGCTCCTGAGAGATTATCTCGATGCCCCTTGTGTAATAGCACTTCTCGTTTCCGTCAGCGTCGAGCTCTGCAAGAACCTGAGTCAGACTGCCGCCCACATCGTTCAGATAGTAGGTGTAGTCGTTCTCGGACTTTTTAACGGTTCTGTTGCCCGCATAATCGTACTCGTATTCCTCAACGGTGACGTTATTGCCCTCCTGAACGGTAGCGCGTATCATCCTGTTATCCGCATTGTAAGCATAGAGCACAGACTTTGCATCATCTGTTACGGAGAGCAGGTTTCCTGCGTCGTCGTAAACGTATGCAGTGTCGTTCTCGGAGACAAGCTGATTAAGCGCATTGTAGGTGTATGTCGTCTCAGCACCGTTTTCGGTTTTCAGGATGCGGTTGCTCACCTTATCATAAGCATAGGTAAACTCTGTAACAGCCTCGCCTGCGGTTATCTTTTCGCCTGTCAGCCTGTAGAGTGCGTCATAGGTGTACTCTACAGTGCGGTCAAGCTCCTTTACAGCTGTACGCTCGCCTGCGTCACCGAGAGTATACTCATATTGTGCCACAAGTCCGCCCTCATTGTCAAGAGCTTTTTCGCTGATAAGGCGGTTGACCTCGTCGTAGGTATATGTTACAACTATTCCGTTTGCGTATCTTACCGCTGACCTGTTGCCGTTTTCGTCGTACTCATAGAGTGTAGCGACACCGTTTCTGTCAACGACTCTAACGAGCCTGTCGAGCTTGTCGTACTCGTATGAGGTCGTACCCAAAGCAGACGAAATGCCCGTCAGCCTGTTCGTGTCGTCGTAGGTGTAGGAAACATAGCTTCCGTTGGGATACTCGACCTTGCTCAGACCGTCCATGTCGTTGTATGTATACTTTGTCGTGCCTGAGCCGTCTGTAACAGACGATAGCTTTCCGTCCTCGGTGTAAGCGTATGTCACTGTACCGTCGGCTGTTTTCTTTGAGCTTACCCTGTCATACTCATCATACGAATATGTTGTCAGGTTGCCGCCGAAATCCGACGATGTAAGGACATTTCCGCAAGCGTCGTATGTAATCTCCGCAGTCTTGCCGAGAGCGTTCGTCACCTTGACTACTCTTGCAAGGTCGTCATAGGTATAGAGTGTGGAATTTCCGTTTGCGTCTGTTACCTTGATAAGGTCGCCGACCTCATCATAGGTATAGCTCGTAGTACTGCCGAGCGCATCTGTAACGCCTGTGAGTCTGTCTGCGTCGTCGTATGCATAGGAAGTTGTATTGCCGTGCTGGTCTGTCTGACTTATAAGGCGACCTCTTGCATCGTATGCAGACGAAGCGCTCGAACCGTCAGGATAAGTTATGGACGTCTTGTTTCCGTTGGCGTCATAGCCGTAGGTATAGGTATTTCCCTTTGCATCTGTAACGCTTCCGAGCTGAGACTGCTCGTTGTAGGTGAATGTCGTGCGGTTGCCGAGAGCATCGACAATCGCAGTATTTCTGCCGATCTTGTCGTATTCGTATCTGGTCGCTGCTCCGCTTGCACTTACAGTTGATACCAGATTGTAGTTTGCGTCGTATGTATACGTTGTTACTGCTCCGTTCGGATAGGTCTTGGAAAGAAGATTTCCGACCTTATCGTACTTCATCGACACTGTTCTGCCGAGTCTGTCAGTCGCAGTAAGGTTGTTGCCTTCCTTGTCGTAGGTGAAGCTCTCAGATGTGCCGTCGGCATACTTTATTTTTGTAAGGTTGCCGAAATCGTCGTAGGTGTATGTAGTCTGTCTGTTCTTTTCGTCAGTTGCGACTGCTATCTTTCCGATGCTGTTGTACTCCGTGGAGGTAACATTTCCGTTGCTGTCCACTATCTTTACAAGATTTCCCGAAGCGTCATAGGTATAATGCTCCGTAACTGTCTTAGCTGTGCCGTTAGAGGTGTAGGTCAGGGTCTTGGATATGCAGTTGCCGTTCTCATCGTATGCGAACTCAGCCGTTGTACCCGCTCCGTTTGTCGATGACACAACATTGCCCTGCTTATCGTATGTAACAGTCGTGTATGTGCCTATCTCATCTGTAACGGAGGTAACATTGCCCTTTGCGTCATAAGCGTAGTTTATGGCGTTTCCGAGGGCGTCCACTGTTGATGTTGCATTGCCCTTATCGTCATAGGTGACCTTCATGATATCAATGCCCATAGCATTTATCGATGATATCATACCCTTAGCGTCATACGTGTTTGTGACAGTATGACCTTCCGCATCGGTCAAGCCCAGCATATTGCCGCTTTCGTCATAGCTGTACTTTGTCACATTACCCATTGCATCGGTCTTGGTTGCAAGCTTGCCGTTGCTGTCATAGGTGTTTCTGACAGTGTTGCCGTTGGGGTCGGTCTGAGCGAGGACATTGCCCTTCCAGTCGTAAACGAAGCGAGTCACACCGCCGTTGCGGTCGGTTATCGTCTCTTCTCTTCCGTCGATGTCGTGCTCGTAGGTCGTCTCGTTTCCGTCGGCGTCGATAGTCTTGACAAGTCTGCCGTCATCGTCGTAGACATTTCTGGAAACAGTAACACCTCTCGGGTCGATGATAGCTGTCAGGTAATGCTCCGTGTATTCAAACTTTGTCACATAGCCTGCTTCATCAGTTACCTTTACAAGGTCGCCGTTGTCATCGTATTCGTATGCAACAGTCTTCTTGCTCGGAGATACTATGCTTGTTATTCTCTTCTGGCTGTCCTGATTGTAAACGATAGCACTGGACTCACTGTTATCACCGACAACAGCATTGGTGTAAAGGTCAAGTACATTGCCGTTGGGATCAACGTACTTTGTAAGGCCTCTGTCCTTATGGAAGGTAAATACAGAGCCGTCCCTGCGGGTCAGAGTATATACAGTCGGGTCATAATAAACTTCGTCCCAATCCGAGCCAAGAGTGTATATCTGTCCGCCCTCGTAGTACCACTCATAGCCGTCATAATTTGTAGTGAGCTTTGAGCCGTTCTTGTCCATCGACTCAAAGGAAACGGACACGGGCGAATGAGAAGCCCAGCCTTCGCTCTTGACCTTCATCGCAAACTTTTCAGTCTTTCCGTCGCCCCAGTTCACCGACACATAATGCGGCTTTCCTGAGGAATATGTCGCACTGGTAGTACCTGACTTTTCCCAGCCCTGACTGAGGTCACAGCTCTTGGAAACGTTTGCACCTACAGTTGAAAGGCTCCAGCCGTAGCCGAAATCGCCGACAGCATTTCTGTCTCTGGTATCATAGCCTCTTACGACTGTAACGGGTATTCCCGCAACATTCAGGCTCATATCCTGGAAGTTGAGAGAGAAGTTTCCTATCTTCATCTCGCCCTCGACTGATACTACCTTTTCATCTGTGAGGGTTGCGCCGTTCTTGCCCCATACTGTCAGACGGATATTGTAGAGCCCGTTCCTGAGCATGGTCGTGTCGAATTCGCCGAGAGACTGACCGTTTACGCTCTTGTTTCCCTCTTCGATGAGCGTGTAGTCGCCGCCCGATGTTGACTGGTATTCAAGCTTGTACTTCTCGAATTCTGTACCGCCTGCATTACCGATGACAAATGTCGGGCACGATACAGCAGAGCCGTCAGTCGGGATTATTATCTTTGCAGTCAGGTCCTTGGTCTCTTTCTCCTCGCCGTCGCCGACTGAAACAGAGCTTCCGCCCTCGACCTCAGTCTCGACAAGGTAGAATGTAAGGAGCTTCGAGCTGAGATTGTTGAAGTTGTCCCACGCTCTGAAAATCATAGCGTGAGGCTCCATATCGAAGTCGTTGAGGAATATCTGTCCGTTCTCGTCGAGAGGCATCTCGGCGCCGTCGAACAGGCACATTATCTTCTTGATGCCCGAAGCGTCCTCTGCCTTGACAGTGATGACGATATCGTCGTGCTCCTGAATATTGGAGGATTTGCTCAGCTTTACGTCGAGTGCAGGCTTGTCTGTTTCGTATACATATACCGTATTTGTTACGGTGAGCTGTTCGCCTGTCTTTGTTTTCGCAGTCAGAACGAACTCGTTATCAAAGAACTTCTCGCCCTTGAATTCGTAGGTAAGCTCGCTTGTAAGCGCTATCTTACTACCGTTCAGAGTTACACCGATAGTAGTCTTGTCGATATCGTCCGACGCCATTACCTTGTATACAGCGGTATCGCCGTACTTGACAACGCCGTCAACGACAGCATACAGTCTCTCATCGACTCTGTGCTTCTCATCAAGGACATTGATAGTCTTCTTGACAGTTGACGTCTTTTCCCTTGCGTCCTCGGCAGTGAACGAGAATACGTACTCGCCCGCCTTCAGCTCATCAACTCTGAACACGCCGTCCTCTACTGTGAGAGGCTTGCCGTTCGCGGTAACAACAAGCGTCGTTATCTCGCACTGTCCCTGGACAGTTACAAGACCTTCGAGAGCATCGCCCTCGTTATATACCTCCTTGTCGAAGGTAACAGTTATCTCGGGAGCCTTCACCTCGTTGACAACGACATCAGCGTTAGCGCTTCCCTCGTTGTTTTCCGCATCATACGCCTTCGCGGACACTTCATATTTCTTGACAGAAGCCTTGCTTATGGTATAGGTATTGTTTTCAGAGAGAACTGCCTCCTTGCCGTCTACGGTAAGAACAGTGCTTACAACTCCGACATTATCGGTCGCCTCGACCTTGATGACAACGTCATCATTTTCAAAATAGGTATCCTTGTCGAGAACGATGTTTACAACGGGAGCAACTGTATCTGTCTCGATAACAGTTATCTTTGTCTCCTGCTCCGCGTAGTTGCCCGACGGATCCTCCGCCTTGACAGTGATAGTCACCTCGCCCGCCTTATCAGCCTCGAACGAGAATGTGCCTGCGGGAGTACCATCAGCGAGCTCGGTGCCGTCCTTCTTGACAGTGACCTTCACCTCGCCCGAATCATCAGTAGCCTTGACCGAAACAGTCACAATATCGCCGAGATGAACGACCTCGGGAACGACAGCTACCTCCTCGATAACGGGACACTCGATATCGTCAGTTTCTGCGATAGTGAACTCTACCGTAACAGTCTCGGAGCGGTTGCCAGCCGCATCATAGGCGGTCACTGTGACCTTCTGCGGTCCCGCGGCAAGGTCCTCGGGATAGGTGAACTCACCCTTCTCCATATCATACGGGAGGTCGGTATTGCCTATCTTTGCAGCTATCTTTGTAACAGCTACATTATCGCTGTATTCAAGCTTTATCTGAGGAGTCTCGCTCCTCTTGTACTCTTCTTTGACGGTCGTCGCCTTTACAGTCGGAGCGACAGTATCCTTTACCGTTATTTTCTGTGTGACGGTCTGGACATTTCCCGAAGCGTCCTCAGCGTTGACCGTGAGCACATAAGTGCCCGCGGCGGCTTCGGTGATAGTATAGGTGAACGAGCCGACCTCGGTAAGGCTCAGAGCCTTGCCGTCGAGCTCGGCAGAGGTCGCTTTGAGCTGGTGGTTGTCAGTTATAGTCGCTGTTATTACAGGACTTTCTCCTGTTGCATAGGAGCTCTTATCCGTTGATATCTTGATAGACGGCTTTGTCGTATCGGAAACAGTAACAGCCTTCTCAGCGGTCTTGGTATTGCCTGCCGCATCGGAAGCCGCTGCCGATATCGTGAACTCTGCGGGAGCAGATGTATCTATCGCTATCCTGCCCTGCTCGTCGAGCGTGACAGCCTTGCCGTTTACAGTCACATTGAGCGCTGTTACGCCGATATTATCGGAGGCGCTGACCGTAACATAAGCCTTGTCCGAGCCGCACTCGAATCTGGAGCTTCCGCCCAGACTTACAGACGGAGCGGTCTTGTCGTCAGCGGATACCTTCAGCTTGGCAGTACCTGTCCTCTCGTTGCCGCTCGTATCCTTTGCAACTACCTTGAAGGTAATGTACTTCACACCGTTCTTGTCAAGAGCCGAATCGTCGGAAACGTAATGGAACCTGCCCTCTGCGTCAAGCTTCGCCTCGTCCTCTCCGACGAAGAATCTGACGTCTGCAACAGCCACATCATCGGTAACGGTAACAGTAACGTTTGCATCTGCGCCTGCTATGACCTCGTTCTTGTCGAGCTCTATCTTTATGCTCGGAGCATTTGTATCAGCTACAACAGTTTCATTGAGCGTGCTTGTCGCTACATTGCCCTCGGCGTCGGTCGCAGTTGCAGTAATAGCGTAGCGTCCGATGCTGTCGGGAGTGAAGGGGTATTTGTGCTCCTTCTCGATAGCACCCTTTGAGTTATCGAGCGAGAGAACTGTCTTTGCCTCTCCGTCGGGCTCGCCGTTCTCGTCGAGCTTCTGTATGGCAAGAACGAGCTTTGCCAGACCTGTCTCGTTATCGTAAGCGGTAACGGTCAGCTCTGTCGAATTGCCGATGATAGTTCGGTTGTTTCCGCTTACACGGACAACGGGAAGACCGCTGTCCTCGCGTACCGTCACAACGGCAGCTGCTGTTGTAACGTTGCCCGCAACGTCAGTAACCTTCAGCTCGAAATTATATGTGCCCGGTGTCTTATTGCTGAATGCGAAAGTATTCTCACCGCTGAGCTTTTTCTCCTCGCCGTTGCAGGTGAATACTACGGAAGCGACCGCGTCGTCGTCCTCATATGTTGCGGTAAGAGTTGCCGCAGCGTTGGGATATACCCACGACTTGTCTGTTTTGAGGCTTGCCTTGGGTGCCTGTCTGTCGAGCTTGACAGTTCTGCTCTCTGTGACCTTATTACCGTACCAGTCGAAAGCATCAACGACAATAGTCGTCTCCGCAAGATTGTTTGACGGTATCGGAACAGTCACAAGGTAGCCGTCAGCCTCGTCGATCTGAGCGATACGGTAAACGCCCTCGCCGAAAGCGGGAGTATTTGTGTAAAGCGCTCTCACCCATGATACCTGCTCGGGATCATCGAATTTAATGTTGAACGTGAGCGGCTCCTTGTACTGAGTAACGTATGCGGGAACGTCGGTAAGGCTCATCTTTACAGCCTTGTGAGCGTCCTGCTTCTCTATCTCCTTCCAGAGAGTCTCCTTCGCGAGCACGGAAACCACCACAGAAGCCTCGGTCTTGACTCCGTCTGCATCGACTGTGACCTTGACAGGGTAGTCTCCCTCCTTATCGAAGGAATAAACTCTTCTGAGCGGATCAGCGTCCCCGGTGAGGAGCTTTCCGCCCTCTGCGCTCCACGCTATATCGGAAACAGGAGCATACTTCCCTGCGATGTCGAGCCAGAGCGTTACAGGAGCACCCGCGGTAACGGTATGGGCTCCGTGTATGGATACATCTGCACCGCGGCGGATCTCGGACGACTCAGGCTTATCCGAGTAGACCGTGAGATCGTAGAGCACGGGAGAAGAGCCGTCGGAGGACGCCTTCATCTCCACCTCCGCGCGGAGATATCTTCCCTTGAGTTTGATATCCTGTCCGTTTGTCACCTCAGTCCTGTCAGAGAAGGTCTCACCGTCCTCGCTTGTGCTGAGGTAAACGCTTATATCGGAATTGCCGAAGATATCGGTGTTCCACATCACATACGACCACGGACAGCCATTCATCTCGCTGTCAAAGGTCTTGGAAGTCCAGCTTCCCTCGTCAGCGCAGGAGCTTCCTGCGACTGCTATATCGTCAAGGTAGAGGACGCTGCCTTCTCCGTTGGAATCATACGAAATGAGCTTGGTATCTCTCGTTACCTGAATATAGCCCTTGTCGGTTATAAGTCCTGTCTTGAGAGCAAGTCCTATCTCGTCTGTCTCGTCTATCTCGAATGTGTTGTAGTTCCAAGAGAGCGTTACCGAGCCGTCTTCGTTGTAGACAGCCGAATCAGGAGCCTTCTTCAGCTCGCCGTTCTTGACCCAGTCCCCGTTCACAACGGTGGTCGAGAATGTAACATTTCTTGCGGCGATATTGTATACCGCATCTGCCATATTGAGCAGGAATTTCCCTACTGTCTCCGCATCGGGGCAGAGCTTGTAGGCGCCGTTGGTATTGATAGCAACGTCCTGAACAGTGCTTGTGTCGCGGAAATCATAGGAGAACGGGTTTATCTCGAAGGTGTAGACCTTTGTCCCGTTCTGTCTGAATATCTCAGCCTGCTCGAGAGCTATCTCGTCATCATTGGCATAAGTGTAGCCGTTCTCGCCGTCCGCGAGAAGGAATATGAACTTATCGCGTTCAGTGCTCTCCTCGTCGAACATCTGCTCGTTTACGATACGGAGTCCGTTGCCGTAATCGCTTCCGCCGCCGAGGTCGTACTTTTCTATAGCCGCTACAAGCACTTCCTTGTCGCTTGTGAGCGGCGTGTTGAGGCGGTCGAGCGACGTGATGCCGAGACGGTCGTTCGGACCCATCGACTCGATTATCTGTTGAGCGGCAGCCTTGATGGTCGGTATCATTTCCCTTACGCTGCCCGAGTTGTCGATACAGAGCACAACATCGTTTCCGCTGCCTGTAACGAGCTTTCCGTAGCCTTCAAGCGAATACGAAAGACCGAGCTCATCGCCCGTGGTCGAAACAGCGCCCTTGTCCTGCTTGGACTTTACGCTGACGCCGCTCTCCCCTCCGAGCGAATAGGTCTTCTCGTCCGCCGAAGCCTTTGCGGAAGCGGCTTCGAGCTTGAGCTCGTCCCCTGTCCCTGTCATTGAGCCAAGCACGCCCGCCTCAAAGTCCTCGGTGGAGGTATATGTAACAACAGGTCCGTCGGTCACAACGACCTTCACCGTATCAGTAGCCTTTTTGCCTCCGAGCCTTGCCGTCAGCGTGATGTCGTACTCTCCCGACTTTGAGAACGCAAGCTTCGGAGCGAGCGTATCCTCATCGGTTATGGTGACGTATTCAGCCTGCGCGGGAGAAACGGTATATTCAACGTCTGCCTTGTCAATGGAAACGCTTCCGTTGAGGGTGACCTCTTCGCTTCTGCCCGCAAATACCTTACTCTCGGAATGCGCCTTACAGCTTATCTTAAAGAAGTCGGCGTAGGTCACCTTGACAGATGTACCGTTTATCTCTATGCTGTCCGCATAGATACCGCCCACGAGAGCGAGATTCTTCGCGTTTATCTTTACCTTTCCGTTGGGAGCATAGATAAGTCCCGCGAAATCAAGGTTAGCCGCATCAATGGTGATATCTCCGTCCTCGGACATTATCATCGCCTGGGTGAGAGCATCATCGTTTCCGAAGCTTATGTCCACATCTCCCGAGGCGGCAACACGTCCGCTTCCGCTGAACGAAGCGTGAGTGACACTGAGGTCGCCGCGTGCATAAACGGAGCTTTTCCCGAGGTCGATATCGGAATCAGAAATGACCTTATCGCCCTTGAACTCAAAGTCATAGGGCTCGGCATTGTTGATGAACTCAATATAATCAGGGAGCTCACATTCATTATTGCGGACACCGAGAGAATTCACGCCCGAAATGCGGAATTTCTCGTCATTTCCCGTATAGGAAGCCGCCTTTCCCGAATATGCGCCTCCGCCGATAGTTACCTCCTTCTCATTGAGGAGAGCACCGCCGCGGGCATAGAGGGCTATCTGTGCCGCTTCAAAGTCGATAGTATTGGAGCTTTCGGCATATGCCTTTGAAAACGGCTCCATAGGAAGATACATCGCGGTTGAAGTTAGAGCGAGTGCAGAAGCAATGGCTCTTGATAAAAACTTATTCATCGTCCTCTGCCCTCCTCCTTCTGAATACTACTGCGGCAGCAGCGGCAATAAGACCCGTTCCCGCAAAGGCTAAAGCGCCCTTGTCGCCTGTCTTGGGAGAATCGGACTGAACCTTGTTGCTGCCCGAGCCCGCAGCCTCGCTGTAAAGACCATACTTTGTTCCGACGGAATACTTGTCGCCCGCCTTCACGGTCTTGTCGCTCCATGTGACAGCAACGGCGTTGTCGCTGACTGAGCCTCCCGCCTTGTAGGACATACGGTCATTGAAAAGGTCTTCCCAATCGGCGATATCGAACGAATCGGGAGCGTTGCTGCCGAGAGTGGTGATACCGTAAGCTGCGACCTCGCCCTTCGAGTCCTTGAGCTTCCACTCCTTCGGGACATTCTCGCCCCTGAAGGTCTTTTCCTCAGTGTAGGAGACGCCGTCGACCACTACAGGGTCAGCCTCGGAGTCGGCTATCGCAGGGTCAACGACAGCGCGGACAGTCACCGAGACGTCCTCTTCCGTCTTGTTCTCAACGGTATACTCTATACCGAGCATATCGTAATTTGAGGTATTGCCCTCGGTGAAAGCCAGCTTCTGCCTTATTTCAACTCCGCCGAAATCCTGAACGGTAATAACCGAGCCGTCATCCGCGGTGTAGGGCTTCTTGACAGTCTCGCCCTCGCTGTAGAGCTTCACATTCCCATTGATGCTTACCTCCGCAAATGAGGTGCAGTACTGCGCATAGGTCAGCGGAGCGCCCGATTTCTTCCTGAGGATATATCCCGCATAATCGGTATCTCCCTTGGAATCGTTCACCTTGAGCTCGAGGTAATCATTGTGGACCTCGACGCCTTTGGTCAGCATCGGCTTTAGCGAGAACACGGAGGCTGTGAAGCAGCATACCGACGCAGCCGCCAGAACAGCGGAAATGCGGTTTCTGTTTTTTCTCAGCATAACGCGGCGCCTCCTTCCGAAAGATGATAAGGGATTCTTTTCATATTCATTCTCCTTTATTGCTGTTTTTACAAAGCATTGGAATAATTGTCTGCACATTAAATTACGCAAAGTATATTTCGCTTCTCATATTATAAATACTAAACGATTTATCTACGATGTGTAAAATAATTAATTTGCGCATCCTACGTATTCTACCACGTATTCACCAATTTGTCAAGTTGAAATTTGTGCAATCTCACATCAAAAATTGTGAAAGTTGTACGTACTGCCCAAACAAAAAGACAGCAGTTCAGAATGAACCGCTGTCTTTGCGTTACAGCATCAGTTTAAAGCTTAGCAAGCAATACGCCGAGATAATCCCATACAGTTGAATAGATATCACTGAACTCGAAGTGTCTGTCCTTATCATATACGAGTTCAACGGTCTTTTTAGCAACGTTATAGATCATTCCCAGCTTAGCCGAGATAAGACCGCCTGCATCGCCGAATCTGTCTAAAACAGTGCAGGCGACGTTGGCAAGAGTATCTATCATATTTACAAGTGTAAACTTCTTATACTCAAACATCACCGCATCTTCGTCCTCTGCCTCTGCAAAAGCGAAAATGTAATCGTAGTTTGAATACCTCATCGTCAGCGCATCGCTGAGCATACTTGTTGCGCCTACGATACCATAGAGTCCCTTCGCGAGATCCTTCAGGTCCATAGCAGCAACACCGCTGCAGAGGTCCTTGCCGCTCGAAAGCAGATTTATCGCGCCAAGCTCCCAGTTCGTAAGGAACAGGCTGTTGTTGAGCTCGAACAGGTTCTCGAATTCCATTGACGAGCCGCCCGCATCTCCGCCCGATATCATATACGAAGCTGAGCCGTCCTTCATATCTATGGCAATGTAAGCGGTTCCTTCCCATGTTCCGAGCCTTATCGTCTCGGGCACGAGCTCAACGTACAGTCCCTGATTGATGAAATCACGCACCTCGTCCTTGACGCTGTCAGTGATGTTTGAAGCTGCCAGCTCCTTTTCCGCATTTGCAGGAGTGAGGTATCTGAACTCCACGCCCTTCTTAGCGGCTTCGTTCATTACGGATATCGTTGAGACTGAGGTATTGCCCTTGTCAACGAGCTCCTGCCAGAGGTAGCCCTCATAGTAAGAGCCGAGCATACCACAGGCGAGCATGAAGTTCTTTTCTGCCTGAGCGTCGCCGTCGAGGCTGATGACAGCTCTGTTGTCGTATGCAACGTCGATATGGAACGAACCGAAATCAAGATTTCTTGTTATGCCGAAGGTCTGGCTCTTGCTGAAATTGTAGCTCGTTATTGCAAGGCTGAGGCGCTTTGTGACGTCGAGATTATTTACAGAAGCGTACAGGTCCTCCTGAACATCGCACATCGAGAAGTAGTATTTGCCCGCGTAGTCGAGGAATGCTCCGAGCTCGTCATGGCTCACCATATTCTTGGGCTCGTAGTTTTCCTTAGCGTCCTGCATTCTGAGGTATGCCGCCTTTGTCTCGTCGGGAGTAATGGACTGGAGGTCAAGGTTTATGGCATACATCGAACCCGCCGTGATATTGTCGTCGAGTACAGTTGTACCGCCGCAGTTTTTTATGACGGTGTTCATCTGGTGGTCTGTGCCGAGCTGAGTCTCAAAGAGCCACGATATCTCATCATCGTCGTCAAGCTCGTATTTCTTGCTTCCCACAGTTACAACAGGAGAAACATTTACGAGATAAGCAGGCACATCAACAAGTCTGTCATAGTGCGAGAGCACATTCGCGTCAGACTCCGATTCGGGCTCATAAGATACCGTGACCGACTTACCGTAGAGCTCTGAAACAGGAAGGCTCATCAGGCTTTCGCCGTCGATGTAGATCGACACTGTATCCTTATCGCTGTCCTTGATGAAGCTGTAGCGATCGTCCACGCTCAGAACAGTGTAGGGAAGAGAAGCGGGTATGTAGGTATCGGCAGTCTCAACGACCTTGCGGTAGTGACAGTCAACATTCTCGCGCGCAGAGACCTGAGCCTTGCCGTCAAGCTCGTTGTTCTTGTTTATCATCTCGAGCAGAGCAAGGTCGTCATCGGAGTATTCAGCCTTGATAGATTCGACCTTAGCCTCAAGCTTCTTGAAGCTCGGGTCAAGCTGTACCCATACAGCGTCGCCCGACTGATTTCCCGCACCGCGGTAATCGGTATAGGGGATATAAGCCTCGACCCATGTGCGCTCCATCTTGAAGCCCGTAATAGTGCCGCTGCTGGTGACAGCCTTTACATTCCTGTGACCTGTCGCAAGTACGCGTCCGACAGCTGTCATATTCTCGGAGCCTGTTATCTCCTTAGCCTGCTCTGCTGTGATATAGACCGTACCTGTGACATATCTTGCAGGGATATTCTTAGCTCTGTAGAGAGCAACGAGAAGAGCAGCCTGATCCATATCGTTGCCGCCGTTCTGTGCAAGAGTAGCAGCAGCACCCTTCTTTGAGCCCGAATACGCTTCATTTTTGAAGTTGTTCTTTACGAAGAGGTATATGCTGTTCGCATCGCCGAGCGAATCAGCGATATACTTGAACAGCTCGGAAGCCTCGGCGTCACCGTCGGGCTTTAGGTCGTTATCCGTAGGCGGAGCGGAATAAATCGGAGCTTCCTCTATCTCTCCGTCGAGCTCGACAGTCTCGAAGCTGTCAGCCGAGCCCTCAGTAGTGGGTACGGCGTCGGAGTGCTTATGCTCGGGACGCGATTCCACGTTCTCACTGAGGACAGCGAGGTTCTTCTCGGTATCGATACCGTTTCTGAGCTCCTCAATTGCCGCAGAGGTCTGCGCATATTTTACCGCGACCTCATTCTCGTATTTTTCCTGACGCGCGATTATCTCGTCGTCAGCCCATTCGCTGATATCCGCCGAGTAAGCCTCTACCGCCTGCTTGGTTGCGTTCATTTCCGCGAGTATCTCGTCGCAGACAGCGTTTATCTTTGCCGTATCCTCCTCGCCGCAGGCAGCTTCGAGCCTCTCATAAAGCGGCTCTGTCTCCTCCGCGGAGATTATCTCAGCCGAAACATTGCTGTACTTGCTGCTTCTGCTGCCGAGGCTCTTTTTCAGCGCAGGCAAAGGACTTGAAGAAGAAACTGCGACAGAGCAGATAAGTGAAGCCGCTGTTGCAAATGCTGTTATCTTTAGCTTATTCATTCTCTTTGCCTCCTAACAATTTTACTGTAACAAGCCCCAGCAGACTGAGTGAGCTTATGAGCCACATATATATCGGTATGCCGCTGTCGCCCGTCTTGGGATTCTCTGTAGCCGCAACAGTAGTGGTTGTAGTTGAAGCTGTTGCCGCAGTCGTTGTGACAGTAGTTGTAGTCTCATATGTATTTTCGAAGCCGTCGTAGTCGAGGTCTGAGCTTTCGTCCTTATACTCAACGCTGAGAACGCCCGAATACTTGCCCGCGCTCGGAGCAGCAAGGTCGAAGGAGGTCTTTGCCGTGTATGTCTTGCCAGCCTCAATGGAAACTGTCTCGGAGTAGGTGTATACAGGCTCGCTCTCGCCGTCCTTGTATACCTTTACGGAAACGACTGCATTTTCAGCGTCTGCATTGCCCGAATTCTTTACTGTGAAGTCAGCAATACCCTTGTCGTCCGAGTCGCTGAGATCGAGCTTGCCCGTGAAGGAGGTAACGTCAGCAACCACTGTGAATTCCGCTTCATCGGACGAGAGCTCGAGCTCTCCCTGAGTAACGGTCGCCTTGACCTTATAATCGCCGTCTGAGAGCTCTCCTGACTCGATCGCATCTGAAAGGTTCAATGTACCTGCGGGCTCAACCGCGCTGAGGTCGTGCCTGAACGAAGCGGCAGTCTTGCCGTCCTTGTCGGTGACAACAACATTGAGAACAAGGTCATTCTCGGTCATTGCCTTGCTGTTGTTGGATACAGTGTTTGCGAGATTTATCGGGTCGGTAAGCGAATACGACCTCTTGTCGCTGCTGATGAGGTTGCTTACGCTGACTTCATTTGCTATCTTGAACTCGGATTCTGCCGAAGCAATGACCTCGTCGCCGTCCTTCCAGCTGATGACAGCCTTGTAGCGCCCCTCTGTCTCCTGAGGGATAGTCCACTGCGCATTGCTGAGGAGCTTCACGTCCGCGTTGAGCACCTGAGCCTCTGCGGAGGTAAGCATAGCGGTCTTGTTATCGAATTCGTCGAATATCTCGATAGCCATATCGGCAGTCCTGCCGAAGGGAGCAGAGAGAGTCTCCGCATCCACCGCGACAGTGTCGCCGTAAGAATAGAGCTTCTTATCGGTGCCTATCTCGGTGGTGAGCTTGTCATCTGCAAAAGGAACGATGAGCTCCTCGCTGATGTTGCCTGCATTATCGACCGCAAAGATGTGGATGTACTGCTTCTGCGAGAGGTCGGTGGGAACAGCGGTAAGAGCAGCCCTGCCCTTTGAATCAGCGGCTACGATACCGAGGATATCCTCGCCGTTCTCACTGCGCTCGATGAGTTCGGGCTTGGGCTCGGAACTGCTGTCCGTCTTCACAACGAAGCCCGCGAGGTCAGCGAAGGCTGTGTGCTTTCTCACGTTGGAGAGCACTCTGTCGGAATCGCTGCTTATGGGATTTGCACTTATGTAGTATTCGTAATCGGTGGGATTGTCCTTTGTCTGAACGTTCAGAACAGCCTTGCCGTCCTCATTCGACGAGGACACGAGCTCGGGCACATCGGGAGCATCAACATCATAGAACGAAGCGTCCTTGGCGGTTGTCTGCTGTGATATCTGATACAGGTAGAAGAGCGTATTCGCGAGTATCTTTCTCTCGTCGTCGGACGCCTGACCGTTGCTGTCGCCTGTCTGTATCATACCGACGTTTTTGTATGTCGAGAGATAGAAGTTGTCAAGTCCGCCCGTTTCGGGGTGAGGACGCTTTGTGGCGTTGAGAGTTATCCACTCGTCTGCGCCGTTGAGGTACTGACCTGTCGAGTGCGTATTTGGAACGGTGAGGTCGCCTCTGATAGTCCACGGATAGTTCGTGAGCGTACCGAGCTTGACTACCGATACAGATGTGGTTCTGTACCATACCTCGGGCTGAGGTGTAGCCACGAGCAGACCTGCCTCCTCCGCAAACTGATTGAACTTGCGGTGCTCGAGCATATTTCCCGAACCGCCGCAGATAGTATCGTGTCCGAAGAGGACGCCTCTGCCGCTTGCAACGAAATCCTTTGTTACCGCGAGCGATTCCTCGTTGAGGTCATAGCCGCTGTTGCAGTCCGACGAGCCGAAGAAGATAACGTCATACTTCCAGTTGCCCTCGCTGTCGAGAAGATAGCTCTTGGGGTCTGAATTGAATGTGGGGATATGAACGGAATCAATATCGAATATTCCCTTGCCTGCGGGAGTTTCGGTATCGCTTATGGTAGTTGTCATCCATTCCGCAAGATAGGGAGCGGCAGGATACACGTTGAGCACGTTGATATGCTCCTCCTCGTTCCATATGGAGCGGGGCTCCCATTTCGTACCGTTTGCCTTTCTGTAGAGCTGGTAGCTGTAGCTCTCGGCGTCGCTGCTGATGTCATTCCACGAGAGGTCGACCATGTCCTTCTTTTCAGTATCTACCGAGCTGTTGAGGATAAGGTCCTGAACGGGTCTGTCAACGACCTTGAGCACACGCTTGCCCTCGGCGATGACGTTGTCCTCACTGTCGCAGAGCTTTGCATTTACGGTGTACTCGCCGACGTTCTTGACACTGAACGAGAGCTTGTCGCCGCTCTTGTATACGGGATAAATAGCCTTGCTGTCGAAGTATGTCACCTCGCCCTTTTCGAGTGTGACATCGAAGGACGTCTCATCGACGAGCTCATCCTTGCTGTAGACGTTCATCTCGACCTTGCCCGTGAACTCGCCGTTGGAGAAATAGTTTATCTCGGCACCCGCGTTTATCCCGGTCTCATTGCCTGCATAAACGTAGTAATCACTGAGTATGGGACCGAACCACGTTACCTCGAACTGTGTCTTCTCGTCCTCGGAGGTCTTCTCCTCGATAACGGGAGCCTCGACCACCCTGAACTCGGTGCTTCTGCGGCATATCTCCTTATCGCCGTCGATGCATACTACGGTGATATCGTACACGCCTGCCGAAGTCGTATCGGGAGTGAATGAGAGCGGAGTGCCCTTAAGGTCGCTGCTGTCGGGAATGAGAACAGCTTCCTCAGTCTTGGAGGCGACTTCCTTGCCGCTCCTTGTGACAACCGTCTTCATTGTGACATCGTAGTCAACGTTGGTCGCATAGAGAAGGTCATACGATACGCCGACCTCAGTTTCTGCACCAGATACAGCCGTATTGGTATCAAGCTCGACCGAAAGGTCTGTTATCTCAGTGGAGTGCTTGGGCTCAACAGCTGTGATATCAATCGCTATCTTCTGGCTCTTTACGAGCTTGCCGTTGTCGTAGAGCTCAACGAGCACATACACATCGGAGCCGTCGGGCTCTGCAAGCACGAACTCGCCCGAAGCAACATTCACACTCGTTCCGTCTGCGGGACACGAAGCCTTTACGGTATTCTCATAGAAAGGCGTCTCGCCGCTGAACGCAGTCACCTTCACGTCGAGCTCTGCGTCGTAGTTGCTGGTGTACTCTATCACAGAATTGACGGATATGGGATTCGAGCTGTTGCTTGAACCCTTGGTGTCGCTGAGCTCGGATTCAAAATCAGTTACAACGAGCCTGTTTTCGAGGTCGAGCGACTGCAAGAGCCTTATTGCGACGGAGGTCGTCTCGATATCTCCTGCAAAGCTTCCGTCGGTCTTTTCAGCCTTGCCGATGTCGTTGACGAGCTTCATCGGGTCGAGCTCATCGCTGACCGCCTGTATCGCAAGCTCCTTGTAGAGAGTTTTCTTTATGTCCTCGTCAGCGTAGCTCTCGCCCACGTTATTTCTGAGGTATGTCAGCGGAGCCTCAAGCGTGGTCAGCTCATAATTATTTTTAGTGAGGAACCTGCCGACATTGTATACTACCATTGCGGTGAGTATATCGTCACTGTCGCTTGCCTCGGTGTAGGAATAGCTTCCGTTCTCGTTTGCCGAATTCACGAGAAATTCGCAGATAGCAAGCCCCGAGATATCGCTACCCGTGTAGGCGGTATCATTTACAGCCTCAAGCACGAGCAACGAGTCGAGCACATCGCTTGCATATTCGGGATAGAGCCCGAAGCCGCCGTCGCTGTTCTGCTTGCATTCGAGCCTGCCGAGGTACTCGGACTTAGCCGAAGCCGCCGAAAGTCTTGCGGTCATATCGGTGTTGCCGAAGGATACATTGTCAGTGAGCCATTGCTCACTTGTCGGGTCTGCTTCCTTCTGAGCAGCTCTGAGAGCGATAAGCGCTTCCGTGGTGTCATTGACGAGGCGGTCGTCGCCATAGCTTCCGTCGGCGTTCTTTTCCGTGCCGAGGTAGGCGGCAGCCTTTTCAATGATACCGTTCCTGAGCGCACTTGCTTCCACAGGTGAAACACTGCTTGCCTTGATGCCTATCATAGCGGCAGTATTGAGCACCAGTACCGAGCCGAGAAATACAGACAAAGCTTTTTTCTGTTTTTTCAAACTACGTCCTGAAAGTTTCAATCATTTCATTCCTTCCGAAAAAATTTGCCGCAAAGGGTGTCCCTGTTTCCCGCTGGATCAAGCGGAATAAAAGGCGCGGCATTTCATATAAACGTATACCCTACGTTTCGTATCATAGTATCACAAAATTCTCGTTTTGTCAACTATTATACAAAATATACATATTGTATACATCACAGGCTGAAACGTCTATTCTTAGCGGAATATCAGATGTTGAAGCTTCCAGTGCTTATATTAACAATGCACAAATTCGGCAAATTCCGATTATGCAGATTCTACAATAACATCAGAAGTGCCCTGCTTTTGATATAAAATATGCGCCCGTCGTTCTCCAACGGGCGCATTCGCTCATTTATGCCAGTAGTCGTTGAGGAAGGTAACTCGTTTATCGAGCCAGTCCGCGAGCTGGTCGGCAGCCTCGCCGTGAGTCTTGCAGTTAGCTGCAGCCTTCGAGAGCTCGCTGCCGAACGCTGATTTATCGCGGAGATTGTC
>JAFXXD010000009.1 GCA_017542475.1 Ruminococcus sp. | reverse complement strand
GTAGCCTTCCGTGCGGTATTCTCTGCCGTTTTCGGTTTTACGGAATGTATCCCAGTCGTCACAGAGGCAAAGGAAAAGCCGCTCCCTTCCTGCTCTCTCTTCTGCCATAAACTTGTATTGCAGCTCAAACATTCTCAGCACAAGCTCATTTAGCGTTTCAGCCTCGTACAGAGCCGCAGAGACGGTACAGTCGAGTATACCTTCATCAGCCATTATCTCGTCGTATACTCTGAAATTGTCTCTTTCATTGTCTGAGTTGCAGCCGCAGCTCTCGCGGCGGATAAGAACGCCTTTTTCAGTTGCCGTCGGAGCTGCCTTTTCACCTGTTATGGCTTCGTACAGCCTGCATACAGCATTCCTTCCGAGCGTTTCCTGCGAGGGCTGATAGGTCGTGATAGCAGGTTCGTGAATACGCGCTTCTGTGAACCCGTCATAGCCGGTTACGCGGGTATTTTCGGGAACGTGGATATTTCGCTCGGCAAGGGCATCGCACAGAGCGACTGCCATATCGTCGTTTGCACATACGACCGCGTCTGGCATTGACTTTTTTCCGCCGGCTATCTCGTCGGCGAGCTTCTTAGCCGACCATATCCAGAAGTCGCCGTAGATGATATCGCTATCGTCGACGGGCAGACCTGCCGACGTCATTGCATCGGTAAAGCCGTCTGCTCTTCGGCGTGCTACCTCGGATTCCTCGGGACCTGTGAGGCAGAGCAGCCTTTTACAGCCATGACCGTAGATAAGGTGGAGAGTTATCTCTGTCATCTCGCCTCGGTCATCGTACCAGACGGGTATGCCTCTGTCAGGCTCGATACCAATGCGGACAACAGGCTTGCTGAAATTCTCCTTCAGGAAGCCGTCGATGTACTCAAAGAAATAATCAGAGGCGAACGTATACGGAGCATAGACTATGCCGTCAAGCTGCGATGAGCGAACAGCGTGGAACAGGTTTTTCTCACCCGAGCGTATCTTTTCGTTATAGCTCTCTTCGTTCAGCGTAAAAATATAAGTGCTGTAACCGAGCTGCTTTGCCTGTTCGATCATGCCGTCAAGCAGGCGCTTGTTTGTTTTCTTGTATATCCTGCCCATTATTATGCCGATGTGCTTTTTGCGCTCCATACTATCCACCTCGCTTTTGCTTTAGTATACCATACGATGACTAAAAATGCAAGGTTTTATCATATCTTTGCAGAAGCAGGCAGAGAAAATGCCGCAGCATAAGCGCTTGCGGCATTTCTGATCTGTCCCGTTTTTGTTAATAGGTGTTATATAAATTCTCTCAGTGCAGATGAGAGCCTTTATCACAGCAATAATTCCTTCCTCATCATAACGAGGTCAAATGTATCGAGTCTGCCGTCCGTGCAAAGATCGCCTGCCTGCCAGTCTGCGAGCTCTGTATCAGGAACTGCAAGCACCCACTTCTGCAAGAGCACAATGTCAGCGACGTTGAATTCGCCGTCAGCATTGACGTCACCGCGCACAGTCAGCTTGTCCGCATTTGTAGCAAGCACGGTATAGTTCATACAGCCTGTAGACTGTCCATTCGCTCCAAGAGTGAGTTTTTCGCCATTTTTTATCTGCTTGGAATAGAGTATAAATGTTACTCCGTTTGATGTTTTAAGTACTGCATTGTCCTTTGTCCAGTCAGATATCCATTCAGGTGCATCCGTTACTCTTTCGTCAAAGCCGACGTAAAGTGTTATATCCTGATTTGCGGTAAGCTCCGCCTGAGCTGCAGAGGAAGCCTTTGCGTCGCATGGAGTAAGTATTATCTCAGCGTCTTTCAGCTTCGCAGGGAACTCCAAAACAGCACATCTTTCAGCTGTCCGGTCGCCAAAAACTGTATCGCCGACTTCAAGCGAATCATCTACTGCCCAGCCGCTGTAGTACCCGGTATCAATAACGTCAACGGTCACAAGCCTGCCGCTTATCGGGTCGTATGTAATGGGTTCGGCAGCTGCTCCCAACACTGTACATTTCGGGCGTGCAGGCATATTGTAGCCCGTGCCAAGGAAGAAGCTCGTGTGCGGAGGCTGATTGTATGCTGTGTTCTGAGCCGAGACCTGTACTCTGTACTGTGGGTCATGCATAAGGCATTGCACTCGGTAATCAGTGTCATAGGGAGTTGCGTAAATGCGTATACCCGTGCCGTCAGCCTTGCGGACTATCAGCTCCTCTCGCCAGTCGCCGAAAATGTCAGCACTGAGGCAGGGCGTACCCTTTGTCGTATTGCAGGTGTAATATCCGTCAGTCGAGAGCAGTGTCGTTATTGTCGTCTTGCCTGCATCGCCCGTTAGCTTCGAGATGGTTGCAGGTGAATCGGTGTAGCCGTCGAGAATCTCACGTTCAAGGTCGCCGTCCCAGTAGGAGAGGAAGTTTATCGCAGGTCTGCGGCAGTTCAGAGTTGAGCCGTCAGCACCCTTGACCTCGTTGCCGTTGCCCCAAAGCTCGGCACCGGGATTTCCTGCCCACACGTTGTCCGCACAGCATCGACCGGTATCGCCCGAGCCGTTGTTACGGAAGATAGTTTTGCCTGTATCGGCGTCAATGAGCGACACGCCGTAGGGGCTGTCCTCGTGGCACGTCCATACTTCAATGCCCTTGTTGGTCGGGTCAAGGTCTCCGACGTGGAGAGCGTCGCCGTGACCTGAATTTGTGTTCCATTTGAGAGTGCCGTCGTGGTCTATGCAGGTCGAGCCCGTGATTATCTCCTGCTTGCCGTCATTGTCAACGTCTGCCACCATTGAGTTGTGGTTGCCGTCGCCGTAACCGGGAGTTGATGAGCTTGTACCCGTGTCAAAGGTCCAGAGCTTTTTCAGCTTCTTGTTCTCGACGGAATATGCGGTGGCAGTAAGTCTGCCGTAGTAGCCGCGTCCCGTGACAACGCTCGGATGAACGCCGTCGAGGTAGGCAACGCTGCCCCAGTAGCGTTCAACGCGGTTGTACTTGTCGGAGGACTTGCCCCATTTTGTCGGGTCACCGCGTCCGGGCTCATAGTTGACGGTATCAAGAGCTGCACCTGTTGCGCCGTCAAACAGCGTGTAGAACTCATTGCCCGAATATATAAGACCGTTTCCGTCACGGTAGACCCTCGAGGCGTCGCCGATGACCTTGCCAGTACCGTCAACAGTGCCGTCGGAGGTCTTGCAGGTCATCTCGCATTTGCCGTCGAGGTCGAAATCGGCAACGTAAAACTGCGTATAATGTGCGCCTGCACGGATATTCACGCCGAGGTCAATGCGCCAGAGCTTCTGACCGTTCAAACGATAACAGTCGATGTAGACCTTGTCGGTCTTGCCCTTCTGCGAGTTGTCCTTCGAGGTAGAAGGATCCCACTTGACGAAAAGCTCATACACACCGTCACCGTCAACATCTCCGACGCTCATATCGTTCGGTGAGTATGTGCCGCCGTCTGAGCCCTTTGCAGGCTGATCGAGCTTAATGTCGAAAAACGCATTATTCGCCGTGAGCGAGCAGTTGTCGCTCGTGAACACCTTTCCGCCCGATGTCAGGCACTCGACCTTGTACACAGACGACGAATTGCCGCCTTTATCGAGAAAACAGGTCGCGCCGTTTGCTTTTTCGGTCGATGTGTAGATAAGTGTATTGTCGCGGTACAGCTTAAACACCGCATCGTCGGGGTCATTTGCAAGAAAGCGCCAGTTAACGAGCATTCCACTTCCTGTATTGATGGCGCAAATTCCGCGGTCAAGATACTCTACCACCATATCTGCCGTGTTGTTGAATGCTGTATTATTGGCGTTTGCCGCATTTGCAGACATAAGCTGCACATTCCACATTGAAGTACACATCGCAGCCGAAAGACCTGCGGCAAGAATTCTTTTATAGTCCATTCTGATATCCCTCCAAAATCAATTCACACCAAGCAGTTCACGCCTCATCATTACAATGTCAAATGTATCGAGCCTGCCGTCTTCGCAGAGGTCGCCAGCCTGCCAGTCGGCAAGCTGAGTATTCGGCTTTGCAAGCAGCCACTCCTGCAAAAGCACAAGGTCAGCGACGCTGAATTCGCCGTCAGCGTTAACGTCGCCGCGCACAGTAAGCTCTCCTGCTTCTGAAGCAAGCACGATGTAGTTCATACAGTTGGCGTACTGCCCATTCGCTCCGAGAATGAATTTTTCACTAGCTTTGAGCCTGACTGAATACAGCTCGAATGTGACATCATTCGACGTTTTGACCGTGTGCGATGTTTTCACAGCTCCGCTGAGCCAGTCTGGGACTTTCTCCACTCGGCTGTCAAGTCCGATGTAGAGCGTGATATCCTGCGCCGCGGTCAGCTCCGCCTGAGCCGTCGATGAAGCCTTTGCATCGCAGGGAGTGAGTATTATCTCTGCGCCTATCAGCTTTGCAGGGAACTCCGAGACTGCACATCTTTCGGCTGTTCGGTCGCCGAAGACAGTGTCGCCTACTTCAAGTGCGGTATCGACCGCCCAGCCGCTGTAGTACGCGGTATCAAGAACATCAACGGTCACAAGTCTGCCGCTTATCGGGTCGCAGGTCAACGGTGCGCCATTGTATTCGACGGGGTCGCCTGCAAGCTCGTTGAGGTACATTTCGAGGTTGGTGTAATCGTCCGCAGAGAGCGAAACTATCGCGCCGTCTTTCGCGTTATTCGGATCCAGACCGTGCTCGCTCTCCCAAGAATCGGGCATACCGTCGCCGTCACTGTCAGTGGGAGCAGTGCCGCCCTTGAAATTCTTTGCAGACGGGTAGCCGCCGACATCGTTCTGACTGTCGATAATGCCTTTCAGACCGTCACGGCTGCCTGTGTAGGTGTACTTGCCGTTCCTGACCTCGTCGATGTATCGCGAGTCGATGTAATCCCATTGCGGATAGTTCGCACCTGCGCCTGCAATTACAGATCTATAGGCGTTTTCAGCCGTTTCGGTATTGACGTATGACTCGAAGAAAGGTTTGTCGCTTCTGACGTCGTTGTTGGTGGAGTTCTTGCCGCCCGATTTAGCCTTGCCGCTCGACCATTCATCAACGTCTGCACCAACAAGCACACTTCCGTTCTGAGCAGCCTTGACATTTCCCGAAGCGTAAAGCTTCTGCATATCTCCCGTGTTCAGCTCGTTGCCGTCCACGGAAACGAGGTGCAGGGAGGTGTTCGACACCGCGCCTGCCTTGTAATAGTTGTTCACGAACTGCACGCGTCTTGCTCCGCCGTCGGTAGTCCTGTCGCGCCAGTTGTACACGACATTGTTTCGGATATCGAGCTGACCGCCGTATGTCACGCCGTCCTGTTCCATAGCTCCTGCTAGTGACCAATTGCGCCCTGTATTGTCTATCAGCAGATTGTGGTGGAACGAGCCTGTGAATCCGCCAATTGAAGCCGCAAAGGCGTGCCGCTCGACATTGTTTCGGTCGTTCGCGTCATAGTGTACGGAATTGTTGAGTGACTCGCCGATGATATTCCACTGGAAGGTCAGATTTGCTGCACTTCGGGAGCTGAAGCCTTCGTCGGTCGCCCACGAGATCGAGCAGTGGTCAACTATGCAGTTGTCGCAGCTGCTCATACCCATTCCGCCCATAGATTTTCCGCTCACATCGCCGACACGGGTGCGTATGTCGCGGATAATGACGTCGCTCGCCCCCATTGCTCCGAAGGTGTAGTTTATCAGCGTTATGCCGTCACCGGGAGCAGTCTGACCTGCAACGTAAACATCTCCTCCGTCATCTGGAATACAAAGAACGCTTTCGAGCGGAATGACTCCGCCGACATCAAATACGACAGTTCTTGCGCCCTTTAGCGTTTCAAGTCCGTATCTGAGCGAGCCCTCGCCGCTGTCGTTCAGATTGGTAACGTGGTAGACGTATCCGCCCCTGCCACCTCTTGCAAAGCGACCGTAGCCCTCGGCAGTCGGGAAGGAAAGACGGTTGAGCTGGAATGAATACACAGAACCCTTGACCGTACCGCTCGCATTCACTTCATCCACTCGCCAGTAGTAGGTCGGAATAGACGAATAGCTGTCATCAAGTGTATATTTCGTTCCAGTCTGATTACCCTTGAATTCGGGAGAATTGCGGTCAGCACCGAACACCGCGTCATAGCTCGTGCCGATGTATACGTCGTGGGACAGAGCGTTTTTACCAGCCGTCCACGACAGCCCGTCAGCTCGGTCAAGGTGGGATTCACCGTCGGCTGGCGACATCTTTGACACGCCGTTCACAGGGTCGCTGCCGTCGAGCTCAAAGCCGTTGAGCCACGCCACATTCTGCTTGCCGCCTCCCTCGGGAGCGATGAGGATAGTCACGCTGCTGCCCGACCATGTGACGTAGGAAATGCCTGCGTCGTTTTCGTCAGTGACATTAGTGGGACAGTCCACGCCTGTCAGGACTTTTTTGCCGTTCACTGAAATGCTGAGCTTGCTGTTGGTGTAGCCGTCGGTGTTGCAGTGCCACATCTGCAAGGAGTGATTTCCATTGGAAAGTCCCGATATTTCGAGTTTTAATACGCCGCCGTTGTCGCCGTCCTTTATCTTGGCTCCGTCCATAGTAAGGCGCGGATATATACCGCTCTGGAGCTGGAGCTTCTTGTTGTTGGCACCCGTTACATTGCCGCCTGCGTTGCCGCCGTTAGAGAGCTTGAACTTAACGCCGCCTACTGAATATTCAGCCGAGGCGCCCTCAGCGAGCAGCCAGTTATCTGCATTTTTCGCGTATGAAGCTTTGCGTCCGTCATTCTTGTTTATGTCCACGCGGATACGCGAGCACGCGTCTGATGAAGCTGCTGCGGCTGTGATACTGAGTGAGAGCGCACAATATTGCGGAATACTCACACCGCTCAGAGCAATAAGAGCAGTAGTGAACGCCGCAAGTTTTCTGTGTTTCATAATGACCTCCTCTTTGGCTGATAGTGAACGATTCAAACCTATAACAAATATATCACACATTCAAACTTCTATCAATAGCATATTGCACTCAAAAACTTGCATTTTTAGCACAATGATAAAGGCGCGAAAAAAGCACCTGCCACTGTAGGTGCTTAACGTATGTTCAGTTAATGCGGTAAATCAGTATTTACAATATTATATTTACTATGCTAAACATCAAATGACATATAGTAAAACAGATAGCAAAAACAACTTGTATTTTTTTGTATGCAACGAAAAAAGGATAAATGCAAGACAAGGCGGTGAGGTCAAGGAAAGAATCACAATTGGATTAACAATGCCGTTATAACTCAGTTGATACGAGGCGCGTGGAACCCAGCTCTATATTATTTCAAAAACCATTTGACAACCGCGGAAATATGTGTTACAATAGCATCAGTCAAATAAGAGAATATTAGTTCCAATAACGTTACACTATCATTAGGTTCTGGCGAAGAGATTCGTGCAGGTTCAACTCCTGTTACCCGCACCAACGACAAAGTCCGATTATTCGGGCTTTTTTCTTTTGTGGTTTGCTATTCCTACCTTGGTACCAGGTAATGGGATGCGAAAGGTGTACTTCGTGTGTATGCCGACAAAATGTTAGCCGCAGGGTTACTCCCTGCGGCTATTATCATACCTATTCATTGATCTCAAAGCATACCGTACTCGTATCCTTAAAGTTTCCGTTGAATTCGAGCGATACGTCAAGGCTGCCATCCTCGTTTTCGTGGACAGTGACCTTACGGACAAGCAGGCGCATATTCGCATCCGTGATGTACGGCTCAAGCAGCACCTCGTCCAGCATTTCTGCTGTGGACATCAGCTCGTCCCGACGCTTCTTGCTGAGTTCGTCGAACCGCTTGCAGTCCTCTATCTTCTGAGTCAGCTCAGCTATCTCGGCTTCTCTCTTTTCAACCATGCTATTGTACATCGGAGCGTGCTCGCGGTCATTGATACGCTCCATGAGTATTTCCTCTATCTGCGTTTTCAGAATAGCGATTTTCTCCGTGTACTCCTTGATCATTTTATCGTATTTAGGCTTCTTCTTGTTCCACTCCCTGACTATCTCGTCGTACTTCTGACTGGAATCAAGTATCTCCTGACGGAGCATTGCGAGCTCTGTGTGTATTATCTCATCGAGTTGAGGCTCGCGGATAGTGTGAGCAGTGCAGTATTCGTTGCCGTAGCGGTGGTTGCTGTTGCAGGTGTACTCCACCCATGAGTGACCTGCTACCGTTCGCTTCTTGGCGATGAGACTTGCTCCGCATTCGGCACATTTTATCATTCCGCAGTATCTATGGATAACATTCCCGAATTTAGAACGTGCGTTATTCTTCAGTCTGCTCTCAAGGAGCACCTGTGCCTGATCAAAAGTCTCGCGGTCGATTATTGCAGGCATATAGTTCTCGTGGCGATACTGTTCCTCGGGTGGTATTACATCTTTCGTCTTGTATATCTTCGATGTTACAGTCTTATGATTAACAAGTGTTCCTGTATATGCTTCATTTTGTATCAGACGTTTCACTGTTGTTTGAGCCCATAAAAATCTTTTGGCAATCTCAGTATGCCGCGGATTTTTCTTCCTGTGTGAGAAATATTCTGGCGATTTTATGCCACGGCGATTGAAGTCCTTAGCAATAGTGCTTAGTCCATACCCAGCAAAGAACTTCTCAAATACTTCTTTTACTATCGCTGCTGCCGTTTCATCGACCAGTATCTCGCCAGTGAATTTATCTTTGTAGTAGCCCATCGGCAGGTTTACAGGCATTCCCGTTTTCTGTTTCTGACGTATACCTGCGCGTACCTTCTTGCCGATGTCCTTGGCGTAGAAGTCGTTGACGAGCTGTTTGAAGCCGATTATCATATCGTCGTTCTCATTTGATGAGTCGATGCCTTCTGTGACTGAATATACTCGGACATTGTTCTCGCGCAGGTAGTCTATGAACAATGCCGTGCGAGTACGGTGTCTGCCGAGTCGGGACAAGTCCTTGACCAGCAATACGTCGACCTTTCCGTCCTCGACTGCGAGCTCGATCTGATGAAGTCCCTTTCGCTCGAATGTCATACCTGATACATTGTCATCGAAGCTCTCGCCTGTTATTTCGTAACCGTTCAGCTCTGCATAGTCCACAAGTATCTGACGCTGATTCTGAAGACTGTTCATCTCAGCGTCCTCATCTCGTGACAATCTGTAATATAACCATGCTTTCATATTTTTACCTCCATTCGTATTGGCAGTCGCAGCACCTTGCTTGGTGCTACGACACACCATACCACAGACCTCCTCAGAAGTCTACTGCTTTTTCGTATGTTTCATTTATTTCTAC
>JAFXXD010000008.1 GCA_017542475.1 Ruminococcus sp. | reverse complement strand
GTAGCCTTCCGTGCGGTATTCTCTGCCGTTTTCGGTTTTACGGAATGTATCCCAGTCGTCACAGAGGCAAAGGAAAAGCCGCTCCCTTCCTGCTCTCTCTTCTGCCATAAACTTGTATTGCAGCTCAAACATTCTCAGCACGAGCTCATTTAGCGTCTCAGCCTCGTACAGAGCCGCAGAGACGGTACAGTCGAGTATACCTTCATCAGCCATTATCTCGTCGTATACTCTGAAATTGTCTCTTTCATTATCTGAGTTGCAGCCGCAGCTCTCGCGGCGGATAAGGACGCCCTTTTCGTTCTTCACCGGAGTTGCCTTTTTGCCTGTTACGGCTTCGTACAGCCTGCATACAGCATTTCTTCCGAGCGTTTCCTGCGAGGGCTGATAGGTCGTGACGGCGGGAGCGTGTATGCGCGCCTCCGTGAATCCGTCATAGCCCGTTACGCGGATATTTTCGGGGACGTGGATATTCCTCTCGGCAAGGGCGTCGCACAGAGCGACTGCCATATCGTCGTTTGCACAGACAACAGCGTCGGGCATTGACCTTTTCCCGTCGGCTATCTCGTCAGCGAGCTTCTTAGCCGACAATATCCAGAAGTCGCCGCAGATGATATCGTCATCGCTGAACGATATACCCGCCGACTTCATCGCATCGGCAAAGCCTTCCGCTCTTCTTTGCGCGACCTCGGAGTTTTCGGGACCAGTAAGGCAGAGCAGTCTCTTACAGCCATGCCCGTAGATAAGGTGGAGAGTGATCTCCGACATCTCTGCCCTGTCATCATACCAGACAGGTATGCCGTTGCCGTCCTCAACTCCTATACGAACAACAGGCTTGCCGAAATTCTCTTTCAGGAAGCTGTCGATGTATTCGTAGAAGTAGTCCGAAGCGAACGTATACGGAGCATAGACAATGCCGTCAAGCTGTGACGAACGGACGGCGTAGAACAGGTTTTTCTCGCCTGAGCGTATCTTTTCGTTATAGCTCTCTTCATTGAGCGTGAAGATGTAGGTGCTGTAGCCGAGCTGCTTTGCCTGTTCGATTATGCCGTCAAGCAAACGCTTGTTGGTTTTCTTGTAGATCCTGCCCATGATTATGCCGATGTGCTTTTTGCGTTCCATACTATCCACCTCGCTTTTAATCAGTATACCATACGATGACTAAAAATGCAAGGTTTTATCATATTTTCACAGAAACAGGCAGTAAAAATGCCGCAGCATAAGCGCTTGCGGCATTTCTGATCTGTCCCGTTTTTGTTAATAGGTGTTATAAATTCTCTCAGTGCAGATGAGAGCCTTCATCACAGCAAGAGCTCCTTCCTCATCATTACGAGGTCGAAGGTATCGAGCCTGCCGTCCGTGCATAGGTCGCCCGCCTGCCAGTCGGCAAGCTCTGTATCGGGTACAGCAAGCAGCCACTTCTGCAAGAGCACAAGGTCAGCGACGTTAAACTCTCCGTCGGCGTTGACGTCACCGCGTACGGTCAACTCGCCCGCATTTGAAGCAATAACGATGTAATTCATACAGCCTGTAGACTGTCCATTCGCTCCGAGAGTAAACTTTTCGCCTGCTTTGAGACTGACTGAATAGAGCTCGAACGTGACATCGTTTGTGGTGTTTACTGTATACGCAGTTTTGGTTGCTCCGCTGAGCCAGTCGGGTTCTTTTTCCACACGGCTGTCAAGTCCGACATAGAGCGTTATATCCTCCGCAGCAGTAAGCTCAGCTTGTGTCTTCGAGGAAGCCTTTGCATCACAGGGAGTGAGTATTATCTCCGCACCTTTCAGCTTTGAGGGAAGCTCCGAGACTGCACATCTTTCGGCAGTTCTGTCGCCGAAAACTGTGTCGCCGACTTCGAGCGAATCATCTGCCGCCCAGTCGCTGTAGTACGCGGTATCAATGATATCAACGCTCACAAGTCTGCCGTTTATCGGGTCATAGGTCATAGGTGTGCCATTGAACTCTACGGGGTCGCCTGCGAGTTCATTGAGGTACATTTCGAGGTTGGTGTAATCGTCCGCAGACAGCGAAACGATAGCGCCGTCCTTCGCGTCATTCTGGTTCAGACCGTGCTCGTTCTCCCACGAATCGGGCATACCGTCGCCGTCGGTATCGGTCGGAGCAGTACCGCCCTTGAAATTCTTGGCGGATGGGTATCCGCCGACGTCGTTCTGACTGTCGATTATGCCCTTGAGACCGTCGCGGCTGCCTGTGTAGGTATATTTGCCGTTTTTGACCTCGTCGATGTAGCGCGAGTCGATGTAGTCCCACTGCGGATAGTTCGCACCAGCGCCCGCAATTACCGATCTATAGGCGTTCTCGGCAGTCTCGGTGTTGACATAGGATTCAAAGAAAGGCTTGTCGCTCTTAACGTCATTATTGGTGGAGTTCTTTCCGCCCGACTTCGCCTTGCCGCTCGACCATTCGTCAACGTCAGCACCGACAAGAACGCTTCCGTTCTGTGCAGCCTTGACATTTCCCGAAGAATAGAGCTTCTGCATATCGCCCGTGTTGAGCTCGTTGCCGTCCACGGAAACAAGGTGCAGCGAGGTATTCGACACCGCGCCCGCCTTGTAGTAATTGTTCACGAACTGCACGCGCCTTGCGCCGCCGTCGGTAGTCCTGTCGCGCCAGTTGTACACTACGTTGTTGCGGATATCGAGCTGACCGCCGTAGGTCACGCCGTCCTGCTCCATAGCGCCCGCGAGCGACCAGTTGCGCCCTGTATTATCTATCAGCAGATTATGGTGGAACGAGCCTGTGAATCCGCCTATCGAAGCCGCAAAAGCGTGGCGCTCAACGTTCGAGCGGTCGTTTGCATCATAGTGGACGGAGTTGTTCAGCGACTCGCCGATTATATTCCACTGGAAGGTCAGATTTGCTGCACTACGGGAGCTGAAGCCCTCGTCTGTCGCCCATGAGATAGAGCAGTGGTCGACTATGCAGTTGTCGCAGCTGCTCATGCCCATACCGCCCATAGATTTGCCCGAAACATCGCCGACACGGGTACGTATGTCGCGGATAATGACATCGCTTGAGCCCATTGCTCCGAAGGTGTAGTTTATCAGCGTGATACCGTCGCCGGGAGCAGTCTGTCCTGCGACGTACACATCTCCGCCGTCCTCGGGAATACAGAGCACGCTTTCAAGCGGGATAACTCCGCCGACATCGAATACGACCGTCCTTGCGCCCTTGAGCGTTTCAAGTCCGTATCTGAGCGAGCCCTCGCCGCTGTCTTTCAGATTCGTGACATGGTAGACGTAGCCGCCGCGACCGCCGCGTGCAAAGCGTCCGTAGCCCTCGGCAGTAGGGAAGGAAAGGCGGTTGAGCTGGAATGAGTACACTGCGCCCTTGACCGTGCCATTTGCATTGACCTCATCGACACGCCAGTAATAGGTCGGTATAGACGAATATGTATCATCGAGAGCATATTTCGTACCGCTCTGATTGCCCTTGAATTCGGGAGAATTGTGGTTTGCACTGAAAACGGCATCATAGCTTGTGCCGATGTAAACATCGTGGGACTGAGCGCCCTTTCCCGCTGTCCACGACAGACCTTTAGAGCGGTCGAGGTGACTTTCCATATCGGCAGGAGACATCTTCGACACGCCGTTCACAGGGTCGCTGCCGTCGAGCTCGAAGCCGTTGAGCCACGCCACATTCTGCTTGCCGCCGCCCTCGGGAGTGATAAGGATAGTCACGCTGCTGCCCGACCATGTCACGTAGGAGATACCCGCGTCGTTCTCATCAGTGACATTCGTGGGACAGTTCACACCTGTCAGCACTTTTTTGCCGTTTACGGAAATGCTGAGCTTGCTGTTGGTGTAGCCGTCAGTGTTGCAGTGCCACATCTGCAAGGAATGATCGCCGCCCGAAAGCCCTGATATTTCGAGCTTGAGAACACCGCCGTTATCTCCGTCCTTTATCTTTGCGCCGTCCATAGTAAGGCGAGGATATACGCCGCTCTGGAGCTGCAATTTCTTATTGTTCGCACCCGTGACATTCCCGCCGACGCTTCCGCCGTTGGATAGCCTGAACTTCACACTGCCGACCGAGTATTCAGCCGAAGCCCCCTCGACAAGCAGCCAGTTATCGGCATTTTTCGAGTATGAAGCCTTGCGTCCGTCGTTCTTGTTTATGTCCACGCGGATACGCGAGGGCGTACCTGATGAAGCGGCTTTGGCTGTAATAACGCTTGAAATCACGTTATATTGCGGAATACCTATACCGCTCAGTGCTATTGCAGCAGTGGCAAATGCTGCGAGTTTTCTGCGTTTCATAGCGAACTCCCCCTTCGGTAATAGTGACCGTATCATTCTGTAACAAATATATCACACATTTGCGCTCCTATCAATAGCATATCGTACTCAATACGTTGCATTTTTAGCACAGTGCCGAGCGGGCATTATGCAACCGACATCAAAACAGCCGCAAGGAGTATTCCCTGCGGCTATTCTCATATCTATTCATTTAGTCCGCAGCCTGTCGGCAGGCTCACCGACATTCCTGCTTTATATGGTCTTTACTGCTTTGGTAGGAGCCTCTTTTGACTTCGGAGATATCTTATTATCAAGGTGCATTTCCTTTGCCATTTCCTTTGTTGCGTTTCTTGAACGCTGCATTTCAGCTTCTTCTGCCCTGTTTTTCAAATATTTCGCGGTAAGCTGTCTTCCGCCGTCTTTGACCGCGAGAGAACGTAATTCATCATCGGGAAGCTTGGACATTTCCTTGAATGCATTTGTTTCAGCTATTTTAAAGGTGCCTGTTAATATAGCATCCGAGCTCAGTGTCTCTTCGAGGGAAAAATGCTTTTTCTGATCCTTGTTTGCTTTTTCAATACCTGTGAGGTATATATTACTTGCAGCTAATTCTCTGAGTTCTTCACCTGATGCGTTTTCCATTTTCTTCTGTACATCGTTGACCTTTGCGTGAATACGGTCTGTACGAGCTTTATTAATGACCGCAAGATTCTCCTTGCAGGACTCAAGAGTTGGGCTGCTTTTCTGTCTGGAAAGATTATCCGACAATTTCGCGATTTTCCCGATCATCTTTTCTGTTTTGCTTACAATATTCCTTGCAGTCCCTATATGTTCCTCAATGGACTCAGCCAACGTTCCCAGCGGCTGTGAGCTGTAGTATTCAGGTATATCGCTGAGCAGAGAATCCGATGCTTCTGCCATGGAGTGCAGATGCTTCGACATATCGCAGTGTTCATAGACATACGACGAAGCTATTTTAGTGAGAGCCTCATCGTTATCGGTCCATAGCTCGGCACCTTTGATCTCACCTTTTTTTAGCTTCTCCTTTTTTTTTTTAATGTCGTCGTTGACCATCTTGGCATATTTCGCACGATTTCGTCCATACGCCTTTGAAAACTCATTAAAGGTATTGAGCTTTTCTTCCTTCACATCGCCGCTTATACGCTCATCCGAATTTCTCGTATACATTTCCAGTGACCATTTCTCGAATGCATCATCAATGTCAGAATTCGGATGCATGAGACCGTTCTGGTCTTTTATAACAGTGGAACAAGCCAGATTCATGATCTTGTCCCATTCACCTTTTTTCTCAAGCTCGACAAAAATATAATAATATTTTTTCATGCCTTCATTCTCAATTACATTTTCATCTTTCGGCATAATAGTTACCTCCTTAATAATATCGGGCAAGTCATTCGCATCTATTAATAATACCTCTTCCATCACAGACAGGGTGCAAAAAAATGGAAGGAGTGCGGATTTTGAACGAAAATGATACTTTATATATCCTTCCGATCGGACAGCTTTTGCCTTTTCAAAGCTATATAAAGCAAATTTTTGGTTATTGAGCAGATATTGATCAATTCACAGAAAACCTATTGACATTATAAGAATAATGTGGTATAGTATATTCATAGCGATTCAGTATGTATTAACGGAGGTGCTTATTATGCAGGATTGTATGTGTGAAATGAATATGTGTCTGATAAGCCGCTCTGTGCCTGCTGAATGACAGGTTTTTCTTCCTGTGGAACATCAGTGTGCAGCGGAGACGGCTATGTCTCTATTTTTTATGCCCGCAGGGAGGAGTAATACTATGAAAAAAATTGAAGTAATATCGCTCGACAGGGTAGGTCTTGTCGGCGAGATATCAAAGGTACTGAGCCGCGTGGGCGGCAACATCGTATCACATACGGCTAATGTGACCTCTGACGGTACGGCTGCGATATCTTATTTCAGCGCAGATGTGGAGCTCGGAAGAGACGCCGATACCGAGGCTCTTTCGCGGCGGCTCCGCAGGATAAGAAACGTCAGGCAGGTAAGGATATCGGATATTTGAGGTGATTGATATGAGTGAATATTATTACAGCGGAAAATTCGGCATAGAGCGCGAAACACTGAGGATAGACAGCCGCGGAAGGCTTGCTCAGACCGCTCACCCATTCGGTCATGACGAGCATATCACCCGTGACTTCTGCGAAAATCAGATCGAGCTTGTAACTCCTGTTGCGGGAAGCATAGACGAGGCTCTCGGCTATCTTAAAGTGCTCGATGACATTACAAGGAAAAAGCTCGCGGAGAACGACGAGAGCATATGGCTCTACAGCAATCCTCCCCACTTTGACAGCGAGGACGATATCCCCATTGCCGACTTCACGGGCGACCACTCCTCAAAGCGTGCATACCGTGAAGTGCTCAAGCAGAAATACGGCAAAAAGCTTATGCTTTTCTCGGGGATACATTTCAACTTTTCGTTCGCCGAGGAGTACCTGCGCGAGCTCAATACCGACGGCGAGGACTTCCGCACATTCAAGGATGAACTGTATCTTAAACTGTACAAGCAGCTTATGGGAAACAGCTATCTGCTTGTGCTTCTTACGGCGTCAAGTCCATATTATGACGCTTCACTTGATAAGGACGGGAAAAGCGGTATAATTATGAGCGAGTATGCCTCGCTCCGAAACAGCAAACGCGGCTACTGGAACAAGTTCCTGCCCATTCTCGACCACAGGAGCCTGAAGACATTCACGGGCAGTATCAAGAAGCACATCGTTACGGGATCGCTGTATTCGGCAAGCGAGCTGTATCTGCCGATACGCCTGAAGCCTAAGGGCATCAATACGCTCGAAAACCTTGCGGTAAACGGTGTTGACCACATCGAGCTGAGAATGTTTGACCTGAATCCCTCCGCTCCTCTCGGCATTGACGGCAGAGACCTCGAATTCGCGCATCTGCTGATACTGTATCTGCTCTCACAGCCCGACTTCGACTTCACTCCCGAGCTGCAGGAGAAGGCAGTCAGCGACCACAAGAATGCGGCACTTCTCAGCCCCGATGCAGAACTGTTAGAACGCGCCGAAAGCGTTCTCGAGAAAATGGAAGAGCATTTCGGCGAAAACGAGAAGGCACTCGAAATAATCGGCTTTGAGAAAGAAAAGATAAACGGGAGAAAGGTCTGTAATTGCTCTGACAGCACTAAACTCCATAAGTAAGGCGGTGATATGATGTGCGAGCTTCTCGGCTTCACCTCGGCAAAAAGCGTTGATATTTCTGACTATCTGCGGACATTCTTTTCCCACAGCGACAAGAATCCTCATGGCTGGGGAATGATGTACGAAGCTGACAGGCGTGAGATACTGAAAGAGGCTGTCAGCGCCGAGGACAGCACGTTTTTGTCTGATGTCATCGACTATATGCCGCCGCAGAAAACGGCTCTCGCACACATAAGATTCGCCACCGTCGGCACTATCAGCGAGCGCAACTGCCACCCCTTCACAGGTACGGACATATCTGGCAGGGAGTGGACTCTTATCCACAACGGCACCATCTTCAACGGCAGGCACAACCACCGCTATTCAGCCGTACAATCGGGAGATACGGACTCAGAGCGCTTTTTTCTGTCGCTCCTTGACAATATGAATGAACACATTGCAAGAAGTGTCCCCAATGAGCGCGAGCGGTTCGAGATAGTCAATCACTTTATAGCGGAAAATGCTCCGCGGAACAAGCTCAACCTGATGATATACGACGGGGAACTCCTCTATGTCCATAAGAATCTGAAAAATACCCTCTGCTTCAAAAGGCTTGAGGACGGCATTATTTTTGCCACAAAGCCGCTCGATGACGGAGCGTGGATACCGTTCCCGATGGCACAGGTGATCGCCTACAAGCACGGTCGGGAGGTCCACCGCGGCGACCGCCACAAGGGTACCTTCGTGCCCACACTCGAATATATAACCGCTATGGACGCAATGTATATCTGAGGTGAACGATATGAGTGCAACCGAACTGAAACAGGCAGTTATCACGGAAAATGAATTTGCTTTCTCGCATAACGGGAATGATTACCTGCTCTACGGCTGGGAGCAGTGCGACGGCTATGTGCTCAGCCTTGAATGTGAGGGCGAGCTTGTTTGGCAGTCCGCACCGCGTGCTAAAGGACGGTGCATAGAGGAATTCCTGACGTGCTATGCTCAGATGATATGAAAAAGCACCTGCCGAGGCAGGTGCTGTTTTTTTGTAAATGCGGTATATCAGCAGGGATATGTCAGTTTCAGATACTCGATGAGCATTTCGGGAATGTACTGATAGTGATGGGATTCGTACAGCTTATAGGTAAGCTCTGCGCCGTGGGACTCGAGCCTTTCCTTCAGCTTTGCCACACCCTCAAGCGTCGTATCGTCGCCTTCGCGGTAATGGTCGGCATAATCGGGGTCCTCCAGCGAGCCTGCACAGAGGAACACGGTCTTGTCGAGCTTTTCGTTTCTGTCGAAATAGTTGTAATCATTCATCACATCGTCATTGCTGATGCCCTCATACTGATTATAATGATACAATCCCCAGAGTGCGGGGCTGCCGATGATATAGTGAGCGAAGGGCTGATTCTCGAATTTATCGGAATTGAACAGCGCGTAGTGTGTGAACACGCCGCCGTCCGAGTGACCGTAAAGCGTGGAATCAGCGCAGTCGATGTTATAATTCTCGCAGAGATAAGGCATAAGGTTGTCGGTGATGAAATCCAGCAGCTCGCTACGGTTAATAACAAGATCCTCATAGCGTAGCTCTTGGTCAGGGTCAGTGATATCATAGCTGTAATACAGGCTGACGAGGATAACAGGTGCAGCCTCGCCGTTCTCCATACACTTCCTGAGCTCGGGACAGTTGCCGAAACGCCATATACCGTCGGTCAGGAAGAAGACGGGGTAGGTCTTGTCCCTGTCGTAATCGGGCGGGAGCGTCACATGGACTGTGAAGTTCTTGCCCATTTCTTCATCGTAGATGTTTATCTCGTCTACCGAATCCTTTATCGCTTCAACGGCGGCACGGTCGTATTCCCAGTCGCTTCTGTAGTTGTGGAAGGCGCTCCAGATGCTTTTTGATTCATCGGTGACATCAACGCTTCCTTCGGGAAGGGTCTCATAGTCGCCGCTTTTCAGGGCGTCGTATATGACCTGCGCAAACGTGACCTCCACCTCGACCTCTTCGTCGGGATAGCCCCATTCAATGCTTCTCTCGCGGATGAATTCAAGGTAGTCCTCAAATGAAGAAAATGAGTATTTTTTCTCTTCAGGCTCACCGTTTTCGTCGTGGTCCGTCGCAGTGAACCAGTATGAACCGCCGTCCTCAAAATAATCCTCGGTAGGGATAACATACGGGTAAACGAATCCGTCCACAAGAATGACGGACGGGAAAACGTCCCCGTCTCCCGATTCTTCCCTCTTTTGGAGCCTGCGCAGCTCGTGCTCGTATTCCTCGTCGGTGAACATATCGCGGTTCTGCTCTAAATAATTGCGGGTCACCTCAACATCGCCCGCCATGAACTCTATGCTGACCTTGTGCTCGGCATTCGGGTCGGCGTTGGGCTTTTCAAGCTCGTCCAGCAGGGTGAGCCCGTGCTTTTTCGTCCATTGGAGCTCCATGTCCGTCATCTTGTTCGTGAGCTTTGTGGGAGTCGCCTCATGCGGCTGTGTCGGCTCGGTGGTCTCCGTAACGGGAGCACTTTCCGTCTGCGAGGAGCTCTCGGATTTGCCGCCGCAGGCAGTGATTGATAGGGTCATTGCAAGGACTAAAAGAAGTGTGACTGTTTTTTTCATTGGTATAGCCTTTCTGTTACAAGAATCTCGCTCGGGGACGCGCCCCTGCACTATTGCATTATAGCACAGGGGCGGGAAAAAGTCAATCAGTGGTAAAAATGACCCTATCCGAACCGCGGGGTTCGGATAGGGTCTGATTTTTCAGTGCTTATCCCGCTCGGCTCCTCTCGCAATATGTGTCTCCAGATCAGCCAAGCGTGTCGGGAGCGGGATATGGCTTTCCTTGTCGGTAAGCCTCATAGCAAGAGCGCAGGCGGTGTCAAGAGATACGTAATTTCCGATTGATATGAATATCGGCTTGACGTCCTTGTGCGTCCTCAGAGCTCTGCCGTAGACCTCGCCGTCTATGACGATATCCGTATAGCTGCCCGAAGCGTTATCGGGCTCGGTGTAATCGGTCTTTTTATCGACACGGAAGTACGTCTTTGCGATACCGATAGTCGGCTCGTTCTGCTGCCGCAGGAATTCTTCCTGCATTGCTTTTGTATCCATCTGTAAACCTCTCAAATATTGTCCGTACTGATGTGCGGCTTATTTTTCGCCGAGAAGGAAGGACGATGCTCCCACAAGGTCGGCGACGGTATATCCGCTTCGTTCGATAGCGCTTTTCCTTATCAGTACAAGGTCAAACGTATCCACAACTCCGTCGGAGTCGGCGTCCCAGTTCTTATACGGCGAGACGTAGCCGTAGAATGAAAGCTCGTTCATATCGCCGCCCTCCTTCACAACCTTCAGGCAGTCGGTGGGAAGGGAATCGTTTGTCAGTGTAACGGAACGGCTCATATAGCTGTCGAGCGCATCGCTCCACAGGAGCTTGTCTGTATATGCGTCATATACTGAGATACCTCCTGTGCCGTAGGTGTCATACACGGCAAATCCGCTGAACACGCAGGGCTTTTCAAAGAAGGCGTAGAATGTTACCGCCGACCCGCTCACATTGGTTTCAGGAGCTTTTGCTGTGTCCGCGTATATCGGGGCGGGCATCGAATCGGGCTCGTCGAACATACGGTATGCTCTGCCGAGGGCGGCGTCCTTCGGAGCTGAGCCAAGGTCGCAGACCTCTCCCGACTTGTCCTGCGAAAGGCTTATCTCTGTCGGTGTGAGTTTTGAGTATCTGCTGTCGATCATTACCTTCGGCTTGTCGGTGAAGGTAACGTATACGGGAGTATTCGTCAGCTTTAGCGTGACCTTTCCGTCCCTGACCTGAAGCTCCTCTGTCCTTCCCTCTGCAAGCCCCATTTCGGGAGCTGTCAGATATGCGTATTTTTTACCCTCGGCTGAGAGCGTTTGATCGCCCTCATCAGCCGTGGTGTAGGCGCATTTTATGATGTCTCCTCTGCTTCCGAAGCTGTATACATAGCAGTCCCGATCCTGTTCAAGACCTGTGAAGCCCGCATTTTTCAGGGTTTCCGTCATACACGAGAGATAGTACCACGCGAGCTTTTTGCTCCACTTGCCCTTCTGCGTGACAAGACCCGAATTGTAGTATACGCCCTCGCCCTCGTCACGGAGCTGGAATTTCGTGATGTAGTTCACGGACGGAGAGGCTAAAGCACGGAGGTACGTCCTTGCGACACGCTGTGCGTATTTCAGCTGATACTGCTCGTTGTCGTGATCATCAACGCCTTCCTCCTCGCAGTCCGACATCGGGACCTCAAATTCGGATATCCACAGCTCGGTGCCGGGGGCATTGTCGGCTATCCATTTATCAAGCGCTGCGATAGTATCGGCATAGCTGCCGTTTTCGATATCGTCGCTGTCGGGACCGATATGCACGTTGATGATATCGACCGCAAATTTGCCGTCTTTGCGGTTGTAGTCGAACCAGAGCTTCATCTCGTCGAGGTATTGAAGCATCGTGGAATACCCGACAAGTCCGCCCATTGCGAGCTTGAAATCGGGGTCGGCAGTGTGTACTCCCGCATTCGGGATAGTGCCCTCGTGACCGTCATAGTCCGCCGAGCACATTGCCGCCAGCTCATACGGCGAGAAATAGTTAGCCTTGCCTGCCCAGCTCTTGTTCGGCTCGTTGGAGTTTTCAAGTGCTGTCAGGTATCCGAGACCTGTTCTGATCTCCTGAGCGTCGGTTATATTTATGGTTTTGAGGTCGATGTCCTTATTGCTTCCGTAGCGTGCGGCTACCTGATACATAGCCTGTGCGTGTATGGCATAGCTCTTTGGGTCAAGTGTATCCGCTCCGCTCGGGACGGGTATCTCGTTTGCCTTTGTTCCGCCCGAGATAGCCGTGCTTCCGCCCTGAAAGCAGGGGATTATATTTATCCCGCGGTCGTGGAGCGCGGAGTAGTAGCTGTCCATATCTCCCCACGAGCCCTGCGTGAATCTCACCTTGCAGTCGGTGTCGAGGAGCCAGCTCAGATTATGGTATTCGCGTATAGTTCCCGCCGACATCATCGCCGTCATCGGGTCATCAATAAAGGCGTTGAAGCCCACACGCTTTCCTGCTGATATGCCGCTGTCGGAGCTGCCGTTATTCTTCGGTACGGGAGCAGTCTCTGCCCTCTGCTCTGCGGTGAGCTCCGAGGACTTGTAGCCGTATATCGCAAGCTCGCTTACGCCGCTGTCGCAGTAGTCGGAGCTGAAATGAAGATACCGTGTAGCCTCGGGGGCGTCGAAGCGGACGGCTCTCCACGAGTTGTAGGTATCCATATTCACCTCGGCGATATCATGCCAGCTGAACGGCTCTCCGTCCGAGACGTTCCATGTCGGGGTGCCGTTGGTATCGAGGAATGCAATGGCTGTTATGACATAGTTTGCTCCCAAGTCCATATAAAACGAAGCGGGTCCGTACTCCATCTGCTGGTTGGGAGTCCAGTTATCGCGCGAGGTCTTTTCCCACACCTCTGCTGACACCTTCATATTGTCGGGAGATGCGGGGACCTTGTCCTGATCGTCGAACAGATAGGAGACATCGCGCAGATAGGTGCCCTTGCTGAGATGAACGAAGTTTTCGTCGTGGATAACGGCTCCGCTCACATCAAGAAGAGCAGACTTGTCCTCGGCGCAGACCGTACCCGCTGTCGGGAGAGAGCTGACAGCAAGCGCTATCGCACTGACCGAGCTTAATAATCTTTTTTTATTCATAGTACCGCCTCCGTTATCAGAAATGAATGTACTGTATATATTATATCACAACGCAATGTGGAATGTGCGAATAATTTGTTAATAATAGCCATACCACTCGGCGCAGCAGGCGAGGGTACAGCACCTCCCGAAGCGGGTGCGGTCAAAGTGACGGTCTGTACAGATAACACACGACAGCTGTATCGGCAAAATCTATAATCGGAGCCGAACGGAGAAGTTGAGGTTTGTAACAAATGAACAAAATTATTGTGTTTTCCAACGCGGTACTTTATTATCTGTTCAGAATTTGGTATAATTAAAATGTGAGATTATGCATATGCCCGATCAAGCCCGAAATATCAGAGGACGTACTGTGCAATTTGCGAAAGGAGGCTGCTATGAAGTTGAATAACAGATTGTTTCCGCACTCATTGAGAACAAGGATAACGCTGACCATGCTCTGTGTCATCCTTGCAGCTCTTGCAGTCACCACGCTGCTCAGTGCCGTCTTTATCCGCACGACCGAGAGCCATAAATCGGATCGGCTGATGCAGATGCTGTGCGAGTCGGGCGAGCGGAGCCTCGATTATTATTTCGACAGCGTGCAGAACACGGTGCTGAAGGTGACCTCCTACGCGGAGGAGGACCTCGAAAACGTGGACACCGACGAGGAGTTCGCCGAGCATATGGAGCGCGCCCGCGAATACTTCGGTATGATGGCGTCCAAGACCAAGGGCGTGTTGACCTATTACTACCGTATCGACCCGTCGGTATCGTCTGATGTCAAGGGCTTCTGGTACACCGACCTTACGGGCGAGGGCTTCGAGGAGCACGTAGTTACCGATATTACACAGTATGACGTGGAGGACACCTCCAAGTTGGTATGGTTCACCGTACCGAAGCACGAGGGCAAGCCTATCTGGCTGCCTCCCTATATCACCGATAACCTTGATGTGCGTGTGATATCCTACGACGCGCCCGTCTACCGGAAGGGCAGGTTCATCGGCGTTGTCGGCATAGAAGTCGATTACTCCACTATGGCTGAGGAGATCAACAGCCTGCGCCTCTACGATAACGGCTATGCTTTCCTGAGCGGCGAGGACGGAAAGCTCTTCTATCACCCGCATATTGATGTGGCTGATCTGTCTTCGGACTCCACATTTGAGCTCCCCTTCGATGAAGCAGACGAGAACAATGTTATCCGCTATACATACAAGGGCGAGGAAAAAGAGGCAGTCTGGCGCCCTCTGAGCAACGGGCTGCGCCTGACGGTAACTGTCCCCATTTCAGAAACGAAGGGCGACTGGAAGGGGCTCGTTCTGAATATCGCGCTGGGAGCAGTTGTCGTGCTCATCGCGGCAAGCCTGTTCCTGATGTACAATACAAGGCGTATCACCAGACCGCTGGAGCAGCTCACCGAGGCGGCGGAGCAGGTCGATAAAGGCAATTATGACTTCGTCCTGTCCTACGACAGGGAGGACGAGATAGGCAGACTGACAAGGTCGTTCAGAACGCTTTCGGACAACGTGAAGGCACATATCAACGACCTGAACGGACAGGTCTTCATAGACGCGCTCACGAATGTGAAAAACAAGGGCGCACTGTCAAACCTCTTCGACGAGATACAGCAGGAGCTGAGCAGCGGGACAGCTGAGCCCGAATTTGCGGTCGGCGTGTTCGACAGCGACGACCTGAAGTTGATAAACGACCGCTACGGACACGATAAGGGCGATATATATCTGAAAAAAGCCGCCCATACCATCTGCGAGGTCTTCAAGCACAGTCCTGTGTTCAGAATGGGCGGAGACGAATTCGTCGTCGTGCTGAAAAATGAGGACTACCATAACCGCGATTTTCTTATCGAGCAGTTCGACGCAGCCGCAGAGGAGATAAACGCCGCTGCCGCCGAGCCGTGGGAAAAGGTACAGCTCTCAAAGGGCTTTGCCGTTTTCGAGCCGTCGGACGACAGCTCCGCTGCTGATGTGATGAAGCGGGCGGATAAGCTTATGTATGAGAATAAGCGCGACAGAAAAAATCAGCAGAAGCAGTAAAGGAGACAGCTTATGTATTATGCAAGCATTGGTGCCATTGCAGTGATCGTTCTGGTCATCATAAACAGAGAAGCACTCCGAAAGGTCGAGAAAACGAGCGAGAACAATCTGCGGCTTACATACCGCCAATATCTGCTCGCACTTATCGTGTTTTTCCTTTCGGATATAATGTGGGGCTTCTTCTACGAGCAGAGATGGCTGCTCGTCACATATATCGACACCTGTTTGTTCTTCGCCTCTATGGCTCTATCCGTCCTTTTATGGACAAGAGCCGTTGTAGCATTTTCGGGAAAGAAAAGCAAAGCAGGGACGATCCTTGTGGCGGGAGGCTGGGCTGTATTCGATTTTGAGCTCGTTGTACTGCTCGTGAACCTGTTTGTTCCTATAGTTTTCAAATTCAGCGAGGTCAAGGAATATGTACCGCTCCCCGCGAGATATATCGGGCTCTTCCTGCAATTCATCCTCTTCCTTGTTACATCGGTCTTTGCGCTGGTAATGGCTGTCCGCTCAGGGGGAATAAGCCGCTCGCACTACAGGACGATATGTATTTCGGGTATCATAATGTCCTTCTTTATCGTCGTTCAGATGTTTTTCCCGCTTATGCCGTTCTACTCGATCGGCTGCCTCTTCGGAACGTGCCTGATACATACATTTGTTT
Source organism: Ruminococcus sp. (assembly GCA_017542475.1). Taxonomy (GTDB): domain Bacteria; phylum Bacillota; class Clostridia; order Oscillospirales; family Ruminococcaceae; genus Ruminococcus. The sequence continues at coordinate 69,928 of JAFXXD010000008.1, read as the reverse complement.
ACAAAGACAAGGACGTCGAGCACAGTATGGCGATAAAGCTCGCTAAGCAGAAGGCTTACAAGGACGCGCTGACCGGCGTGAAAAACAAGATGGCTTACCTTGAGGCACTGGCTGAACTGGAAGCAACTATCGAAAGCGGCGAATTAAAGGAATATGCCGTGGCCGTATTTGATGTAAACGGTCTTAAAATGGTCAATGATACACTGGGACACGAAGCAGGTGATGAATACATCAAAAGCGCCTGCAGAATAATATGCTATCAGTTTGATCACAGCCCCGTGTTCCGAATCGGCGGCGATGAATTCGTAGCCATAATGCGCGGCAGAGATTATGGGAACAGGGATGCGCTTATGGAATCTTTCAGGAAAACGATCAGCGAAAATCAGGAGAACGGCGCAGTCATCGTAGCAAGCGGTATTGCCGTTTATGACGCTTCAACAGACGAAAGCTACAACGATGTGTTCAAGCGCGCAGATGAAGCTATGTACGAGCAGAAACGCTTACTCAAGGCTGCCGCAGCCAAGGTGACTTCCTGACTGTTAAGTGGCTCATAATCAAAACCACCCGTTTTAAAGCGGGTGGTTTTGATTATTTCTCAAAAAGCGCCTTGAAGCGCTTCATAGCTTCTATGGTATTCTCCTTATTGTTGAAGGCTGTCAGGCGGAACCAGCGGTTGCCGTTTTTGCCGAAGCCTGCACCTGGGGTACCGACTACTCCTGCCTTTTCAAGCATATAGTCGAAGAAGGTCCAGCTGTCCATACCGAAGGGGCACTCAAACCATATATACGGAGAATTTACGCCGCCTGTGAAACGTATGCCGAGCTCGGTCATCGTATCGGAAATGATGCGGGCGTTCTCCATATAGCAGGCTGTCATAGCCTTTGATTCCTTCTGTCCCTCTGCGCTGAAAACAGCCTCGGCTGCTCTCTGTACAACGTAGGGCACGCCGTTGAATTTTGTGGTCTGACGCCTGTTCCACATCTTGTTGAGGTTCATTTCGCGTCCGTCGGGAGATACGGACTTTATCGCCTTCGGAACTATCGTATATCCGCAGCGTGTCCCCGTGAAGCCTGCTGTTTTTGACAACGAGCAGAACTCAACTGCGCACTTCTTTGCGCCCTCTATGCAGTAGATGGTACGGGGGAGGTCATCGTCCGAGACGAAGCTCTCGTAAGCCGAATCAAAGAGGATAACGGCGTCGTTTTCAAGGGCGTAGTCCACCCATTCCTTCAGCTGCTGCTTGTTGTAGCAGGCTCCTGTGGGGTTGTTCGGCGAGCAGAGGTAGATGATGTCCGCGCGGACACTTTTGTCAGGCATAGGGAGGAAGTCGTTCTCGGCAGTACCGTCCATATAGACGATATTTCTGCCGTTCATCGTGTTCGTGTCAACGTAGACGGGATAGACAGGGTCGGGAATGAGGACGGTGTTGTCTGCGGAGAATAGGTCGGTGATGTTTCCCGTGTCGGACTTCGCACCGTCGGATACGAAGATCTCGTCCTCGTCAACGTCCGCGCCGATGTCCCTGTAATGACCTGCTATAGCCTTTCTGAGGAAGTCGTAGCCCTGCTCGGGACCGTAGCCGCGGAAGGTCTCAGCCCTGCCCATTTCATCGGCGGCGGAGTGCATTGCCTGCACCACAGTCTTTCCCAGCGGAAGCGTCACATCGCCGATGCCGAGCCTTATCACGTCAGCATCGGGATTCTTCTCCTTGAATGTGCTTACCCTCTTCGCGACCTCGCTGAACAGGTAGCTCTCCTTTAAGTCAAGAAATCTCTCGTTAAACCTTGCCATAGTATTCTCCCTCAAATGTATATTCAGCGGGACCTGTCATATAGATGTGCCCGTCCGATTCCTTCCATTCTATCACCAGCTCGCCGCCGAGAAGCTCCACTCTCACGGGCTTGCGCGGACATATGCCGTTCAGACAAGCCGCCGCGACCGTTGCGCAGGTACCCGTACCGCAGGCGAGTGTCTCGCCCGTGCCGCGCTCCCAGACGCGCATTTTGAGGTGGTCGGGGGCTATTATCTCAGCGAACTCGATGTTTGCGCGGTGCGGAAAGTGCTCGTCGCACTCGAATACCCTGCCGTATTTTTCGACCTCAAACCTGCTGACGTCCTCGCTGATGAAGGTGACGGCGTGCGGGTTGCCCATTGATACGCAGGTGAAGCGGAACTCCCTGCCGTAAGCCGTGAGCGAGAGGTCTGTGACAGGCGAGCTCTCCGCGATAACAGGGACTTCCGCCGCCTCTGTGACGGGAGCTCCCATATCTACGGTGAGCGTGCGGGCGATGTCGTTTTCGTCGGTGTGTACCTCGATAGTCTTAATGCCCGCGAGCGTCTCCACAGTTACAACAGGCTTGTGGATAATGCCCTTGTCGTATACGTACTTCGCAACGCAGCGTATGGCGTTGCCGCACATCTCGGACTCGCTGCCGTCGGGATTGAACATACGCATACGGCAGTCCGCTGTATCGCTCGGAAGTATCAGCACAAGACCGTCCGAGCCAACGCCGAAATGGCGGTCACTGACCGCCTTGGCGAGCTGCTCGGGAGAGCTGACGCTCTCCTCGAAGCAGTTGATGTATACATAGTCATTGCCGCAGCCCTGCATTTTGGTGAATCGCATTTATATCACACTCCGAAAAGAAGTTTGTCGTAAGCGGGGAAGGGATAGTAGTCCTCAGCCGTGATGACCTCAGCCTTGTCGGCAGCCGCACGGAGCTTATCCATTGCGGGTATCATCTTGTCACGGACGAATTCGGACTCCTTCCTGATGTCGCTGATAGTCCTGAGCTTGGCGACTGCGGCTTCGAGCTTTGTGGTCGCATCGTCCATCGCGTCGATGAGGACTGACAGCTCCTCAACGAGCTTGGTCTCGTACTTGCAGGCTGCCTTGGATACGCTCTTCTTTACTGCAACTGCGGAAGCCGTATCAGCCGCGAACTTCGCAACTGCGGGGATTATCTCCTTGCGAGCCATATCCACCATCGTCTGAGCCTCGATGTTTACGGACTTGACGTAGTTCTCGAGCATTATGTCGCAGCGTGAGAATATCTCAGCCTCGGTGAAGATACCGTGCGAGGTGAGCATCTCGACGTTCTTCTTGTCGCAAATCTTAGGCATACAGTCGGCTGTGGTGCGGAGGTTTGAAAGTCCGCGCTCCTCGGCTTCCTTTACCCATGCGTCGTCGTAGCCGTTGCCGTTGAAGATTATGCGCTTGTGCTCCTTGATGGTCTTCTTGATGAGGTCGTGGAGCGCCTTCTTGAAGTCCTTTGCGCCCTCGAGCTTGTCGGCGAACTGCCTCAGCTCCTCGGCTACCGCGGCGTTGAGGTGGATATTCGCGCAGGAGATGCTGTTGGAAGAACCGAGCATACGGAATTCGAACTTGTTGCCTGTGAAAGCAAAGGGAGAAGTTCTGTTTCTGTCGGTGGTGTCCTTGCTGAACTGCGGCAGAACATCTACGCCGAGCTTCATCTTCTCCTTGGCTGTGCCGCCGTAGGGCTTGTCGTTCTCGATAGCTTCGAGGATAGCCGTCAGCTCGTCGCCGAGGAAGATGGAGATGATAGCGGGAGGAGCCTCGTTTGCTCCGAGACGGTGGTCGTTGCCCGCTGTTGCAACGGAAAGTCTCAGCAGATCCTGATAGTCGTCAACTGCCTTGATAACAGCCGCGAGGAAGAGCAGGAACTGCGCGTTCTCGTAGGGAGTCTCGCCGGGAGAGAGGAGGTTCACGCCCGTATCGGTCGAGATAGACCAGTTGTTGTGCTTGCCCGAGCCGTTTACGCCCTCGAAGGGCTTCTCGTGAAGCAGGCACACAAGTCCGTGGCGCTCTGCGACCTTCTTCATTACCTCCATTGTGAGCTGGTTGTGGTCGGCGGCGATGTTGGTGGTCTTATAGATAGGTGCAAGCTCGTGCTGAGCGGGAGCTACCTCGTTGTGCTTGGTCTTGGCAAGGATACCGAGCTTCCACAGCTCCTTGTCGAGGTCAGCCATATACTCTGCAACTCTTGTCTTGATAGATCCGAAGTAGTGGTCTTCCATTTCCTGACCCTTCGGAGGCATAGCGCCGAAGAGGGTGCGTCCTGTCATAACGAGGTCCTTGCGCTTCTTGTACATCTCGCGGTCAACGAGGAAGTACTCCTGTTCGGGACCTACCGATGTGCGGACGCTTCTTACGCCGTCGTTTCCGAAAAGCTTCAGCACGCGCAGAGCCTGCTTGTTGAGAGCCTCCATCGAGCGCAGGAGCGGAACCTTCTTGTCGAGAGCCTCGCCTGTGTACGAGCAGAATGCTGTCGGGATATAGAGTGTGCCGTCCTTGATGAAGGCGTATGATGTCGGGTCCCATGCCGTGTAGCCGCGAGCCTCGAATGTGGCGCGAAGTCCGCCCGACGGGAAGGAAGATGCGTCAGGCTCGCCCTTGACGAGCTCCTTGCCCGAGAACTCCATAATTACGCGTCCGTCGGGAGCGGGAGTGATGAAGCTGTCGTGCTTCTCGGCGGTAACGCCCGTCATCGGCTGGAACCAGTGGGTGTAGTGGGTAGCGCCTTTCTCGATAGCCCAGTCCTTCATAGCGGCGGCTACGACGTTTGCGACGGAGATATCAAGGGGAGTGCCCCTGTCGATAGTCCTTTTCAGTGACTTGTATACCTTCTCCGAAAGAGTAGCCTTCATAACTCTCTCATCGAATACCATTGAGCCAAAATACTCTGTTACCTTTTCCATTTTTATTTCCTCCATTTCAGTAAGCCTTTAGCTGTTAGCCGTTAGCCATTAGCTAAAGGTATCGCTGCGCGATATTATTTATAATTGTTTGTCCCGAAGGGACACCATAAGCTAATAGCTAAGGGCTAAAGGCTAATGGCTTATTTGTTTTCAAGCGATGCTCTTATAAAATCAGCAAAGAGCTTCTGCGGCTTGTTCGGACGTGATTTGAATTCGGGATGGAACTGCACTCCGACGAACCACGGGTGGTCGGGGAGCTCCACTATCTCGACAAGCTTTTCAGCGGGTGACATTCCCGCGATGAGAAGTCCGTTCGAGGTCAGCACCTTGCGGTAGGCGTTGTTGAATTCGTAGCGGTGGCGGTGACGCTCATAGATGAGCTCCTCGCCGTAAATATCACGGCAGCGTGAGCCCTCCGTCAGCTTGCAGGGATAAAGTCCGAGGCGCATCGTGCCGCCCTTTTCGGAGATGTTCCTCTGCTCGTCCATAATGTCGATGACGGGGTAGGGGGTATCGCCGAACTCGGCTGAATCTGCTCCCGCAAGTCCGCAGACGTTGCGCGCGTATTCGATGACCGTCATCTGCATACCGAGGCAGATACCGAAGAACGGGACTTTGTTCTCGCGGGCGTAGCGTATGGATTCGACCATGCCCTCGATTCCTCTGTGACCGAAGCCGCCCGGGACGATGATCCCGTTGCAGTCCCTGAAGGTTTCGGCGGCATTTTCTGCGGTGACCTCCTCGGAGTCTATCCACTTTATATCAACTGCCGCATCATTGATGATACCGCCGTGTCGGAGCGCCTCCGCAACTGAAAGATAAGCGTCGTGGAGCTCCACGTACTTGCCGACAAGTCCTATCGTGACCTTTTTGTGCGCGTTCTCCGCGCGGCGTACCATTTCCGTCCATTCCGTCAGGTCGGGAGCATTGTCCGCGAGCCTGAGGTGTCGGCATACGGAATGTGCAAGACCTTCATTTTCGAGCCACAGCGGCACCTCATACAGCGACGGAGCTGTGAGGTTCTGTATGACGTCCTCCTTGCGGATATTGCAGAATAGCGCTATCTTCGCCGACATATCGTCGGGTATGCGCTTCTCCGTGCGGCACACGATGATATCGGGCTGTATGCCTATCGAAAGGAGCTCCTTCGTCGAGTGCTGCGTGGGCTTGGATTTGAGCTCCTCAGAGCCTGCGATGTACGGGACAAGTGTGACGTGTATGTAGCAGACATTTTCGCGTCCCTGCTCGGTGCCGACCTGCCTTATTGCCTCAAGGAAGGGCGTGGACTCGATATCGCCGACCGTGCCGCCTATCTCCGTGATGACAACGTCTGCATTCGCCTCATTTGCTGCGCTGTAGACCCTGTCCTTTATCTCGTTGGTGATATGGGGGATTACCTGCACCGTACCGCCGAGGTAGTCGCCGCGGCGCTCCTTCGTGATGACGTTCCAGTATATCTTTCCCGTCGTGACGTTTGAGTGCACCGACAGGTTCTCGTCAACGAAGCGCTCGTAGTGTCCGAGGTCGAGGTCGGTCTCGGCGCCGTCGTCTGGGACGAATACCTCACCGTGCTGGAAGGGCGAAATCGTACCGGGGTCAACGTTGATGTAGGGGTCGAACTTCTGTATCGTGACCTTGTAGCCGCGCTGCTTGAGAAGTCTGCCCAATGATGCGGCTGTGATACCCTTTCCGAGTCCCGAAACGACTCCGCCTGTTACGAAAATGAATTTTGACATTTTTCTTTATGCTCCTTGAAATACATTTATGAGAAAGGCATTCCGCAGACGGTGGAGAATTCATCTGGATTTTTAAGATGTGTCTGCGGAAGCCTTGGTCAGCTTATGCCTTTTCCCACTCCGCCGAATCGTGGAGCGCGTTGTAGCCTTCCTCGCCTGTACGTATCTTGATGACGTTCTCGATGTCGTAGATGAACATCTTGCCGTCACCGTAGTTGCCTGTGTAGAGGGCAGCCTTTGCCGCCGCTACAACCTTTTCAACAGGAACCGCACATACCGCGATCTCAGCCTTTACCTTGGGAAGCAGGTTCATCTCAACAGTAGCACCACGGTAGTAGTTCTTCTGTCCGTTCTGCATACCGCAGCCGAGCACATTCGTGACTGTGATGCCCTTTACGTCGATGTGCTCCATAGCCTCGATGAACTGCTGAAGCTTCTGCTGCTTGAATATAACAACAATGTTTGTGAGCTTTGTTGCGCCGTCGGGCGAAGGTGTCGAGTAGTTCTTCACCTCTACCGCCTCATCGACAGTAACAGCAGGAGCCTCGGGAGTACCGACCTTCTTCACGCTCTTTGCATCGTCCTTTGTATAGCCGTGCATACCTGCGTCTGTGAGTGCGGGAGCAAAGTCAGCGTAAGAGGAGATGAGTCCGTGCTCTGTAACGTCGAGACCGATGATCTCCTCCTGCTCGGAAGCACGAAGACCGATCGTCGCCTTGATGAGGAAGAATACTATTACCATTGAAACTGCCGTGAAGAGTGCGATAGCAGCGAAGCCCGTGAGCTGTCTGCCGAGGAGACCGAAGCCGCCGCCGTAGAACAGACCTGCGAGCTGGTCTCCGTTCTGGTCAGCGAGTGAATAGCCGGGAACCTCGGGGTTAGCAAAGAGACCAACTGCGATAGTGCCCCAGATACCGTTCATCATATGAACTGCAACCGCGCCGACAGGGTCGTCGATGTGGAGCACGTAGTCGAGGAACCATACGCCGAAGCAAACGAGCAGACCTGATACAATGCCGACCATTGTCGAGCCGAAAGCGTCTGTTACGTCACAGGGAGCTGTGATACCTACAAGTCCTGCGAGCGAAGCGTTCAGGCACATCGAAACATCGGGCTTGCCGTACTTTACCCATGTGAATATCATACAAGTTACTGTCGCAACTGCGGGAGCGATAGTGGTTGTAAGGAATACCGAGCCGAGCTGGTCGATAGATGTGCAAGCCGCACCGTTGAAGCCGTACCAGCCGAACCACAGAATGAATACGCCGAGAGCGCCAATTGTGAGATTGTGGCCTGGGATAGCGTTTACCTTGGTCTCGCCGTCCTTGGTCTTGTGGAATTTACCGATTCTCGGTCCGAGGATAGCCGCACCTACGAGAGCTGCGATACCGCCGACCATATGGATGTGAGCCGAACCAGCGAAATCGTGGAAGCCCCACTGAGCCAGCCAGCCGCCGCCCCAGCCCCAGTGTGCCTCTATCGGGTACACAACAGCGCTGATGATAGCTGAGTAAACGCAGTAGGAAAGGAACTTTGTGCGCTCTGCCATAGCTCCCGAAACGATGGTAGCTGTAGTCGCGCAGAATACGAGGTTGAACACGAAGTTCGACCAGTCGAACGAGCCGTAGGAAGTGAAGATGTCAAATCCGGGCTTGCCGATTATGCCTACGAGGTCCTCGCCGAAGAGAAGACCGAAGCCGATAACGATGAAAACCACTGTACCGATACAGAAGTCCATCAGGTTTTTCATTATAATGTTGCCTGCGTTCTTTGCGCGGGTGAAGCCTGTCTCCACCATTGCAAAGCCTGCCTGCATAAAGAATACGAGAGCTGCGCCTATAAGGAACCATACTCCGAATACTACGCCGTTCGTGCTCTCAGTCACTTGTGATATGATTGTCTGAGCGTCCATAGGGATTCCTCCTTAAAAAATTACAGCATAAAATTCAAAAGGGTGCATGATGTCTGCTGTGACATCATACACCCCTTTGTGTATGGAATTAGCGCTATAAACCAAAAAAAGAGCCAAGGACTCAGCGTCCTCAGCTCCCTTGCTGTTTACAATGCCATTATAGCTCTTTGCGAAAGATTTGTCAATAGCTTTTTACAAATTTGACGTATCGCATATTTTTTCTTTGATGTTAGCGGAGAATAACTGTGTAAATTTCACGAAAGCGCCGTATTGCCCGATTTTCCTATTGACATTTCCGCTTTAACGTGATAAGATGTTCATTAGTAACAAGGACGTTCGTACAGGCTTGCTGTCTGTATGGACGTCCTTTTTTATTATGCGATGCGGATCAATGGCGCTCCGTGTCGGAAAGGCAAGTGAATGATATGGATAACTTCAGAGAAGGATCTCCCTACCAGCAGCAGGGACTCTACAGCCCCCGCTTCGAGCACGACAACTGCGGTATCGGAGCAGTAGTGAGCATCAAAGGCGAGCAGTCGCGCTACGTCGTTGAGAACGCCCTTACAATAGTAGAGAAGCTCGAACACAGAGCAGGCAAGGACGCTGAGGGCAAGACAGGCGACGGCGTCGGCATACTCGTACAGATGCCGTACAGCTTCTTTATTAAAGAGGCGAAGAAGCTCGGTGCGGAGCTCGGAGATAACGGCGACTTCGGCGTGGGAATGTTCTTCCTCCCGCAGAACGAGCTCAGGCGCAATCAGGCGAAGAAGCTCTTTGAGATGATAACAAAGAAGAACGGTATGGAGCTTATCTGCTGGCGCGAGGTGCCGACCTCACCCGCGATACTCGGTCACAAGGCTCTCGACAGTATGCCGTTCATTATGCAGGCTTTCGTGAAGCGTCCCGATGACTGCCCGAAGGGTCTTGACTTCGACCGTAAGCTCTTCATCGCAAGGCGCGAATTCGAGCAGTCCAACGAAGATACCTATGTATGCTCGCTCTCGAGCCGTACTATCGTATATAAAGGTATGTTCCTCGTTGACGAGCTGAGACGCTTCTACACCGACCTCCAGAGCGAGGACTTCACATCTGCTATCGCTATGGTGCACTCGCGTTTCTCTACAAATACAAATCCGAGCTGGCAGAAGGCTCACCCGAACCGCTTCATCGTCCACAACGGCGAGATAAACACCATCACGGGCAACGCCGACAAGATGCTCGCCCGCGAGGAGACTATGGCGTGCGAGACGCTCAGCGCCGATATGCACAGGATACTCCCCGCGATAAATGTGAACGGCTCGGACTCGGCACGTCTCGACAACGCGCTCGAATTTATGGTGATGTCGGGTATGCCGCTCCCGCTCGCGGTGATGATAACCATTCCCGAGCCGTGGAAGAATGACAAGACCATATCCAAGGCAAAGTACGACTTCTACCAGTATTACGCCACAATGATGGAGCCGTGGGACGGTCCCGCGTCGATACTCTTCTCCGACGGCGACGTTATGGGAGCTGTCCTCGACAGAAACGGTCTCCGTCCGTCCCGATACTGCGTGACCAGCGACGGCTTCCTCGTGCTCTCCTCCGAGACAGGCTGTATCGACATAGCGCCTGAGAAGATAGTGAAGAAGGACCGCCTCCGCCCCGGAAAGATGCTCCTTGCCGACACAAAGCAGGGACGTATCATCGAGGACGACGAGGTAAAGTCGATGTACGCTTCACGCCAGCCCTACGGCGAGTGGCTCGATGCCAACCTTGTCCGCCTCCACGACCTGCATATCCCCAACAAGGGCGTGCAGACCTACTCAAAGGACGAGCTTGCGAAGCTCCACAAGGCGTTCGGCTACTCATACGAGGATATACGCACATCTATCCTGCCTATGGCTGAAAAAGGCGCCGAGCCTATCGCTTCTATGGGAAGCGATATACCGCTCCCGCCGCTCGACAATCAGTCACCTCCGCTTTTCAACTACTTCCGTCAGCTGTTCGCACAGGTGACGAACCCGCCGTTTGACGCTATCCGCGAGGAGGTCGTTACCGATACAAGCGTCTACATCGGCAAGGACGGCAATATCCTCGAGGAGCGCCCCGAGAACTGCCACGTCCTCAAGATAGAGAATCCTATCCTCACCGAGACGGATATGCTCAAGATAAAGAGCCTTCACTCCGACGGGCTGAAAAGTGCCGTTATCCCGATAACCTACTACATCGGCACATCGCTCGACAAGGCTATAGAGCGTCTTTTCATCGACGCCGACAAGGCTTACCGCGACGGAGCTTCCATTCTTATCCTCTCCGACCGCGGCGTGGACGAGTACCACTGTCCGATACCGTCACTGCTTGCAGTTTCGGCTCTCCAGCAGCACCTCGTCTCCACGAAGAAGCGCACGGCAGTCGCGATGATACTCGAATCCGCAGAGCCGAGAGAGGTACACCACTTCGCGGCACTTCTCGGCTACGGTGCGTGCGCCGTGAATCCCTACCTTGCGCACGAGACTATCCGCTCGCTCATTGAGGACGGCTCGCTCGACAAGGACTTCTACGCCGCTGAGGACGACTATAACAGCGCTGTCCTCCACGGTATCATCAAGATAGCTTCCAAAATGGGCATTTCCACGATACAGTCCTATCAGGGCAGCAAGCTCTTTGAGGCTGTGGGCATTTCGCAGGAGCTCATCGACCGCTGCTTTGCGGGTACGGTCAGCCGTATCGGCGGTATCGGTCTTGCCGAGATAAGCCGCCGCACCGAGGCTCTCCACACAGCCGCTTACGACCCGCTCGGGCTCCACGTCGGCAGCGACGTCAAGAGCGCGGGCAGCCACAAGCTCCGCAGCGGCAGGAGCGAGCACCTCTACACTCCCGAGACTATACATCTGCTCCAGCAGGCGGCATGGACGGGCAGCTACGAGACATTCAAGAAGTATTCCGAGGCTCTCACACGCGAGGACAACGAGCTGACGCTCCGCAGCCTGCTCGACTTCAACTTCGGCAGCGCGGCAGAGATACCGCTCGACGAGGTAGAATCCGTCGAGAGCATATGCACGCGCTTCAAGACGGGAGCTATGTCCTACGGCTCTATCTCGCAGGAAGCCCACGAATGTATGGCAATGGCTATGAACAGCATCGGCGGCAAGTCCAACAGCGGCGAGGGCGGCGAGAGCCCCGAGCGTCTGAAATCGGATAAGTGCTCCGCTATCAAGCAGGTAGCTTCGGGACGCTTCGGTGTTACGAGCGAATACCTCGTTTCCGCGCAGGAGATACAGATAAAAATGGCTCAGGGAGCTAAGCCCGGTGAGGGCGGACACCTTCCCTCGGGCAAGGTATACCCGTGGATAGCAAAGACACGTCACTCCACAGCAGGCGTGGGACTTATCTCTCCTCCGCCTCATCACGACATCTACTCCATTGAGGACCTCGCACAGCTCATATATGACCTCAAAAACGCCAACGACAAGGCTCGCATCTCCGTCAAGCTCGTATCCGAGGCAGGCGTTGGTACTGTAGCCGCAGGCGTTGCAAAGGCGGGCGCACAGGTAATACTCATCTCGGGCTACGACGGCGGTACAGGCGCTGCTCCGAAGAGCTCCATCTACAATGCGGGACTTCCGTGGGAGCTCGGCCTTGCGGAGGCACACCAGACGCTTATGCTCAACGGACTGCGCTCGCGTGTACGCATAGAGACAGACGGCAAGCTGATGACAGGCCGTGACGTGCTCGTTGCGGCTCTGCTCGGAGCCGAGGAATTCGGCTTTGCGACTGCTCCGCTGGTAACAATGGGCTGCGTGATGATGAGGGTCTGCAACCTCGATACCTGCCCTATGGGTATCGCAACGCAGAATCCCGAGCTGAGAAAGCGCTTCCGCGGCAAGCCCGAGTACATCATCAACTTTATGCACTTCATCGCACAGGAGCTCCGCGAATATATGGCTAAGCTCGGCATACGCACAGTCGATGAGCTCGTCGGACGCACAGACCTCCTCCGTATCAAGGACAGCGCCGCCGAGAAGAACATCGACTTCACGAATATCCTCGCAAACAGCACCGCCGAGGGCAAAAGACACTTCGACGCGGAGGATATTTACGATTTTGCTCTTGACAGCACCATAGACCGCCGTGTTATAATAAAGAAGCTGGGAAGTGCGCTGAAAAACGGAACTCCCAAGGCTATCTCCATTGACGTTGTCAACACAGACCGCTCTGTCGGTACTCTCACGGGTGCGGAGATAACACGTATCCACGGCGAAAACGTACTTGCTGACGACACCTTCACTGTTAAATGCACGGGCAGCGGCGGACAGTCCTTCGGCGCTTTCATACCGAAGGGACTTACGCTTGAGCTCGTCGGCGACAGCAACGACTACTTCGGCAAGGGACTTTCGGGCGGCAGGCTCGTGCTCAGTCCGCCCAAGGCTTCCACGTTCAAGGCTGACGAGAACATCATCGTCGGAAATGTCGCTCTCTACGGAGCTACCTCGGGCAAGGCATTCATAAACGGCGTTGCGGGCGAGCGCTTCTGTGTAAGAAATTCGGGAGCTACCGCCGTATGTGAGGGCGTGGGCGACCACGGCTGCGAGTATATGACAGGCGGACGCGCTGTAATCCTCGGACGCACGGGCAAGAACTTCGCCGCAGGTATGTCGGGCGGTATAGCTTATGTACTCGACGAGGAGCACGACCTCTACACCCGTCTGAACAAGGCACTTGTTTCGCTTGAAACAGTCACCGGGGAGGACGACATCGCCGAGCTGAAGGCTATCATCTCCGAGCACGCAGAGGCTACGGGCTCAGAAAAGGCAAAGCAGATACTTGCCGATTTCGGGCGCTATCTGCCGTGCTTCAAGAAGGTAATACCCCACGATTACGCGAAGATACAGAAGACAGTCACTGCACTCGAAAAGAACGGTATGAGCAGCGAACAGGCTATGATAGAGGCTTTCGAGCTCATCAGGAAGGAGGCATAAGCTATGGGAAAGGCAACAGGATTTCTTGAATTTGCAAGGACAGAAACATCGGCAAAGGAACCTCTTGAGCGCATCAAGGACTTCAACGAGTTCCACGTGCAGCTCGACGAGGAACACCGCCGCGAGCAGGCTTCACGCTGTATGGACTGCGGAGTGCCCTTCTGCCAGAACGGTAAAATGCTATGCGGAATGATATCGGGCTGCCCGCTCAACAACCTCATTCCCGAGTGGAACGACCTCCTTTACCACGGTCAGAAGGAGCAGGCGCTGAGCCGTCTGCTGATGACTAACAACTTCCCCGAGTTCACGTCGAGAGTATGTCCCGCACTGTGCGAGAAGGCTTGTATCTGCGGAGTTTACGATTCGCCCGTGACCACGAAGGAGAACGAGAATTCCATCATTGAATTCGGCTTCGCAAATGGTCTTATGCAGCCGCAGATACCCGCTGTAAGAAGCGGCAAGCGCGTAGCGGTCATCGGCTCGGGTCCGTCGGGACTTGCCGCCGCAGATACGCTCAACAAGCGCGGTCACAGTGTGACTGTGTTCGAGCGCTCCGACCGTGTAGGCGGACTGCTTATGTACGGCATACCGAATATGAAGCTCGAAAAGCACATCATCGAGCGCCGCGTGGAGCTTATGAAGGCTGAGGGCGTGGAGTTCAGGACTGATTCCAATGTCGGCGAAAACGTTTCCGCTGAGGAGATACTCGGCAGCTTTGACGCAGTAGTGCTCGCGTGCGGCTCATCGAATCCGCGTGATATCAGGGCTGAGGGACGTGATGCCGAGGGCATATACTTCGCGGTGGATTTCCTCAAGGCGACCACGAAGAGCCTGCTCGATTCCGAGCTCAGGGACGGCAAATTCATCTCCGCCAAGGACAAGAACATCGTCATAATCGGCGGCGGCGATACGGGAAATGACTGCGTGGGCACATCTGTACGCCACGGCTGCAAGTCGGTGGTACAGCTCGAAATGATGCCCAAGCTCCCAGACGAGAGAGCCGAGAACAATCCCTTTCCTCAATACCCGAGAGTCTGCAAGACCGACTACGGTCAGGAGGAAGCTATCGCGGTATTCGGTCACGACCCGCGTATCTACTGTACGACTGTCAAGGAGTTCATCAAAGACGAGAGCGGCAAGCTTTCGGCTGTGAAGACCGTCAGGCTCGAATTCGGTACAGACCCCGAAACAGGCAGACGCACGATGAACGAGATAGCGGGCAGCGAGGAAACGCTCCCCTGCGAGCTCTGTCTCATAGCGGCGGGATTCCTCGGCTGTCAGCAGTATGTGGCGGACGCCTTCGGTGTATCGCTCGACCAGCGCACTAATGTAAAAACAGCTGTCGGCAAGCACAATACAGACGTTGAAAAGGTATTCACAGCAGGCGATATGCACATCGGACAGTCGCTCGTGGTACGCGCTATCCGCGAGGGACGCGACGCAGCGGCAGAGGTCGACGAATACCTGATGGGCTACACCAATCTTTGATACGGAGGCTAAAATGATATATTCGGAAAATGAGATATTGCAGTATATAGAGGAAAACGACGTCAAGTTCGTCAAGCTGACGTTCTGCGATATGAAGGGCAGACTGAAAAACATCTCCGTCCTTTCATCGGAGCTCGCAGTCACCTTCGAGCGCGGAGTCCGCATCACCGCAAAGAAGATAGCGGGCTTTGAGGCTGCAAACGGCAAGGACCTCTTCCTCTTCCCCGACGCTCAGACTATGACCGTTCTCCCGTGGAGACCCCAGCAGGGCAGAGTTATAAGAATGTTCTGCTATATCCGCTACGAGGACGGCACTCCCTTCGAGGGCGACGGCAGATACTTCCTCAAAAAGGCGATGAAGGCAGCCGTTGCGGCGGGCTATTGCTTCCGCTTCGGCACGTCCTGCGAGTTCACTCTTTTCCGCAAGGACGACAGCGGTCTGCCAACGAAAACTCCGCACGACTATGCGGGCTACTGCGATGTCGCTCCCGACGACAAGGGCGAGAATATACGCCGCGACGTATGCCTCACTCTCGAGCAGATGGGTATCCACCCGATATCCTCGCGCCACGAGAGCGGCTGCGGTCAGCACGAGATAGACTTCAACGCATCGTCGGCTCTGAAGGCGGCTGATACTTTCCTCAGCTTCAAGTCGGCTGTAAAGTCGGTCGCCGAGACTCACGGCGTTCACGCGAGCTTTATGCCCAAGCCGCTCCGCAATGACTGCGGAAACGGTATGCATATCAGCTTCAATATCTTCCCCGACAACGATATGCTCGAGGAGACGAAGTCAGGCGACAACGACCTTCTCAGAAGCGCCGCGGCAGGAATAATGAAGCATATCCGCGAGTTTACGCTGTTCACGAATTCGACCGTGAATTCCTACGCGAGACTGGGCGAGTTCACAGCTCCCCGCGATATCATATGGTCGGACGAGGAGGGCTCACAGCTTATCCGTATGAATCCCGACAGCGAGAACACCTCCGTCGAGCTCCGTGCCGCGGATTGTGTCTGCGACCCGTATTTCGTGCTCGGTCTGTTGATTTATTCAGCACTCGAGGGCATAGCCGAAAAGCTCGCTCTGCCCGAGAAAAACACAGGCTCGGAGCGCCTGCCCTCCACACTTGAGGAGGCTGTCTCCTGCGCCGAGAGCTCGGACTTCGTGAAGAAGCACGTTCCCGCAAATATACTCGAGGTCCTGCTTGATTACAGCCGCGAGGAATGGCGCGGTTATTCCTCCGCCTACGACAAGGAAGCGTTCGAGGAAAAACAGTATTTTTACAGTCTCTGACGGAGGTAAGCTTTGGAAAAGATTCTTGTAGTTTCAAGTAATAAAAACGCCTCCGAAGCTCTTGTGAATTTCCTCCGTGATTCGTTCCGTTGTACCCCCAAGCTCGTTGAATCAGCCTATCAGGCAAAGACAGTTTTCGACGCCGACCCGTCCGTGGAGCTCGCGGTGATAAACTCGCCGCTTATGGACGAATCGGGCTTTGAGCTTGCGGAATACATCATCGAGAACACCACCGCCAACTGCATCTTTATGATAAAGGACGAGCAGACGGAAAAGGTCGCCGACCGCGCCGACAAAACGGGCATAATCATCGTCGGCAAGCCGTTCAGCCGCACACTGCTCTACCAGCTCGTGAAAACGCTTGATATCGCCGTGAACCGCTCGCTGAAGCTGTACGAGGAGAACCGTCGGCTCGAAGCCAAGATAGAGGACATACAGGCGATAGACAAGGCAAAATTTATGCTGATGCAGTACAAGGGTATGACCGAGGAGGAAGCACACGCTTATCTTGAACAGTACGCCATGAACAAGCGCAAGAAAAAGAGCCTTGCGGCACTGGCGATAATAGATAAGCTGAGCGAGCAATATCTGTAAGAGAGGCGTAGAAAATGTTTGACAGTATCCACGAGGAATGCGGAGTTTTCGGCATATACGAGAGCAAGACCTCTGACGTCGCCGCATCGGTATATTTCGGGCTGTATGCGCTCCAGCACAGAGGTCAGGAGAGCTGCGGCATAACTGTCTGCGATGACGGAGTTTTCAGACACAAGCGAGCTGACGGGCTTGTTTCGGAGGTCTTCACGCGCGGGGAGCTCGACAAGCTCGGCAGCGGAAATATGGCTGTGGGACACGTCCGCTACTCGACAACGGGCGGGCACAACCACAACAATATCCAGCCGCTCGTAATACGCCACATCAAGGGCAATATGGCTCTCGTCCACAACGGCAACCTTGTCAATGCGGCGGAGCTGAGACGCTCCTTCGAGATGTCGGGAGCTATCTTCCACGGCACATCGGACACCGAGGCGATAGCCTATTCGATAGTGCGCGAGCGACTTTCAAGCTCGTCCACGGAACAGGCGGTCGAGCGGGCAATGCCCTTCATCAGGGGAGCCTACTCCTGCATACTTATGACCGCGACGAAGCTGATAGCCTTCCGCGACCCCGACGGCTTCCGCCCGCTGTGCATCGGACGCACTCACGACGGCGCATACGTAGTGGCTTCCGAGTCCTGCGCCCTCGAAACAGTGGGAGCGGAGTTCCTGCGCGATGTCGAGGCGGGAGAGATAGTCGTCATCGGACAGGACGGCTTGCAGTCGATACGCACGAACTGCACAAGCAGGCGCAATATCTGCATTTTCGAGTACATCTACTTTGCTCGTCCCGACTCGGTGATAGAGGGAGTTTCCGTACATCACGCGCGTCTGAGAGCGGGTGAGCTTCTCGCGAAGCACAGCCCCGTTGACGCGGATATAGTCATCGGCGTCCCCGATTCGGGACTTGACGCGGCTCTCGGCTACGCGAACGCAAGCGGCATACCCTACGGTATCGGCTTCATCAAGAACAAGTACATCGGGCGGAGCTTCATCCAGCCCGAGCAGCACCAGCGCGAGAATGCGGTCAAGATAAAGCTCAATGCCGTCCGCGAGAGCGTCGCGGGCAAGCGCGTGATAATGATAGACGATTCGATAGTACGCGGCACGACGAGCGCGAGGATAGTGAAGCTCCTGCGCGATGCGGGAGCAGCAGAGGTGCACGTGCGTATATCGTCGCCGCCCTTCCTGCACACCTGCCACTTCGGCACGGACATAGACTCGGAGGAGAACCTCATCGCGGGAAAGTGCAGCTCCACCGAGGAGATAGCGCAGTACATCGGCGCTGACAGCCTTGCATATCTGCCAGCTGAATGTCTCGGCGAGCTTGTGGACAATAAGTTCGGCTACTGCAAGGGCTGCTTCACGGGCGATTATCCTGTGGACATTTCGGGTGCGGGCAGCAAGAACAAATTCGATGAGAAAATTCATAAGTAGGGGCGGATATTATCCGCCCGATAGAAGCCGCACATCAATGGCGATGTGCAGGCTTGATATACCTATTATTCGGAGGAATCAACTATGTGTACGATAATGGCATACTGCGGAATCGGCGGTATGGAAAAGGTCGCGGAGGGACTAAAAGCAACAGTCTCCCGCGGACCCGATGACCAGAGGATAACAGAGGTCGCAGGCGGAGTTCTCGGCTTCCAGCGGCTTTCAATAATGGGAC
Organism: Ruminococcus sp.; assembly: GCA_017542475.1. GTDB lineage: Bacteria > Bacillota > Clostridia > Oscillospirales > Ruminococcaceae > Ruminococcus. Next base: position 51,556 of record JAFXXD010000008.1, on the reverse strand, counting down.
TCACTCCCGAGGGAATGCAGCCGTTTGAGCTTGACGGAGACTTCGCAGTCTGCAACGGCGAGCTGTACGGCTTCCGCCCGCTGCGTGACGAGCTCATCGCCAAGGGCTGCACCTTTAAGAGCGACAGCGACTGCGAGATACTCCTGCCGCTGTATAAGGAGTACGGCACTGATATGTTCGCGAAGCTCGACGCGGAGTTCGCCTGCGTGATATACGACGGCAAAACGGGAGAGTTCATAGCTGCCCGAGACCCGATAGGCATACGCCCGCTGTATTACGGCAAGTCCGCCGACGGGACAATGGTATTTGCGAGTGAGGCGAAGAACCTCGTCAAGCTCTGCAAAAAGGTAATGCCCTTCCCGCCGGGACATTATTACAAGGACGGCGAGTTCCACTGCTACTGCGACATCGCCGCCGTTGACAAGGTCATTCACGACGATATCGAGACAGTGTGCAGAAACATACACGACAAGCTCGTTGCGGGCGTAAAGAAGCGTCTCGACGCGGACGCAAAGGTCGGCTTCCTGCTCTCGGGCGGACTTGATTCCTCGCTCGTCTGCGCAATCGCACAGCGCGAGTCCGACAAGCCGATACGCACCTTCGCCATCGGCATGAACACCGATGCTATCGACCTCAAATACGCAAAGCAGGTCGCGGACTACATCGGCAGCGACCACACCGAGGTCATCATCACCAAGGACGACGTTATCGCCGCTCTTGACGACGTTATCCACCTCCTCGGAACATACGATATAACCACTATCCGCGCAAGTATGGGAATGTACCTGCTCTGCAAGGCTATCCACGAGCAGACCGATATCCGCGTGCTGCTAACAGGCGAGATATCCGACGAGCTCTTCGGCTACAAGTACACGGACTTTGCTCCCTCCGCCGAGGCTTTCCAGCAGGAGTCCGTGAAGCGTGTCCGCGAGCTGCATATGTACGACGTGCTCCGCGCAGACCGCTGTATATCGGTAAATTCTCTTGAGGCGCGTGTGCCCTTCGGCGACCTTGACTTCGTGAGATACGTTATGGCTATCGACCCCGAGATGAAGCTCAACAAGTACAACAAGGGCAAGTATCTGCTCCGTCATGCCTTCGAGGGCGACTACCTCCCGCACGATATCCTCTACCGCGAAAAGGCGGCGTTCTCGGACGCGGTCGGTCACTCGATGGTGGACTACCTAAAAGAATACGCGAACGGCTTCTACTCGGACGAGGAGTTCGAGCTGAAATGCACCAAGTTCACGCACGCCAAGCCCTTTACTAAGGAGTCGCTCCTGTACCGCGAGATATTCGAGAAATACTACAGCGGCAACAGCGAAATGGTCGTAGATTTCTGGATGCCCAACAAGGAGTGGGAGGGCTGCAACGTCAACGACCCGTCCGCGCGTGTGCTCTCGAACTACGGCGCGAGCGGTGAATGATGTTATTGCCGTAAAAAGTATCTGGCAACACCTTCCCGCAAAAAGTGTCCGCAGCAAAAACGGCTCGAGTTTCATAATAAAATAAGCCCGTCACTTTTGTGACGGGCGTTTCTGTGTGTGAACCGATTCAGATACGCTATGAAGCGCGGAAAAAAATTCGCGTTCCACAAGAAGTGAAACGCGAACTGCGTGCGCCGGCTCAGAGCAGACACGCTGCATATTGCATTATAAGTATGAAACGCGGGAAATAATTAACGCTCCACAATACGTGGAGCGCGAATCGGAAGCGGCGACACGCCGCCTGTCTGTGCTTAACAAAATTGATGACATTCATTTTTTTGTCTTTGACAAGCTGCAACAGACGGGTATTTGTAGTACAGATACCTTCAATCTCATTAGAAGCTTCTATACTCTGAACCTTTGCGGTCTCGATAATCAATCAGCACGGATACTTTTCTTTCAGATATTCGATCAGCATTTCAGGGATATACTGATAATGGTGTGAATCATATAGTTTATATGTTAGATCTGCACCATGCGATTCAAGCCTTTCCTTTAGCTTTGCAACACCTTCGAGCGTTGTGTCGTGTCCGTTGTAACTGTCTTTATAGTCAGGATCTTCCTGTGAACCGGCAAATAGGAACACGCTTTTGATGAGCTTTTCATTTCTGTCAAAGTATCCGTAGTCTTTCTCATATTCCTCTGGATCGAGGTCAGGATAATCATAATAAAGTCCCCAGAAAGCAGGACTGCCGATTATGTAATTGCCAAATGGCTGATTTTCGTAGAGGTCGGAGTTGAACAATGCATAGTGAGTGAAAACACCGCCATCAGAATGGCCGTAAAGAGTTGAATTCGCATAGTTGATCTTGTAGTTCTCACCAAGATACGGCATAAGGTTGTCTGTTATGAAATCAAGTGATTTGCTGCGTTCTAACACAAGATCATTATAGCGCTTACTTCCACTCGTGTCTTCTACATCGTAGGAATACCATATGCTCACAAGTATTACAGGTGATGATTTCCCGTCCTCCATAACTTTTCTCATCTCAGGAGTATTGCCGAAACGCCAGATTCCATCCGTGAGTAGTATTAAAGGATATTCCTTACTGCTGTCATATCCTGGCGGCAGTGTCACATGAACAACGAAGTTCTTGTTAAGTTCTTCGTCAAATATATCTATCTCATCTATGCTTTCCCTGATTTCTTCAACAGCCTGACGATCAAACTCCCATTCATTCCGGTAATCTTTGTTTTCATCAGTGCTGATGATATAGCTATGATCCGATTCAGAATAAACAACTGAGCCCTCCGGCAGCGTTTCATAATTACCATTTCTGTATGCTTCGTCTGCAATTAGAATTCTTTCTTCTATTTTTTCTATTTCTTCCTCAGGATAGTTCCAGTCTCTAAACTTGCAGCGTATCCAATCAAGGTAGTCGTCCATATCAGCATAGGTGTTTGTTGTTGTTTCATAACTGTCAGTTTCGCTGTTGTGTTTTGTATCTGTCACAGTTATCTTTCCATCATCGTAGGTTGGGGGCAATATGGGCGCATTACCAAAAACATTCTGACCGTCTACAAAGATATACTTCGGGTATGTATAGTCTTCACTACTTTCAATGTAAGAGTCAAATCTTTCATAAAGCTTCCCATATTCTTCGTCGGTAAGCTCTTCTTTTGCAGACTCAAGACCTGAAATTATGTCATCTATCGGAACGTGTCCAAACTCAATTCTCACTTTATTCCCTGATTGTTCATTTGTTGATGTTTTTTTGGCTGCTTCAGGAGCGTCAAGCAGTGTAAGGCTATGCTTATCCACTTTGGATAGCTCTGTTTCGGTCATCTTATTTGTAAGATGTATCGGCTCAATGTTTTCAACAGACTCAGATGCCTTTTCCTGTGCAGATAATGAGCTGCTATCATTGTTGCCGCAGGCAGACATTGAAACAAAAAATGCAAGTGATAATAAAATTGCAATTACTCTTTTCATTTTTGAATCATCCTCCTCATTCCACCATCGATATTATTCAAAAAGATTTTATCAGATTATGCGCTTTTCTTATTCTTCAATTTTAATACTGTCAGAATTTTAAGTCAATCAAAATATTGCAGAAAGCTATAACAAAATGGCAAAGATGATGAGATTTTGAGATAACAGCAGGTTTTAATACATCTTGATCAACGCAGAATATATCTCAGATTTCATCAAGGACATTACAACACATATAATCAGAGATGAACTCTTATATGCGCTGCAGCACTGCTTTGTGGATCCTCCAGGACTTACGCTGAGCATAAAGATCAGGTATTATCCAGGAACGTTGAAAAAGACATAGTATAAGGGCCTCCCCAAGTCCGATGATGCAGAAAAACATGGAGCTCCGTGAGAAATATGACCGCACATGACCCTGAATCAGTTCGGTCGGTCTATAATACAGCCGATCGAGCAACAACTTATCATCTTACTGAGAAGGGTATGCAGTTCAAGGATTGGTGCAAGGAATTAATATTATGCAATCGAACGAACTGAGGGGAGCCAATTCATGCGGCTATTCTTTTATCTTAAAGTATACTGTTCTTGCGGCCTTTAACTAACTTTTGAGCTGCCGTCCAACTGCAATATCACTGTTGCGACAGCTTGTCCGTTCCGATATTTGATAGAATAATCGCCGTCATATTTCTCGCAGATACTTCGGATGATCGCCGAACCGTAACCATGTTCTGTTCCTTTTTTCGTAGTCGTTCCGACAGAAGGCACCACCGAACAGGTATTCACACAACGAATAACGAAACAGCCGCTTCGGAGCCCTGCCTTCAATGTAAGTTCAGTCTGTTCCGGACAAGGCTCACGCAAGCAGCTTTCCGCAGCATTGTCAAACAGATTAGAGACCAGACTGCACAGATCATAATCATCATACGGAAGATGTCCGCAGTCATTCAGCACGATCTCGGGTACAAGCTGTTTATATCGTGTATCACCGAGCTTAACGTTCAGTACAGCGTTCAGTGTGGGATTTTCGCAAAGGACAGGTGTTTTAGTCATTTCCAAACGTTCACACAGTGTTTTCATGATCCTGTCGGCTGCCTTTTCTCCCTCACTGTCCTGCATCATTACAGAAACAGTACGGAGCTGTGTCTGCAGATCGTGCCTTAGCTTAGAGACCTCAGCAAACTTGCTCTCCGCAAGCCGATAATACTGCTCATTACTCTCGATTTGCTGACGAAGAGCCTTTACCTCAGCAGCCTCCTCCAGCAGTCCGCGGCGTTTCAGTGCTCCGTAGTATTGCAGTATCAGCAGTGTTCCGAACATCACCTGATATGCGAGCTGGAGCAGAACAGCGACATCCGTCAGCGAATGATCGATAACACGCAGATAAATACCCAGAAAAATCAGATGTCCACCGACAAAGGCTGGTATCAGTGTCATATCTCTGAGCAGCGTGCGGTCACGAAGGAGCAGCAGTATCAATAAAACAGCTACGAGCATTATCACATCAATGTAAAACATCCGTGCTCCCGCGAGTGTCGTACTATTGTAATCGCCGTTGGAATAATCAAAGGAAGACATGGATGTACCTGTCGTGGCGGCAAACATCCATACGGTGATGACCTCAGTGACAGACTGTATCACGATATTGAAAATGGGCAGCAGTATACGCTTTTTCCAGCTCTCCTCATACAGCAGCATCACCGGGAACTGTGCCAGCATCAGCATAAGATGCGGGAATAGCTTTTGCATGGCATCGTCTCCGAACGGCAGTAATAGAATATGCACTGCGGAAACGCAGGCAAAATAGAAGCCGACCGTCAGCCAGTAGGATCTCTTTGGGCGGCAGATGTGATGATATACAAAGGTGTAAATGGTCATCTGCTCAAACAGTGTCAGGTAATAGGTAAGCTCACTTGTAAGGTTCATAGCGTCTCTCCCAAATACTCTCCCCAGCATTTGCGTACAGTGCCGAACCTTCGCTGACTGATCGGAAGCTCAATTCCGCAGCGAAGCTTCAGCACATAGCGCCTGACAGAGCTGATCTCGCTCATATTGACAATAATGCTCTGATGACACAGCAGGAAGCCTTTACCGAGCTGAGCCCCGATCTCCGTAAGCTTCTTTCCGCAGAACTCTGCGAGTACACGTCCGTCCGTGCCGAAGACAGTCAGATGTCGGTGAATGTTTTCTATGTAAGCGATCTGATCAAGAGGGATCTGACGCAGTGACGTTTTTGTACTGGAAATCGTCAGACAGCCGCCCGAGGTCTCATTATTTTGCAGGATATGCATAACGCGTCGTACTCGCTCCGACGTCGCAGGCTTTAGCAGCAGAGCAGCAGGCGAAACCGTGAATATCTCCTCACAGTAGTGGATATGACTCGTATAAAAAACGATGGGGATATTCTGATATGTTTTTCGTAACTCAGCGGCAAACTCTATCCCGCCGATATCATTTGCCAGCTCAATATCCAGAAACAGCGCATTCAGCGTATTCTTTTTCGTAAACGGGATGACCTCGTCACCTGAATGTACAACAGATACTCTACAGCCGTGTATCTGCTGACGGAGCAGCTCTGACAGTACCTGCGCATCAGACGGATCATCGTCACATACCAAAAAATGCATGGCAATCTCTCACCTTCAGTAATGCTATAATTGTCGGAGCACAGAAAGTGCTCTGCGATCGGTGTATCTGCATATGCTTTCAGAAAAAGCGTAAAGATATCGCATCCATTATAGCATACACATAGGAAAAAAGCAAGATATCCGCCGACCTCTGCCGAACCGTTCAAATGTACATTTTACATCAAAACGTGTTAATTCTGCAGCTTGGGTTGTATCGTTCCATTGGAGAAGATATAATAATAGTGGATATTGATCCTGCTGTTAAGCCAACAAGGGGGACAAACGTTACCTGACAGTACAGATCGACAATAATGTCCAAACATAAGCAAAAGCGGCAGAGCTTCAACGCTCTGCCAGCTAACTTTGATACGTTGAAAGGGTGTGTTTGTAAATGAAAATGAAAAGATCAAAGCTTATCAGTTGTCTTATTGCAGTATTATTCTCTGTGTTTACGATCATCTCGGTAACTCCTGCGAGATTCGCATCTGCGGATGTGGATGGCTACTACTGGCCTGTTCCTGCCTCGCGCCAGATCAACACATACTACTCTTCCAGTCATGACGGACTTGATATCGGCGGCACGATAGGAATGGATGTATGTGCGGTGCGGTCGGGAACTGTTGTCGGTGCATTTACGGGCGATGTAGCAGGTAAGTGGTACGGCTACGGCAACGGTGTCGTTATTGATCACGGCAACGGCTATTATTCCCACTATGCGCATCTGAATTCCTACTGTGTATCAAGCGGTCAGTGGGTAGAACAGGGACAAAAGATCGGTGAGCTTGGAACGACAGGAAACAGCACGGGACCACATCTGCATTTTGCCTATGCAACAAGTATGTATGGCTCGGGAGGGCGTGTGAATGTGAACCCTGACAGCTTCAGCTACATATATGAGCTCGCTCCGACCCCTTCAAAGCCGACACTGACTGTTAATGCGGGAAATTCCGAAACAAATACGGTCCTGACATGGACAGCCTGCTCTGATACAGAGTGGTATGATATCCGTATTTATATCTACGAAACAGAAACAGACTATAAGACTCTATTTGGCTATAAAGACGGAACTACCTACAGTATAGTTCTGCCGGCAGGAAAGTATTTCGCAAACATCGCGTCAGTCAATTCGCATGATAAATTCACCTTCTCGGACAGCGTGGTCTTTACTGTTGAAGAGGCTCCCGTAAAAGGCGATCTGTTGGTGACACCAGACGCAGGTACAGGCAAGACGAATTTTAAATGGACACTTGATGGTAATGCTAAATCAGTTGTATTGAAGATCACCGATCTTGGTACATCGGAATCGCTTGAACTGACAAAAACTGCTGAACTGAACTCTGCTGTTACTGCCTTAGAGGACGGAAATTACCGTGCTGTACTGAATGCAGTCCGCGAAAACGGCTCCAAGCAAACTATCGATACGGTCGATTTCGTTGTTGGCGGTGCTCAGACATGGACCTATTGTTCTGCAGTTCCAAAAGAAAACGATCCCGATCTTACTATAACAGAGTATAAGAACCGCTATGAAAAGCTCGGAGTCGAGTCTCCCGGCAAGGATTGGCATGACAATGGCGTTGCCAAGACGATGTGGGAGAACACCGGCGGGGTCTACACCAACAAGGATTATCCGCTGGAGACCTCCGATGCCAGAGTTTGTGTGAAGGAATACTTCTATCATTACTGCATCCCCGGCGGTTCATTCCCCTGTGAGTGCAATTACGAAAAGACCTCTCGTTTTAGCAGCTATGATGAGATAGTCATGCCGAACGCAGATATGAACGTTTACGATCAGGGAGATGATGAGGGTCACCCCTACTATCTTGCCAAGACGCAGGCGGGCAATAAAGTTGTCTGCGGCAACGGCGGTCAGGTTTGGTACAAAGCATATGATTATCAGAACAGAGTGAAGGTCGAGCAGCACAAGTATACAAAAGAATCCGAATGGACGGATTTGATGGATCCTGATGCAAGTTCCTATCAGTTCCGCTATCGCAGTATCACCGATGTCGAAGGTGATGTCAACTGTGACGGCAGCTTTACTGTGTCCGACCTGGTACTATTGCAGAAATGGCTTCTTGCAGATCCCGACGCAAAGCTTTCAAATTGGCAAGCTGGAGATCTGTGCAATGACGGCAGACTTGATATATTCGACCTTTGTTCAATGCGAAAACTGCTTACGAAATAATGAGAAGCTCCCCGAAATATCGGGGAGCTTCTTGCTTGATTCTGAGCACTATAGTTTTACTGTAGCAAAAAGATTTAGCTATGAGTGGATAAAGCTGTGCTATGGGTAATGTCTGTCTCTCGTACTGTTTGCATTGCTTGCTTCCATTCTACAATTAGTTAATGCCTATTATTATCAGCTGATGTGAAGTCTGTTTTGCCTGTATGGGCGAACTCGGCGATTCTTTCGACTGTATCCTTGATCATATCATGCAGTTTCTGTTCAGGCTCTGATGTCTGGTACCTCTCGTAGATAGACTTTGCATCAGGGACGAACATGGAATAACGGGGATAGTCAAAGCCGTCTGCTTCAATGAGCAGTACGTCATCGCCATACTCGTCAAGCAGCATTATGCAGTGATAAGCCTCCTTGTCCGCGTACATAAGGTCTTTGGCTGCTGTTATCGCTTCATGCTCCTGATACGGATTTGCTTTCAGCCTTTCAAAGTCGGAGTGAGGCAGAAATACTCATTTCTCGACCTCACAGCGTTTGGTGTTGTGATCGGAAGCCTTGTGTATCAGCTTACCGTTCATATAGAATTTGTTCATTCGCTTTTCCTCCTATCAGTTTTCTTCCATAGACAGCAGGCGTGATCTGCTCTCTATGTATCGGCTGACAGGCACACAAATCGCTCACAGCGGCTTTACCTGCTCTCAGTGGTATCGTTTCACGTTCTGACGCTGTCGCCGTCAAAAACGGCTCACAAATCGCTGATAGGCGTTCTATCACTTTGCTGACAAGAAACAAAAAAGGACTCGATTCCAGCGTTTCCACAATTCGTGAAAACCACTAAAACCGAGCCCAAAACTTTGTATACTATTTTTCACCGACAAAATCGAGATTTGCCTGTATTTCAACCTTTGGAGGGGACTGTATCTGCTCTTTTGAGAGTTCAAATCCTTACAAATGGCTAAAACAGCCCAATGTCATCTATGAAAATCGAAGTAAATTTTTCGAGATTTGGGCAGCAAAAAAGCCTGATATTTCGGGCTTTTTTTACTATGTCATCAATTTTGTTATGACGATATGTAAGGGTGAACTGATTTAGATACACTATGGAGCGCGAAAAAAAATTCGCGTCCCACAAGAAGTGAAACGCGAACTGCGCGCCCGCTTGGCGCTGGTTGGGGTGGAAGGATTTGAACCCTCGAAATAACGGAGTCAGAGTCCGCTGCCTTACCACTTGGCGACACCCCAGTGTATTTGGTGATTCAGCTTTATTATTATATCACTAAGAGGGGATGAAGTCAAGACCTTTTTATTTATTTTTATATTTTAATTATATTTTACCTATTGAAAAACAGAGCAGTTCAAGCTATAATAAATGTAGTTCATTACAGACGCGAATCAACAACTCATCATCGGAGCGACAAATCTATGCAGAAATTATACTTTATAGTCAATCTCCTTGCGGGCAGAGCCACTATCGGCGACAAGCTCGGCGAGATAATAGCTGAATTCAATAAAGCGCACTTCGAGGTTACGGTGCATATCACGCAGAGCGGTACAGATGCCGCAGATTCGGCGAATTACGCCTGCGAGAACGGGTTTGACCTCATCGTCTGTGCGGGCGGAGACGGAACTCTGAGCCAGTGCCTGCAGGGTATGATGAAGAGCCACAGCCGCGTGCCGATAGGCTATCTGCCTGCGGGCTCGACCAACGACTTCGCGCGGAGTCTCGGCATACCCAAGAACACGATGGACGCCGTGAAATGGATAACCGACGGCACACCCACACCCTGCGACATAGGCGGCTTCAACGGCGACTTCTTCTCGTATATCGTCGCATTCGGAGCCTTCACGAGCGTCGCGTACGAGACCTCACAGCAGATAAAGAATATGTTCGGACACATCTCCTACGTGCTCAACGGAATGACGCAGCTGACCACTCTCCGCTCGAAGAGGATGCGCATAGAGTACGACGGCAACGTCATTGAGGACGACTTCATCTACGGAATGGTCACGAATTCCGCGTCCGTAGCGGGACTGCTCTCGATGAACGACTTTTATCTTGACGACGGAGTATTCGAGGTCACGCTGATAAAGAAGCCCTCGAACATCGTGCAGCTCCAGCAGATAGTGCACTCTCTGCTCAATATATCGGAGGAGATAGACAAGGAGTACATCAAGTTCTTCCGCACGGACAGGATAACCTTCACGGCGCTGAACGACGAGGAGATATCGTGGACTCGCGACGGCGAGTACGGCGGAAATGCGGCTGAGAACGTGGTATACAACTGTCAGAGGGCGATCTCGTTTATGATAGGCGAGCGCGGTATGCCGGCATACGACGACCCGATAGAGAATTATCTTTCGGAGGTATAAGAAAAAACCGTAAGGGAGCACAGCTCCCTTACGGTTTTTTTACGTCACGCCTCCGCGAGAGGCTTTAGTTGTTCATTTTCCTGTATCTTGCCATAAGGGACATCAGGTCGTACTTGCACATCTCGGGCATTTTCTCCATAAGCTCCTGCTGAGTGACGAGGCAGGGATTGCGGCGGAGCTTGTCGCTGCGCTCGCCCGCACGCCAGCCTATGGAAGCCATATAGCAGCACCAGCGCCTGTGCTCGAGAGCCGCGAGCTCATACGCGAAGCTGTCGCGCTTCATAGCGTCGAGGAGCTCCTCCTCCGAGCCTATCATCTGCCATGCCGAGCCCGTATACCTCATCAGCGAGCCGTTCCTGCCGATGAGCTCCTCGAGCTTGTCGGCGAGCTCTGTACCGTTTTCGGCTGCGAGCTTGGGGATGATGTCGTCCTTGACCTCGTCGTGGTAGGCAGCAGCCTTGCTTGACGAGCGGCGGAACAGCCTCAGGCGGTTCCATTCCTGCTCGGGGTCGTCCTCGGAGTTGTCTGCCGCGCCCGCTTCATCGGCGGTAATGAGCGCGATATTGTTGTAGAAGTGGTTGTAGTCCTTGGCGCTGCGGTCGATAGCGCGGTTGATTATCATATCGAGGGTTATCACGACGCTCCTGTCGTCGATGAGGCAGACGTCCGTGAGAGCGCCGTCATCGGCGGAGATATACCCCGCGAGCCTGCGGTCGGTATCCATACGCATAAGTATCGGGAGCTTGAGCCCGCACTCGGAGAATATCTCCTCGAGCTGCATAGCGCAGCTGACGGAGAGGTCGATGTTCTCAAGAGCGATGACCGCGTATGTATACGGCTCGGAGCCGAGCCTGCTGCGGACGGTATCGAAGAAGCCGACGTGTGCGACGTTGAGCTCGTGGAAGTTTATCTCAAGCAGACCGTCGGCGACTCCGCTTCTCAGCACAGCCTTATCGTCGGAGATATCGAAGCTCCCTCGGCTGAACTGATTGAGGAAGACCGCCTTTTTCGTTCTGATATTGCAGTCGAAGACGTCGATGACTATGCGGTTGCTCTCGTGCACGACGCCGAGGTTCATCGCCTGCAATACCGCCTGCTGACCGAGCTGACCGAAGCCCGCCACGAGCAGGTGGACGTTCCAGTCCTTGAGCGGCGTGTCCGTGCCCCTGTATACCGTGTGGAGCGGGTGGTCGGAGTACATCTTGTGTATCTGCATTTCGGGCAGACCCACGAGCTCGAGGTCGAAGCAGGCGTCGCTGCCCGCGGCGCTGTTGTAGTATTCGGCGATGAGCCGCCCGATGCCCTCCTCCTCGCACCTGCACGACACCTTTGTCCCTGCTGCGAGCCTTATCCTGTCAGGCGAGTCCTTCTCATTGAGGCGGAAGAGCTGGAGCAGCGAGAAATTGCGTATCGACGAGCTCTCGAAGAGGATGATGTTTGTCGCGTCCTCGATGTGCGTCTTTGCGAGCAGAGCGGGGAGCTCCGCCTCCTTAGCCTTGAGCACGTCAGCGGAGTGGACGATATAGCCCGACCTGTTGAGGCGGTAGACCTCCTCGCTGGCGACGGGCTCTGCGGTCACGATATGGATGCAGACCTTCTTCGGGTCGGAGGTATTGTTCTTTATCATCGACTTCACGTCGTCGTTGTAGCCGAAGACCACGATATGGCGGCAGTTCCTGTTCCTGCGGAAGAAGATGATGAAGCGCAGTAGCCTCTCGAGGAACTTGTATATGAAGGATATCGTGCAGTACGGAGCGGTGAATACCGCGACGCAGTAGGCGTAGCCGATACCCTTGTGCAGCGGTGACGGGTCGTCCTTGATGAAGGCGACAGTGTCCTTCAGCGTGACGGTAGCCTTGAAGCCGAAGGCGTTGATACTGTTCTGCAGCACGAGCAGATACTTGAAGAACGCCTCATAGTTTCTGTAGTAGATAAGTCCCTGCGCCGTCGCTATTAGGAACGACAGCACAGCGAGCAGGAATATCAGCCGCGTAGTTCTTTTGCGGCTCTTGTTATTGTTCATTTATCTGTCCTTTCACTCTTCTCCGAGAGCCGAGAGGTAGCCCTTTGCGGCGTCGAGCAGCTGCTTAGTGGAGTATATCGGGAAGAAGCCTATCTTGTTGCGGTCCTTGTCCCTGATAAATACGCTGCTGCCCGTAGCGGGAGCGCACGCGAATTCGTCTATCCTGTATCTTACGGTGAATCTCTCCTCATCGACATACCACGCCTGCGAGCCGTTCCAGATGACAAAGGCGGGGAAGCCGTCTTCGGTGGGCTGTATATCGAGCTTATCCGCGTTCGAGCTGTCGCTTTCGCGGATATCGTTGTCGTTCTCGTCAGCGAAGTCGAGGCGGCAGCTCCTGCCCGTGAAGCCGTCGGCGTTCATCTCGTAGAGGCGCGAGTCGCGGCAGAGCACGGCGAAGCTGTTGGACGTGAACGGTATCACGGAGACAGGCTCCTGACTTGTACCGTTGAGCGATACGGTATTTTTCAGCTTGCCCGTGGAGGCGTCATAGAGCGAAACAGTGCGGTCACTGAAGAAGACGCCGACAGTCTCGCTGTTCTGCCAGAAGATACGCAGGACATCAAGTCCCTCGTCGGCAGCGGGGTCGAATTCGAGGGTCACGTGCTGACCGAGGCTGAAATCGTGGACGATGAGGGCTTTTTTGCCGTCCTCGCCGCTGAACTGCGCATACATAGCGGCTCTGCTGTCGGAAACGGCATACATTCCGTCGATCACCTGCTTATCGAGGCTGTAGGTGTCCTCGTCCTTGACAGCCCATGGCGTGCACTTGCCGTCGGGAGTGACATATACGAGGTTCCTGTCCGAATCCGCGAGGTAGTACGCGCCCTTATCGGTGGAGACTACCTTCATACCATTTCGCTGCGCCTGCGGAGCGTCGGAGACGATATCCGATGTGCAGCTTGAAGCATCGACGGTCGCTGTTATCTCGTCGCCAAAGCTGTCGCCGGGGGCGGCGTTTAACACGAGCGTATCACCGGCGAAAGCCGCGCTGTGCACCTCGTAGCCCTTCAGCGTGCTGACCTCGGTCAGCTTCTCACCCTTCACGTCGTAGATGAAGAGGTGTCTTACGACGTTGGAGCCGCCGTTGGTGTACTTGCCGTCGGGGTAGTATGCAGCCGATACAGCAGCGTATGCTCCGTCCTCGGAGACAGCGAGCACATCACGCGCGTACATATACTCGCCCGCGTCGATGTCGGTGTACGACGGATTATCGCTGACGTACTGGATATACGCGATGTTGGAGTAGTTGTCGGCGGTCGCGTACCTGCCGCGGCTGTAGCTGGATACATAGACAGCGGTGTTCATCTTCTGGACTCTGTATGCCGCGTTGTCGGAGCTGTTGCCCGTGGTATAGTGACCGAGGCTGACAACGTACTCCTCACCGTCCTTGACGGTGAACATCACAAGACCGTTGCGGCTGAACGACGAGTCAACGACCTCGCTGTCGAAGGGGATATAAGCGATGACAGAGCCGTCCTCGTAGTCGATGAACGAGAGCGAGAACTTGGTCATGACCGCAAGGACATCGTGGTCATAGCCCGAATCTCCCGCGGGGATGAGGAACTCGGTGCCGCCGCTCTGATAGTTTATCGGGAGCTCCGCGCTCCACTTCTGCTCCTTCATCTCGCTGTCGTAGCGGGTGAAGGAGGTCCTTGTATCGAACGCGAGCACACTGCACGCGGTAATGAGCGGGTCACCGCCGACGAAGCTGAACGTGGTATTATTGATACCACCGTCGTTGGCGAAGCCGACCTCGACCTCATTCCTCATCTCGATGGAGTGGTCCTTTATATCGAACGCCCTGACGACCCTGTCGTTCTCGCTGTAGACATAGAGCACGCCGTCATTCACGGTCAGGACAGAGATATCCATAAGGAAGCCGAAGGTGGACTTTGAAGCGTCCGTGACCTTCACGGAATCGACCTCCGCACCTGTTTCGCGGTCGATAATTTCAAGGTAGATGTCATTGCCGGGGAAGGAAAGACCGCTCGGCATAACGTTCTTGTCCTGATACAGACGGAGCACGTACTTCTCGTCGAATTTAACGCTGTAGTAGGTGTTCGCCTTCTCGGAGGGTTCAGCCTTCCACTTGACCTCGCCCGTAGCGCCGTCGAGACGCCATACAGTCCTGTCGGAGTTGTATACGTAAACGTCGCCGCCCGTGCCCTCTTCATCGTCATCGACGGAGTGCACGAAGTTGGTGTAGATCTTGTTGAAAACGGAGCTGTTCTCATAGGTGATGCTGCTCGGAGTAGCGGTAGACTCGTAGTAGGTGCCAGTCTTGTCGCGGCTGACATCGAAGAAAGCCGTCAGCTCGTTGGAGCTTCCGCCCGTCTCCGAAACGAACTCGCTGTCGGTCGCCGCTATCTTCTTTATGAGGCTGCCGTTTTCGGCGTCCCAGAAGTAGATACCCGTGGCGTCCTGCGTTACTACGGACCTGCCGCCGCCCATAAACGAGAGCTTCTCTACCGCACATTCGTGCCTGAGTGCGAGCTGCGGCACGAGCTGGCTGTGCTTGAACATACCGAGCTCACGCGAGAGCGCGTACTCAGCCTCGGGCAGCGCAGGAGTATCGTCTGTCGGCACAGCCTCCACCGCCTTCTTAATAGCGGGGATAAGGCTGCTCTCCTTGAAGAGGTTCTCGGACTCGGCAGCGAGGTGACCCGCGTTCTCGATACGCAGGTCGATATTCTTCGCCTCTATCTGCTCGTTCTGTTCCTTTATCTGTTCATTTTGCTTTTTTATTTTCACGTTCTTGCCGCTGATAGTCACCGCCGAGGCGACGCTTATCACGGTGATGAGCGAGAGTATGCCCGAAACTCCGCCGAAGATACGCCTTCTGCGTGCAGCCTCGCGGCGCTTCTCGCGCTGGAAGAGGTCGTTGAAGTCGCACCCGAGCAGGGGAGCGGCGATACGCAGGTACTCGGTATCGAGCTTCTTCATCGACTCCTTGAGCGTATCCGCCTTGATATTGGCAGCGAGCGGCTCGACCTCGACCTTGACCTTGACCTCCTCGCCCTTTTCGTTGGTGGTGGTCATCTCGGTATAGGTGAGCTCCTCGGGGAAGGACTCGTGCGGCTCACCGCTCACGAGGAGGGTGATGATGTTCTTATTGGTATTGTCGTGGAGCGCACGGAAGCGCTGTAGCTCCTGCATACACCACTTCGACTCGGTATATTTCGGCGAGCATATCACGATGAGATACTCGGAGGTCTCGATAGCGTTCTTGATATCCTCGCTGAGGTCGCTGCTCGACTGCAGCTCCGACACATCGCGGAAGATACGCCAGTTTTCCTTGACCTTGCCGAGGTTCTTGGGGGGCTTGTAGCTTTCGAGGAGCTTCTGTAATTTCTCCGCCGCCTGCATATCGGGCTCGAGGTGGCGGTAGCTTATAAAGGCTTTGTACTTGTAATCCATATCCTTTCTCCTTATCGAAAATTAAACATACACAATAATTCTACCACATTAGCCCCGAAAATGCAAGCACTGAATTGTAGAGTCGGCGTTTCGCCGCCCGCGAAATAACCGATAAACCGCTTGAACCGAACTGTAGGGACGCGCATTGCGCTTCCGCAGATTTTTCATCGCCTGCCATTTCCGTAATTGCGGACCGCCAAAGGCGGCCCCTACGGAAAACTTTTCATTCCGAACTATATGTGCGGGGGGATCCCCGCAAATGAAAAAACCGTACCACAAGGGTACGGTCTTTTCGGGGAAATTTTACTATTTTAGAAGAAGGCTTTTTCTCATGAGGCAGAGGTCGAAGGTATCTATCCTGCCGTCGCCGTCGAAGTCGGCGTTCTGCCACTTTGCGAGGTCTGCGTCCTTGTCTCCGAGGAGCCATTTGCTGAGGGTAACGAGGTCAGCGACCTCAAGCTTGCCGTCGCCGTTTACGTCGCCCATTACAGCCGCGGGAGCAGTCTCAGTGGCGGTAGTCACTGTAGTGGTGGTAGTCTCTGTTGTTGTAGTTTCTGTTGTGGTCGTGGTTGTTCCGACCTCACGCGGCGAGTATTCCTTGCCGCCTATCGCGAACAGCTCCTTTTGGAGCTCCTGATCTGCGAGCTTATATGCCTTGCGGTCGTAGTGACCCTTGATAATGGTGCCGTCGTCGGTGGTGGAATCGGGAGTAGACCAGAGCACGGGGCAGAGCTGGCGCTCGTAAGCCGCCTTGCAGACGGAGCTGATGAACTTTCTTACGGAGGCGGCTTCCTTGCCCTTGGTGGGACAGCCGTACTCGCCGATGATAACGGGAATGCCCTTATCGACGTAGTTGGTCTTCATCATATCCATCCAGCCGTTGAGCTCATTGTAATCTTCGTCGGTACCCCACGTACTGCGAGCCTTCGCCCATGATTCGTCCTTGTCCTCGAGAATGCAGAAGCCTGCGGGCGTGTAGTAGTGAACGGACACAGCCATTCTGTTGGCGGGGTCGCTGGGCATTTTGAAGAGAGGGTCGCAGGTGCGGTCAAATCCCGTATTATATCCCGATATCAGCAGATGACGCTTTGCGTTGTTTCCGCCCGAGCCTCTTACCACGTCAACGAATTTTTGATTTATCTCATTGCAGAGAGCATACGACTCCGCCTTTCCCTCTGTACCGCCCCACGGGTTCCACAGCGACTCCCAGCCGAGCTCCTCATTCTGCGACTCGAACATCAGGTAGTCGTCATAGTCCCTGAAGCTCTCGGCTATCTGTTCCCACATATGGGAGTAGCGCTTCATACTTTCTTCCTTGTCGTCGGGGAACTTGTTCACCCAGCCGCCGTCCCAGTGGATATTGATAATG
Organism: Ruminococcus sp.; assembly: GCA_017542475.1. GTDB lineage: Bacteria > Bacillota > Clostridia > Oscillospirales > Ruminococcaceae > Ruminococcus. The sequence continues at coordinate 34,148 of JAFXXD010000008.1, read as the reverse complement.
CAGTACATACCGCACTCGAGCGTCCAGTCAACGACCTCGTGTATACGCGCGTCGTACTCGGCATTGATGGTGTAGGTGCCGTCGTGCTCCATCATATTGGACCACGCCACGGGTATGCGCAGGACGCCGAAGCCCTCCTTGGCCATACCCTCTATCATTTCCTTTGTGACAACGGGGCTTCCCCACGCAGTTTCGTAGTTATTGGGCTTACCGTCGCTCCATTTGGCAATCCAGTCCTCGCCGTACCAGTCGGGGCACGCCTCGAAGGTGTTGCCGAGGTTGATACCGATACCCATATCCCTGACGAGCTCCATAGTTGTGATATCGCGCATTTCTCCCGCCGCATAGGACGGCGCGGGAGCGGACGAAGCAATGCCTGAAAGCATCATAAATGCCGCAGTTACGGATGAAACGAGCCTGTTCATCTTCATAAATGATCATTCCTCCTTGAAACGTATAAACTTCACGTACTCATTTACTGTACGTATTATACAATACAAGGAGGAATACTATCAACCCATAAAGTTTGATTTCAGTGGACGAAATATGCATTCAGCTCTTGATGAGGTTCCTGTAGCGGAGCGCGGGCAGACCCGTGCTCGCCGCAAACTGGCGCTGGAAGTATTTGTAGTCCACATAGCCGCACTTCTCGGAGATATCGCTGATACCGAGCGAGGTAGTCGCGAGGTAGTACTTGGCTTTGGCGATACGTGCATTTATGCAGTCCTGATGGAATGGGACGCCGAAGCAGCTCTTATAGTTGCGGCGGAAGAAGTCGATGCGGTCGGTGTAGATGTTATCGCTGTCGTGCTCGAAGGTCGCCTCGGTCGCGGAGTAGATACGGTCGCGCACGGCGAGCATATCCGCGTAGTTCTTATTCCTGCGGAGCGCGGTGAGCCTGCGGTGCTCCGCCTTTATGAGCTCCGAGCTCTGCTCAGTGAGCTCATCGAAGCTCAGCTCCCCGCAGGGAATGGCACAGCAGGCGAAGGAGCTCGTACCCGCGTAGCCGATGTAGTTTTTTTCCTGTAAGAGCACAGCTGTCAGCAGGTCGGCAATGACCTCGGGCTCGGCGTGGCTCTGGATAATGCAGACGAAGGTATCATCGCCCATATATCCCGAAATATCGTGATTTCCGCAGAACCTCGCTATCGTCTTCGACACGCCGAGGAGGGCGTCTGTCTTGCGGCGTATCTCGTCGTCGTTGAGCTGCTTCGGGAAGAGGTCGATACGGAGCGTCACGAAGCAGAGCTTTCTGTTGTCGTGCACGAGCACTGCCTGAAAAGCGCGGCGCAGACCCTTTTTGTTGTTCATACCCGTGAGGGTGTCCCTGTACTCGGACACATTCTGACAGCTTATGAGGTAGCGGATATCGTTTTTGAGGCGGAGGAACTCCAGACCTATCGACACCGATTTCAGCCAGTGCCTGTACACGTCCTCATAGCTCGAGGCGGAGGCATAGAGCAGCGCCATATAGCCGAATAGCTTCTGTCCCGAGAAGAGGGGATTGAGGTAGCATACGGCGGCGTCGTGGTCGCGCTCGAAGAAGGCACGCAGGTCGAGGTGATCCATCTCGAAGGGCTTATCCCCGCTGAGGATACTCACCGAGCGCATTATCTCGGACCTGTCCGAATCTGCTTCGTTCCAGTCTGAGTAGAGGCAGAGGTAGATATTCTTCTTGTCCTGTATCATCCACTGGTGACCGCGGATTATCTGAATGAACTCGTCCATATCGCGGCAGAGCGTGAGCTTGTGCTCCATGGTGCTGAACAGGCTGAGGTCGGTGAAATTCTTGCGGCGCTCGGCGTTTCTGAGCTCCGAGAGCGACTGCGCCTCGTCAGCCCTGCACGGACAGCTCCCGCCGAACACGAACTGTCCCTGCGGGGGAACAAATTCGGGCGGAGTCCTGCCCTCAAGAACGGCTTGCAGACGCTTTGCTGCGGCGGTACCGAGCGAGTGCCTGTCCCTGCGGAATGAGGTCAGCGCGGGCGTGTAGAATATCCTGATATCGGAGTATTCATAGCTCACGACTGTGACCTGCTCGGGCACGCGCACGCCCGCCTCCGAGAAGCGGCGGAGCATACCGTAAGCCATCATATCGTTGGCGCAGATGACAGCCTGCGGGAGCCTCAGCTCGCGGCTTATATAGCGGTCTGCGAGCTGTTCGCCCGAGGTGAACCAGAAGTCGCCGAAGAACACCTTGTCCTTATCGGGAGCAATGCCGTGCGCTTCAAGTGCCGTGAGATAGCCCTCTGCACGCAGACGCGAGGACTCTATCTGCTCCATACCCGTTAGCAGGTCGATATCGGTGAAGCCGTGCTCCTCGATGAGGTGCGAGGTCAGCAGAGCGAGGTCGGCTCTGTCGTCGGTACTGATGAGATCGTAGCCGAGGGAGTCGAACTCCGCAAGCCGCGTGCCTATGCCGATAATGGGCACGTCCGTCCCCGCGAGGACAGCCGCGATATGGCGGCGGATATTCTCCTCGACGAAGGACTCGCACAGGAGGATGATGCCGCTGATATCGGGCGAGCGCACGAGGTCGTATATCTTACGCTCGCAGAGGAGGTCGTCGTCGTGCTGTACGATGTTGTATATATTCGAGAAAACGACCGTAGCATAGCCGCTCTTCTTGTTTTCGGAAATAATGCCGCCGAGGAGCTCCTTCTCCGCGAAGCCGTTCGCGAGAGCGGTAACAACGGCGATAATAGGACGTTTTGAACTCATAGCGTCACCCCGTGTCATATAGTGGTTACATTCATTATAGTACACGGGAGCAAAAAAATCAATAGAAAAATCCGAATTTTATCCACTGAAAACACAAAAAATGAGTTTCAATTCCGAGTGAAATGGTGTATAATTATCCGCAATGCTCTCTCCGTATCTTTCGGAGGGAGCTTTTTCTTGACACATCGGCTTATACGGGATATAATTAATGTGTACTCAATAACCGCCGTTAGGCGGTTATTGCCCCGAACTTCGTTCGGGGTGCGCAAATTCTTTGATAATATATGGAATTTGCGCATTACATTAATTATCATAGAGCCGCAAGTACGGTTAATAACAGATTTTGGAGCGATGATATGGTATATACAGTCACATTCAATCCCGCGATAGATTATGTAGTCCACACAGACGGGCTGAAAACGGGCGGCGTGAACCGCTCGGCACGCGAGGAGATATACATCGGCGGCAAGGGGATAAACGTGTCGGCGGTGCTCGCGGAGCTCGGGGTGCAGTCGATAGTCCTGGGCTTTACGGCGGGCTTCACGGGAATAGCTATCGAGCGCGGGGTATGCTCGATGGGCATAGAGGCGGACTTCGTGCGCCTGAAGAGCGGCAATTCCCGCATAAATGTCAAGATAAAGACGGACGCCGAGACCGAGCTCAACGGTCAGGGACCCGTGATAGACGAGCAGGCGATAGCGGAGCTCTTCGCGAAGCTCGACCGCCTCAAAGGCGGCGACACGCTGATACTTGCGGGCAGCATACCAAGCAGTCTGCCGTCTGACATATACGAGCGCATACTCGGCAGGCTCGAGGGCAGGGACATCATCACAGTCGTTGACGCGACAGGGGAGCTCCTGCTGAACGTGCTGAAATACCGTCCCTTCCTCATCAAGCCGAACAATTTCGAGCTGGAGGATATGTTCGGCGTGGAGTTCGAGTGCGATGACGAGATAGCCATCTATGCGAAGAAATTGCAGGAAATGGGCGCACGGAACGTCCTTGTTTCAATGGCTGAGAGGGGAGCACTGCTGCTCGACGAGAGCGGGGAGCTCCACAGGTGCGGAGCCTGCACAGGTGAGCTTGTCAACTCGGTCGGCGCGGGCGACTCGATGCTTGCGGGCTTTGTGGCGGGACTGCCCGAGGGCAGTGATTACGCCTTGAAGCTGGGTACAGCCTGCGGCGGAGCGACAGCCTTCTCGGACTGGCTCGCGAAGAAGCCGCTTATCGACGAGCTGATGGCACGGCTGTAATTGTGTGGGACGTCGAGGACGCCGTCCCCTACACAGCTATCAATCGCGGCGATAAACTGGCGTTATGAATATCTCCCACGCGAAACTTTCGGTTTCGCGCTGTAGTCTGTTCGGAGCGGAAGTTATCTCCGCGCGGCAAAAAAAGCTTGCAATTTTCAGCAGACTGTGCTATAATAAAAAACGCAGGGGAGCTTGTGAGACAGGCTGAGAGGAAGGTGCTACCTTCGACCCGTTACCTGATTTGGATAATGCCAACGTAGGGAGCTGAACAATGTTGATTTGCGACGGCTTCATTCAGCCGCCGCTTTTTTGTTGGGAGGAACAGAAATGCTGACAATTAACGGAAAAGAGTACGACCTCAGCGGAAAGACCGTGTCGGAGGCTCTTGCGGAGCTCGGCTACGGCGAGCAGAAGGTGGCAGTGGAGCTCAACGAGTCCATCGTGCCTAAGGCTCAGTACGCGACGACAGTGCTGTACGAGGGCGACCACCTCGAGGTAGTCCGCTTCGTGGGAGGCGGCTGATATGGCGATACCGACAAGGGAGGAGATGTACCGCGCACTTGAGGAGCGCCACGGGGCGGAGCTCCAGCGTAGGCTCGCGGCGGCGAGCGTAGCCGTGTGCGGACTGGGCGGGCTCGGCTCGAACATCGCGATACACCTTGCGCGTGCGGGAGTCGGCAGGCTGCATATCCTCGACTTCGACCGCGTGGACATCTCGAATCTGAACCGCCAGCAGTATTTCCCCGAGCAGCTCGGGCAGTACAAGTCCGACGCGCTGTACGATACGCTGTCGAGGATAGCGCCGTACTGCGATATCCGCCGTGACTGCGTGAAGCTCACTGAGGAGAATATCCCCGAGCTCCTGCACGGCGAGGACATCATATGCGAGGCATTTGACAAAGCCGACCAGAAGGCGATGCTGGTGAATACGGTACTGGAGAGACTGCCCGAAAAGTACCTGATATCGGGCTCGGGCATGGCTGGGACAGCCTCCGCGAACGGGATAGTCACGCGGCGTGTGACGAAGCGCTTCTACGTCTGCGGAGACGGCGAGAGCGACGTTGCGGACGGTCTCGGACTGATTTCGGCGAGAGTGGCGGTCTGCGCGGCACACGAGGCACATATGGCGATACGCATAATCGCCCAAGAATACGACGTTTAAGGAGTTTTTACAATGAAAGACGACAAGCTCATAATAGGCGGGCGCGAATTCGGCTCCCGCTTCATACTCGGCTCGGGCAAGTACTCGCTGAGCCTTATAGAGGCAGCGGTCAACTACGCGGGCGCGGAGATGATAACCCTCGCGGTGCGCCGCGCGAACACAGCCGAGAGCGAGAATATCCTCGACTACATACCCAAGGGCGTGACCCTTCTGCCGAACACCTCTGGCGCGAGAAATGCGGAGGAGGCAGTGCGCATCGCACGTCTTGCCCGCGAGCTCGGCTGCGGCGACTTCGTGAAGATAGAGATAATGCGCGACACGAAGTATCTGCTGCCCGACAATCAGGAGACCATTAAGGCTACGGAGATACTCGCGAAGGAGGGCTTCGTGGTAATGCCCTATATGTACCCCGACCTCAACGCCGCCCGCGACCTCGTGAATGCGGGAGCGGCTTCGGTAATGCCTCTTGCGTCGCCGATAGGCTCTAACAAGGGACTTGCCACGCGCGACTTCATACAGATACTCATTGACGAGATAGACCTGCCGATAATCGTGGACGCAGGCATAGGCAGACCCTCGCAGGCTTGCGAGGCAATGGAGATGGGAGCCGCGGCAGTTATGTCGAATACGGCGCTTGCCACGGCAGGCGACCTGCCCGTAATGGCGGAGGCTTTCAAGCAGGCGATAGAGGCGGGCAGAAAGGCGTATCTTGCGGGACTCGGACGCGTCCTCACCCGCGGAGCTTCGCCGTCTGACACGCTGACGGGATTCCTGCACGACTAACGCAGAGCTAAGAACTCAGAGCTCAGATGTAGGGGCGGCGTTCCGCCGCACGCCAATATACCGACAAATCAACAGATGCATTCTGTAGGGACGCGCATTGCGCGTCCGCAATTACGTAAACATCAACCGATTTAAAGTTTGCGGACGACCAATGGTCGTCCCTACAAAAAATCCAACGTCAACGAACCGTAGTGGCGCATTCCGTGCGCCCGAAAAAGCAACGGAAGCGCGGGCGGCGAGACGCCGCCCCTACAAAGATATTATTCACATCTAAGAAGGTTAGAAAATGGACAACAACTACTTTGTGGATTCGGATAAGCTGTCCGAAGCCGCACTTGAAAAGAAGCACCGCTTGGAGAACGACCCGTCCTCGCGCACCGACCATATGCAGTATATGGAGGGAATGGAGCAGATAAGCTCCGACATACGCGAGCGCGTCATATCGGAGATGAAGAGCTACGACTACGGCAGGTACACGCCTGCGGACGTGCTCCGCGCACTGAGGCGCGATACGTGCTCGGTCGAGGACTTCAAGGCTCTCCTGTCACCTGCGGCAGAGCCCTTCCTCGAGCAGATGGCAGAGCGTGCACGCCTTGAAACGCAGAAGCACTTCGGCAACACGGTCTACCTGTTCACGCCGCTGTATATCGCCAACTACTGCGAGAACTACTGCGTGTACTGCGGCTTCAACTGCTACAATGACATACGCCGCATGAAGCTCTCGATGGAGCAGATAGAGCACGAGATGAAGGTCATCTCGGAGAGCGGCATGGAGGAGATACTGATACTCACGGGCGAGAGCCGCACGCAGAGCCCTGTTGAATACATCGGCGAGGCTTGCAAGCTTGCGCGGAAGTATTTCCGCCTTGTCGGCATTGAGATTTACCCCGTGAATACGGACGAGTACCGCTACCTCCACGAGTGCGGCGTCGATTACGTCACCGTCTTTCAGGAGACCTACGACAGCGACCGCTACGAGCAGCTCCACCTCCTCGGACACAAGCGCGTTTTCCCGTACCGCTTCGAGGCGCAGGAGAGGGCACTTATGGCGGGAATGAGAGGGATAGCGTGCTCGGCTTTGCTGGGACTGTCCGACTTCAGAAAGGACGCCCTCGCGAGTGCGCTCCACGTCTACTATTTACAGCGCAAGTACCCGCACGCGGAGATATCTCTCTCGTGCCCGAGACTGCGCCCGATAGTCAACAACGAGAAGATAAACCCGCTCGACGTCCATGAAAAGCAGCTCTGTCAGGTGCTGTGCGCGTACAGGATATTCCTGCCGTTCTGCGGTATCACGGTGTCCTCGCGCGAGAGCGAGAGCTTCCGCAACGGCATTGTCAAGATAGCCGCGACGAAAATTTCCGCGGGAGTTTCCACGGGGATCGGCGACCACGAGAGCAAGTACACAGGCAAGGAAAACGACGAGGCGGGCGACGAGCAGTTCGAGATAAGCGACGGCAGAAGCCTCAAGAAGATGTACGACGATATGTCGGGCGAGGGCTTGCAGCCCGTGCTGAACGATTACCTCTATGTATAACATTATCTGCGTGACGAACAGGCGGCTGTGTGAGGACTTCCCATCGCAGCTGCGAAAAATAGCCGAAGCGAAGCCGAAAGCGGTGATACTCCGCGAGAAGGACATCACTCCGCAGGAGTACCGCACCCTCGCGGAAAGCGCAATGCAGATATGCGCGGAGCACGGCGTTCCCTGCGTACTTCACAGCTTCACGGATGTCGCCGCGGAGCTCGGGGCGGAGGCGATACACCTTCCCCTACACATACTGGCGGAGCTCACCGCCGAGGAAAAGGCTTTCTTCCGCATTATCGGAGCCTCGTGTCACTCAGTCGCGGACGCTCTGAAAGCGCAGGAGCTCGGCGCGGCGTACATCACGGCGGGACACGTTTTCGCCACCGACTGCAAGCGGGGACTTCCTCCGCGCGGACTTGACTTCCTGCGGGAGGTGTGCTCCGCGGTGAGCATACCTGTGTACGCAATAGGCGGGATCAGCGCCGAAAACTACGGCTCCGTGCTTGCCGCGGGAGCGGCGGGAGCCTGCGTTATGAGCGGGCTGATGATCTGTCCCGAGCCGAGCGGATATCTTCGCGAATTTGCAGATTAATTGAGAGCCATTAGCCATTAGCTATGGAGTTCGCTTCGCTCACATTTTTATAAGTCGGCGTAAGGCGACACCGCAAGCTAACGGCTAAAGGCTAACAGCTGAAAAATGAGAGGAGAGTGAGAGCAGATGAGATTTTCACCCGAAATGCTCACCCTTTACGCTATAACAGATAATGCCTGCCTGCGCGGGCGCGACCTTGCGGAGCAGGTTGAGCTCGCACTACAGGGCGGCGTGACGTGCGTACAGCTACGTGATAAGGAGCTCGATACGGACGAGCTCGCCGAAAAAGCGCGAATCCTCGTGCCGATATGCCACAGGTATGGGGCACCGCTGATAGTCAATGACGACTACCGCGCGGCTATGCTGAGCGGTGCGGACGGAGTACACGTCGGCATTGAGGACGCTCCCGTCGCTGAAATAAGGCGCATCGCGGGCGAGGACTTCATCATCGGCGCGACCGCAAAGACCGTGGAACAGGCGCGTGCGGCTCAGAAAGCGGGCGCGGATTACCTCGGCGTGGGAGCTGTTTTCCCGTCGCCGACCAAGAAGAATGCCATTCGCATTACTCCCGAAAATCTGCGTGAGATAGCCGAGAGCGTGAAGCTCCCGATATGCGCGATAGGCGGTATCACGGCGGAAAATGTCGGTGAGATAAGCGGCTGCGGACAGCGCGGCATTGCCGTAGTTTCCGCGGTTTTCGCCGCAGACGATGTGAAGTCGGCGGCAGAGCTGCTCCGAAAAAAGGCAGAGGAGGGGACTGCGCTATGAAAAAGGCACTTACAATCGCGGGAAGCGACTCCTCGGGCGGAGCAGGAATACAAGCCGACATCAAGACTATGACAATGAACGGCGTCTTTGCAATGAGCGCGATAACGGCTCTGACGGCGCAGAATACCACGGGCGTGACGGGAGTCCTCGACACGCCGCCCGATTTCCTCGCGGCGCAGATAGACGCGGTATTCAGCGATATCCGCCCCGACGCGGTCAAGATAGGTATGGTCTCGTCGGCGGAGATAGCCGAGGTCATTGCGGACAGGCTCGCCTACTGGGAAGCCGAAAATGTCGTAGTTGACCCCGTTGCCGTTGCTACGAGCGGCTCTGCGCTGAGCTCCGATTCCGCGTATGAAGCGGTGAAGAGGCTGCTCTTCCCGCTCGCTGAGGTCATCACGCCGAATATCCCCGAGGCGGAGCTCATTTCGGGCATGAGGATAGCCTCCGCGGACGATATGGAAGCCGCCGCTATGGCGATAACCGATAAATTCGGCTGTGCGACGCTCTGCAAGGGCGGTCACGCGACGAATGACGCCAACGATTTCCTCTGCTGTCCCGACGGCACGTCAAATTGGTTCGAGGGGCGGCGTATCGACAACCCGAACACCCACGGCACGGGCTGCACGCTTTCGAGCGCTATCGCGGCGGGACTTGCCAAGGGGCTGCCGCTTGAAGAGGCGATAGCGCAGGCGAAGGAGTACATCTCGGGTGCGCTTGCGGCTATGCTCGACCTCGGAAAGGGGAGCGGTCCGCTCGACCACGCGTTTTCAATTCGTAATGCGTAATGCGGAATTAGAGAGCTCAGATAATGGGACGTCGAGGACGCCGTCCCCTACAGGTGGCAGCCGTGGGATCAGCGGTATAATGGCGGGCGCACGGAATGCGCCCCTACAGTCGGTTGCCGCAAAATGTGCGGTTGTGGCACGAGCGGATAATATCCGCCCCTACAGATGCTTCCGCGTGATGACCGTTTCTATAAGGGGTGCGGAAAAGGCGTTTTTGCAACGGAAAACCGTTGATTATCAGAAAATATTTTTTCAACCTTGTATGGTTGCACAAATCGGAAGGCCGCAGGCAGCGCTTGTTTGTCTGCTCTGACATAAAATCAAATCTGAAAGGAATTAAACCAATGAGAGAATACAGCACACAGATGGAAGCCGCCAAGAAGGGTATTATCACTCCCGAAATGAAGATAGTCGCCGAAAAGGAGCACATGGACGCGGAAAAGCTCCGCGGGCTCGTTGCGACAGGCGAGGTGGCTATCCCCTGCAACATCAACCACAAGTCCATTTCTCCCGAGGGTATCGGTAAGAATATGAGGACGAAGATAAACGTAAACCTCGGTATATCGGGCGATAAGAATGACTACGACATGGAGATGGACAAGGTCGATATGGCGATAAAGTTCGGCGCGGAGGCTATAATGGACCTCAGCAACTACGGCAAGACCAACACCTTCCGCAAGGCTCTCGTCGAGAAGTCGCCTGCTATGATAGGCACTGTGCCGATGTACGACGCTATCGGCTACCTCGAAAAGGACCTCCTCGAAATTACCGCGCAGGACTTCCTCAAGGTCGTTCGTGCTCACGCTGAGGAGGGCGTGGACTTCATGACCATTCACGCTGGTATCAACCGCCGCGCTGTTGAGGCGTTTATGCGCGATAAGAGAAAGATGAACATCGTCTCCCGCGGAGGCTCGCTCCTCTTTGCGTGGATGATGATGACGGGCAACGAGAACCCCTTCTTTGAGTTCTACGACGATGTGCTCGATATCCTCCGCGAGTTCGACGTTACTATCAGCCTCGGCGACGCGCTCCGCCCGGGCTGTATCGACGACTCCACAGATGCGGGTCAGATTGCGGAGCTCATCGAGCTCGGTGCGCTCACAGAGAGAGCTTGGGCTAAGGACGTGCAGGTAATGGTCGAGGGTCCGGGACATATGGCTATGAACGAGATCGCCGCGAATATGAAGCTCCAGAAGCGTATCTGCCACAATGCGCCGTTCTACGTGCTCGGACCTCTCGTTACGGATATAGCTCCGGGCTACGACCACATCACCTCTGCTATCGGCGGTGCTATCGCCGCGGCTAACGGTGCGGACTTCCTCTGCTATGTTACTCCCGCCGAGCACCTCCGTCTGCCCGACGCGGCTGACGTAAAGGAGGGCATTATGGCGAGCAAGATTGCCGCTCACGCCGCCGACATCGCCAAGGGTATCCCCAATGCCCGCGACATCGACAACCGTATGGCTAAGGCGCGTCACGAGCTCGACTGGGAGGAGATGTTCAAAATCTGTATCGACCCCGAAAAGGCTCGCGCTTACTACGAGAGCACGCCCGTTTCCGAGCGCCATACCTGCTCGATGTGTGGTAAGATGTGCGCTGTTCGTACTACCAATATGATCCTCAACGGAGAAAAGGTGGAGTTCTGTTCTGAGAAGTGAGAGCAGTGCGGGACGTCGGGTGACTCCCTACAGTGTAGGGAGATGTCAGCGAAGCTGACAGAGGGTATAGGCGGCTGTTAGACGCGCATTGCGCGTCCGCAATCCCTGCAAAACAACGGACGACCAATGGTCGTCCTACAGAGATAGCGTTGATTCGTGCTGATGCGTAAAGGGTGCGGGCGCACGGAATGCGCCCCTACTATTTGGTAAGGCTCGCGGCAGTAAACTTGCCGTCTATTTCGGTGAGCGAGTTTACGAGTGACAGCGCGAATCGGCAGCGCGGACACCGCGCCGTAGCCCGCTCGCTTTGCTCGCTCAGTCTGTACAAACGGCTCAGTCTGCTTTCGGCGGGTAACAATGTATGAAGATACAAAAAAGCTCCGAACACGAGGTTCGGAGCTTTGCTTTTACTTTTTGAGTATGAACGCCGATACAAGTATCAGTGCACACGCTGACAGGCTCGCGACTACGCCTATCGCCGAGACTATCTTGCTCGGTGTGCCGAATTTCGACTTCCTGCCGATAAGCGGTATCAGTCCCAGTATGATGCCCAGTACCTCGGGAACTATCAGCACGCCGCAGGTCACCAGTCCGATAACGCCGCAGACTGCGGATATTATCGCGAGAACAAGTCCGCGCGTCTCGTGCTTTACGAAAGTCTCAACGGGTTTTGTATCCACCAGCTTCGCCGCGGACGCTACCTTGTCCATTATCGGCTTGTCGGGATTCTTCACCTCGGAAACGAGCTGATTCAGCAGCGGTGTCTCGTCAACCGACGCGAGGTCTGCCGCCGTTGCCATTCTCGCTACGTTATGTACTGCCGAGCTCGTAGCGTCTGAGCTGAACGACTTGTTCGGTCTTACGTTCAACTTCTCTATTATTACGCCGTTCTGCATTTTTGACTCCCTGATGTCGCTCGCGGGAGTGTAAGCGGGCTCGGGCTTTGCTGCGGGCACGGGGGCGGCGGCTTTCGGCTTGAGGTCTACGAGCTCGCCGTCGAGAATGGGGTCGTAGCAGTGTATCGGGTCGAGCACCTCGGTGTTGCCGCAGTACGGGCAGGTCATCAGTCCCTTGTGCCTGTCAACGTCCATAACGCCCGTACAGCTCGGGCAAGCTGTATTTATCGGGTTCTCCTGACGCTTCCGCTGGAGCTCCTTTATCTCCTCGCGGTGTCTCTTGTCGAGACCTTTTTCCACGAATTCACGGCGGGTGCGCTCCTCCTCCTGAGCTATGGTGCGCTTAGTCTGCTCCTGCTCGCGGGCGATAGCCTCCTCCTTTTCGAGGGTGCGGCGGTGGTCCTCGGCAACCTTATTCACGACGTTGGTCGCTGTACCCATTGCCGAGTTGACGATGGAAGCGATAAGTTCATCTTTCATTCTGCAGTTCCTCCTATATCACAGCGGATACCGTGTACACCTATTATAACATATATGAGCCGAAATAGCAAGAGCTTTGCCGATATCGGGAGTTGCAGGAGTGATATATTACAGGTTGTAATAATCTTGAGGCATAAAACTGTTCGGACAAATAATGATTGTACATCTATCACAATAAAAAAGTAACGTAAACAGCACAAAGTTATCACAATAACGAACTTAACGATTTATCAATAATATGTTCATTTCCTATTGACAAACAATACATAATGTATTATAATATAGCTGTAGGATTATATCCTAAACTATGATTGGGGGTGCAATTATGAAAAAGAAAAATCTAAAGGGCTTCACTCTTATCGAGCTCATCGTTGTAATTGCTATCATAGGTGTGCTCGCAGCGATACTTGTTCCTACTATGCTCGGCTATGTGAAAAAGTCGAAGCGTGCAGCCGATGTTGCAAACGCGAGAGTCATACATACCGATGTCGTCGATATGATACTCGAGATCGACGAGGCAAACGAATCCTTCTACAATAAGTCCAACAGTGCGACCGTTTTACAGAAGAAGGATGCGCTCTCCAACAGCAATTACGACCTTGTTCTCGTGGCATACCTCGACGGCGGACGCGGCGCGGACGGCTCGGGCAAGGTTTGGACTCCGATAGACGCTAATCAGCAGGACTTCTGCGACTACCTGAACAAGCGGCTTGACTACAAGGCCTCCGACAGCAATGTCAAGATGAGGATAAAGTACAGCGCGGCAGGCGGCGAGAAGTACAACCGCTGGTATATCGGCTACAGAAAGGAAAGCAACGCGATGATAGAGGTCTGGGTCGGCGACGGCGGCAGCGGAGTGGGAACTCCTCAGCTGTGTCTGTATACTCAGGTCAACAAGTCGATGACAGGTACCGACGACTGATGATAACCAAAAATTGCGGAGTCTCCCGTTCGGGAGACTCTTTTTTGCTTAATTAAAGCTAAAATGCTTGTTTTAATTGACATCGCGGGGAGTCTGTGGTATTATTAATGTTGGCAAAATAATAATTTTTTATACGGATTATAGCCGCTTTGTGCGGATAGCATACACTTTTGATACTTCTTCGCCTGCTTGTGAGAGGAGCGCAATTAATGAATAAGCTCGTTGCTTTTTTGTCCGCGGCTGTCGTGGCGGCGGCTTCTATACCCTTTCTTGGAGGTGCTGATTCTGTGGCGGGAGATACTGACACTATTAAAATAATGTGTATCGGTGACTCTATCACCGACGGCTATGTGCCCGATTATGCGGGCTCGTACCGAAAGTTCCTCTATCACGGGCTGACCGAAAAGGGCTACAATATAGATATGGTCGGAAGCAAGGACGGCGGGTATGCTCCCACCTATACCGACAGCGCAACAGGGGAGAGCTTTGAGTTCGACAACGAGAATACGGGCTACAGCGGCTATTCGATAAAGGCTTATCCCGGCAGGAACGGAATACTCGAGACGCTTCAGCAGACCAATTGCCTTCAGGAGAAGCAGCCCGATATCGTCACGCTTCAGATAGGTACGAATAATATAATAGATAACCACGATATGAGCGGGAGCAGGGGAGACCTTGAGGAGCTCATCACCTATATCCTTGAGAATATCCCCGAGGATTCGGCGCTCTTTGTTACGGGTATACCCGACCTCGACCCCAACCGCGAGGGCGTGTACGACTGGTTCTCGAACTACCGCCACTCCGCCGACTGGCAGACGCAGTACGACGACGCGACGGCAGAGGCTAATATCCACAAGGCGGTCGCGGAGTACAATACTATAGTTGAGACGACCGTGAAGCAGATGCAGTCAACGCATAAGAATATCCGTCCCGCCTATGTGCAGACCGCAGTAACAGATGTGAAGTCACAGCTCTTCGACGGCGTTCATCCGAATAATGTCGGCTATAAGGCTATGGGCGAATACTGGACCGAACTCCTCGCGGACTACCTCGGCGGCGGTGCTGCGAGCGGGACAACAACGACTGCAACGACTGCAACTTCAACCGAGACGACCACTGCAACGACAACAACTACTACCACGGCTTATCAGCTGCCGAGATACGGGGTGTCCGACCTCGTGCTGCTCAGCAGATTCCTGCTCGGGGAGAAGGTATCGCCCTTCGATGAGCACACGCGGCAGAATTACGATTTCTGCGAGGACGGAAAGCTCGATATGTTCGACCTCGTGCAGATGAGAAGATACCTGTGCGAGAACCCTTTATGGGACTGAGACAAGATTCCACAAAGCTGTCACAAATATTACTAAGAGTTTACTTATTTTTGGTAATACTTTAAGACTATTTTAAGACTGGAAATATATAATAACATCAGAAAATCACGAAAGGAGTTGAGTGTGAAGCGGCAGGGATGCCGTCACGTCCCCCGAAGCTGCCGTGTTCACGGACATATGGCTATCAATACCTTTGCAAGGAAAGAGATAAAGTTCCTCCTCGATATGGAACAGTATAAGCTCCTCGTCGAAGAGATACACAAGTATATGGAGCCCGATAAGTATTGCGTAGGCGGCAAGGAATACGGGATATACAATATATACTATGATACCCCCGACGACTATCTCATCCGCGAGTCCCTCTCAAAGCCATATTACAAGGAGAAGATAAGGCTCCGCAGCTACTATTCACCTGCGTCGGAGGATTCTCTCGTTTTCCTTGAGATAAAAAAGAAGATCGGCGGTATCGTTACTAAAAGGCGCGTCTCCATGACCCTCGCGGAGAGCGCTGAGTACCTCGCCACACGCAAAAAGCCCGCGGCTAAGAAGTATATAACGGGTCAGGTGTTCAGCGAGCTTGACGCCTTCCTCGACCACTACCCGATACAGCCCAAGCAGTACATCAGCTACCAGCGCGAGGCGTTCTTCGGCAAGGACAACAACGACTTCCGTCTCACCTTCGACAGGAAGATAACCGAGCGCCGCTATGACCTCGGGCTCGACTATGCAAGCTACGGCAACCAGATCATCCGTCCCGACCAGCGCCTTATGGAGATAAAGGTCGGCGATGCGATGCCCGACTGGCTCGTGCGCAAGCTCTCGGAGCTCGGTATCTACAAGACCAGCTTCTCGAAGTACGGCAGGGCTTATACCAACTTCGTGCAGGAGCAGGCTTCGGCTAACGAGCGTATCTACGTCTCGGGAATAGCCGTTGTGAAAAATAATATCTTAATGAACAGGAGTGTGTGAGTATGTTGAATGCAGTAAGTTTATTCGGTAACATCCTCAATGACATAGACGATGACTCTATATTCACCAGTGCTTCGTCCGATACTTCAGTCGGAGCAGGACAGTTCTTCATCTGCGTGGGAGCAGCACTTGTGCTCGGCTTCCTCATAAGCCTTATCTATATCGCCACCCACCGCAAGGAGGGCTACGCTCAGAGCTACGTTATGACGATGATAATGCTCCCCCCGATAATCGCACTTATCCTCATCCTTATCAATTCTACCGCAGGAGCTCTCACGCTCGCGGGTGCGTTCACCCTTGTGCGATTCCGAAGCGTCGCGGGTGATCCGAAGGATATAGCCTATATCTTCTACGCAATGGCAACGGGCGTTGCCTGCGGTATCGGCTATATCGGCTTCGCATTCGTATTCTTCATCGCTCTCGGTATCGTGATGTTCGTCTTCACCGAGCTGAACTTCGGTGCGAGCAAGTCGAAGAATATGACGCTCAAGATCACCATTCCCGAGAACCTCGACTATCAGGGCGTGTTCGACCCCGTTCTCGAGAAGTACACGACATTCCACAAGCTCAGAAGAGTAAAGACCACAAACTTCGGCACACTGTTCGAGCTTATCTACTCCGTTGACGTCAAGGACGACATCGACCAGAAGAAATTCATCGACGAGCTCCGTGCTCTCAACGGCAATATGACCATCAACCTCGTATTCTTCAAGTACGACGACAAGGTTTATGAGTCCTGATAAATGACCCTCCCCCCTAAATATAATAACCCCTACGCGGAGCTTGTCAGACCTGTTGGGCGGGTCTGACAATTTCCGTATCTGTGCATAAATGAAGGAGAATTGCTATGAACTACAGAAAGCTCGCAGCCATTGCAGCTGCACTTACTATGCTGACCTCTGCCGTATCGTGCGGAAGCGACTCTGACGGCGGTGATACTGCCGATACCACCTCCGCTGTATCTGCCGAGGCATCGACCGATGCGTCGGGAGAGTCCGCGACTACGGGTACGGGCACGACCACGACCTCCAAGAAGTCGGACAAGACAACGACCGAAAAGACTACCAAGTCCTCGAAGACTACAACTACTACCGCTAAGGCGGGCAGCTCGGCTTCGGGCAGCACTGCTGCGGGCGGCAACAGCTCGGGCGGTTCGTCGGGCGGTTCGTCGGGCGGAGCGGCTACGACGCAGGCGGCTTCGGGCGGCGGCTCGTCCTCGCAGGAGACTACCTCCGAATCGGGCGAGAAGGTCTATGACGGTGAGATAAAGCTCGGCTCGTCTCCTACCGTAAGCGGAAGCGGTGTTACCGTTGACGGCAAGACCGTGACGATAACAACGGGCGGCGACTATATCTTCACGGGAACTGTCAGCGACGGACAGATACGCGTGAATGTCCCCGGAGACGATGAAAATGTATCGATTGTTCTCAATGGCGTGGATATCTCCAATTCGACTGCTCCCGCTATATATATCGAGGACGCCAAGCGCTGCACCATCAAGCCCAAGGACGGCTCGGTCAACTACCTCAGCAGTGACTGCGAGAAGAAGGGCAATAAGGAGGCAGGTGCGATATTCTCGAACGATACCGTCAGACTCAAGGGTAACGGCACGCTGAATATCACTGCTACGGCTGCTCACGGTATCAACTCCGATGACGACGTTATCATCGAGAGCGGTACATACGTGATAAATTCGCGCAAGTCGGGTATCATCACGAACAACGGCGTTACAATGAATGACGGCGATGTGACTATTTTCGGCGGCACCAACGGCATCAAGGCAAAGGGCGACGACGACGAGGTCGGCACGATAAACATCAACGGCGGAACAATGCATATCGCGGGCGGTACCAAGGAGGAGAAGCACTCCATCTATGCGGCGGTATTCAACTATTCGGGCGGTACTGTGTTTGCTGCGGGCAATAAGTTCACCGCGCCCAGCACGTCGGCAAGCCCGTATGTCGGATTCGGCTTCAAGAACGGCGGCACTGCTGACACCAACCTGACGTTCTACGTCAACGGCAAGGAAGTCGGCAGCCTCACTCCGCACAAGGACTTTATGTCGGCGGTAATGTTCCTGCCCGACCTTAAAGTCGGCGACACGGTCGCCATTTCCGTGAACGGCAAGAAGTCCGAGGAGTTCATTGTCGAAGGCACAAAGAACGAATTCACCGTCGCCTGAGCGGGCAATACGAGCCGCGGGAGAGATGACCGCGTACCTATATAGCAGTATTATGTAGATCTACTGGGGAAGAACCTTTCTGAGGAAAGGTTCTTCCCCAGACCCTTTTCCAAAGACTTTTAGTCCAAATTTTTGCCCCATAGGGTACTCCAAAAACGAGAGAACTTGCGCTTTTTCATTCTTTCGGGAGTACCCTATGGGGCAAAATTAAAATTGAAAGTTTTAGGAAGGGAGTTTGAGGGTGACTCCCCGCAGTGCGGGGAGATGTCGCGAAGCGACAGAGGGGACTGCCGCCGTAAGCGGGGACACTTTTCCAAAAGGTTTTCCCTCAATAAGCTCTCGTATTACTTCAATATGAGTATAACGGTTATGTCTCTGCCATTTTGTATTATTCAGTTCGCAGCTTCTTATGTGCAGCCTTGTACTCGTACATCAGGCGGTCGGCTTCCTTTAGCTTTTCGTCGAGCGCGTCCTTCTCTGCGGCGGAGAACACCACGCAGCCGATACTTGCCGAGACATCGAACGCTCTGCCTGCCTGCGAGGAGTTCTTGTCCGCGAGGGTCTGCTCGAAGGCTCTGATACGTGCATTGCCGTCCTGCTCTGTGAGAGCTCCCGCGGCAATGATAACGAACTCGTCGCCGCCGATGCGCACTACTATATCGTCCTCGCCTGAGACCGTCCTCATCGCCTCCGCAATGGATATCAGACCGAAATCGCCGTGCTCGTGACCGAAGTGGTCGTTTATGTATTTCAGCCCGTCCATATCTATCATCCATATCAGGATATTGTCGTCCGCGCCGAGGCTCTCCTTGCGGCGGTCGTACATCATTTCCAGACCGCGTCTGTTAAGCAGACCCGTCAGCGGGTCGCGGACAGAATAATCAATGAGCTTGCTCACTACTCTCACCATATGCAGCGAGTTGTTGACATTTCTCAGCCACAGCGTTGAGACCTCGTCAGCCGTGCGCTTGGCGTCCATAGCGGTTTGCAGTACCGCAAAGCCGATCGTATCATCGCTGAAATGCGACGGCAGGAAGTAGAACACCACAGGCTGGTCGCGCTCCTCGTCGAGCGCGGGGAGCATCTGCTCCGTCGGGAAGTCATACTGCTCGGAATCGGCGGAATATCGCGGCTCATTTTCATACACGGTCTCATTCTGCGGTATACACCGCAGCACGCAGCGCATAGTGTCGGGGTAGCCTGTCACACAGTGCTTTGAGGTATCGCTCCAGTCAGTCCTCAGCACGAGGTAAAAGCGGCGGTACGGCTGGAGCAGATACGCAACATCGGTTATGGTATCAAGTATCTTATCCTTGTCCTGAACGACGGACAGCGTCTCGAACATATAGCTCTCGTGAAGTCCCTGCATATCGTTGACAGTCAGGCTTCCGTCGGCATTTTTCATGCGCTCGTTCGGATTCAGTCCCGCACCGTAGAGGCGGCGGAGGTCGTCCGCGTTCTGTATACAGCCGCAGCTGACGCCCGTGCGCACGCCCGAATCAGTCAGCTGCTCTATCCTGACCTCGGGGACATCGGGCTCTATCTTTCCGTGAATGAGATTAACAGCAGAAGCCGCCATACTGTAGACATCGGGGGTATAGGTCGTAATGCTTATGGAGTTGAACAATGCCTCCTTGGTGGCGTCATAGCCCGTGACGCGCACCTGCTCGGGCACCCTTATACCGCCGCTTATCAGGCGGTTTGCAAGGGCGATAGCCATATAATCGTTTGCGCACACGACGGCATCGGGCATAGCGACCTCGCCCGAGATGATACGGTCGGCGAACTCCTCGCCGCTCGTATACCAAAAGTTGCCGTAGAACACGTTATCCTGCGACGCATCGAGACCCTCAGCCCTCATCTGCTCGCAGAACGCCTCCGCGCGCCCCTCCGAGACGGAATAGTCCTTCGGACCCGTGAGGCAGTATATCCTTTTGCAGCCGTGCTCGCCGACAAGGTGCTTCACAACATTTCGGATAGCTATCCTGTCGTCAACGAAGACTGTCGGATAGCCGCCGAATTCGAGGTCGAGCGACACAACGGGCTTGCGGCACTTCTCGTGCATATCAGCCTCAAGCTTCTCAATGACGCTCCTGACCTGATCCTCGACCAGCGCGAGCGAAGCCACGAGCACGCCGTCCACCAGATCGTAGTTTATCAGATTGAAGATATTGAGCTCGCCGTCGAGGTAGTGCTTGTCGGGGTGGCAGACCTTGACCATCGTGCTGAACACGAGCAGGTCGTAGTCATACCTCGCGCACTGGTCGCGGACGCCTGTAATGACCGCCTGCGAGTAATCCGCACTCGGGTCTGAAATGATAAGCGCAAGTCTCTTGCGCGAAGCCTTATTCGTCATTGATATTCCCTCCGATACCGCTCAGATAGCATTATTCCGAATCGCAAAAATATTAATAATATTTTACCCCATTTAGTACAAAAAGTCAAGGCATTAATTCTTAACAATGCGGAGAGCAGCCATATCCGCAAACAAAAAAGCGGCACCGTATAACAGTGCCGCTCATTCTCATTATTTAGCGCCCTTGCGGAGGAGAACCGCCGCTGCCGTCTTGAACATCAGCTTGAGGTCAAGACCCGCGCTGCGTGTCTTTATGTACTTGACATCGCCCTCGACCCACTTGTCGAACTCCATATCGCTGCGGCCCTCTGTCTGGCAGATGCAGGAAAGACCGCCCTTTACGAGGAGCCTGTCCATCTGCTCGGGAGTATAGAGCACTACCTCTCTCGGGAGAGGCGGTCTGGGACCGATAATGGACATATCGCCCTTCAGAACGTTGAAGAACTGCGGGAGCTCATCTATAGAGGTCTTACGGATAAATCTGCCGATACGCGTGATTCTCGGGTCATCGTCAGCCTTGAAGGCAAGACCGTCGGACTTGTTCTTCTTCTGCACCTCGGCAAATTTAGCCTCGGCGTCGATACACATCGAACGGAGCTTGTACATCTTGAAGGGCTTGCCGTCCTTGGTGAGGCGAACCTGCGAGAAGAACGGATTTCCCTTATCGTCGAGATATATGATAAGCGCAAAAATACCCATAGGCACAGCAAGAACCGTCAGAGCTCCTGCCGAAGCCACGATATCGAAAGCGCGCTTTACGAACTCGAAGCCCTTGCCTCCCTTTGGCTTGACCTGAGTATACTTGAGCGTATTGGAAACGCCCATATGTAAAAGGGTCAGCGCACGGTCGTCGAATTTAAGGATAGGGTACTCTGTTACGCCCTTTGCGGGGATAGTAGCCTTGGGCTCCTCGCCCTTTTCGAGCTTATCGAGAACATCCTGAGTTACATCGTTTTCCGAGAGAAGGATTTCGTTTGCGCGTTTTATTTCAAACATGTCCTTTATCACTTCTCCTTCCGAATAATTGTTGATTACACGTACATCTGTTGCTTGCATCGTTCCACCCTCCGATACTTACAAAAATCTTAGTCGATTTCTTTACACGTATGATTCGCAGAAAAGTATTGTTTCGACAGCCGATATGTTTCCGCTTACCCTAAAAAGCTCATTATTTCTATCAGAAATATCGTCTGTGCACCGAAATAAAGCTGATTCTGCATTCCCTCTCGTAATAATACCAATTATTCAATTTTTAACCGTTTTTCAAATTAAACGCACCCAAAAGGTGTACGATACCATTATACCCCTATAAAACACAAAAATCAAGCGGAAAATAGAGGTAATCGGAAATCAACAGCATTTTTTGGCGCTTTTCACAAAAACATCACATACGACCCAGTCAATATAGCAGACAAAACTATACCGTCAGGAAATACAGATAATAATATGGAGTCGTCAATATACGCACCGTATTGTCGAACGTATGTGCCAATCGCAATATCCGACAAGCTCAGTCTGATACAGCGTCCGCAATGAATCGGCTGTTGTACTCCTCGGGCTCGACGAAGGTCGGCACCATTCTGCGGAGCGCACTTATCGCCGCCGCGTCGTCGTTCTCGTCGGCTGCCTCGCGGAGCCTGCCGAGCTCGGCTATGAAGCTATCGGGCTCGATATCGCTCTGCCTGCCGATGAAAATGAGCTTGTTCTGCGTCTTCTCCAAGCCCTCCTCGTTCATCAGGAGCTCTTCCTTTATCTTCTCGCCCTTGCGGAGCCCCGTGAACACTATCGGCACGTCCTCATAGGGCACCTTGCCGTACATACGTATGAGGTTCTCGGCGAGGGTCACTATGCGCACGGGCTTGCCCATATCAAGGACGAATATCTCGCCGCCGTGAGCAATGGCAGCCGCCTCCATAACGAGGCTTACCGCCTCGGGGATAGTCATAAAGTAGCGTATGATATCGGGGTGAGTGACGGTCACGGGCTTGCCCTGCTCTATCTGCTTCCTGAACTTCGGAATGACCGAGCCGTTCGAGCCGAGCACATTTCCGAAGCGCGTCGTGACGAACTCAGTGCCGCAGCCCTCCTGCTGAGCGAGGTACTGCACTATCATCTCGCAGCAGCGCTTGGAGGCACCCATAACGTTCGTGGGATTCACAGCCTTGTCAGTGGAAATCATCACGAACTTCTTCGTCCCGTGCAGCTTGGCGATAGTCGCGGTATTGAACGTGCCGACGACGTTGTTCTTTATCGCCTCCATGGGGCTCTCCTCCATGAGCGGCACGTGCTTGTGGGCAGCCGCATGGAAGACGATATCGGGCTTGAATTCGGCGAATATCTTGTCTAT
Source organism: Ruminococcus sp. (assembly GCA_017542475.1). Classification (GTDB taxonomy): domain Bacteria; phylum Bacillota; class Clostridia; order Oscillospirales; family Ruminococcaceae; genus Ruminococcus. Next base: position 11,412 of record JAFXXD010000008.1, on the reverse strand, counting down.
GCGGTCATAGTCGCGGACAGAGGCTATCCTCACCACGAGGTCGAGGCTGTCGCCGTAGTCCATAATGAGCTCCTGCTGGATATCGTAGGCGTAGTTCTCGCAGATGTCGATGATGATGATGCGCTTCGGAGCGTACTTCGCTATCTGGCGGACGAGCTCCGAGCCTATCGAGCCGCCTCCGCCCGTTACCATACAGGTCTTGCCGCTGATGAAGCTGCGCACCTCATCGTTGTTGAAGCTCACGGGGTCGCGTCCGAGGAGGTCCTCGACCTTGATATCACGTATCGCACCGAGCACATTATGCCCGCTGTCGGACACGAGGTCGCCTATGAAGGGTATGACCTTCACGGGGAGATTGGTCTCCGAGCACATATCGAGTATCCGCTTGCGGTCGTTCTCAAGGAACGACGGTATGCAGAAGACTATCTGCTCTATCTTCATTTCCTTCGCGAAGCGCTTGATCTCGGAGGTATCGCCCACTATCTGCACATCTTCTATCGTCTGACCTATCCTGCTTCGGTCGGCGTCGATTATGCATACGGGGTCGAAAATAGCGGACTCTCTTCCCTTTTCGTCAGGGTGCTCCCTTGCTGCGCGGACCTCGCTTATCAGTGCACTGCACACCTGTCCGCCGCCCACCATCATAGTGCGCTTGTATCTTGCCTCATTTCGTCCCGTGTCTATGAGGTCGATGAAGGTGCTCTTGAAAATGAAGCGGAAGGCGCACACTCCGATGACGGCTATCAGCGTATGGAGCGCGGAATATCCGAGCGTCACTCTCTCAAGTATCATATAGTTTACGGCGCAGGAGCATACCGTTCCGAACAGGACGCCGAATATGCAGGACAGGTAGTCCTTTTTATTGAAATACCGCCACAGCCTGTTATAGGCGCCGAAGAAGGCAAGTCCCAGCAGGCAGGCGATAACGGACACGAAGGTGTTCGCGAATATCATTCTGTGACCGATGCCCGCCTCCATAGCAGACAGGATACTGTTTGAAATCAGAGCCGATATCGTCACGATGAAGGCGTCGGCAACTGCCAGAAGTATCTTGCGGTATTTGAATTTCTGCAAAACCGTTTTCATTACATTTTCCTCTCAAAAACCGATTTTTCGTACATATATTATATCCCATTCCGCCCGTATATGTCAAGTCCGCAGGGAAGGCACAAAGCAGGGGCTTTTTGATAAAAATGAATAAAACAGCATTGATTGTTGACAAAATACTAAAAAAATTGTATAATAGACTTATCAACCACAACAGCAAACGGAGGCGGCTCTATGGAACACAAGGACGAAATATTCAGCAAGATCGCAGAAGCGCTTCTCATCGACTATACAAGCGTATACTATGTAAACGCCGTCACGGGCGAATACCGCTGGTACTCCAACGACTCGGGCTTCCACTCGCTGAAGATACAGCAGAGCGGCAGCAGCTTCTTCGAGGACCTCATCCGCGACGCCGAGAGAGTCGTCTATAAGGACGACCGCTCGATCCTGACCGAGGCTCTGAAAAAGGAGGGTCTCGTAACGAGACTGAAGGAAGGCGCTATGCAGAGCATAGTCTACCGTATGATGATAGACGGCAAGCCCGTCTACCACAAGCTCAGACTGATACGCGGTCTCGGCGAAGCCAGCGACTTCTTCATCTTCGGCGTCATCAACATCGACGAGGAGATGCGTGCAAGGCTCGAAGCTGAAAAGCTCGAGAAGGAGCGCGTCGTATACGACCAGATATCCGAGAGCCTCGCCCTGCACTACGACCTCATCTACTACGTTGACAGCAGGAACTCGTCCTACAGCCAGTTCATCTTCAACAGCATATACGGCAGCCTTCAGCTAAAGGAGGACGGCGTTGACTTCTTCGCCGACGTCATAAGGAACGGAACTCAGCTCCTCCACCCCGAGGACAGAGAGCGCGTAGTTGACGCACTGAGCAAGGATAACCTCATATCCGAGCTTGAAACGAAGAAGCAGTTCGTCACGGACTACCGCCTGCTCATCAAGGGTATGGTGCACCACACGAGAATGACCGCGATGTGGGCGAGCGACAGGCTCCACCTCATCATCGGTGTCGAGAATACCGACGAGGAGGTCAGAAGAGAGCACGAAAAGGGTCTCGCGCTGAGCCACGCCAACGAAATGGCGCGCCGCGACGAGCTCACGGGCGTCAAGAACAGGAATGCCTACCACGAGCTTGAGGAATCCGTGCAGAAGAATATGGACAACGGCGCGAGCTATATGCCGTTCGCGCTTGTGCTGTGCGATATAAACGGACTTAAAGTCACCAACGATACCCTCGGACACAAGGCAGGCGACGAGCTCATACGCTCGGCTTGCAGGCTCATATGCAACGTCTTCACGCACAGCCCGATATTCCGTATCGGCGGCGACGAGTTCGTCGCCTACCTCGGCAGCGACGACTACCACAACAAGGAGACGCTGTTTGAGCGTCTGCGCGATCAGGTGCACGATAACCTCAACAGGAAGGACGGTCCTGTCGTGGCGTCGGGCATCGCGACATACGAGCCGCAGACCGACAAGAAGTTCACGGACGTGTTCAGCCGCGCCGACATTATGATGTACGAGGACAAGAACCGCCTGAAATCGGGATACTATATCCGCGATAAAATGGAAGTGGAGATACCCGAATCGGAAAAGCGCAAGCTCGCTGCCCTCTTCGAGGCTTTCGAGCTCGTATCCGAGGGCGCATATGTCTACCTCTGCGATATGAGATACAACTACTCGCGCTGGTCTAAGGCGGCTGTGGACAGCTTCGAGCTGCCCTCGGAGTATATGTACGAGGCTGGCGACATATGGGAGGAGCGCATCCACCCCGATGACCGCAACGCCTACCGCGCAGGCATAACCGATATCTTCGCAGGCAACGCCTCGGGACACGATATGCAGTACCGTGCAATGAAGCGCAACGGCGAGTACGACGTGTGCACCTGCCGCGGCATAGTGCTCCGCGACGACAGCGGCAAGCCCGAATACTTCGGTGGAGTTATCCGCAACCACGGCATACAGGGACACATCGACACGCTGACGGGTCTGAGGAACCAGTACGGCTTCTTCGACGACATCCAGTCGAATATGGTCAAGCACACCAAGGTCAACGTTTGTATGATAGTCATCAACAAGTTCTCGGAGATAAACGAAGTCTACGGCTATCAGTTCGGCAACAACGTATTGCAGAGATTCGGCAGATACCTCTTCGAGCACGTCGGCAACAGCGGAAACGCCTACAGGCTCGACGGCACGAAGTTCGCTGTCCTCTCAAAGACTCAGAATGCCGAGGAGATGCGCGACAATTACAACGATTTGCGCTCGTACTTCCGAAAGGGCTTCACTATAAATGACAGACAGCTGATACTCGACCTCAGCGCAGGTATGATGTGCGTGGACAACTACGAGATAGACCACCAGACCGTCTACGCCTGCCTCATCTTCGCATACAGCGAGTCCAAGCTGAGGAGGCAGGGCGAGCTCGTCGAGTTCTACAACGACCTCACCGAGAACAACCGCCACCGCCTCGAAAAGCTTTACGAGATACGCGTATCCATAATGCAGAATTACCGCGGCTTCTTCCTGCTGTATCAGCCCGTCGTTGACGCCGAGACCGAACAGCTCGTCGGCGCGGAGGCTCTGCTCAGATGGAGAAACGACGAGTTCGGAATGGTACCGCCCGACCAGTTCATACCTATCCTTGAAAAAGACCCGCTCTTCTGCGAGCTCGGACAGTGGATACTCAGAACGGCTATAAACGGCGCAAAGCTTATTATGGAGGAGCACCCCGACTTCGTCATCAACGTCAACCTCTCCTACACCCAGCTCGAAAAGCTCGATTTCGTGGATATGGTGCTCCGCACGCTGAAGGAGGAGGGCTTCCCGCCCGACCACCTCTGTATGGAGATAACCGAGAGGTGCCGACTGCTTGATATGTACCTGCTCAAGAACGTCATAGTCAACCTCCGCTCGCACGGTATACAGATAGCGCTCGACGACTTCGGCACAGGCTTCTCGTCGGTGGGACTTGTCAAGAACCTGCCGTTCGACACCATCAAGATAGACCGCAGCTTCGTGCTGAAAATAGAGGAGGACGAGAAGGAGCGCGAGCTCGTCAAGTCCTTCGCCGGCATAGCCACCACCTTCGGAGCGAAGGTCTGCGTCGAGGGTATCGAGACAGAGGAAATGCGCGATATACTACAGCAGTACAATATACAGAGCTTTCAGGGCTACTACTACGGCAAGCCTCTCGAGCTCCGCGATTTTCTTCTGTGGAAGCCGCACAAACCGAAGGAATAAAAAAATGGCGGACAGATTTGTCCGCCATTTTCTGTAGGGGACGCCGCCCTCGGCGTCCTTCCGCAACGATCCACGCAACAGCAAAATACGGCTGCCGAGATAGTCTCGGCAGCCGTATTTCTATTGAACTGAAAGGAAGTATTACCGTTAGTTCTGGAACGCTATGCGGAAGAAGTTGTAGAGGTGAGCTCTTATGCAGTTGTCACCGTGGTAACCGCCGTTTACGTAGTGCCATACGTGAGGAACACCGTTCTGCTCGAAGCTGTTGTGGTAGTTCTTGGGGTTGTCGTAAACAGTCTGGTCGTTGCTTCCTGCTGTTATCATCAGGAAGTAGGGCTCCTTGCCGCTGTCCCACTTGAACGAGCCCGTAACGCCGGGAGCGGGGCAGATAGCACCGATGTAGCCGATCTGGTCAGCCATCTTCATACCGATGAGGAGAGACTCGCGTCCGCCCATCGAGAAGCCTGTGATAGCTGTGTTGTCCTTACCTGTGAGAACGCTGTAGTTCTTCTCGATCTCGGGCATAAGGTCCTTTGTGAGCTGATTGATGAAGTTGTCGTAAGCGTTGTTGTTATTGTTGTCCATACCCGAAACTGCGTCCTGAGTAGCGCTTGAGTATACATCGGGGAATACGCATATCATTTCCTTAGCCGCACCCTCAGCGATAGCATTGCCGAGCATCTCGCGGGTATGCATCTCAGCGTTGCCCTTTGTGAGCATTCTGTCGGGGTTCTCGTAGTAGCCGTGGAGAATGTACATTACGGGGTACTTCTTGTTCTTATCGTAGTTGGGAGGCAGGAGAACGTTGTACTTCTTGTTTCTCTTGCAGACATTTGAATAATAGGTCTTGTTCTGAATCTCGCCGTAGGTAACGCCGCCCTTAGCCTGATTTGCGGAATCGGGCTCCTTCTCGGCTATAGTTGATGCCACCTTGGCTGTGAAGTCCTTCATTGAGAGGTGATTGCCCGAAGCAGCCTCAGTAGTTGTGGTCACAACCTGCTGAGTTGCAGCAGTCGTTGTAGCTGTGGGATCCTTCTCGAAGCTCTTTCTCTTGCCGAGAACGAACTCGCTTATCTGAACGAGGTCAGCAACCGTCATCTGACCGTCACCGTTGACGTCGCCTGCCTTGAGGGCAGTACCTGTAAGACCGCTTACTGCGCCCTTTCTTGCGAGCACGAGGTCGAATGTGTCAACCTTTTCGTCGCCGTTGATATCACCTGCGATGACATTGACGGGCTGAACGGGCTTAGGACCATCGATCTTAGTGCCTGCCTTAGCAACGATAGCCTCGTCGATGGAGAAGTCGGATGTGCCCTCCTCTGTCTCAACGTAGAGGATATATCCCGAGCCCTCAGGGAGCTTGTAATTCGTGTTGGAGAGCTGTACGTAGTCGCCGCTGGACTCGCCGCTTGCGATGTGGTCGTACTTAGTCTCGCCCGAAGCGTCTGTGTACTGGAGCGAGAGCATCATATTGCCCGAGCCCGAAGCTGCCACGCTGAAGCTGTACTCCTCGCCTGCCTTGAAGGTCAGCGAATCAAGTGTCTTCATTGCGCCGTGCCAAGCACTGCCGCGGTCGGAAACTGTCAGAGCCTTGCTGCCTGCGTAAGCTGTGCCGCCCGTAGAAACGGAAGCGCCGCCTCTGCCTTCCCACTCGTCCGAGCTCTCCTCGAACGTGTCGTGGTAGTAGTAGCCGTTAGCGTCGGGAGTGATAGGCTCGCGAACGATGGGCTGATCGGGATCCTCGGGGAGGTCCTTGCCGTCGCTCGCCATTGTAACAACGAATGTGGAAACGCTGTTTGCGGGAAGCTGAGCCGTGAACGAGCTGCCGCTGCCCGAAAGACCGCTTATCTTAGCGATATTCTCGCTGCCTGATGTTCTGTAGCCGTCAATGCCAGAAATGCTTCTGCCGCTGAGCTGGAACTCCTGACTAACAGCTCCGCTGCCCTTGTTGATGGCAACGATGGTAGCCTGAGTATCGCTGTGCTTGTATGCAGAAACGAGGATGTTCGTGTTGGGCTGCTCTGTAGCGTCAACGCGCACATCTCCGGGGCGTACCCACTTCGAGAACTGCGCCATTGCGTAGCCTCTCTTGGATATGTTGCCGTTGTCCCAGAGGAAGCTGTACTGGCGGCGGACATACCACCATACGTATGCGTTCATATTGCCGACAACGAGAGCATTATGGATATTCTCAGCGACCTGTACGCCCTCGGGCCAGCGGTCTGCGGAGTTGTTATCCGAGTTCGGAACGTATACCTCGGTCATCCATATCTCCTTGCCGCACTGCTCGAGCGCGGGGAAGTCCATAGCACTGCGCTGTGTTCCATAGAAGTGAGTACCGAACATATCGCAGTTCTCGAATGCCTTGGCATTGTTGAGGATAGCGTTGTAGTAGTCCTTGCTGTAGCTGAAGCTCTCGGGCGACATCATCTTTGCGCTCGTGCCCGCCGTTACGGACGGACCGTAATTTGCAAGGAAGGAAGCCGCTCTGTCGGGAGACCAGTATGTCCACTCGCCCGACCAGTCGGGCTCGTTCTGTACGGATACGGAATTAAGGGTAACGCCCTTGCCCTCGCAGAACTTTACGAAGTCGTTGAGGTGCTTTGCGTAGTTAGCCTCGGCGCCGTTGTTGAGGACGTACTGACCGCCTCTCGGACCGCCCGAGCCGTTGCTTCTCATCGAAGCGGGAGGGTTCCACGGAGTGGCGAATACCGTAGCACCGAGCTTCTGAGCTCTCTGAGCCGTGGGGATAGCGTTGTTCCACGCGTTCTGCTGGTCGCTTACGAAGATACGGAGAATGGTAAGTCCGAGCTCATTCGCGCCGTTGCCGAAGGCTGTCTGTACCTGCTCGGCTGTCATATCGCCCGTGGTGTTTGCGGTGAGGTTTACGCTCTGCCATTCGGGGTGGTTCATACCGCCGAAGCCGCGTATCCTCTGGTATGTCTTGTTCGTGTTGACGGTGCAGGCGCCTGCCGCATTCGCGTCAAGCTCCTTCGTGAGTGTGCCCACAGGAATTACAGAACCCGCCGAGAATACCATTGTTCCCGCGCAGATGCCTGCCAGCACCGATTTGAGCGTTCTTATTCTGCTCATTTCTGATTCCTCCTTAAATAGTAATTACTATTTCCCTGACATATAATGTTATACTGCATATTAATTGCATTTTAATTATGATATATTCATTATACGTTAATAATCTCAAACGGTAAACCCACAATACGCAGTTAAGGTGGACAAAACCACTGACATTTTATGCTTTTGTAACAAAAAAGTATTGACAAATACGTCTGCTTACCCTATAATAAGTATAGTCACATTCATTTATGACGGTTCAGGTGAACAAAATCACAGTTGAAATGTGGCAAATGGGATGATGCTCCGCAATTGGTGGACAAGCGACCGAGGAGGTCAAGTAAAATGAATAAACCTAAACGACCTATCATCTGCGTCGTTGCCGCCGAAGCTAACAGTATCGAGCAGAGACAGATACTGCACGGCATCGTCGAAAAGGCGCAGGAGTACGGCTACGATACTGCTGTGCTCTCAAACATATACAACCCGAATATCAGCGTGAACTCCCTCCAGTGCGAGAACAGGATATACGAGCTCGTGCAGTCGGAGCAGATATCGGCTGTGATACTCATTTCCGAATCGTTCGTGAACGAGCAGATACGCGAAGCCATCGCGAATTCGATGCTCACTAAGGACGTGCCGATGATAGTTCTCGGCGCCCACCTCGAGGAGTTCAGGGACTCAAAGTTCACATTTCTCAATACGAGCGACGAGGACGACACCGAGGCAATAATCGACCACCTCATCGACAGGCACGGGCTGTCGAATATAGACTACCTCTCGGGCAACGACTACCTCGAACTCTCACGGAAGCGCGCCGAGGGCTACAGGCGTTCGCTCCGCAGGCACGGTATCCCCGTTGACGAGAAGAAGGTGTATTACGGCGACTTCTGGATGACATCGGGCGAGGACCTTGCGCAGAAATACGCCGACGGACTTCTTCCGCTCCCGCAGGCAGTCGCGTGCGCCAACGACTATATGGCATACGGTCTGCTCGACGGCTTCAGGCGGAATAATATCCGCGTGCCCGAGGACGTATCGGTCATCGGCTACGAATACATAAACAAGCGGCTGATGCACTACCCTCTGCTCACGACCTACCAGCGCAACCGCGCCGACCTCGGCAGATGCGCGGTCGAGATGATACACGACAGGCTCGAGGGTATCAGCGAGCCCGAATTCACGCCTCCCAAGGGCAGATTCATTCTCGGCGACAGCTGTCCCTGCGGAAAGGATGTCAACGAATATTTCGTGGAGCTCGACAACGTCAAGGTCAAGACCGACTATGAGGCGTGGAACCTCTTCAGCTCGCTCGATCAGGAGATAACCGAGAGCAAGAACCTCGACGAATTCGTGCAGATACTGGGAAAATTCCACTGGCTCATACGCGACGCCTACAACGTGGTGCTGTGCCTGCAATCGAACTGGTACGACCCGATGGCGGAGGTGTCCGACGTTATGACCTGCCGCGACGTTATGCCGTGGCTCGACAATTCCCCCTTCGAGGTGCACCGCTTTGACTTCGGCGAGATATTCTCGCGCTGTCAGACTCCCGCAGTCTACTACTTCAACCCGATATTCTTCGGTCAGCGTATGTTCGGACACATTATAATACGCTACGACCGCCCCGATACCTACGACGACATCTTCCGCAACTGGATAAAGTCAGTCTCGATATGTCTCGAATTCCTGCGGATGAAGAACGATATCCGCTACCTCACGAGCTGTCAGAACCTCTCCGAGCAGCGCGACACCCTCACGGGTATGTACAACGCCGCAGGACTGGAAAAGTCCTATAATTCGGCGGTTCTGCACGGCAACAAGGAGCTCTACTTTATAATGCTGAGGATAGGGCTTTCGGAGGAGAGTATGTCCATCGAGAACACCGACGACAGGATAAAAGCCGTCCTCGACGCGTCGCGTGCGCTCGACGAGTTCTGCGGAAACCACGATATATGCGGACGCATCAACGACAACACGCTCGTCTGCGTGGTACAGCGAAACGCTCCTCCCGAGCTCCTTGCCGACTGCGTCTCCGCGATACTGCTCCAGCACAGGAAGTATATGGGCTATTACGGCTCGGACTCGTTCGTGTGCGTGTGCGAGCAGTGCTCGGGCATACCGTACAAGGAGATATACGACCTCTGCTCCGCCGAGGCAGACATCAAGGCGAAGCTGCTCGACGAGAAGAAGGTCATCAGCCACTACAAGGAAATGGCGGAGATACGTACATATGTCTACACCCGCCCGACCGAGACCTTCGACAGCGAATCACTGCACGACCTCTTCCCCGGAAGCACGGGCTACCTGAGGAGCGTGTTCAAGCAGTGCTTCGGTATCAGCTTCCACAAGGAATGTATCATCGCGCGTATAGCGAAGGCGAAGTATTACCTCGCGACCACGACGCTGAACGTCATCGAGATATCCGAGAAATGCGGCTATCTCGACAGCAAATACTTCCTGAGGCAATTCAGTATGGTCGTAGGAATGACGCCGATACAGTACCGAGTGAGCATACAATACTAAAACAAAAAGCTGTCGGAAAGGGGAGCCCCCTTGGGCGGATTCGCAGGTCACCGATTATGTGCCGTTAGTTTACGGCACGGTAGCCCACAAATTCCGCTAAGGGAAGCACACTAAAACCGACAGCTTTTTTTGCAGAACTCAGACTGTAGGGGCGGCGTTCCGCCGCCCGCCATTATACCGACAAACCACCCGAAACAAATGTAGGGACGACCATTGGTCGTCCGCGATTTTACAAAGAACCGGCGGACGCGCAATGCGCGTCCCTACAAAAATGCGTAGGGGCGGATATTATCCGCCCGTCATTATAACGACAAACCGCCAAAAACCGAATGTAGGGGACGCCGTCTCCGACGTCCCGCGGAATGCGCCCCTACAACCGAAAAAACAAAAAGAGCTGTACGAAACCGTACAGCTCTCTTTTTCTATCAAGTGAAATCAAACGAGATCAAAGCTGCCTGCGTTGTCATCAACAACATAGTAAACCTTGTTCTCCTCAGCCTTAACGTATACGTTAACGACCTTGGGAGACTTAACTCCCGAGAACTTCTTTGCCTTAGCGATTAGATCAGCGGAAGTGATCTGCTTGCCGCGGTACTCAACGAATACGTTCTCAGCAGCCTTCTTGGCAGCAGTCTTCTTGGGAGCAGCAGCCTTCTTGGGAGCGGCAGCCTTCTTGGGAGCAGCAGCCTTCTTAGGAGCAGCAGCCTTCTTGGCAGCAGTCTTCTTGGAAGCAGCAGCCTTCTTAGCAGCGGGAGCCTTCTTCTCAGCTACCTTCTTCTCAGCAGCCTTCTCAGTAGCCTTGACCTCTGCAGCTGCGTCTACGGTCTTCTTAACATCAGCCATGATAATTACCTCCGTTTAGATTACTTGTTAACAGCGTTCTTGAGAGCCTGACCAGCCTTGAAAGCAGGAGCCTTTGAAGCGGGAGCAGTCATCATCTTCTTGGTCTGGGGGTTGATGACCTGCTTAGCCTTTCTGTCGCGAACCTCGAAAGTACCGAAGCCAACGATAGAAACCTTCTCGCCGCCTGCGAGAGATTCTGTGATAGCAGCGATAACTGCGTTTACAGCAGCCTCTGCGTTCTTCTTTGTGAAGTCAGTCTTTTCAGCAACAACACTGATAAGTTCAGTTTTTGTCATATCTGTATCCTCCATTTTATAAATTTTATATATGCATTATATACCTTTTGTTTCGTTTTGTCAAGGAATTTGCGAAAAAAAGACATTTCGACCGATTCTACGCTGAATGCAGGCTGCTTTTTATCCAAATCGACCATAGAAATTGGCTATTTACCGTTACGAAGGCTCCGAAACGTCGGAGGCACGCCGTTTTTGTCAGCCTTATACAACCATGAGCGACAGCGTGATATACACGCTGTCTAAATGAATAAAGAAGAAAGAATAATGAATAATGAATAATTGCGGTGTCCGCCTACGCGGACAATTTTAAATATTATCGGCGAAGCCGATACCATAATTATTCACTTTTCACTATTCACTATTCACT
>JAFXXD010000007.1 GCA_017542475.1 Ruminococcus sp. | reverse complement strand
GGCTTGCGGGGTGTGGGGCAGAGCCCCACAAAAGCCGAAGGGCGCTCTGCAAGGGGATGAATTCAAAAACAGTCCAGTGGACTGTTTTTGAAGATAAGCTGCGTACCAAATCTTTGATTTGGATTTCGCAGCTATATGCAGCTCTGCTGCTGGGGAGGCTCTGCAAGTGAGAGCCTCCCCTTCTTCCGTTCCGCAATTAGTATACCTGCGGAGTTATCTCCGCACGAGATAGCAATGCCGTTTGAAAGTGGGACGTCGAGGACGCCGTCCCCTACACAACGCTTCCGCGAGTTATCCTGTAATTTTCGGGCGCACGGATAAGCAGCACACCAAATCTTTGATTTGGATTGTGATGCTATATGCAGCTCTGCTGTAATGCGCCCCTACGCAAAAAGCGGCTCAACGAGCCGCTTTTCTTTATTCCTTAGCCTTTTCTGTTTTTTCGTCGTCGGAGTCGTCGAGGATCTTCTCGTAGCTCTCCTCCTCAAGGCGTTCCTTCTCCGCCTTCTTTGCCGCCGACGAAGCGCTCTTTCTGCCCTTAGCCATAAGCACCGCCGCGAGCACTACCGCCGCGAGCACGAGTGCCGCCGCTATGATAATGAAGGCATAGCGCTTCAGGCTCTTGTCAGCGTACGAGTAGCTGAGCTTGTTCGTCTTCGCGTAGCTCTCGCCCGCGCTGCCCGTGAAGACGCTCATCCTGAAGCTGTCGAGGGTGGAGTAATTCTCGCCTGTTTCGTCGAGCGTGTACCCGAACGCGTGAGCGCTGATCGTGCTGACGCTCTGCGGCACGATGACCTGTTCGAGCTTGGGGCAGTCGAGGAAGGCGCCCTCGCCGATAGTACGCGTACCCTCGGGAATGATGACCTTCGAGAGGTTCGTGCAGCCGAGGAAGGCTCCGTCGCCGACGGAATCGAGCGTCACGGGGAAATCGAGCGATTCGAGCGCCGTGCAGTACTTGAACGCAATGGGCGCGATATTCGTCAGACCCGATGAAAAGTCTATCTTTTTAAGGCTCGTGCAGTAGCTGAACGCGCTCTCGCCGATGTCGGTCACAGACGACGGCAGATAGAGCTCCTCGATGCCGACGCACACAGAGAACGCACCGGGCTCGATGTACTTGACCTCGTTCCTGATATAAACGTCGCCGCTGAGCGCGGTCGAGGCGCGGTAGATATTCTCCCTGCTGCTGTTGTAGAGTATGCCGTCCTCGAACACGAACGCGCCGCACTTCGAGGAATCTATATCCGTAATGGTACTGCACTGAGCGAACGCCATAGGACCAATGGAGCTCAGCTCTCCGGGGAGCTTTACGCTTTTCAGCATCGAGCAGTTATAGAAGGCGTAGTTGCCTATCGAGCTGACCTTATCGGGGATATCTATGGATTCGAGGTGAGTACAGCCCATAAACGTGCTGCTTTTCAGCTCGGTGATACGGCTCGGGAGCTTCACCTTTTTCAGCGAGGTGCAGCCGATGAAGGCATTTGCACCTATGCTCGTTATGGTATCGGGGATAGTGAGCTCCTCGATATAGTGACAGTTCTGGAAAGCGTTGTCGGCTATTGCCGTTACCGCGTAGCCGTTGCGGAGCTCGGGTACCTCGGTGAGGATAGAGGTCGGGTCGCAGGCTGTAATCGTGTACGTGCCGTCGATGAGCTCATAGGTGAAGTTTCCGTCGCGGAGCTCCTCTCCGAGCTCGGTGTTGTCCACTGTCGCGAATGCGGGGAAGCTTACGGGCACAGCCGCGAGCGTCACCGCACACAGAGCCGCCGCCGCGAGCTTAGTTATCGTCTTCGTCAGCTTCATCTTCCGCCTCCTCATCGTCGTCCTCGGAGGCTTCCTGCGCCGCCTTCTCGTCCTTCTTTTCGGGAGCCTTCTTTACAGCAGGCTTTGAAGCCTTTTTCTTCTTCACGGACCTGCCCGTCACAACGCCTATAACAGCGAGCACAGCCGCCGCGATAATACCGATGATAACGTACATGAAGCCCCTGTTCACGTTGGCGTCGGCAACGCCCACGGTGTTCGTGACAACATTGATACCGCAGGCTTTCGCGTACTTATACGCAGTTGTATCCTCGTCGGTATAGATCGTGAAATCCTTCTCCGCGGAATAGGGGTCTGTCTCCTCGGAGAGCCCGTTCTGTATGCTGAGCGCGAGCTGTTCGTCGTAGAGGAAGCCGAACGAATAGTCGCCGATGTAGTCGAGCTTGCTGCCGAGGCGCACGCTCTTCAGCTCGGGGCAGGCGAAGAATGCGCTGTAGCCCACGGTTCCGAGGTCCTTCGAGAACCTGACCTTATTGAGCTTGCTGCACGTCTCGAAGGCGTAATCGCCTATCGTGACCACATTGCCGAGGTCAGCCTCCTCGAGGAAGGGATTGCCGCAGAATGCGGAGGTATTTATCTCCTTTACGCTGTCGGGAGCCTTGTATTTCTTGTCCTGCTTGCCGCGCGGATAGGCATATACCGTCGCCTTGTCGCGGTCGTAGAGGACGCCGTCCTGCGATGAGAACGCACCGCCCTCGCCGTCGGACACATTTATCTCCTCAAGAGCCGCGCAGTCCACGAAGGGCTCATTGCCCTCGATGTACTCGCAGCTTCCGGGAATGGTAAGCTTTTTCAGGGTCGATGAGAACATATTCTCACCGATGGTCTTCAGACCCTCGGGAAGGATTATCTCCGAGGCTTCATTCGTCACGAACGCACCCTTGTAGAGCCCGACTATCTGATGTCCGTCCATCTCTGCGGGGACGGTTATAACGTCGTCCATCGAAACGCAGACCGTGATATAAGCCTCGCCGTCTATGAGCGCGTACTCATAGTCCTCGAAGGCGTGCCTGTCGAGGCTTTTGTACTCCTCCTCGGCGGCGGCGGTCTCCACCGTCATAAAGGTGAAATTGTTGGTGTAGCCGTACTCGGTATCGGAATCGGAGCAATACTGCTGTGCGGCAGTGCCCGCCGTACCGATGATGACGAAGCTTTCGTCCATATTCTCGTTCTCGTCGTAGCCGAATGCGCAGTAGCCTATCTCCTCAACGGTAGCGGGGATAGTCACCTTGCTGAGAGCCGTGCCCTGAAACGCTCCCTGCTTGATGTAAACGATATCGGGCGGGAGCTCCACCTCCGCGAGCTTCGAGCAGCCGAAGAACGCGGCAAGACCGATACACAGGGTAGAGTCCGAGAATTTGACGGACTTGAGCGCGGTGTCGCTGATAAACGCCATAGTATCGACGTAGTCGATAGCTGTGCCGCTCATATCTATCTCCTCGAGGAAGGAGCAGAAGCTGAACGAATGGCGTCCGATCGTTGTTATCGAGCTCGGGAGCTTTATGCTTTTGAGCCTCGACTCCGCAAAGCCCGCAACGCCTATCTCCTCGACGCCGTCGGGAACGGTATAGCTCTCACGCTCGTTTGCGGCGGGATAGTGCGCGAGCTTCTTCATATCCTTCGTGAAGAGCACGCCGTCCTTCGAGCAGTATTCCTTATTGTCGGGTGATACCTCTATCTCCTTAAGGTTGAGGCACGACGCGAAGGGGTCGTCGGTGGAGATATATTCTATACCCGCGGGAATGATTATCTTATCCGCACGTATCCCGAGGAAGGCGTCGGTAGCGAGCTCGGTCACGGGCTTGCCGCCGAGGGTATCGGGCACGGTTATCTCCTTATCCTCGAGCGTGCAGCCGATCACAGTTGCATTGCCCGCGGAGTCAACGATATAGCGGAAGCCTGCTTCCTCCTCGCTCTCCTCGGCAGTCTCCTCAGCAGTTTCGGCTTCGTCGCTTACCGAGACCTCGTCCTCCTCATCGGCATATCCCGACATCACGGGAGCCGCGGTATTTCCGAGACAGAGCAGCAAACCCATAAGGAAAGCGGCCGTCTTTTTATGGTTTTTCATGTTTTTCCCTCTCTTTATTGCAAAATAGCAAAATTACGCTTTATACATTATATCACAACTTTTCGGCGAATGCAACGTATTTCACACACTTTTCCGCTTTAACACATTCTTTTCAAATAGCAATCCGTTAGCCCTGTAGGGGCTGATGCCCACATCAGCCCTTTTCATTTCTGCGGGGCGATGAAGGCATCGCCCCCTACATCTGAATTCCGAGCTCTCCTCGCCCTTGCTATTTCCTCAAAAATGTGTTATAATCAAGACCGACTACTAACAGAAAGAAATGATGCTATGTTCCTCGATGACCTGCGATTCAGCCTGAACGCCACGATGCCCGTGTTCCTGATGATGGTGTTCGGTTATATCTGCCGCAGGATAGGTCTGCTCGACGAGCACACCACCTCCAAGGTCAACCGCTTTACGTTC
Source organism: Ruminococcus sp. (assembly GCA_017542475.1). Taxonomy (GTDB): domain Bacteria; phylum Bacillota; class Clostridia; order Oscillospirales; family Ruminococcaceae; genus Ruminococcus. Next base: position 14,008 of record JAFXXD010000007.1, on the reverse strand, counting down.
AGGACGCTCCTGCCCGCGCTGCTGTTCGCCGACCTCTCGAAGGCGGACTTCCGCACCGTATGGGACTCGAAATTCGTCCTCTTCTGCGTGTGCGTGACCCTCCTGAGCATACTCACCGCGGGCGCGTATTCGCTCCTGCACAAGGACAAGGCGGAGCGCGGCGAGATAATACAGGCTTCCTACAGAAGCAGTGCGGCGGTGCTCGGGATAGCCTTCGTGCGCAACATCTACGGCGACTCGCTGATGGCGGCGCTTATGGTGCTCGGTACCGTGCCGCTGTACAACATAGCGGCGGTGACGGTGCTGTCGCTGACCTCGCCCGAGAAAAAAGACGGCGGCAGGCGCTCGCTCGCGCTGAGCACGGTCAAGGGCATTGCCACGAACCCGATAATCCTCGGTATCGTCGTGGGAATGGCGTGGTCGCTGCTGAGGATACCTCAGCCCGTGATACTGGAGCGGTCGGTGTCCTACCTCGCGAATATGGCGACTCCGCTGTCGCTCATCGCGCTCGGAGCCTCCTTCCGCACAAGCGAGGCAAAGGGCAGGGTGCGCGTCACAGTGGGTATCGCCTTCATCAAGCTGGTGCTGTTCTGCGCAGTATTCCTGCCTGCGGCGGTATATCTCGGCTTCCGCGGCGAGAAGCTGATAGCGATACTGGTAATGCTCGGCAGCGCGACCACGGGAAGCTGCTTCGTAATGGCGAAGAACCTCGGACACAAGGGCGCGATAACGGCATTCGCGGTAATGCTGACAACGCTGTGCAGCGCCTTCACTCTTACAACGTGGCTGTTCCTGCTCAAGACTATGGATCTGATATGATATAAACACAGAGGGAGACCCTTTTTCCAAGGACCTCCCTCTGTTGATATGCTTATTAATACCGCTTTTATGCGCCTACGGGCGCTTTTTTCCGCAGTTGGTACAGAATTTGGAAGTCAGACCGCTCATTCCGCACGAGCAGTTCCACGGCGCGTCGGGACGCTTTGTGCCACACTCGGGGCAGAAGCTGCCGCTTATACAGCTGTTGCCGCAGCTGCACACCCAGCCCGTTGGCTGAACAGGAGCAAAGACGTCACCGCTTGCGTTTATAACGTTGTTCGCGATGCCCATAGCAATGCCGAGCTTCGCCATATCCTGCATATTATCCACGTTGATATCGCCCATGTCGGGTGTTCCCACGAATCCGAAATACTGCATAGCGACACCTCCTTTTACCTACATTATATAGGCTCGCGGACAAAATGTCAAGAGGGGGCGCGGGATACTTGAAAAAAGGCGGGATATGTAGTATAATGTAAGCAACGTAATCTGAGGAGGTACAGAAATGTCGAAGATATGCCGCAACTGCAACTCAATGCTTATGGACACCGCCAGCTTCTGCAACAACTGCGGAGCGCGTGTTGCCGACGAGGTATTTGACAGCGAAAAGATGAAAAACTGCGACCACTGCGGAGCGGTGCTTTACAAGAGCGCCCGCTTCTGCACGAACTGCGGACTGCCCGTGGACGTCCCCGAAGCGAAGGGCTATGCGGGAAAGTGCGAGCGCTGCGGAACGTGGCTGAAGCCGAACGCTCAGTTCTGCACCAACTGCGGCAGACGCGTGACCGTGAAGAGCTACAACTTCACGCAGCAAGCCGCTGTGCCCGTGCAGGCAGCAGTAGTGCCCGCATACACGCAGCAGCCCGCGAATGAGAGTGTATACGCGCCCTTGGCAGAGGAGCCCCGGCAGCCGAAGGTGCTCCCGCCGCTGAGCAGCCGTCCGACGAGGAAGAACGACTACGAGGACGATATGAGGATAGATATGAGCTTCGACCTCCCGCCCGTGGACGAGATAGTCGTGCCCGCTCCTGCCGAGGAAGCACCCGCGGAGGAGATAATTGACATCGAGCCCGTGCAGGAGACGCCGTCCGAGCCTGTGGTTATCCCGACCGAGGAGCCGATACAGCCCGAGCCCTTCCCCGAAGCGCCCGCAGAGCCAGAGACAGAGGCTTTATCGGGAGAGATATTATAATCAGCATTTTTGTAGGGGTGAGTTCCGCTCGCCCGCCAGTCCGAGCGCAAAACAGTTTTACGCATTTGCGGGCGGCGGGACGCCGCCCCTGCATTGTATATTTACAGCGCAAAAGAGCACCCGATCGGGTGCTCTTTTTATGCGTTATTCTCTTTCGGGGAGCTCGGTTATCGAGTGCGAATCATACTTCTGTATCGCAAGCGCGTCCATTGCGGTTATACCGTCTCCGGGGTTGTAGCAGTCGGCGTTGTCGCGAGCCTGTCCCTTGAGATCGTACTTGTCCTTGTTTGCGATGAACTGGAGTATCGCGACCGCGTCCGCGACGGAGACCTTGCCGTCAACATTAGCGTCGCCGTACATAACGGCGTCCTCACTGTTCTGCTCTGTTCCCGTAGTGCCTGTAGTAGTACCGCCGCCCTCTGCAACAGTTACGGTGAAGCTCGCCATTGCCACGGGATAAGTCTTCGGCGATACGTATATCTTATACGTGCCCGCCTTGGTGCTGTCGAACTTGGAGGAGTCCACGATGAAATACTGTGAATCGAGCGGCTGCGAGAACGTATCCCACATCGCGCCCTCCTCGGAAACGCCCGAAGCGGAAGCGGTTCCGCCCGTGAGGTCGAGCTTCTCGCCGATATTGTATGTGACCTTTGTCGGGAGCTTTTCAATGGATATGTTTCCGGTAGCCATAAACCTTGTAGACGGATGTGTGGTAGTTGTAGTATCAGCCACTGTCTGAGTGGTAGTAGTCTGTGTAGTTGTAGTTGTGGTCGTCGCGGGAGCAGTAGTCGTTGTAGACTTGGGAGCAGTCGTCTCGACCGATATGATCTGACCGCCGCCCTTTGTGCCGCCGTTGATGTTGCTGCCCTCGGAAGCGGCGTAGCTGCCGTAGTATTCGTTGAGCGAGAGACCGTTCTTGCCGAGCGGAGTCTGGTGGTCAAGACCTATATACTTGCCTGACGAGCTCGTCTGCCACAGCGACTCCTCAAACAGCGCATACTTGTCCGAATCCCACTCGGAGAATGTCGCGTTGAGCAGACCGCCCGTGTCGCCCGAGTTAGGATTCAGGCACCAGAACGTGTGGTTGATGTGGTTCTTTACCATATAGTCGCGCAGAAGCTCCATCCACTTCTGGTTTGCGCCCTTGTCCATATGACCGCCCCACTCACCGATGAGCAGGGGAGCTATATCCTGATCGTTGATGTAAGCCCACGTATCGTACCAGTAGTCGTCGAGCAGAGTCTGCTCGGTGAAGTCCTTGTCGAACCAGGTCTGCGCATAAACGGACGGACCGTAATCGTGCGGAGAGTAAACTATCTGCGAGGTACCCGATGTCGGCTTTACGGGATGGTCCTTTACGCCGCGGAGATTGCCACCCCACCATGCGCCGTACCACGGCGACTTGTCAGCGGGAGCGTTCCAGATATCGGGCGTGTCGAAGGTATAGCCCTCCTCGGTCTTGGGATACTGCTCTATTCCCTCGATGAGGATAAGGGCGTGCGGATTGACTGCAAGAATTGAATTTGCGCACTGTTCAGCCGAGTATTTCCAGTTGTTTTTCAGCTCGGTATCGTCCCAGCGTGCGATATCCGTCGGGCAGGTCGAACCGTCGTAGCCTCGCTTGCCGTGGGGCTCGTTCTTGAGGTCATAGGCGATGAGCGTATCGTCATTCGCGTATTTCTTGGCGAGCCATGTAAGCGAATCTATCCAGTCGTCCCACGTGATCTGAGCGCCCTGATCTCCGTACTTTTCCTTTACGGAAGCCATATCGTCGGCGGTCTTGCTGCTCGGCTCGTAGTACCACAGCTCGTAGTTGTGACCCGAGTTGTGGGAAGCGGGGCTGTGAACATCGACAAACGCCTTTATGCCGTACTTCTTGCACTTCTGCATTATGACGTCGAAGATCTGCATACTGTTCATCTCAGAGCCGTCGGGATTGACGAAATCGGGATTGAAGCTGTAGCCGTCGGTATTCTTTGCATTAAGACCCGTAGCGGGATAGGGTGAGCCGTTCTGCCATGAGAGCAGCAGCTCGGTCGAAATGGGGAAGCGGATGACGTTGATGCCGCGGTCTGCCACTTGCGAGAGCAGAGTGTCGATATCGGCGCTCCACAGACCGTGCGGGAAGTTCTCGGTACAGTTCATACCGAACCAGTTCGCGCCTGTCAGCCATACCTGATTGCCGCTTGCGTCGTAGAGCTTGCTGCCCTCAGCGTGGAGCCAGTCGTCGTTGCAGTCATCGACAGCAACGGAGCTTATGGCGGGTGATGTCACTGCGGGAAGTGCCGAGCCGACCGACGATACCATTACCGCCGACGCCGACACCAAAGCCGCGAGCGCCTTTGATACTTTCTTCATTTTAATTACCCCTCTCATAAACAGGAAGAAAACTTTTATGTGCTCCTGTTCACTATGGTCTTATTTTAACATCTTTAAAAAGAATTGTCAATATTGACAATAATATCATCGTGCACAGAGCTCAGAACCGGGAATTGCAGGCGAGGCGTCCCGCCGCCCGCATATCACGAAAACACGCTCTAACGAGATGTAGGGACGACCATTGGTCGTCCGCGGATACGCGAAAAGCTCTCGGACGCGCAATGCGCGTCCCTGCAAATCATCGCCGCAAGCGATATCGACAATTACGCATTACGCATTGAACGGGACGTCGAGGACGCCGTCACCTACAGCTCTGAGCTCTTAGTTCTCACAGCATTTGACATATTCTCACACATATGATATAATAATATGAATATACTGTGAGGTATGCGCAGTATTAAAGCTAAAATTTTTATCCAAGGAGTGTCCGATGAAGGATATAGATATATATTCGGCGGTCTATGACATCGTCGATGAGAATATGAAAAGCACGGGGCAGAAGCTCCCCATATCGAAGGAGCTCGTCCTCAGCACAACGCTTATCAAGCCCTGTCAGGTCGATATCCTCAAGCTCTCGCGCGAGAGGAACAACGAGACCTTTGTCAGAAAGGCTTACATCTTTATGCTCAACCGCCAGATAGACGGCGAGGCTCTGCGTGCGTGGAAGCCGCAGTACAAGCTCCCGCCCGAGGAGTTCCAGCACAATGTCGTCACCACGGTGAAGGGCTCGGAGGAGTTCTTCAAGAATCAGGTGAGGATGTACAACAACATCTACTCCGAGAACACCTCGTTCGGAGGCAGGCTCTCGGGCATAGGGCGCACCGCGGGCATACCCGTCTCGGAGCGTCTGCTGAAGGTGTACAGAAAAATGCCGCCGTTTATGAAGAAAGCCGCCAAGAAGATAATGGGCGCGGGCAAATGAAAGGGATACTGAGCGAATGAAGATATATATGGACCTCTCCACCATTATGCAGGTGGACTTCATCACGGGCATACAGCGCGTGGTAAGAGAAATGACAGTGAGAATGCTCAGGCACACGGAGCACGAGTTCTGCCTGCTGACATTCTCGTACAAGAACAACTGCTTCCTGCGCCTGAGCAACGAGCGCTTCCTCGACTACTTCCTTGAGGGCAAGGGCGAAAAGGGCGCGATACTCACCCCCGAGAAGATAGGCTACCGCGATATACCGTCGGGAGCCGTATTCTTCGAGCTCGACGGCGTGTGGAACTCGCCGCTGAAGAGGAGCTTCCTCTTCCCTGTTCTGAAGCAGAACGGCGTGAAGATAGTCACACAGCTGTACGACCTCATCCCCATCACCGACCCGCAGTTCTGCCACGAGAACACCTGCGCGAACTTTATGGTGTACGTCGGCGCGAACCTCAAATACGCCGACCTCATAGTGACCTCGGCGCAGACCACGATAGACGTCCTCAACGGCATCACCGACAGGATAGGACTTGACAGAAAAAAGGCGACCGTTGTGGGACTTTCGAGCGACTTCGCGAAGAAGAACGGCTCGGACGGCGCGGTTGACCCCAAGGTGGAAAAGATAGCGGCGAGCGGCAGGTACCTGTTAATGCTCGGCACGATAGAGCCCCGAAAGAACCACGCACTCGTGATAGACGCGCTTGAAAGCGGGCTCGCGGAGGCTGGCGTCAAGGCGATCTTCGCTGGACGTATCGGCTGGAACGTAAAGGAGCTCGAAAAGCGTATCAAGACTCACCCGCTCTATAACAAGAGCCTGTTCTTCATCGAAAAGCCCGACGACGTCACAGTCGATTACCTCTACAAGCACGCATTCGCAGTCGCGTTCCCGACCTTCAACGAGGGCTTCGGACTGCCGATAATAGAATCATTTATGCGCGGTACTCCCGTTATCGCGTCGGATATACCCGTCCTCCACGAGGTCGCGGGCGACTACGCCGACTACTTCGACCCGCACAGCAAGGAGGACCTTGTCCGCTGCGTGAAGGAGCTCCTCAGCTCGGAGGAGAAATACGCCGCAAAGAAGGCTCGCCTCAAGGAGTACGTCCCCTACACGTGGGACGAAGCCGCAGAGGATATGCTCCGTGCGGTCGAGTCCGTGAACGAGGGCGTAAAGACCGTTCCTGCGGACATAAAGGTGAAGCAGCTCGTCTGCCTGACCGCCCGCAACGACGATATGCTGGCAACTCTCCCCTTCATCGAGGAGTTTATGCCCTTCATCACCGAGATGGTGCTGTGCTGTCCCGACAAGAACGTCGAGGAGCTCAAGGAGCGCTACCACGGCAGGCTGGAGCTGAAATTCCTCACCGACAGTCAGATACTCGACGGCAAGCCCCTCCCCGAGGACCACTCCACGCGCAACTACTTCCTGCGCTGTCTCGCGATGAGGAATCCGCTCATCGACGACGTCTTCATAATGACCGACGACGACTACCGTCCGCTCCGCACGCTGACAGTCAGCGACTTCGTGGAGGACGGCAGATACAAGGCTTTCTACTGCTACGACCTCAACGAGTGGCGCGGCACCTACAACAACCCGACCTCGTTCGACAGCTGTATGCGCAAGAGCCGCAGGTTCCTCAAGGACAACGGCTACCCGACGATGATGTATTCGTCCCACCAGATGCAGATGATAGACAAGCGCATCTTCAACGAGATGACCGCGAAATATCCCGCGATAATCAGCAGCGGCTGCTGCGAGTGGTGCACCTACTTCAACTACGGCGTAGGCACCTATCCCGATATGTTCAAGCCTGTCCCCTACGTGACGATGGGCTGGCCCGGCGTAAGGAGCGACTGGGACGTTTTCGTCCAGCCGACCGAGTTCCTCTTCGAGAACCACTATGAGTTCCTCTACCGCGAGGGCAGCGTGTTCGAGGGTATGCGCGACGACTTCCACGAAAACGTGGTCGAGGAGAACCAGCAGAAGATTATGAGGTTCACCGCGGAGCTCCAGAAGCAGATGGAGTCGAGGCAGGTATACAAGGCTTACTGCGATTCCTACTGGCTGCAATACAGGGAAATGCCCTCGTTCGGAGTCATCGCGGGCAAGGAAAACAACATCGCGATGCTTGCTCCGCTGTATTTTCAGGCTCGCCACAACGGCTGGACAAGGCTGCCCTTCGTTGTGGACAAAAAGGTCATCGACGTCATAGGCTCGAAGAAGATAGAGCTCAGCCACTGGTTCACCGACGACGCGGGACACCCGATAACTCCCACGGGCAGGATGTACATCGACCTCAATGATACCGACTTCCTGCTCCCCGTGAAGAGCCCCGACGTACCCGAGAGATGTATGTTCAATATGCGCGTGCTGCTCGAAGATAAAAATATGGCAGCCGATATGAGCATACCCGCTGATATAACATAAGGACGAGAGAAAAGGAAAGGAAAAACAAAATGCTTCAAGCCGTTAAAAATGGTATCGAAAAGATAAAGAAACAGCGGTTCCTGTTTGAAGAGCTCGTAAAGCGCGACTTCAAGAAGAAGTACAAGCGGACGGTGCTCGGTATGCTGTGGAGCCTCATCTCCCCGATGATGCAGCTGCTCGTAATGAGCGTCGTATTCAAGAGCTTCTTCGGAGCAGGTCAGCCGCACTACACGATATACCTCTTCGCAGGCAACCTCACCTACGCCTTCTTCAAGGACTCGACCTACGGCGGTATGAACGCCCTTATGCAGAACGCGGGCATAATCACGAAGATAAACCTGCCGAAGTATATGTTCCTGCTGTCGAAGAACGTCGCGTCGCTGATAAACTTCGGGCTGACGCTCATCGTCTTCTTCGCCTTCGTCGCAGTGGACGGCATAGGCTTCCACTTCCGCTTCCTGATGCTGATATACCCGATAATATGCCTCATCGTGTTCAATATCGGCTGCGGATTCATACTCTCGGCACTGTTCGTCATCTTCAAGGACGTGCAGTACCTCTACGACATCTTCACCCTTATGCTGATGTACCTCTCCGCCATCTTCTACACGACGGACAACTACAGCGAGAACGTGCAGAAGCTCTTCTACCTCAACCCGATATACGTCTATATCACGTACTTCCGCCACATAGTCCTCGACGGCTATATCCCGGGACTTGCCACGCACGGGCTGTGCCTGCTTTACGCGGTGCTGGCGCTCGGCATAGGTGCGCTGATATACAAGAAATACAACTACAAGTTCATGTACTATATGTAAGGAGCAGAAAATGAAGAAAATAGAGCTTAACAACGTTTCTGTCTCCTACATAGTCGGAGACTTCTCTAACCGCGGACTCAAGGACGTGGTAATACAGAAGCTGAAGGGACAGTCCACGGAGAAGGAATTCGTCGCCGTAAAGGACGTCACCTTCGCCATCGAGGAGGGCGAGCTCCTCGGTATAATCGGCACGAACGGCGCGGGCAAGTCCACGCTGTGCAAGGTTATATCGGGCATTATGCGTCCGACCGCAGGCACTATGGCAGTCCGCGGCAGTATCGCTTCGCTGCTCGAGCTCGGCACGGGCTTCGACCCCGACCTCACCGTCAGGGAGAACACCTTCCTGCGCGGAGCTATGCTCGGCTACACCCGCGAATTTATGAACAAAACGTACAGAAGCATTATCGACTTCGCCGAGCTTCAGGAGTTCGAGGACAGGAAGTTCTCGCACCTCTCCTCGGGTATGAAGTCGAGGCTCGCCTTCTCTATCGCCTGCCTCGTCAACCCCGAGATACTCATTCTCGACGAGGTGCTCTCTGTCGGCGACGGAGCCTTCCGTCAGAAGAGCGAGCAGAAAATGCTTGAAATAATCAAGGGCGGCGCGACGACCCTGCTCGTATCGCACTCGCTCGAACAGATACGCCGTATGTCAACAAAGGTGCTGTGGCTCGACCACGGGCGGCAGGTAGCCTTCGGCGAAACACAGGAGATCTGCGATAAATACGCGGAATTCCTCAAGACAAAGTAGGAGACTGCTATGACTAAATATCAGATTCTTTTGACCCTCTATCATTACCTCGACGAGGAATTCAGAAAGGACAGCGACCGCTCCGAGGCTTTCAGGGAATACCTCGGCAGCGTCAATCCCTATCTGTGGGAGGACGGCAAGACCGCAGACCCGTCCTATTACGCGGACTTTATGGAAATAGCCGACGAGCTCTTTGACGGCGAGGACTGCACGTGGGACGAGGGCTTCGTCTATGCGCGGCAGTACCTCAACGAGCTCAACCGCCGCGAAATAGAGGAGTACGGCTCGGGCATCGACGAGGTGGTGCAGGTGTTCGCGGAGTGCACTCCCGAGCGCTGGAACGCCATAGCCGCGAAGCTCCGCGAGAGCAAGACCAAGAAGCGCCGCTGTGCGTGCTGCGGGTGCTATACGCTCGAAGAGCCCGAGGGCGGGTATGAGATATGTCCCGTCTGCTTCTGGGAGGACGACGCCGTGCAGAACAACGACCCCGAATTCACGGGCGGAGCAAACAAGGTCTGCCTGCGCGAGGCACAGGAGAACTTCGAGGAATTCGGCGCGTGCACGGAGAGTGCGATACCCTTTGTCCGCGAGCCCGACGCCGAGGAGATAAGCGGTATCGTCCGCGAGAGCGACGACGAAGACGAGGACGAATAAGCGGCGGCGGGGAGCCCCCGCGGGCGATTCGCGGTGCCGCTCGGCGGGGAGCCCCCGCGGGCGATTCGCGCTGCCGCTCGGCGGGGAGCCCCCGCAGGCGATTCGCGCTGTCGCTCGTAAACTCGCTCAGTTTGTACAAACGGAATAGTCTGCTTTCGCGGTTGTTAGAATCGCGGAGATGAACTTGCCGTTGGTTTTTCTGCAACGCGAATCCGAAAGTTTCCCCCTCGTTCCCTATGGCGGCGTGACGCCGCCCCCTACACAGCGTTTCGCGAGATATCCTGTAATTATCGGGCGCACGGATAAGCAGCACACCAAATCTTTGATTTGGATTGTGATGCTATATGCAGCTCTGCTGTAATGCGCCCCTACAGAAAAAGCGGAGGTCATCGACCTCCGCTTTATGCTTATTCGGTATTTTTCAGTGCTTCGTCCATGGGGACCTTGTTCACCTTGCGTTTGAGCAGGAAGGTCGTCACGAAGTATGTGGCAAGTCCCATCGCGACGGTCTTGATGAAGGCTGAGGCGGGCACGTCGGGAGCGAGCCAGCCGGGGTACTCCATCATCATAGCGCGCCACAGCCAGTCGAGCGCCTTGCTTTCGAGCGGTATGCACAGCAGGAAGGACAGCACCGTGACAATGGTGGTCGTGCGGATATATATGCCGCTTATCTCGCGCGGCTCGTAGCCGAGTATCTTCGCCACGGAGATGGACTGTGCGTTCTTCTCTATCATCACCTTCGAGAGCAGATACACCACGAGCACTACCACCGCAATGCCGAGTATGACGAAGATTATCATCATATTGCCCATCGAGCGGCGCAGCTGGCGCGAGGTCTTGGTGACCTCGTCCTCGGTCACGACGGAGGCGACGTACTTCTCGTCGATGTCGTCGAGCACTCGGTCGGAGAAATAGCCCGAGAAGTAGTCCTCGTCCATATCGAAGGTATCGTTGAAGAAGCCGATATCCATAAATACGACGAGCGAGCTCGGATACTCGTAAATGCCGCTGATATCGAAGGTATAGTCATTTTCTCCGTACTCGTCGGAGAGGGTGATACTGTCCCCGACCTTCAAGCCGTACTTATCCGCATAGGCAGAGGATATCTCCACGGTGTCGGAGCCGAGAGCGGCGTGGAAGTAGCGGCTGTCGTCGGAAATACCGTATATCGACACGTCCTCGGAGAAGTCGCCGCGGACTATTTTCAGGCTGCCCGCCGCGAATTTTTCGGCGTCCTCGTCCTCGGTGGGCACGGGAGCCTTAAGAATGTACGTATTTTTGGATATCATACTGTTTATGCTGTCCTCGCTGAACTTGTCTATCAGCGGCGAGAACATCTGACTGAACAGCATTATCACGCTTGCGAAGAAAATGCCTACGATGATCGTTAGGTAGCCCGCGTAGTTCTGGAAGAGCACGCGCAGGCGGTAACGCGTCATTATCGGTATCTTGGTGTTGAGCTTGAACGCCTTTTTGCGCTGGTGACGCTTGAGGTCGCGGCGGATGAATTTCAGCGGTGAGAGGCTGAGCTTCGACGCGAGCATTATGACATTTATCGCGGCGAGTATTATCATCGGGATAACTGTTGTGTCGATGAAGGCGTTGGGATTCCACAGTGTCTTGTAGCTGACAAGGCTGTACGAGCCGAGGTACATATCCGCCATAAGGTCCTTGAACACGGTGTATCCGAGGACGTTGCCGATAATGCACGCTATGAGCAGCACTATCATGGGCGCGGCGAGGTAATGGCGTATCATCTCAAAGCGCGTATAGCCCGACGCACGGAGCGTACCTATGACGTTGGCTTCCTTGGTGATGGTATTGCTCGTAGTTACGGCGAAAACGAAGGCTATGATGACAATGAGCATATCGAGCATAACTATCATCATTATCCTGTCGTGACCGAGGTCATTGCCCGCGAACTTGATAGCGCTGTTGCGGCAGGTCGGGATATAATTCGCGAGGACTGCCTTTTTCGCAAGTGCCTTCACGAGCTCGTCGCCGCGCTCGGTGGCTTCGCTTCCGAAGACCTCCTCGGGCGGGTCGTCGTACTTCCACGAGTACGACCAGTGGATATAGCTGTCGCTTACCCTGTCGAAGCCGCTTTCGGTCACGATACCTACTCCGAACTTCTCGGTATCGAACATAAAGTCGCTGATGTCCTTGTAAAGTGCCGAATAATCGGGCAGAGCGATGATACCCGTAATCTTGTAGCCGTGTCCGTCGAGGACAATGGTGTCGCCCTGATTCAGGTCGTTGCTCTTCATATAGAGGCGGTCGAGGGCTATCTCGTCCTCAGCCGCGGGGAGCTCGCCGTCAAGCAGGCTGACCCTGTTCACTTCCTTCCTGTCCGTAAAGAGGCGGACAGTGCTGTCGTCGTCGCAGGGAGCGTCCTTGTAGGTATTCTCATAGAGGGTGATGCCCTCGTCCTCGCAGGCTTTCAGCACCGAGCTGTCGGGCTTTTCCGCGAATTCGAGGTTGCCGTCCTCGATGTTGTAGTCCGCGAAGCTGTTGTCGTAGGCGACCTTCAGGCTCTCGTCGGCGATGAAATATCCCGACGCTATGCCTATCAGCGCGACCATAAATATGAAGATAACGGCGTACTTTCCTGCCTCGCCCTTTATCTCGCGGAGTATACGGCGGTTAAGAGGGTCTCTCATAGTGCCGCCTCCTTACCAGTCGAGCTCGTCGGCTGACTGCTTGTGCTCGTTGAGCGTATTCTTCCTTATGACGCCGTCACGGAGCTTCACCACGCGGTCCGCCATATTCTTGATAGCGTCGTTGTGAGTGACCATTATGACGGTGCTGCCGTACTTCTGATTGACCGTCTCGATGAGGCGGAGTATCTCCTTCGAGGTGTTGTAGTCGAGAGCACCCGTAGGCTCGTCGCAGAGCAGTATATCGGGATTTTTCACGATAGCCCTTCCGATAGCGGTACGCTGCTGCTGACCGCCCGAGAGCTGATTCGGCAGCTTGTGACGGTGCTCGTAGAGATCGAGCGTTTTGAGGATATCATCGACGTCGAGCGGGTTGTCGCTGAGGTACGCTCCGACCTCGATATTCTCCTTTATATTGAGGTTTGGAATGAGGTTGTACATCTGGAATATGTAGCCGAGGTGCTTTCTGCGGTAGCGGGTGAGTGCCTTTTCGTTCATATCGGCGGTTTTTTCTCCGCCTATCGAGATGTGACCGCTGTCGGCGCGGTCGATTCCTCCGATGATGTTGAGGAGGGTGGACTTGCCCGAGCCCGAAGGTCCGAGAAGCACGCAGAACTCGCCTTTTTCGAGCTCGAAGGAAATGCCCTTGAGCACCTCGACGCGGCTCTCGCCCTCGCCGAAGGCTTTTTTGATATCGCAGATTTCGATAAACATAATATCATCCCTTTCGTTAGTTTTTGCTAACGTTATGTCAATAAATATGGGTCGATTTCCCGACCACGCACTCATTATAGCACATTGTTTCTTTATTGTCAATGCAATAAAGCGGTGAATTATTTCTTGATTTTACCGCATAATTTGTGCAAAAAATGAGATAAAAGCGGTAAAAACATATGTTCCACGTGAAACAATGTATTTACCGAGCGGACGTTTGTGCTTTCATCGCGCACATCGCACAGCGTAGGGGACGGCGTCCTCGACGTCCCACTTTCAAACGGCATTGTGATCTCGTGCGGAGATAACTCCGCAGGCAAGCAACCACGGAGCGGAAGAAGGGGAGGCTCTCTACAACGGAGTTGCATATAGCATCACAATCCAAATCAGAGATTTGGTGTGCTGCTTATCTTGCAGAGCCTCCCCAGCAGCAGAGCTGCATATAGCTGCGAAAGCCAAATCAAAGATTTGGTACGCAGCTTATCTCGAAAAACAGTCCACTGGACTGTTTTTGAATTCATCCCCTTGCAGAGCGCCCTTCGGCTTTTGTGGGGCTCTGCCCCACACCCCGCAAGCCTTTGAAAAGGCTTGAGCGAAACTTTCGGCTTCGCGTTGCAGAAAAACCAACGGCAAGCCTGTCGCCGCGATTCTAACAACCGCGAAAGCAGATT
>JAFXXD010000001.1 GCA_017542475.1 Ruminococcus sp. | reverse complement strand
GAAGCCTTATCCCCTTAGCGGAAGTTAGTAAACCAAACCGAATAGAACAAACGGCACTCGATCGAGTGCCGTTTGCCTTATATGGAGAATTATTCAAATGATATGAAAGCTTTAGAGTTTACCTTGTGAATCCCACCGCTGTATTGTAAGTGCATCATTAGCTGTAATGCCGTCTACGCCGTCTACATCTGCGTTCAGCTTGCCCTGATCAGTAAGCTGATATTTGTCACGATTGCCAACATACTGTAGAATTGCAACCGCATCTCCAACCGTAGTTTTGCCGTCAAGGTTTGCGTCGCCCGCGAGTGTCCCATCAATCACTGCTTCTCCTGCACCATAGCTTTTAAACTGTCCGACTATATCTTCACAAATATAAATACCATAATTGTTATTTTGTTCGATATCTGTAAAATGCTTGTTGGAAGCTTCGAGTCTTACATATGTCTCAAAGTCGGAGATAATTTCTACAGGAACGTATAAACGGTATTCATGTATTGGATTGATGATTTTTGTACCGTCAGCCATTTCAACTACCCATTTGCCGTTAACAGGTTCAATTTTCCATTCAGACGGATACCCAAATTCATCAGGTGAAATTTCTTCTGATAGCGCTGTATTCATATTTACATAGAATGTGAGATAGGGTTTTGCTTCACCTTTGATGAATTTCTTATAAGCGCCATAATCAGGCGAACAATAATTATTGCCTGTGTAAAAAGCGGGAGGAGTATTCAGATACTTCTCGAATTTTACTGAGTCTTCAATGGCTTCATCACCGAAACCACATTCAGCTAATTCATTAATATTGTAGTTTGATAAAACCTCTGCATCGGTCATGGATAAATACTTGTTGAATGTAATTTCGGACGAAATATCCGGTTCTATAGCATTTACATTCAAAGGAGACAATGTTGCAACGAAACTAGCTAAAAGCAAGCTTTTAATATGTTTATTTTTCATATTACGACCCTCCATTCGCTAAATACTGTAGTATTGCAGTGTAATCGGCAACTGTTACTGATCCACTTTGATTAAAATCGCCTATCTTATGCTGGAGTGTTGAAAGATTGATTACTCCAGCATCAAACTGCAAGATTTTAAATGCATCTTCCTGTTCAACAACTCCATCATAGTCAAGATCGCCGAGTTTTGTATTAATCCTGACAGCTTTTCTTTTGTTATTAATTAAATAATTGTTTACTTGATTATCGCTTACTGTGTTTTCTAAATTATCAACTACTTTGAAGGAATATGATCCATACAAGTCAGTAAAATTAACATACCAGTCATATCCCGAATAATTCGATGAAATGGGGTTACACAAATAGTCATAATCGAATAGTATTTTCCCTTTGTATGCTCCAGCACCTTTTTGAACAGGTAGCATACTTGAACTTGAATATGTTGGAGATGTTGTAGTACTTGAGGATTTTCCAATATAATACTGACAGTTCGATAAATTATTAGAACCGGTATCAATATAAATCTCACCAACATAGTATACATCTTTATGAGTAACATTCATATACCAGAATGTTGGTTCATTTGTTTCTCGACGCATCGCTTGAATTCTCGTGCCTAACAAGTTTTGCTCCCATGAATTTACCGTATTCGCACTAACTGCATTTAATGCATCATATGATATCCATGCATATCCATTCGTGTCAAAATATGAGCCAGATACACCGTAAGAATCGGCTAATTTAAAAGCCCCTTTTTCACAGTTCTCAGCTATACCATTTCCATTAACATCACACCACGCATCATCATCATATCCAACTACAACCATAGCATGACCACCGCCACTTGTGCAACGATAATTGATTTTAATTGTTGCTCCGTTATGATCAGTGCCAGCCTTATAGTCAAAGTAAGGTGACGTTGTTATTGAAAGCACTTTTCCACTGTTAAGAAGCGCTTTTATAGCATATAAATCAGAATCATTTGGGCCATATATAAATGTACCACTATTAGGCAAAGTACATGATCCGAAAGAACTTAGTCTTGTTTCAAGAGCCTCCATTCTTTCTGTAATCATTTCATTAGAACTTATGTTAGTATTTCCTGGTAACCAAGTGTAATTGCTATCATAAGGCAAATCCGATAGTTTTAATGCACCATAGTTTTTCAGTATTGTTAAAGCATCTGTCATGTATGTTCCAGCATTAGTTCCTTCATTTATAGCGTTATATGTCCATTTCGGCGAGTAAATTACTCTATCCGAAGAAGTTGTTACGCCGTTCATTTTATTAACTTCATATGAAAACTGGTAATATGTTGATGCGAACGCAATACAAGATGAAAGGGCTTGCTGATTTCCTAATGGTGGAAAACACGGATCTGTACTAAGATCGACAGAACTAGGGAGAGATGTTATTGCCCTTAAGTCCAAATCGTCACTCATTATTTCTCCTTCAAAAAAGTTGAGTTCTTTATATGCATCACCATCGTAAAACACACCAGTGTTTTCAAAAATCGTTGATGATGTATCCGTTAAATCATTTCCTTCAATTGCATACGATGTATATGTACTTAAAGGAGCAAGCAACATTCCAATTACGAAAACCGAAGAAATTATTCTTTTAACAGTCATAATTATATCCTCCTATTCACTATTCGATAAACGGCTTATAATACAAGCTATATAAACATCTCAATCTCCTCCTCACTTTATTGAACTCATATAATTATTCAATTGCTCGTGTCCAATATTAAACACATATGTATATCCGCTTAAATTAAAAGTTAAGTATCCTTTTTCTGTCAATTCAATTGTTGCGTAGTTCATTCCAAAATCAATGTTGTATACTGGAAAACTTGATACAGCTTTTCCAGGTGATGCATACAAATCAACATCAGCATTCTCAAGTGAAAACACAGCAGTTAAGCTATTGGCATATTTGCTGTCAGTTTTCCAATACTTTTTTAATCCGATATCATCTATTAAATTGTAAAGGCTATTAGGAGTATACCAATAATTGCGGCAAATCTGATATGATTTGTCGTCAGTTACAATAGCAATTGCAAAATCAGACGAAATATCATTCAGACTAAAAATATTAGCATCAAATGTATTATCATCATTTTTAGTATAAACAGATACGTTTGCTAACGTACTTAAGTTTACACAGCCTTCATTGACTGGAGTATCAAGAATACGATATTCATTATCGAGGTATTTAAAATAATAATCGTCCTCTCCAAGACTTATACCTGAGATTCCTGTCGTAACAGTTGTTTCAATAGCTATGTTTGATGTCGTTACATCCATTGAAGTATTAATATCTTCTGTTACTATACTTGTGCTATTCGTTGATTTAGTCTCTATTCGTTCATCAATGACAACTGACGTTCTGCATGTAAGCTGTGGTTCTGAGCTGTTGGTAGTTTTTTTTTCTCTTTCGCCAAAATTATAAGTTTTGATAGAAGTTGTTACCGTTAATTGTTGAGCTGTTTTCGCAGAATAATTAGTTGTTTGCAAAGAATTCATATCTGAAGTAATAGTTGTCTCAGTCGTCGAAAAAATTATATTTGAATTTTCAGCAGTTGGTTTCTTCGGCGGCTTGAGAGCATTCGCACATATGCCCACGCCGACTATAGCTGCCGCTCCGAGACCGAGCGCTGTTGAACGCATGATAATAGCTTTGCGATGTTTCTTCTCAACGATTATTCTATCGCCGCGCTTCATGATAAATTCTGCGCTTTTTTCATATCTGTCCATTATACCCCCTCCTTTCAAGCTCTGAACGCAGGGAATTCTTTGCACGATATATCAAATCAGAGATTTGTCTCTGAGATTTCTTCATGATACGTGCAGTTTCTGCATTGGTAAGTTCCTCAAAAAAAACGAGGTAGAGTACCTGTGCATATTCCTTGTTCAAAGATTGGATAGCTTGATGAAGAATGATGTTCTGCTCACCTTTTATGTATTCTGATTCGATATCGGTTTCATCGGAAATATAATAATAATCTTCAATCGGAGCATTACTGAAGCGTTGGCGCTTTTTTAAATAGTTGAAGGCTAAATTCTTTCCAATAGTATAAAGCCACGTCTTGAAAGAATACTTTTCCTTGTATTTTGGCCTTTTGACATATAGATTTAAAAAAGCTTCATCAGCAATTTCTTCAGATATGTGAATATCTTTTGTAAAGGTGTCGATAAAAAGAACAAGACCATCTTTATATGTTCTTATAATCTCAACAAAAGCATCATTGTCACCATTTAGGAAACGGAGGTAGCTACTTGCACCGTTATCCATAGTAACTCCTTTTGAGTTTTTTGCTTTTCATTATTTATACAATTCAGTTTTCATAATCTCGCAGCAAAAATATATATATTTATTATTTAACATTATTATATACAAACAAAGCATAAATGTCAACAAAAATACTTTTCGACATTACTGCCGCAGAACAAAAATTCGATTTAGTATTGACACATGAAACAAAGTATGCTAAAATATAGTTATCTAAACAAGAACATTCATTCTCATATGCAATCAAAAACCTTATTTAATGGAAGGATGTATATTATGAGAGTGAAAAATTATCACAAACATGATAACACGAGTGTTCTTGAATTGGACACGCCGCTTGAGATTTACAAGGAGATATACGGTCAGGAAGCATACGAACAGGCAAAGCAGTTTTATCAGTCTGAGGAATGGGAGAGGTTCGAGAAAGAGCAGCTCAATTCTGACAGACGGTATTACGCTCACAAAGCGGACATGAGTCTTGAAGAATATGATGAGTGGGAAAGCGCGGAGAAAAGAAAACGTCGGTTGAATGATCCCCCGTCCTTTGTCTTTCGCACTGAAACGAAACTCACCAACGGTTTCGATGATATTTTCGACGATCCGATCCTTCAAGAAGCAATGCAGTCGCTCACCAAGAAGCAGTACAGCGCATTGTACTGTACATTCAAAAGTGAGCTGAATACAAGCGAGATTGCTGAACTGAT
The DNA here is from genome assembly GCA_017542475.1 of Ruminococcus sp. Lineage (GTDB taxonomy): Bacteria > Bacillota > Clostridia > Oscillospirales > Ruminococcaceae > Ruminococcus. Next base: position 43,861 of record JAFXXD010000001.1, on the reverse strand, counting down.
GAGTACTACCGTCCGAGCAGTACAAAAGCTGCTCCAACGAGCTTTGATAAAACTGCGCGAAGAATATGTTTCACTTTTTGAAGAAGCCAAAGCGTGCGGCTACCAGAAATGCGTTGAGCATAACTACAAGCGTATTCTCCGTTACTTTGAACAGTATGAGATAATACTTACAAAAAACGATCCCGCGGCGTAAACCTAACCCCACAGCATTAGTTTGCTGTGGGGATTTTTCTATCCTATTAATTGGCAAATGTTACCAAACTGAATGCTAATGGATGTTCCTGAGTTGTAAAGTTCTACAAAGATTTAGAGCGCTATAATTGAAATGTTCGTTTTTGTCGATTCCCATCGCTATATATATGGAGGCATTTTTTCTCTCTGCTAATGATAGCGTGTCGGTAGTGACGGTAGAAATGTTACCGTCACGCAGGCACTTCCAAACAGCTCACAAACGTCTATATAGCTTCATCTGCGGAGCGTGTCAGTAGGTTTTCGTGTCGGTAGTTTTACCGTCACGGCAAAGTTACTGTCACGCACAAAACCGCCCATTTTTGCAGCCAACACAGAAATCGGGTTTATATCCCACCTACGGCAGTGAAAGCGATTGTGGCGCAACGTCGAGCGAGTGTGGGCAGCATTGGCGTAGGGAGAAAACTACCGCTGACGGAGCAGTACAGGCGGCGGAAGTATGAAATGCCAGCATCGCATTCGGCAGTCCGCCGAACGCTTGCTGGTCGGGGCGAACCCCGAACCCCCTGCGGCGAGGTGCCGCGCCCAATGGCGCCTCCACATAGTCAAAACGGACAGAAAGTCTCAATGTCGGCGCGTCCCTACAAAAATGAAACGGAAGCAAAGGAGGTTGAAATATGCGAAAGAGAAACAGAACTATCACTATCCGCTGTACCGATGACGAGTACAATCGGATACACAGCAAGGCTCAGCGGCACAAGCTGTCCCTCAGCGACTTCGTTCTCAGATCGGCACTCGATAAGAAAATAGTAGTAGTTGACGGGCTGGGCGAGGTCGCTAAGCAGCAGAAAGCAATCGGACGAAACCTCAATCAGATAGCAATGCTTGCTCACGAAGGACGGCTCCACTCAGTCCGACTGGACGAGCTGTTGGAGCAGCACAGGTCAGTAACGGCAGCCGTTTGTGAGATAGCAAAGGCGGTGAGATAGTGCCTATTATTCATTTCATCAACAACAAAACTCAATCCGCTGGCGGTATGAAGAACGTCCTCAACTACGTCAGCAGAAAGGAGAAAACAGTATCAGAGGACAAGCGCTTCGTGACGGGAGTCAACTGCTCGCCCGAGACTGCGCTCGATGAAATGACCGCGACCAAGAACTTGTACCACAAGCCCGACGGTCGTCTGTACTATCATCTGGTGCAGAGTTTCCCAAGCGGATATGAGATCGAGCCTGAGCTCGCTCACAAGATAGCTGTGGAGCTTGCGGAGAAAGCGTTCAACAATTATGAAGTTGTGGTTGCAACTCATATCGACCGTGAGCATATTCACAGTCACTTGGTGCTGAACTCTGTCAGCTTTGAGGACGGGAAGAAGTATCATTCCAACAAGGAAAGCGTTGAGGAACTGATGAAGCTCAGTGATGATATTTGTCAGCACCACGGTGTCCATGTCCTTGACACGCCTAAGAAGAAAATGAATAAGGACTTTCTCTCCGACAGCGAGTACAGGTCAGCAAAGCGTGGTGAGAGCTTCAAGTGGGAGCTGATGAATGTCATCAATCAAGTCATGAAACAAGCCAAAACCCAAAAGCAGTTCTGCTACATGATGAAGCGGCAGGGCTACAGTGTGCGGTGGGAGGACAGCCGTAAATACATCACATATACCTGTCCCAATGGCAAAAAGTGCCGTGACAATAAACTGCACGGCAACAAATACAGAAAGGAGATGTTAGAGCGTGAATTCGAGATTAGACGAACTGAATCAGATGTACGACAAGGAATTATCAGCAGCGGAGGGAACTCAGCCAGCAGTGTTGGTACTCGATGCCAATTGGAGAGCGCTGATAAAGTTGAACAAGCTGATGTCGCAGGAGCAGTTAGAGATACTGCAAACGCTATCGGTTCTGTCAACGAAAGCCGAGACAGAACAGGTGCTGAAAACAATACGCTCAGAGCAGAGCGCAACAATAGAAACCTGTCGGGGGTTGCTGAATCAGGCAGCAGAAATGTCGGAAACGACAGCGACTCTGTTGAAGAAATCAACAGCAGACCTCGTCTCACAGGCTGGGAAACTGAACGAGAAGTATGGCTTGAAGCTGAAAGAGCTCGACGAATACAAGCACAGGCTCAGCTTGAAAGTTGCCAAGTGGATAGTGATATCGCAGTCAGTCTTGATAGCATTGTCAGCGGCGTTACAGCTGTGGCTTCGATAATCGAGGACGAGCCTGCTGACGATACCGAGTACGCTCGAGAACACATTGACAGCAAAGCTCTCGCCGAGGAGCGAGAGTGGAAGGAAGCTCACGGAATACACATGGGCTGATCCCTAAAATCAAATATTAAAAAGGAGAGATGAATCATGAACAATGAAAGAATCACAAGAAACATGACCGAGAAAAAGAAAAGGAGCGTGGTAATTGAATGGCAGAAAAAGATAATAAAACTTCAACAAGCAAGTACGCAGAACAGCGCAGGATATATACTAAGATCAGGGAAGTCGAGATAGACGGTAAGATATTTACTGTCATCAACGAGTTCCCAATAGATTCAAAATCAACTGCGAAAGATAAGCTCCGCGCACTTGTGAAAGCATATTAACGAAAATTTTACTGGACAAACCGACCGAGTTGGAGTATACTGTTGGTGTGCCGAAAGGTGCGCCAACAGTAACTATTCGGTTTGGTTTCCAGAGAAGGAGGATATATTTATGAAACCAGACCAGAACTTAATAACAGCTTTGTATTGCCGCCTTTCACAAGAGGATATGCGCGAAGGCGAATCACTGTCCATAGAGAATCAGAAGCTGATGCTCAAAGAGTACGCTGACAAGAACGGATTTCGCAACTGTCAGTACTATGTCGATGACGGCTACAGCGGAGTTAACAACAAGCGTCCCGAGTACGTTCATATGCTGAAAGATGTTGAGAACGGACTTGTGGGAACGGTCATAGTGAAAGACCAGTCGAGACTTGGACGCGACCACTTAGAGACTGATAAGCTCATGGAGTTGGTATTCCCAGCTTATGATGTACGCTTTATTGCAGTTACTGACGGAGTGGACAGCGCGAACGGATTGAATGAAATGTCTGGTATAAAGAATTATTTTAATGACTTTTACGCCCGTGACTGCTCCAAGAAGATACGTGCAGTGTTCAAGGCAAAGGGCGAACGCGGCGAGCGTGTAGGGACAGTAACTCCATACGGATACCTGAAGGACAAAGAGACAAAAAAACTTATACCTGATCCTGTAACAGCGCCAATAGTTCATAAAATATTCGAGCTGTGCGCCGAGGGCAAGGGTACAAGAGCGATTTGCAGGTACTTAGAGGAACACAAGATTGAGACTCCGGGCGTTTATCATTACAGGATCAAGGGTGATAAAAGCAAACATCCAACACTTGCTACTCCGTATATGTGGGATCAGAGCACAGTGCGTGATATGCTGTCCAACAGGATATATTGCGGTGATACAGTCAACTTCAGCACTTACAGCAAGTCAAATAAGCTGAAGAAAAGACTGAAAAATGATCCTGAGAATATACTTATATTTGAGAATTCTCACGAAGCGATAGTCAGCCGAGAGCTGTTCGGACTTGCTCAGAAGCATTATGAAGGAAGAAAGCGTCCCGACCGTCAGGGAGATACTGACAAGTATGCTGGTTATCTCTACTGTAAGGACTGCGGAGCTAAATTATACCTTCACCGTGGAAAGAACATCAAGCCTGAGAATAACTACTATCAATGCGGCGGCTATCAGACTAAGGGGGGCAGATACTGCACTATCCACCACGTTAAAGCGAGTCAGCTTGACAGATTGGTATTGGACGCGATAAAGGGTACGACCGAGCTTGCAAGCGAGAATCCGCAGGAGTTCTATGACATAGCTGTACAGGACGGCAGAGAAGAAGCTCTGAAAGTCAAGAAAGAATCCGAACAGAGGCGAGACAAAGTTGAAATGCGTATCAGTGAACTTGACAACATTATACAGTGTCTGTTTGAGGAAAGAGCCGCAGGCAGAATGACTCCCGAGCGATATGATAAGCTTGCGGCAGGCTACGAGACAGAGCAGCGGGAGCTTGAATCCGAGCTTGCAGAGCTCTCCAAGAAAGTTGATAACATGAATTTACAGGAGACCTGCATAAAGGAATTCATGGACAAAGCCAAAGCAAATATTGAAATGAGCGAGGTTACTCCAAAACTGCTTGATCTGTTCGTAAAACGAATTGAGGTCAGTGAGAGGGAGTCAAGGAAAAGCGGCTGTCCGATAAGTATTCGTTACACATTTCAGCCAGAATGCTTGTGATTACAAGCCAAAAGAAAACCGAGTGGCTCATAACCACTCGGTTCACATACGATTTTATATAGTTCCGATAAGGGGATAACGCTGATGCCGTCCTTTTTCTGTAGGGGGACGGCGTCCTCGGCGTCCCGCTGTAGGGGCGGATAATATCCGCCCCTAAAATTATTCGCGTAGGGACGCGCATTGCGCGTCCGCAAATTCTCTGCACACACACGGACGACCAATGGTCGTCCCTACAGGGCATTGCCGCAGGTTTGAACGAATATTGGCGGGCGCACTACAACAGAGTTGCATATAGCATCACAATCCAAATCAAAGATTTGGTGTGCTGCTTATCTTACAAGGCGTCCCCAGCAGCAGAGCTGCATATAGCTGCGAAAGCCAAATCAAAGATTTGGTACGCAGCTTATCTCAAAAAACAGCCCACAGGGCTGTTTTTTGATTCACCCCTTGCGAGGCGCCTTCGATTAGTTTCGCCGTTCTCTAAAAACTGTGAACGGCGACGAGGGACGCTGTCCCTCGACCCTGCAAGCCTTTGAAAAGGCTTGAGGGAAACTTTCGGATTCGCGCGGTAGCTGTTCGTTGCGGTGGTCTTTTCCTGCGATTGTTACCCGCCGAAAGCAGACTGTGCCGTTTGTACAGACTGAGCGAGCTTGCGAGCGGCAACGAAGCTGGGTTCCAAGGGACTATGTCCCTTGGCAGGGTCTGGGACGGCGTCCCAGCGGATTGTCAAGGCAGAGCCTTGACCAGAGTCCAGAGGCAGAGCTTCTGGCGGATTCCAAAGGCAGAGCCTTTGGCGGGTCGAGGGCATAGCTCTTAAAAAAATATCTTTGATGTTTACATTTCCCTGAAATAGTGGTATAATATAACCAATACACAAAAACGAGGGGAGGGAGCAGCGTGGCAAACCCGAAATACGAGGAAAAGCCCGACCACGGTCACTACGCGGTGTGCGCGGGACGTATGAATGAGATATACGAATTCTCGCGAAATGTGTTCGTTTACACGGCGGGCGTTTCGTTCATACTGCTCATCATAACCTACTGCGGCGTACCTATGCCGCTGATATCGTGGATACCGTCGCTTTTCGGCTGCTCGACCTGCATACCCTACCTCTTCGCGCAGTCGGCGGAGCTGATACTCGTGACTGCCGTTTCCTTCTTCGCGTTTTTCAGGTGGAAGGTCTTTCATATCGTGATGTTCATCTGGTACGTACTGCTCGTTCTGGCGACCTTCTTCGACCACTCGGCGATAGATATGATAACCTTCATCATCGGCATTGTAGGCGCAGTGCTGACACATTCGTGCTTCAGGGTATACGCCGACTACAACCAGCTCATAAAGACCGAGGGCTGGCCGCATTTCAGCCTGCACTACGCCGAGGCTATAGAGCACCCGACCTACACCTCGCGCTATATATCGGAGTACCGCACAGCTCCCGAGGACAAGAGGATAGCTCCCGGGAGTGAGGACGTGCTACGCTCGGCACCTGTTCTGCCCGAAATGACGGGCATTGAGGTACCCGAGCCCGTAATGGAGGACATCGCGCTCGACGCCTCTGCCGCCCCCGTCCCCGTGACTATGGCGGCACCCGAGCTCCCCGACGGCGAGATGTTCGAGCCCGACGCGGGCTTCTCGGACGAGCCCTTCGACATCCAGTAACGACAGGAGGTAATACCTTGTTTGCTAAAGTATCAAGCCTTGGACTTTTCGGGCTGAACGCCTTTCCCGTCGATGTTGAGATAGACATCAGCCGCGGACAGCCGTATTTCGAGATAGACGGTCTTACCGACACCGTAATAAAGGAGAGCCGCGACAGGATACGTGCGGCGATGAGGTCGTGCGGGATAAACTTTCCCGTGGCATCGGTGATGGTCAACCTCGCGCCCGCGGATATGAAGAAGAGCGGCTCGGTGCACGACCTTGCCATATTTATGGCTATACTCCGCGCTATGAGAATGATAGACGACGTCCCCGAGGACGCCGCGTTCATAGGCGAGCTCTCGCTGAACGGCGATGTCCGCCGCGTGAACGGAGTGCTCCCGATGGTGATGCTTGCCCGTGAAAAGGGGATGAAGAGCGTGTTCGTGCCTGCCGCGAACGCCCGCGAGGCATCGGTCATAGCGGGGATAGACGTTTACGCCGTGCACAGCGCGGAGCAGCTTATACTGCACTTCCGCGGCGAGGAGCCTATGGCTCCGAGCGAGCACTACATACCTCCCGAAGCCGCGTACAACGAGACCCTCGACTTCGCGGACGTGCGCGGACAGCAGTCGGCGAAGAAGGCGCTTGAAATAGCCGCCGCGGGAGGTCACAACGCCCTGCTCATAGGAGCTCCGGGAAGCGGCAAGAGTATGCTTGCGAAGCGAATGCCGTCGATACTCCCGCCGCTCACCTTCGAGGAAGCCCTTGAAACCACGAAGATACACTCGATATCGGGTCTGCTCAACGCCGACACTCCGATAATCACGAAGCGCCCGTTCCGCTCACCGCACCACACGATATCCTCGGCGGGACTTGCAGGCGGCGGCAGCATACCACAGCCGGGCGAGATATCGCTTGCGCACAACGGACTGCTCTTCCTCGACGAGCTTGCGGAGTTCGACCGCCGCACGCTTGAGATAATGCGTCAGCCGTTAGAGGACAGAAAGGTCACGATAGCGCGTGCCTCGGGTACGATAACCTACCCGTGCACGATAATGCTGATAGGCGCGATGAACCCGTGTCCGTGCGGCTATTACGGACACCCGAAGCGCAAGTGCATATGCTCGCAGAAGAAGGTCTCGGCATACCTCTCGAAGATATCGGGACCGCTACTTGACCGCTTCGACCTGCATATAGACGTAGCTCCCGTGGAGTACGACGACCTCTCGGCAAAGACGAGCGAGGAGAGCTCGGCGGAGATAAGAAAGCGCGTAATGGCGGCGCGGGAGATACAGGCGGAGCGTTTCCGCGGGACGGACATCACCTGCAACGCGCTCATCACGCCCGACAAGCTCCGCGAGATGTGCCCGATGGACGACGGCGCGGAGGCGATGATGAAGAGCGTGTTCGACAGTCTCGGGCTCAGCGCGAGAGCATACGACAGGATACTGAAGGTCGCGCGCACCATAGCCGACCTCGGCGGCAGCGAGGTCATCACCCGCAGACACGTCGCCGCCGCGGCACAGTACCGCAGCCTCGACCGCAAATACTGGCAGGACGGCGTTTGATTTGTTTCGTTAACGGACACAAACATTGGGATTCCAAAGGGACTGCGTCCCTTTGGCAGAGCCCAGAGACAGCGTCTCTGGCAGGGTGTGGGGCAGCGCCCCACATAGAAAAAGCGCTCCGCAAAGGGTGAATCAAAAAACAGTCCAGTGGACTGTTTTTGAGAGGGAACGCCCTGCAAGAGAGGGCGTTCCCTGCTGACGATTTGAAGTTGTCAGCCTGCGGAATTATTCCGCGCATAAATTGTCGGAGATACAATAAACAAATACAAAGGAAACAATAAATATGGGATCAGTATTCAAGAAATTGCCCGCAAGCAAGCATAATATCGACCTCGGACTGCTGTTTGCGGTGACGCTCTGCTCGTGTATCAGTACGATACTGATATGGTCGATAGTCAAGAGCGGGATAAGCGAAAACGAGGGCGTGGGAAACAGCTACTGGCAGACCCAGCTCATATCAATGGGACTGGGCATAGCCGCCGCGTACATCATCTCCTGTATCGACTACCGCAAGCTCGTGAAGGTGTGGTGGATATTCGTGCCGATGACGCTGGTGCTCGTGGCACTGCCGTTCACGCCGCTGGGCTACCAGCGCGAGGGCGCGGACGATCAGGGCTGGATACGTATATTCGGTGTGAGTATGCAGCCGTCGGAGATAATGAAGATAGCGTTCATACTCACGTTCGGCTACCACCTCTCGCGCGATGAGGAGGATATGAACAAGCCGCTGCATATGCTGCTGCTGCTCATTCACGGAGCAGTCCCCATAGGCATAGTCGCATTGCAGGGCGACTATGGCACAGCTATCATATTCGCGGCGATATTCGGCTTTATGCTCGTGTCCGCGAAGATATCGTGGAAGTACCTCGTCGCCGCGCCCTTCGCGGTAGCGGGAGTTGTAGCCGTGATGTGGTTCAACTTCCTGAGCTCCTTCCACAAGCAGCGTATACTGATACTCTTCCACCCGGGCTCAGACCCCGAGAACATCGAGTATCAGCAGGACCTCGGACTTGCCGCCATAAAATCGGGCGGTATCTTCGGCAAGGGCATATTCGACGGCAAGAAGGACTACATCTACGTCCCCGAGCTGCACAACGACTTCATCTTCGCGCACGTGGGACAGGTCTTCGGTTTTGTCGGCTCGATAGGCATAATCATCGTGCTCGCGTACATCATACTGAAAATATTCGCCGACAGCCGCATCACCCGCGACCGCCTCGGGCGCTTCATCTGCATGGGCGCGTTCGGACTCTTCTTCACTCACTGTCTTATGAACATCGGCATGGTGCTGAAGGTCGCGCCCGTTATCGGCATACCTCTGCCGTTCCTGAGCGGCGGCGGTACGGCTATGCTGAGTATGTACGCCGTCATCGGACTTGTGATAAGCACCTACAGCCACCGCGCGGTAGCCTACAACGTATTCTATGACGAGGACGAGGAGTGACGCTATGAAAAAGGGCTTGCTCATCGCGGGAGCCGCGCTTATGGGCAGCGGCGGACTTGGCATGGTCGGGCTTATCACGTGGTTCGTGTACACGCTGAGACGGGAGTACGGGCACGTGGGGATAATAGGCGGGGCGGACGCTCCGACAGCGATATTCCTCACAGGCAGGCTGGGAGTACCGTTCGCGGCGGTGCTTCTGCCGCTGGTGCTGTCCATAGTCATCGGAGCGGCACTGCTCGTGACCGCACTCATAATAAAACTGACAAAAAAAGATCCCGAGGACTGACCTCGGGATTTTTTTAGTATAGCTCTTGTTCAAGCTTTTTGAAATCGTCGGTATTGAAAAAATCGGAAATGGTCATCTCGAAGCCGTCGCACAGCTTTTTTATCGTGACAATGCCGATATTCTTGGCTTTGCGGTTCACGATGTCGTTGACGGTGGACTGCGTAACACCCGAAAGCGTCGAGAGCTTGTTGACAGTTATATTTTTCTGCTTGCACAGGTCGAGTATCCGTGCCGCGACTGCTTCCGAAATGTTCATATCCCGCTATCCTTTCATGTAATAGTACATAAATAATGATAGCATTTTTTGTTAAATATTATTGTCGGTAAACCGTTGACTTTTGGAACTGGGTGTGCTAAAATAATATTAACGGTATACCGTTAATTTGTCTATTCTGCACATTTTACTACCAAACGTAACAAGGAGGGAAAAATATGGAGGTATTCAAACTTGAATGTCCGAATTGCGGAGCAAACCTACAACAAAACGCAGATACAAATATTTTTCTTTGTCCATACTGCAACAAAAAAATAATCCTTAATGAACTTAGTGAAAAAGCAAAAATAGAAATACAAAGAATGGAGCACGAAGAAAAACAAGCTGTCGAAAAAATGAAGCACGAATCAGAAATGCAAAAGAAACAGCAAAAGCACGAACGCTTTAAAACTGCCTTTGGAACTGCTGATAAGGCGCTTGACGGTGTAATCGGTGTTTGTGATGGCATTGAAAACACGCTTACTTTCTTTGAGAAATTAACGGAAGGATTAAAGAAAGTTTTGCTGGTTTTGGGCATAGGAGCGATTGCTGGCGTTGTTATCATCTTTGGTTTGATAATTTTCGGCTTCGTTGCTTGTATGAAAAGCTGTTCATCTGATTCCGATTCTGGTAAATCGTCGTCACAAATTAACGCAGAAACGGCAATTGAGGTCGTAATTGAAAATTATGCTGAAATATCGGTCGGCTAATATCCGCCCCAACAAAAAATCCCGAGGAACGCCTCGGGATTTTTGCATTTTCAGCCCAATTGCATTAAGCTACAAAAAAAGCCGAGGCTTCACATGAAACTTCGGCAAGAATGCTGATATTTACCAAAAGCGCTTGACACTGCTGCAAAAGAGTGATATACTAATATAATGTATCAATATGGAAAAGTGCCGCTACTTTGCAAGATATTATAGCACATCTGTGCAGTACTTGTCAATAGCTTTTTCAAAAATTTTTCCAAAAGGGTACGCAAGGTGATAACAGCCCCGACGCGCAGAAGCGTCTGCGGGGTAGAAATAATAAGGAGGTTCCGCCTATGGTGAATGTAACACCTAAGCAGCTGGGAAAAAACGTCAGGATGAGTTTCGGTAAGATCACCGAGCCTCTTGAGATGCCGAACCTTATCGAGGTACAGAAGAACTCGTATAAGTGGTTCAGGGAAGAGGGACTGAGAGAGGTATTCCGCGATATGACCGCGATAACCGACTACAACGGCAACCTCGTCCTCAACTTCAAGGACTACCGCTTCGATGATACTCCCAAGTACAGCCTTGCAGAGTGCAAGTCCAGAGGCGCCACATATCAGGTAGCGATGAGGGCTACTGCTACTCTCTGCAACAAGGAGACGGGAGCAGTCAGCGAGAGCGAGATATACATGGGCGACTTCCCGCTCATGACAGACAGCGGAACCTTCGTTATCAACGGTGCGGAGCGTGTCATCGTATCACAGCTCGTGCGTTCGCCGGGTGTATACTATGCGTTCGAGAAGGATAAGACAGGTAAGGACCTCTTCAATACCACCGTTATCCCGAACCGCGGCGCATGGCTCGAGTACGAGATGGACTCCAACGACATCGTTTACGTCCGTATCGACAAGAACAGAAAGATACCGATAACCACCTTTATCCGTGCACTCGGTATAGGCTCCGACGAGGAGATATTCGAGTTCTTCGGCGAGGACGAGAGACTCAAGCAGACTATCCTCCAGAAGGACCAGACCAAGAACAACTCCGACGCTCTTATCGACGTATACAAGAAGCTCCGTCCGGGCGAGCCCCCGACGGTAGAGAGCGCGGTAACTCACCTCAACAACCTCTTCTTCGACGCCAAGAGGTACGACCTCTGCCGCTTCGGAAGATACAAGTACAACAAGAAGCTCGGCATAGCTACCCGCCTTTCGGGTCACGTGCTCGCAGAGCCCGTTATCAACCCGATGACAGGCGAGATAATGGCTGACGCAGGCGAAACGATCACCTACGACAAGGCTTGCGAGATAGAGCAGGCAGGCGTATACAGCGCATTCGTCACTGTCGAGTCCAAGGAGTACTACACCAACGACCGCGGCGAGACACAGATACGTCCCGTTGAGAAGACCGTCAAGATAATCGGCAACGGCATGGTAGACATCAAGGGCTACGTTGACTTCGATACCGAGAAGTACGGCATCAACGAGAAGGTATCCTTCAAGGTGCTCCGCGACATTATGGAGAACTCCGCAGACGCAGAGGAGCTCGAGGAGAACATCAAGAAGCGTGCAGACGAGCTCGTTCCGAAGCACATTATCCTCGACGATATCTTCGCTACCATCAGCTACTTCATTAACCTCTGTGAGGGCGTCGGCACAGTTGACGATATCGACCACCTCGGCAACAGACGTATCCGCTCGGTAGGCGAGCTCCTTCAGAACCAGTTCCGTATCGGCTATGCACGTATGGAGCGCGGTATCCGCGAGAGAATGAACATCCAGACTCAGGACGTGAACACCCTCACGCCCCAGACTCTTATCAATATCAGACCCATATCCTCGGCTATGAAGGAGTTCTTCTGCTCCTCGCCTCTGTCCCAGTTTATGGATCAGAACAACCCGCTCGCCGAGCTCACACACAAGAGACGTCTCTCCGCCCTCGGACCCGGAGGTCTTTCAAGAGACCGTGCGGGATTTGAGGTACGTGACGTTCACTACAGCCACTACGGAAGAATGTGTCCTATCGAGACTCCTGAAGGACCTAACATCGGACTTATCTCCTACCTCGCAACATTTGCAAGGATAAACGAGTACGGCTTCGTAGAGGCTCCCTACCGCAAGGTAGACAAGGCTACGGGCGTTGTTACGAACGAGGTAGTTTATATGACTGCCGACACCGAGGACAACTTTGTAGTTGCTCAGGCTAACGAGCCCCTCACAGAGGACGGCAAGTTTGCAAGACCCCGTGTAAACGCAAGATTCCGCGAGCAGATACTCGAGATCGACCACGAGAAGGTCGATTATATGGACGTATCGCCTAAGATGGTCGTATCTGTCGCTACATCTATGATCCCCTTCCTTGAGAACGACGACGCTAACCGTGCTCTCATGGGCTCTAATATGCAGAGGCAGGCAGTACCGCTCCTCAAGACCGAGCGTCCGTTCGTCGGCACAGGTATGGAGTACAAGGCGGCTGTTGACTCGGGCGTATGCGTAGTTTCCGACTACGACGGCAAGATAACCTACGTTGACGCCGACAAGATCCATATGATAGACTCCGAGGGCATCGAGCACAAGTACGAGCTCATCAAGTTCAAGCGCTCGAATCAGGGCACGTGTGTAAACCAGAGACCTATCGTCACAGCAGGCGAGGAGGTCAAGAGGGGACAGGTGCTCGCTGACGGTCCCGCTACCGCAGACGGCGAGATATCCCTCGGTAAGAACGCTCTCATCGGCTTTATGACTTGGGAGGGCTACAACTACGAGGACGCCGTTCTCCTTAACGAGCGCCTCGTAAGAGAAGACGTATTCACATCAGTTCATATAGAAGAGTACGAGATAGAGTGCCGCGACACCAAGCTCGGACCCGAAGAGATAACCCGCGATATCCCCAACGTCGGCGACGACGCACTTGCAAACCTCGACGAGAACGGTATCATCCGCATCGGTTCGGAGGTAACATCGGGCGATATCCTCGTCGGCAAGGTAACGCCCAAGGGCGAGACCGAGCTCACCGCTGAGGAGAGACTTCTCCGCGCTATCTTCGGCGAGAAGGCAAGAGAGGTGCGCGACAACTCCCTCAAGGTACCGCACGGTGAGGCAGGCGTCATCGTTGACGTCAAGGTATTCACCCGCGAGAACTGCGACGAGCTCAGCGCAGGCGTAAACAAGCGCGTTATCTGCTACATTGCTCAGAAGCGTAAGATCACGGTCGGCGATAAGATGGCTGGCCGTCACGGTAACAAGGGCGTCGTATCGCGCATACTCCCCGAGGAGGATATGCCTTTCCTCCCCGACGGCACACCGCTCGATATCGTGCTCAACCCCCTCGGCGTTCCTTCGCGAATGAACATCGGACAGGTGCTTGAGGTCCACCTCGGTATGGCTTGCAAGGCTCTCGGCTGGCACATTATGACACCTGTATTCGACGGCGCACACGAGGACGATATCCGTGAGTGCTTCAAGATGGCAAACGACTACGCTCAGGAGCACAAGGACGATATGTTCGAGCTCAAGGCTATGGATAAGGTCATCAACCCCAAGGCTCTCGAATTCACAGACGACTGTAAGTTCACACTCTACGACGGACGCACGGGCGAGAAGTTCGACAACCGCGTAACGGTGGGCTATATGTACTACCTCAAGCTCCACCACCTCGTAGACGATAAGATCCACGCGCGTTCGGTAGGTCCCTACGCTCTCGTAACACAGCAGCCTCTGGGCGGTAAGGCTCAGTTCGGCGGACAGCGTTTCGGTGAGATGGAAGTCTGGGCTCTCGAGGCTTACGGTGCAGCTTATACCCTTCAGGAGATACTCACCGTCAAGTCGGACGATACCATCGGACGTGTAAACACCTACGAGGCTATCGTAAAGGGACAGAACGTTCCCACACCGGGTATACCCGAGTCCTTCAAGGTACTCATCAAGGAGATGCAGTCACTGTGTCTCGACGTCAAGGTGCTCGACAGCAATCAGGAGGAGATCGACCTCAAGCAGAACTTCGACGACGATCCGATACCTGCAAGAGATTCCTACGCTGACGAGGATACTGCCGACGGAACAAGCTACTCCGACGACGAGCTCGGCGAGGCAGGCTTCGGCTTCGAGGACGGCGACGACTTCGACGGCGTTGACAAGGACGACGAGTTCAGCTTCGACGACGACGAGTCCGAGGACGACCTCGACTTCAACGACGAGGAAGAGGGCGACGATGTTTTCGACAGCTTCGACCTCGATGAGGAAGGCGACGAGGGCTGATAAAACAGTCGGTATACGAAATGAATCGGCAATAAATTGCAGGAGGTAGCAGTTTGGAAAATACGACTTTTGAATCAATAAAGATCGGTCTTGCATCGCCCGAACAGATCAGAAGCTGGTCATACGGCATTGTTGAAAGACCCGAGACTATAAATTACAGAACACAGAAGCCCGAGAGGGACGGCCTTTTCTGCGAAAGGATATTCGGACCTACAAAGGACTGGGAGTGTCACTGCGGCAAGTTCAAGAAGATACGCTTCAAGGGCAAGGTCTGCGACCGCTGCGGAGTTGAGGTAACAAGGGCAAGAGTGCGCCGTGAGAGAATGGGTCACATCGAGCTCGCAGCTCCCGTGTCGCATATATGGTACTTCAAGGGCACACCTTCCCGTATCGGACAGGTGCTCGAGGTATCGCAGAAGCGCCTTGAGGAGGTACTCTACTTCACGAAGTACATCGTAACAGACCCGGGCAATACCGAGCTCGTGAAGAAGCAGCTCCTCTCCGAGAAGGAGTACCTCTCCTTCGTAGAGAAGTACGGCGACGATTTCAAGGCTGAAATGGGCGCTGAGGCTATCAAGAAGCTCCTCAACGAGTACGACCCCGCAAGATACGACACACAGAAGAACAGACTCATCGAGACAGGCAAGATAAGCCTCGGCTACAGCCGCGTTGAGTGCTATAACAACCCGCTCGAGTGCGAGTGTGAGGAGTGCCGCAAGTTCGCGGAGCTCACAGACATCGAGTGGAAGAACAACATCGAGATAGTTTCCGACGACCTCAAAAACGAGCTCGTGGGACTTCCCTCTGGTCAGAAGAAGGTAAAGCTTCTAAAGAGACTCCAGATAATCGAGGCATTCCGCCTCTCGGGAAATAAGCCCGAGTGGATGGTGCTCGACGTGGTACCCGTTATCCCGCCCGATCTCCGTCCTATGATAATGCTCGACGGCGGACGCTACGCTACATCTGACCTCAACGACCTCTACAGACGTGTTATCAACAGAAATAACCGTCTGAAGAGAATGCTTGAGCTCGACGCTCCCGACATCATCGTAAGAAACGAGAAGCGTATGCTCCAGGAAGCAGTTGACGCTCTCATCGACAACGGCAGACACGGCAGAGCCGTAACAGGTCCGAGCAACCGTGCTCTCAAGTCGCTGTCCGATATGCTCAAGGGTAAGCAGGGACGCTTCCGTCAGAACCTTCTCGGTAAGCGTGTTGACTACTCGGGACGTTCGGTTATCGTCGTAGGTCCTGAGCTGAAGATGTACCAGTGCGGTCTTCCGAAGGAAATGGCACTGGAGCTCTTCAAGCCCTTCGTACTGAAGAGACTCGTTGACAAGAAGGCTATCGCCAACATCAAGTCCGCAAGAAAGCTCATCGACCGTGCCGACAACAAGGTATGGGACGCTCTTGAGGACGTCATCAAGGACCACCCTGTAATGCTCAACCGTGCTCCTACGCTCCACCGTCTCGGTATTCAGGCGTTCGAGCCGATACTCGTAGAGGGCAGAGCTATCAAGCTCCACCCGCTCGTATGCTCGGCGTTCAACGCTGACTTCGACGGCGACCAGATGGCTGTACATCTTCCTCTTTCGGCAGAGGCTCAGGCAGAGGCACGCTTCCTTATGCTTGCCGCCAACAACCTGCTCAAGCCGTCAGACGGTAAGCCTGTTGCCGTACCTTCGCAGGATATGGTACTCGGTTCGTACTACCTTACTATGGATAAGCCCGGCGAGCCCGGCGAGGGCAAGGTGTTCCGCGACGTGAACGAGGCTCTTATGGCTTACTACGAGCACGACGTTTCGCTCCACGCAAATATCAAGGTAAAGATAACCAAGGACATCGGCGACAAGAAGGTGTCCAAGATAATAGACGCTACAGTCGGACGTCTCATCTTCAACGAGAATATCCCGCAGAACCTCGGCTACGTTGACAGAACGAACTCCGACAAGCAGTTCGACCTCGAGGTAGCATTCCTCGTAGGCAAGAAGCAGCTCTCCGACATCATCGAGCGCTGCATCAAGATACACGGCACGACAACTACCTCCGAGGTACTTGACCGTATCAAGGCTCTCGGCTACAAGTATTCGACAAGAGCGGCTCTCACCGTTGCCGTATGCGACGCCTCCATTCCTCCTCAGAAGAAGGAGATACTCGCAAAGGCAGACGAAGAGGTTGCACGCATCACCGAGGATTACGAGTACGGCTACATCTCCGCAGAGGAGAAGTCCAAGCAGGTGATCGAGCTTTGGACGAATACCAACGACGAGGTTACAGCAGCACTGAAGGCAAACTTCGACCGCTACAATCCTATCTGGATGATGGCGGACTCGGGTGCCCGTGGTTCAATCTCGCAGATACGTCAGCTCGCAGGTATGCGCGGACTTATCGCCAACACCTCGGGTGCCGTAATCGAGATCCCTATCCGTGCTAACTACCGTGAAGGTCTTAATATCCTCGAATACTTCATCGCTTCCCGTGGTGCCCGTAAGGGACTTGCCGATACGGCTCTCCGTACCGCTGACTCGGGTTACCTGACACGTCGTCTTGTTGACGTTTCTCAGGACGTTATCATCCGCGAGGAGGACTGCGGTACTACCGACGGTATCGAGGTATACGAGATAAGAAACGGCAACGAGATAGTCGAGCCGTTTGCTGAGCGTCTTGTCGGCAGATTCCTCTCCGAGGACCTCCGCGACGAGGCAGGCGAGCTCATCGTCTCCAAGAACAAGCTCATCAACGACGCAGACGCCAAGAAGATAATCGAGGCAGGCGTCGAGAGGATCACTATCCGCTCCGTCCTCAACTGCAAGGCAAGGAACGGCGTGTGCGCGAAGTGCTACGGCGCTAACCTCGCGTTCAACAATGTTGTATCAGTCGGCGAGGCTGTCGGCGTAATCGCGGCGCAGTCCATCGGCGAGCCCGGTACACAGCTCACCATGAGAACCTTCCACACCGGCGGTGTTGCTTCTGCCGACGCTGAGGATATCACACAGGGTCTTCCCCGTGTTGAGGAGCTCTTCGAGAGCAGACGTCCCAAGGGCGCGGCTATCCTCTCCAAGATCGCGGGCAGGATAACCATCGAAGAGGTAAAGACTACCCGCAACATCATCGTCACCAATGACGAGACTGGCGAGAGCGAGAGCTATATGATACCGTACAACCTCAAGATACGCGTTCAGGAGGGCGAGCAGATAACCAAGGGCACGCGCCTCACAGAGGGTAACATCTACCCCGCGGATATCCTCAATATCCTCGGTATCCACGATGTACAGAACTACATCATCAACGAGGTACAGAAGGTTTACCGCTTACAGGGTGTTGATATCAACGACAAGCACATCGAGGTAATCGTCCGCCAGATGCTCCGCAAGGTAAAGGTAGAGGATTCGGGCAGCAGCTACCTCCTCCCCGGCAACCTTGTAGACCGCAAGGAGATAGACGCTATCAACGAGGAGCTTCAGGCTCGTATCGACGCAGGCGAGTACGATGTACAGCTCGTACAGGTAACTCCCGTGCTTCAGGGTATCACGAAGGCTTCCTCGAACTCCGACAGCTTTATGTCGGCGGCTTCCTTCCAGGAGACCACAAAGGCTCTTACAGACGCCGCTATCAGAGGCAAGAGCGACAAGCTCCTCGGACTCAAGGAGAACGTTATCATCGGTAAGCTCATACCCGCGGGTACAGGTATGGACTGCTACAGCCATGTCAAGGTCGTAAAGAACGAGGCATACGGCGAGCACAATCCCGCAATAAACAGCAATCCCATAGTATAAAAGCAATATCCCCGACGTTCAAAGCGTCGGGGATAGCTGTAAAGGAGCGTAAATATGAAATATACATACAAGCCGAGAATGGTCTGTGCACAGCAGATAAGCTTCAACATCGACGGCAACGTCATCACCGACGTCTCCTTCCTCGGAGGCTGCAACGGCAACCTCAAAGCCGTGTCCAAGCTCGTTGACGGTATGACCGTCGAGGAGATAGAGGCAAAGCTCAAGGGCAACACCTGCGGAGCGCGCCCGACCTCCTGTGCCGACCAGCTTTGCCTTGCTGTCCGCGAGGCTTACGAGAAATCGAAGGCATAAGGCTATGATACGCGAGATAAACGACGACGACCTCAGGGGGCTGCTTGAGCTGTACACCCACCTCCACGAGAAGGAGGTCCCCGAGATAGACGAGAAGGTGCTCGGCATATGGCGGACTATCCTTGCCGACCCGAACCACCACATCATCGTCGCTGAGGAGGACGGGAAGATAGTCTCCTCCTGCGTGTGCGTGATAATCCCCAACCTCACACGGGGACTGCGTCCGCACGCCTTCATCGAAAACGTTGTCACAGACAGCTCCTACCGCAAAAGAGGGCTCGCGACCGCGTGCCTCGACTACGCGAAGGACATCGCCGAGCGCGAGGGCTGCTATAAGCTGCTGCTCGCGACGGGCTCGAAGGAGGAGAGCACGCTCAGGTTCTACGAGCGTGCGGGCTACAACCGAACAGATAAGACAGCCTTCACACAGTGGCTATAAAAAGATGACACGACTTCTTATGAAGTCGTGTCCTTTTTTACAATCGAGTTATAATAAAATTAAGACTTCGTTCAGCTGGTTGACACCGTTCCTGCGGCGTGCTATGATGGAAAAAAGCCGTTCGGGAGGTGTGCCTATGAAACGTTTTATCGTGTCATTCACTGTCGGGATCATCACCATTCTTACCATGCTCTGCGGAGCAATGTACGCCAGCGCAATGGGATTTTACGAGTGTGGAATCAGTATCTATATTACCAACGCTCCCGAGGGAACAGTCTTTGCGGATATCCTCTTCAAGAAGGTCGAGGACGACAAGTACGCTCCCGCTGCGGAACCTTCCGACAATGGGAAAACAGCTGTATGCCACACAGTCCGCATAGATTCGGGAGACATTGAGCTTGACGAGCACTGCGGGCTTGCCGAATATGACGACGGCTTCACAAGCTGTATGATGAGAAGGCATATTGCGGTCGAAAACAGGGTATTTACCGAGGGGTGTGAACTAAACTGGGATATGCCGTCGGCTTACTTCAATAGTGATATCTTTGAATACTACGGTGAATTCAAGGTCGCCTACTGCGATAGGGACGGCAATGTCCTCCTTGTCACCGACCCTGTGAAGGTGAGGGGAAGCCACAGCGTTTATGAGGTCTGTGCTGACGGAGCAAAGGCGAAATGCAGGGGAGAAAAGGCTATCACGGTGTATACTTCCTTTGCGGCTTTCGTGTCAGGCATAGCGGTTGCTGCATTGCTTGCCGCGGCTTTAGTGGGAGCGATCCTGCTGCCCTTCGGAAATAAGGCAGCCCCTGAAAAAAGGAAAAAGAAAGCTCTGCTCGTACTGACAGCAATGGGGATAACAGCACTCACAGTCGGAGCGTTATGCACGGTGTTTGTGAGGTTCGTGTTTTATTGATCGACCTCGACCGATAACATAAAGACCGCAAGGGAGCCAATACTTCTTTGCGGTTTTTCAGTGAATAACGAATAGTGAATAATGAAGGTGCGGCTTACTGCGCAAATATAAAATACATCGCAGAGCGCAGCTCGGAAGGCAAGCCCTTCCGAGCCGCGTTTTTTCTGGCGGCAAGCTTGCTATTTGACGGATAATATGTTATACTATTGAAATAAAGAGGTGATACTATGCAAAAGATACTTCTCGTCGAGGACGATATGCAGCTCGCGAAGAATCTCTCGCTGTTTCTCACGTCCGAGGGCTACAGCGTCGTGCACGCAACAGGTCAGGCTTCGGGCATAGAAGCCTTTGAGAACGGCTCCTTCGACTGCGTGCTGCTCGACCTCTCGCTCGGCGACGGCAGCGGCTTCACGGTCTGTGCCGCGATAAAGGCGGGCTCCGACGTGCCTGTGATATTCCTTACCGCCTCCGCCGACGAAGCCTGCACCGTTGCGGGCTTTGAGATAGGCGCTGACGACTACATCAGCAAGCCCTTCCGCCCGCGTGAGCTCGTTGCGCGTATGAAGAATGCGATGCGCAAGAACAGCCGCACATCTGCCGCTCTCACCTGCGGCAACGTCACCATAGACCCCGCACGCGGCATAGTCACGAAGAACGGCGAGGAGGTCTACCTCTCGGCGCTCGAATATCGCCTGCTGCTCGTCTTTTTCAGCAACAAGGACAAGCTCCTCACCCGCGACCGTCTCGCGGAGGAGCTGTGGTCGGTGTCGGGGGAGTATGTATCGGACAACACGCTGAACGTCTATATGAAGCGTCTGCGCGAAAAGATAGAGGACGATCCGCAGAGCCCCTCCATAATAGTTACCGTGCGCGGAATGGGCTATAAGGCGGTGGAGAAATGACTCCCGAGAAGCTCCGCCGTGTGCTGCATATCGCGCTGACAGCTGTCGGAGCGGCAGTATGTGCGCTTTTCAGCATACCTGCGGCGATAGTGCTCGTCTGTGTGTCGGCGGCGATATTCATCGTGGACGAGATATTGCAGTATCAGCGCAGGAAGAAGCTCCTCGCGCTCTGCAACGACATCGACAGCATACTCAAGGGCAGCGATTCCGTCAGCTTTGCCGACTACAACGAGGGCTCGCTGAGCATACTGACCGCCGAGATACACAAGATGACGATAATGCTGCGCGAGCAGAATTCAGCTCTCCTTGCCGACAAGCAGTTTATGAAGGAGTCGATGGAGGACATCGCTCATCAGCTGCGCACGCCGCTGACCTCGATGATACTGCTTGTGGAGATGCTGCGCGACCCGAAGCTTGCCCCGCAGCAGAGAGCTGCTCACGTGCAGGAGCTGTATTCGCTGCTCTCGCGTATGAACTGGCTGATAGATACCATGCTCGGGCTCTCGCGAATTGATGCGGGAGCAGTGACGTTCCGCGAACAGGAGATAAGCTGCCGCGACCTCATAAGCAGTGCGCTTGAACCTATCTCGATATCGCTTGAACTCAAGGACATATCAGTCGATGTCAGCATAGCGGGCGAGCCCGCTTTCATAGGCGATATGCAGTACTTCACCGAGGCTCTGCTGAATATACTCAAAAACTGTATGGAGCATACTCCCGAGGGCGGGAATATAGCTATTTCAGCCGCCGAGAGCCCTATATACACCGGTATTACCGTAACCGACAGCGGCAGCGGCTTCAGCGGCGATGACCTCGACCACATCTTCGAGCGCTTCTACCGCTCGGGTACGTCGTCGGGCAGCGGCTACGGCATAGGGCTTGCCTTCGCAAGGAGGATAGTCACCTCGCAGAGCGGCAGCCTTCAGGCGTATAATGCTCCCGACGGCGGCGCGTGCTTCGATATGAGGATATACAAGACGCCTGTGTGAAATGCCTTTCATAAGGGGGCGGAAAAAGGCACTTTTTCAATGGAAAACCATTGATTATCGAAAAAGTTTTTTCAAGCTTTGTATGTATGCACAAAAAACATATCACCAAATTGTGAATCATCAACAGAAAGGAACTGACTATGGAACTCGAAGAAGAATTTTCAAAAAACAGGGTCAAGCTGAAAAGAACAAAGAAGTCGGGGACGGTATTTCTCGTTATGTATGCGCTGTATCTGCTGGTCGCACTTCTCACCTTCTTTAGCGCAGCTATGACAGCGGACACAGAGCTGCTGATATCGGGCTTCTGTATCGTCGGTACGGCAGCAGCGGGCATTTTCTGCGTCCTGACAAAGAACAATTGGTTTGGCGTCGCTGCTGTTGTTATTACCGTGGTGCAGTTCCTGATATCCGCCCTTATGAATGATTTCATCACGCAGCTCGTATTTACGGGAGTCGGATACGCCTTCGTCATTTTGGTCATTTACCTGACCATGGTCAACAACAATAGCTATCACCGGCTCGAGCAGCAGTACGGCTTCCCGAATTTCGAGGTAAAGCAGGCGATGTACGACCTCGACAAGCAGCAGCGTCAGATAAAAGACCCCTATGCTGTCAAAAAGGAAGAGATAGAAAAGAGAAACGCCAGCATCAGCGGTATGGAGGAGCTGTGATACGTATATAAAAGCAGGCGGATACGAGGTATCTGCCTGCTTTTTCACATTTCCGCCACAAAAATGACGGGAAATTCCACATTCGGGACGGCTTTTTCCACCTATGCTCCATTTTCCTCTCAAAAAGCCGCGCTATAATACAGACATAGAAACAAAACAACTCAACTCAGTTTCTAAAAGGAGCGTTATATATGAAAAACACATATTTATTAGCATTTGCACTTACAGCGGCTGTCGCGGCGGCTATGACAAGCTGCGGTACTACTGCGATAACCGACAGCTCTCCCGCTTCCGAGACATCGACCTCCGCGAGCGTTTCAACCTCGGCTTCTGCAAAGACGAGCAAGACCGAATCTGCGAAGGAGGACACCAACTCGGCAAGCTCCGAGACGGCTTCCATAGAGCAGCTTTCCGATACCTCCTCCGATGAGACTTATACCAAGCGCGACCTCGCACAGTTCGCTGATACAAGCGACGCCACGGCTGTTACAGTCTCCGAAGGCGAGACCATCAGCATCACCGAGGAGGGCGTTTACGTGATAAGCGGCTCGGCTGAGGACTGCACCATAAGGGTCGAGGCTGACGAAAACGCGAAGGTGCAGCTCGTGCTCGACGGCGTGGAGATAAGCAACAGCGACTTCCCCGCGATATATGTTGTTTCCGCGGATAAGGTCTTCGTCACCACCACCGACAGCGAGAACACTCTCACGGTGAGCGGTGAGTTCTCTGCCGACGGCGACACCAACACAGACTCGGTCATCTTCTCGAAGGACGACCTCGTGCTCAACGGCGTGGGTACGCTGAATGTGACCTCCAATTACGGCAACGGTATCACCTGCAAGGACGATCTGAAGGTGACGGGCGGTACCTATAACGTGAACAGCGCTCTCGACGCCTTCGAGGCGAATGATTCCATTTCCATCAGTGACGGCGAGTTCACTGTCAACACCAACAAGGACGGCTTCCACTGCGAGAACGACGACTCCGAGGGCACTATCACTATCTCAGGCGGCACGTTCACCATTAACGGCAGAAGCGACGGTATACAGGCGTGCGCTCTGCTGCAAATCGACGGCGGGACCTTCGATATCACCGCTTCCGAGGGCATAGAGGCGACTTACGTTCTCATCAACGGCGGCGATGTCAATATCTCCGCGAGCGACGACGGCATAAACGGCTCGTATAAGAGCGCGGCGGTCGGTACTCCCGCGGTCGAGATAAACGGCGGCAATGTGACCATCACTATGAGCGGCAGCGACGTCGACGCGATAGACGTAAACGGAAATGTCACCGTTTCGGGCGGCACGATAGATATCTCCTACCCGCAGCAGGGTTCGTCAGAGTCCTTCGACTACGACGGCACGGCTACCTACAACGGCGGCACTATCATCATCAACGGCTCGCAGGTAGACTCTATCCCTCAGGCATCTATGATGGGCGGCGGCGGAATGGGCGGCTTCGGCGGCTTTAGCGGCGGCGGAGGCCGCGGAGGCTTCGGCGGCGGTCAGATGTTTTAAAATGCTTAATTCGTAATGCGTAATGCGTAATGTGTAATTATAATTCGGAATTCGGAATTATTGTAGGGGCGCATTCCGTGCGCCCGTCTACAAGAAGCAAGACGTAGGGGGCGATGCTCACATCGACCCGCTGTAGGGGCGGCGTTTCGCCGCCCGTGTCTTGTCAATCGGTTGCCGTAACGAATTGTAGGGACGCGCATTGCGCGTCCGCAGAATCCGAATACGGCGGCGGTTACGTAATTGACGGGGCGCTGTTCCCTACAATTGATTTCAGGTGGTGTATCGGTTTTGGGTGGGACGTCGAGGACGCCGTCCCCTACAATCGGTTTCAGGTGATGTGTCGGAATAATGGCAGGCGGATGATATCCGCCCGCCAACAAACGGCATTGTAACACCGCGCGGAATAATTCCGCGGACAAGTAAATACGGAACGGCAGCAGGGGAGGCTCTCAACAGCATAGCTGCATATAGCTGCGAAATCCAAATCAAAGATTTGGTACGCAGCTTAACTTGCAGGGCGTCCCCTCTTCAAAAACAGCCCACAGGGCTGTTTTTGAATTCATCCCCTTGCGGAGCGCCCTTCGGATGTGGGACGCTGTCCCACGCCCTGCCAAAGGCTCTGCCTTTGGAATCCGCCAAGGGACATAGTCCCTTGGAACCCAATATTGTTTTACCTGTTTACAAATGGGCGGTTTTAGTGTATAATTATAAAAAAATCTCTCGGAGGTGCGCTATGGCAAGGATACTTATAGCCGACGACGAACCCAATATCACCGCTATGATAAGCCGCTACGTTCAGCGTGAGGGCTACGAGGCGACCGTCGTCTCCGACGGCAGACAGGCTGTCGAAGCCTGCAAAGCCGCCGACTTCGACCTCATCGTTATGGACGTCATGATGCCCGATACCGACGGCTTCACTGCCTGCAAGAAAATAAAGGAATTCAAGGACATACCCGTGATAATGCTCTCCGCACGCGGCACCGAGTACGACAAGCTCTTCGGCTTCGAGGTCGGCGTGGACGACTACGTCACTAAGCCATTCTCGCCTATGGAGCTCATGGCGCGTATAAAGGTCATTCTCAGCCACGGCAGACCCGCCGAGAAGTCGCCTGACAGCGCCCGTATCACTGCTGGCGGCATCGAGATAGATACCCTCGGTCTGACCGTCACTATCGACGGCGAGAGGGCTGACCTCACCGCCAAGGAGTACGCTCTGCTCGTACTGCTCGTGAAGAACAGGGGAGTGGTGCTCTCGCGCGATCGGATACTCAACGAAGTGTGGGGCTACGACAGCTTCGGCGTGGACAGGACTGTTGACTGGCAGATAAAGCTCCTGCGCGGCAAGCTCGGGGCTTACCGCGACAGCATAAAGACCATTCGAGGGGTGGGATACAAGTTTGAAGCGTAAAACAGGCTCCTTTCGCAGAAAGCTCCTCGTATACTTCGTCTTCTTCACCGCTGTGATATTCACAGTGCTGTGGCTGTTGCAGACCGTGTTCCTTCAGAGCTTCTACAACGGTATGCTGATTCGGAGCACTGTTTCGACTGCCGAGAAGATAGTCTCTCACAGCTCCGACAGCGACATCGGCGACTACATCGACGAGCTCTCGTGCGAGAACTCCATTCTCGTTTTCGTCACCGACAAGGACGGAAACGTGCTGTACAGCTCCGACGAGTACAAGAAGATGCACCGCCTGCGTGATGACGGCGAAAAGCCTGATATGAAGCCCGATGAGAAGCTTGACGAAAAGCCCGATGATATGCCCGATATGCCCGATCAGCCTCCGCCCGACGATAGGCGCGGACAGAGAATGAACGACGGCAGCTGGCAGGAGAATTATCGCGAGCTACCGCTGAATTTCCGCGGGCTCGTGAAGAAGCTCGAGAGCTCGGAGAACGGACAGGCGGAGCTCCGCACAGATGATATGTACATCTGCGGAAGATATATCGACTACTACGGCAGCGATGAGCAGGCTGTGCTCTGCCTCGGAACTACGCTGAATGCGGTCGGCTCGACTGTGCGTATCCTGCGGGTGCAGCTGCTGTGGGTGACGCTCCTCTCGGTCGTGATAGCGTTCGTGCTCGCGTGGTTTATGGCGCGGAGCTTCTCGCGCCCGATATCACAGCTCACCGAAAAGGCGCATAAGCTCGGCGAAAACAGCGGCGACGTCAGCTACCGCGAGGGCTTCTGCTCGGAGCTCGACGAGCTCAGCGAAACGCTCGACGCGACCTCGGACAAGCTCAGGCGCTCGCGGGAATTCCAGAATGAGCTCCTTGCGAATGTGTCGCACGACCTGCGCACGCCGCTCACGATGATAAAGGGCTACGCTGAGATGATACGCGATATCTCCCGCGAGGATGAGAAGCAGTGCGCCGAGGACGTGGCTGTTATCGTCGATGAGGCGGACAGGCTCACCGCTCTCGTCAATGAGATACTTGAATACTCCGAGCTCCGTATGACCGACGCCGAGCCCGTTATGAGCGACGTTGACCTCGCCGAGACGGTCGGGACGGTAGTCGATAATTTCAGCAACCTCTACTCCAAGGACGGCTTCACCTTCGAGCGTGATATCACCGAGAATGTGCATATCCACGGCAATGCGTCAAGGCTCGGGCGGGCTGTGTACAACCTTATGGACAACGCTGTCCGTCACGCGGGCGACGACAAGTGGATAGGCGTGAAGCTCCGTACCGAGGGCGGCAGGGCTGTTATCGAGGTCTCCGACCACGGAGAGGGTATCGCTCCCGAGGAGCTTGAGAGGATATGGGACAAATACTATACCAAGCGTCAGCGCGAGGGAAAGGGCGTCTCGGGGCTCGGACTTGCCATCGTCAAGCAGACGGTGACGCTACATAAGGGCGAGTGCTCCGCCGAATCCGAGGCGGGCAGGGGAAGTACCTTCCGCATTGTGCTGAATATGGCGTAAACACGTTATATATTTGCGGGCGAACGCTGTTCGTCCCTAAAAGACCTGTCACTGTGACAGGTCTTTTTGCTTGCCTTTTGTCGGGTTATGTGTTATTATAGAGGTACAGTATTTTCGGAGGTGGAGTATGAGGATTTCACGAATTATTGTCGCTGTGGCGGCTCTGATAGTTATGCTGATGTGCGTGCCGCTCGGGACTGTTGCCGCTTCGGGAGCACATTTCACGCTGACCGATGTCGCGGCAGGCGCGGACGGCTCGATAACCGTCGGCGGACAGAAGTGGTTCAGGGCGGCAAGCTTCGACGACGACAAGGACTACATCATCACCGTGAAGGACGGCGGCGAGAAGGCGCTGACTGTCGCCGACGATGAGCAAAGCAGCTGCATATGGCACTACTACAGGCAGACTATGGTCGCGAGCACAACGCCTCGCTTCACCTCGCTCAAGTCGGGGAGCTACTACCTCGTGTTCAGCGGCGACAAGCTCCGCACAGCCTATACGCGCGCTGTCAGCGGCGACCTCGTGTGGGAGCACGTCGGCT
Source organism: Ruminococcus sp. (assembly GCA_017542475.1). Lineage (GTDB taxonomy): Bacteria > Bacillota > Clostridia > Oscillospirales > Ruminococcaceae > Ruminococcus. The sequence continues at coordinate 16,238 of JAFXXD010000001.1, read as the reverse complement.
CGGCTCTGCGGTACAATGAGGCTGGTACGTACTCGTATCTCAGATACGACGCGGGCAGCGACGAGCCGCTTTCCGTGACGGCGGAGCTCTCCGAGGCGGCAGAGGTGAATATCTACACGAACGGCGAGCAGCTCGAGCGCTGTATCGTCAGCCAGCCGCACGCCGAGAGCTGCGTCATCGAGGGGAGCGGCTATCCCGCGCCTGTGTTCACGGTCGGGCTCGCGGACGTCGATGTTGACAGCATCAGCTGGTACGTGGACGGCGAGGAGCAGGACTGCGATTCGCTCAGCTTCACGGCTGAGACGCTCACGGGCAGGAGTGCGGGCGTTCACCGCGTGAGCTGTCTCGTCGAGGCGCACGACGGCAGCGGTATCCGATACCGTGAGAGGTCCGAGGACGCGGTGTTCGTCATTGCGAAGGGCGTCGTTCCCGATTCGGTCATCACGTTCTCGGATGTGCACGAGGAGTACACCCGTATCGGCGACGCGATAGCCTGCGTTATCGAGCGTACGGGCGGCTATATACCGTCGCTTGTGATATGTACGGGCGACTTCGTGAACGGTCCGAAGGCGGACGCGGACGCCATGCTCGGCAGATACTATCCGCGCATCGTCGCGGAGCTCGGCGGGCTCGATGCGGTGTTCGTATCGGGCAATCACGACTCGGGCGAGGCGGCTTCCGCGATGTCCGCCGCCGCTGACCTCGGAGCAGGGGAGAATCCTCCTGCGGGCGGACTCATATTCAGCGGAAAGTCTGCGGAAAACGGCACTAACAGCCGCTTTGCAAAGGGCGTTATCGTGTACGGGCTCAATCAGGAGGCGGCGATGGTCGATAAGGACGGCTCGGCCGCCTACACCTACGAAAATGTGCTCGGCGATATCGAGAGCTTCCTCAGTAAAACTGCCGCCGATTACCACGGCGAGCTCGTTATCATCTCCGCGCATACGGGACTGCATACCCTCGGTGTACAGCCCGATTCCGTGAACAAGAACGGCGCCCGGCTGACTGACTGGATAGGCGAGAATGCCTACAACATCGACAGGTCGTATGAGCTCGCCGCACTGATAAACCGCTACGCCGAGCAGTACGGTATGGACATTATGTACCTCTTCGGGCACGACCACTCGCGCGCGGAGTCGGAGCTCATAATGACGGACGGCGACGAGCTCATCAGCACCGAGAGCTACGCCGATATGACCACGGGCAGACAGCCGCTCCGCTTTACGTATGCTCATTCGGGCTACCTCTCGACCGTGATAGGCAGCGCAGATTCGAGCTTCAGCTTTATTTACAGAGACGGCGGCGGCTTCGCGTATGACCTTATCCGTACCTACGACAGCCGCACACGCCACACCGATATCGCGGCGAGATATGTCCCCGCGGAGACTGCGGCGGCGACCTCTGCCGTGACGACCTCCGCGGCGACGACTACGGCGGCAGTCACCTCCGCCAAGACCGAGAATCCCCGGACGGGCGACGATACGGGCACGTGGCTGATAGTTCTCCCTGCTGTGCTGCTGCTCGTCAGCAGGCGCAGAAAAAAGTAATTAAAAAAATTTTTTGAAAAGTGCTTGACAAAATCATTTCCGCGTGATATAATCCAAACATAAGCTGTGAGGAAGACAAGCAGAGTGTTGCCAATGTCAACAGAGAGCCGACGGTCGGTGTGAGTCGGTGATAAGCAATGCAATGTATCCCTTCTGAGCCGAAGTGCCGAAAGTTTCAGTAAGCGCTTCCGTGAGTCTGCGTTAATGAATAGGGCTTGTCGGAGTCTGAAGTGGTGTTACGCAATAGCGGCACAATTTGAGTGGTACCGCGGGTTATCGTTAATGATGCTCGTCTCAAAGTTTTTACTTTGAGACGGGCTTTTTTATTTTATCAAAAAGGAGAGATAGTTATGAGCGAAGTCACATTGCAGAATGCGGAAGTAAGGATCAGGGAGGTCGCCGAGCGAATTGCCCGCCTGCGTGAAGACCTCGGCATTTCCGTGGAGGAAATGGCAGAAATAACAGACAACACAGTTGACGACTACAAGAAGCTCGAATCGGGCGAGCTCGATTTCAGCTTCACGTTTATCTATAAATGCGCGAATAAATTCAACGTCGAGATAACCGACCTTATGGAGGGCGCAAGCCCCGAGCTCAGCGGCTATACCGTGACAAGAAAGGGCGAGGGCGTACCTATCGTGCGCAGAAAGGGCTTCGCCTACAACCGCCTTGCCTCGAAGTTCAAGAACAAGACCGTCGAGCCCTTCCACGTCGTTATCCCCTACTCCGAGGAGGCTCTCTCCGAGCCGCTCCATATGGCGAGCCACGCGGGTCAGGAAATGGACATCGTCCTCAAGGGCACGCTGAGAATGACGGTCGGCTCGCATACCGAGATACTCCACGAGGGCGACTCTATCTACTATGACAGCTCGATGCCGCATGACGAGGTCGCGCTCGGCGGCGAGGACTGCGAGATATACGCCTTTGTTATGGCTCCGCACGGCACGTCGGGTATGGCTGAGTACCGCGAGCACGTCGCAGAGCACCACCTCACGAACGTTGACAAGGCGGGACTGCTCCACCCTGTTGCCGAGAAGTTCGTCAAGTGCGAGACAAACGAGGAGGGCGTGCTCAGCGCCGTCAGCTTCGAGAATCAGGACAAGTTCAACTTCGCCTACGATATCGTTGATGCTATGGCGGAGAAATGTCCCGACAAGACCGCGATGATATACGTCGATGCTGACCACAACGAGCGTCGCTTCACCTTCAGGGACATCAAGAAATATTCCTGCCAGACCGCGAATTATTTCAAGTCGCTCGGTATCAAAAAGGGCGACCGCGTTATGCTTATCTTAAAGCGCCACTACCAGTTCTGGTTCTCGATAATCGCGCTCCACCGAATCGGAGCTCTCGTTATACCCGCGTCGAATATGCTCAAGGAGCACGACCTCGAATACCGCTTCAACTCCGCTGAGGTGTCTGCTATCGTCTGCACGGCTGACGGCGAGGTAGCCGACGAGGTCGATAAGGCTTGCGCCGTATCTCCGTCGATGAAGACAAAGATACTCGTAAACGGTCAGCGCGAGGGCTGGCACGACTTCAACGCCGAGCTCTCCGCGTACAGCACCCACTTCGAGCGCACGGCTGAGACTCCCTGCGGCACCGACCCGATGCTCATCTTCTTCAGCTCGGGTACCTCGGGCAATCCCAAGCTCGTGCTCCACAGCTACCAGTACCCGCTCGGTCACTACGTGACTGCCCGCTACTGGCAGAACGCCGACCCGAACGGTCTGCACTTCACTATCTCGGATACGGGCTGGGGCAAGGCTCTCTGGGGCAAGCTCTACGGTCAGTGGATGTGCGAGGCGGCAGTCTTCGTCTACGACTTCGACCGCTTCCACGCAGACGATATCCTCCCGATGTTCAAGAAGTACAACGTCACATCGTTCTGCGCTCCGCCCACTATGTACCGCTTCTTCATCAAGGAGGACCTCGCGAAATACGACCTCTCGTCGCTGAAATATGCCTGCATCGCGGGCGAGGCTCTCAACCCCGAGGTCTTCTACCAGTTCCTCAAGGCAACGGGTATCAAGCTTATGGAGGGCTTCGGTCAGACCGAGACTACCCTCTCTATCGCAAACGTTGTCGGTATGGAGCCCAAGCCCGGCAGTATGGGCAAGCCCAATCCGCAGTATGACGTGCAGGTGCTCCTGCCCGACGGTACTCCCGCAGGCGTCGGCGAGACGGGCGAGATATGCATAAAGCTCAAGGAGGAGGGCGTGCCCGGACTCGCGCTCTGCTACTACGGCGACGAGGAAAACACAGCCGAGACATGGCGCGAGGGCTACTACCACACGGGCGATACCGCGTGGGTTGACGAGGACGGCTACTTCTGGTATGTCGGACGCGTCGATGACGTCATCAAGTCATCGGGCTACCGTATCGGACCGTTCGAGATAGAGAGTGTCCTTATGGAGCTCCCCTACGTGCTTGAGTGCGCGGTAACAGGCGTCCCCGACGAGATACGCGGTCAGGTGGTCAAGGCGACTATCGTCCTGACTAAGGACACCGAGGGCACGGAGGAGCTCGTCAAGGAGATAAAGGAGTACGTCAAGAACCGCACCGCTCCCTACAAGTACCCGCGCGTCGTCGAGTTCGTGTCCGAGCTGCCCAAGACCGTCGGAAGCGGCAAGATACGCCGCGCGGCTATCCGCGAGATGGACAAGGCGAAGTATTCAAAGTAAGGCCATTTTTCACTCGCTTGTCTTTTCGGCTGCGGCGATACCCGCCTGCCTGACGGCGTTACGGATGATAATACGAGAAAAGGCAGTACCTTCATCAGAGGTACTGCCTTTTTTGGCGTTATTCAGTTCTCCTCCGCGGAGCTGTCGAGCCTGTTCTCGGCTTCCTCAGCGGCGATGACAGCCATCTGCCTGTCGTAGGCGTCAAGGATAGTCTCCTCGAACAGCTTTCTTGCCGAAGGAGTGATAGGGTGGATAATATCGCGGAAAACTCCGTTCTCGTCCTTTCTGCTCGGCATCGCCACGAACAGCCTTTCATCTCCCTGTACGACCTTGATGTCGTGGACGGCGAGCGCTTCGTCGATAGTAACGGAAACGACCGCGCGCAGTCTGCCCTCCGACAGCATTTTTCTTATTTTTACATCTGTAATTTCCATATTTCCGACCTCCTTTCCGGCATTTTCTGTCTCTTTTTGTTGAATATCTGCTAAACGAGAAAAATGTATGTTTACATATCAACCTTATGCATCAGGAATATTATAACACATTAATCTAAAAAGCACAATACTAATTTGAAATAATTAAAAATATATTCATCAATGTAAACCTTCACAGCGGTAAAGCGGTGACATTCATCAAAAAACAGAACATTTATTCAAATTTGCTATTGAAATATTCAGCGGAATATAGTATAATAATAAAATAGGTATATTATGTCAACCCGTCGGTTGAACACTTATCGGAAAAGGTGATAATTCTTGGATAAGACTATCCTCAGCATTCTTGAAGGCAAGAAGCATATACACTTCATCGGTATCGGCGGCTCGGGTATGTACCCGCTCGCGCAGATACTCCACGGACAGGGCTACTACCTCACGGGCTCGGACAACAACGAGACCGAGACCCTCGACGCCGTCCGCAGTATGGGCATACCCGTATTCATCGGTCAGCGCGCCGAGAACATCGAGGGCGCCGACCTCATCGTGCACACCGCAGCCATTATGGCTGACAACCCCGAGCTTATGGCGGCTAAGGCGAGCGGAGTCCCCGTGCTGGAGAGAGCCGACCTCCTCGGCATAGTGACGAGCCGGTACGAGAACGCGATATGCGTCTCGGGCACGCACGGCAAGACCTCGACCACCTCGATGATAACGCAGATACTCGTCACCGCGGGAATAGACATCTCCGCATACATCGGCGGAAAACTCCCGTGCATAGGCGGAAGCGGCAAGTCGGGCACGAGCGATATCCTCGTGTGCGAGTCCTGCGAATTCGAGGACCACTTCCTCAAATTCTACCCCGATATATCGGTTATCCTCAACATCGACGCCGACCACCTCGACTACTTCGGCACGCTCGATAACATCATAAAGTCGTTCCGTAAATTCAACGAGAACACCTCGAGGTGCATAATCATCAACGGCTCGGACGCCAACTCGATGAAGTCGCTGGAGGGCATCACGGGCAAGGAGATAATCACCTTCGGCAGGGACAGCTCCTGCGACTACTACCCCGAAAACGTCAGGCACGAGAACGGTCTGCTCACGACCTATGACGCTATGTACCGCGGCGAAAAGCTCGGCACAATAACGCTTCACGTCGCGGGCATACACAATGTCCTCAACTCGCTCGCCGCAGTCGCCGCCGCAAGATATGTCGGCGCGGACTTCGCCGCGATACAGCAGGGACTTGAAGAATTCCGCGGAGCAAAGCGCCGCTTCGAGAAGCTCGGCTTCGAGAAGGGCATAACCGTCGTTGACGACTACGCCCACCACCCGACAGAGCTCGAGGCTACGCTGAATGCAGCTATGGAGATGAACTTCGGGCACGTATGGGCGGTGTTCCAGCCGTTCACGTTCAGCCGCACGAAGCTCCTGCTCGACGACTTCGCGAGGGTATTGCAGATACCCGACCACGCCGTCCTCACCGATATAATGGGCAGCCGCGAGAAGAACACCTACGGCATATTCACCCGCCACCTCGCCGAGAAGATACCGGACTGCATATGGTTCCCGCAGGACGAGGCGGCAGAGTGGACGGATGAGCGCAAATACGCCAATTTCCAGCAGATATGCGACTACGTATGCGAGCACGCACAGGAGGGTGACCTCGTTATCACGCTCGGCTGCGGAGACGCCTACAAGATAGCCAAAATGATACTGAAAAAACTGTCAGAGGAGGAAAGCTGATGTCAAGGGAAAAGGAACTGGAGGTTTTCAACTTCATCAAGAGCCGTCTCAGCGAGGGAATGTCGCCGTCAGTCCGCGAGATAATGGACGCGGCGGGCTTCAAATCGACGTCCACGGCTCACCGCTACATCAACGCCCTCGTTGACGAGGGACTTATCGAGAAGTCGGACAGCCTCAACCGCTCGCTCCGACTGCCGAACTGCTCATCGGCTTCCGTGCCGATAATGGGCACGGTTACGGCAGGTCAGCCGATAACCGCCGTGCAGGACATCACGGGCTACCTCGGCTTTGAGGCTCCCGGCTGCGACCCGAACGACCTCTTCGCGCTGAGAGTGCGCGGCGAGAGTATGATAAACGCGGGTATCCTCGACGGCGACATCGTCATAGTGCAGCGCACAGAGTACGCCGAGAACGGTGACATCGTCGTAGCATTCGTGGACGGCGAGGAGGCTACGGTCAAGCGCTTCTACAAGGAGAAGGGCTGCTACCGTCTACAGCCCGAAAATGATACAATGGAGCCGATAATCCTCGACGAATGCGAGGTGCTCGGCAAGGTAATAGGACTCAAGAGATACTATTAAGGAGGTTGCATTATGAATATTAAACGTACAGCAGCAGGAATAGCGGCGCTCTGTCTCGTGAGCGCAGTCTCATTCACGACAGGTCTCGGCGCTTCTCCGAAGTTCACAAATGCCGCCTCGAAATTCGGCGACATCAACGGCGACGGCAAGATCGACGCCAAGGACGCCTCGGTAATACTAAGCTATTATTCCTATCTATCTACCCAGTCAGGCAGCACTATGTCGCTCTCCGACTTTATGGCCTACGGTCCTGACTATGATCCGTCTCATGGTGGTTCGGGCAATGTGAGCCTTGAAACGGGAGGCGACACATTCACGATCGCTGCATGGAACGCCAGTGAAGTTCCTTACCTCATCGCTCAGTGGAAGGGGCTTGACTATGAATCTACCTTCGACGATCTGCTTGACGATAAATTCGACGGTCTGCGTTTCGTATATTTCGGTGTCGGAGGAGGATCAGCACCGGAAAAATATGACCAGTATTTCAACAGCGGACGTGACCTTGATGTATATTTCTGTGAGCCATACTGGGGTTTGAAATATATCAATGATGATTCCCGCACTGCTCCGCTTTCTGCTATTGGTATAACCGATGCTGATACTGCCAATATGTACCCGTATACATTAGAGTACGGCAAAGACAGCACCGGAGTTCTGAAGGGGCTCTCATGGGATCCGTCTCCGGGCGGATTCGGATACAGGACCGACCTTGCAAAGCAGTACCTCGGCGTTTCTTCTCCCGAAGAGATGCAGGCTGCAATAGGCGATTGGGACAGCTTCGCATCTGCTGCTAAGACTGTCGCGTCAAAAACAGGCGGAAGAGTTGCACTCGCTGATTCCGTCGGTGGTATGTGGCAAGCTTACAGTTTCGGTCGGACACAGCCATATGTCGTCAACAACAAAATCAACTTAGGCTCCGATGTCAAGGAGTTTGCAGATATAGCCAAAACTCTCTGGAACTGCGGAGGTGTCACAAAGAACGGTCAGTGGTACGAGGAATGGACTGCTGCCGGAGAATCAGGCAATTGTATGGGCTACTTCGTTCCTACATGGGGCTTTGGCGGCTTCTTCCTTGATGCTGCCGGAGGCAAAAACGGCGCTACATACGGCAAGTGGGCTGTATGTCAGGGACCGCAGCCATATTACTGGGGCGGCACAATGGCTCTCGTAAATCCTTCCACAGACAACGGAGAAGAAGCAAGAGATTTCATTCTATCCGCCTGCATTAACAATGACCAGATGAGATCATATGCCGTCTGCCGTCCGGAATTTGTCAACAATATGGCTGTGATGGACAAACTGATAGCCGAAGGAACAGTATTCAATAATACAATTTCCCAAAATCTCGGAGGTCAGAATTATTTATCTGAGCTCAACAAAAACGCAAAGGCAATAAACAACAAGGGACTCATAACCCCGTATGACGAAACAATACGGACTCAGATCATTAATCATATTGTTGATGATTACATTAAATCCGGATACAGCTGGGAAAAGACACAAACAAACATCAGAAACGGTATATACGAATATTGCCCGTATCTTGATTGAGGGCGACCTCGATCAGGCTAAAATGAGGATCATGAAATGAACATAAAAAAGACTACAGCAACTATTACAGCACTTTCATTCATCGCAGCAGTTACACTCACCGCGTGCGGACACGACCCGCTTATGGATGACGAGATAGAAAAGCCCGAGCCCGTCACCATATGGGAGCACACCACCGAGGAATATACCGAGGAGGAGACTACCGAGGAGGTAACAACCGAGCCCGCCACCGAACCGAATAAAAACGGCCTCGGCACGGGCGGAGATACCTTCACCGTGCTCGGCTGGAATCCTTATGACGCCCCGCTGCTTATCGCGAACTGGCTCGGCGCGGACCTCAGGGACGTAAAAAACGGCGAAGACCTCGAAACTCCCGACGGTGTGGGCGTTAACTTCATATCCCTCGATATCTCGGGCTATGACGCCTATGACAACTATGACAGACTGTTCAACAGAGGCGACGATATCGACGTCTACCTCTGCGAGCCCGACTGGGCTCTGAAGCTCCTGAACGACGATTCCCGCTCGTATCCTATCGAGGAGCTCGGCATTTCCGAGGCTGAGATATACGATATGTACCCCTACACCCTCGAGCAGTGCAGGAACAGCAGCGGCGTGCTGAAGGCTCTTGCTTATGACGCTTCCCCCGGCTGCTTTGCGTATAACGCGGAGCTCGCGAAGGAATACCTTGGAGCCGAGACTCCCGAGGAGATGCAGTCGCTTGTCAGCGACTGGGACAGATTCACCGAGGCGGCTGAAAACGTCGCTGATAAGTCCAAGGGAAAGGTATCCCTCGCCGATTCACTCGGCGGTATGTGGCAGGCTTACAAAAGCGGCTTCACTTCGCCGCTTGTCATCGGAAACAAACCCATCATCGGCGACGAGGTCAGAGAATTCGCGGACATGGCGAAGAAGCTCTGGGACTGCGGCGGCGTTTCCGCTAACGGACAGTGGACGGACGACTGGTATATGGCAGGTCAGAAGGGAAGCACCATGGGCTACTTCGTACCTGCGTGGGGCTTCGAGAGCGGCGGCTTCGGAATTGAGTCAACGAGCGGCGATACGCTCGGTAAATGGGCGCTCTGCGAGGGTCCGCAGGCTTACTGGTGGGGCGGCACACTGCTCGCAGTCAATCCAGCCACCGATAACGGCGATGAGGCTTGCGACTTCCTTTACGCCTCGGCTGTCGATGTCGGAGGACTTATGGAGCTGGCTGAGCAGTCGTCATATCTGCCCAACAGCGAGCTCGTCACGGAGTTCCTCATTGATGAGGGCTTCATACCCAACGACCTGATAACCAAGAATTACACCAACGGAGAGGATTATCTCAGCATACTCGACAGGAACGCAAAGGGCGTTGACCTGAGCGGGAAGATAACTCCGTACGACGCCGATATCAGCGCTATAATGTACAGCGCCATTGAAGAGAAATACCTGAAGCAGGGCGAGAGCTGGGAGGACACCGTCGCGTATATGCAGGACAGTATAGCAGCCTCCTATCCCGAACTGGACTAAGATAAACAGCGCGGCGAGTGCCGCAGAAAGGAAGATACAAAAATGCTCAACGAAGTAAAAGTGATGATATGCGGAAAGGAGTACAAGCTCAGGACTTCCGAGTCACCGAACTACGTGTATTCGCTCGCAAGAGTGCTCGAATCCAAGATAGACGAGATAGTCAACGCGGGAAGCGGCTCTTCGCCGTATACGGCTTCAATTATGGTAGCTCTCGCGCTCCTCGACGATCTCAACAAGTCGAATCAGCGCCTTGAGAATATCCGCACACAGACCAAGGAGTACGTGGACGAGGCGGGCAAGACCCGCATCGAGCGCGACGCCGCTGTCAAGGAGATAGAGGCTCTCAAGGCTAAGATAGTACAGCTTGAAAATATGGTCAAGCTCAAGCAGCTCAAGGACAGCATATGAGCAAAAAGCCCGAGATACTCGCACCTGCGGGCAGTCCCGAGGCTCTGACGGCTGCGATAAGGGCGGGAGCTGACGCCGTTTACGTCGGCGGAAAGCGCTTTTCCGCGCGCAGCAGCGCCGCCAACTTCTCGGACGAGGAGCTCGCGGAGGCTCTGCGGCTTTGCCACAGCAGCGGCGCGAGGCTCTATCTCGCGGTGAATACGATAATTTCCGACGGTGAGGCTGAGGACTTTGCCGAGTATATCCGCTCGACCTCCGCGCTCGGAGTTGACGGCTACATCGTGCAGGACTGGGGCGCCGCGCAGATAATGCGCTCTATCGTCCCCGACGCGGTGATACACGCCTCCACGCAGATGTCGGTGCATACGGCTGCGGGAGCGCGGCTGCTGCGGGAGCTCGGCTATGTGAGGGTAGTGCCCGCGCGCGAGCTCGGAAAGGACGTGCTCGGACGGATATGCCGCGAGGACGTCGAGGTCGAGGTCTTCGTGCACGGTGCGCTGTGTATGTCGGTGTCGGGACAGTGCTATATGTCGGCGATGATAGGCTCACGCTCGGCGAACCGCGGCTGCTGCGGACAAGCCTGCCGTCTGCCTTTCTCGGCTGTCGGTGACAGGAACGCCGCGGCTCTCTCGCTGAAGGACCTGTCACTGCTCACACGCACGGACGAGCTCCGCGAGATCGGCGTAGATTCGCTGAAAATAGAGGGCAGGATGAAGCGCCCCGAGTATGTGGCTTCGTCGGTGAACGAGCTGAAAAAGGCTCTTGACGGCGACGCGCCCGATATGCAGCTCCTGCGGGGGATATTCTCGCGCAGCGGCTTCACGGACGGCTATTTCACGGGCAAAAGGCAGGATATGTTCGGCGTACGCGAGAAGGACGACGTCACCGCCGCCCGCTCGCTTATCCCGCAGATACACGAGCTCTACCGCTCGCCGAGGCAGGTACATACAGCCGATATGCACGCCGTGATAAGGGCGGGCGAGCCCGTCACGGTAACGGCAGTTTGCGGCGATATATCGGCAACTGTCACGGGTGACGCGCCCGATACAGCTCAGAACCGCCCGACCGACCTCGCCGCCGTTGAGAAGCAGCTCTCGAAGCTCGGAGATACCGTGTTCAGGCTCGGAAGCCTCACCGCCGACATCGGCGACGGGCTCTTCGTGCCCGCAGGCAAGCTCAACGAGCTCCGCAGGCAGCTCGCGGACAAGCTGACAGAAGCGGTCATCGAGCGCAATACGCCGCGATATCACGCGGAGGGAACGCTCCCCGAGCTGCCTATGATAAAGCGCAAGCCCCGCGGGGGAGAGCTCCCGCTGAGGACGCTCTGCCGCACCGCAGAACAGGCTATCGCCGCCGCGGAGCTGTCGGAATACGTGATAGTCCCCGAGGCTATCGCGGACGAGGCTCTGATAAGCCGCATAACGCCCGAAAAGCTCATAGTCTCCCCGCCGCGGTTCATCACCGACGAGGACGCGCTCACAGCCCGCCTCGCGGAGCTGAAGGAGCTCGGCGCGGACAGGCTCTTCTGCCACACGCCCGACTCCGTCGCGATAGGGCGGGCACTCGGAATGAAGCTCCACGGCAGCTTCACGCTCAATGTGTACAACTCCTACAGCGCGGAATTTCTCCGCTCGCTCGGGCTTGAGGACTGCGTTGTCTCGATTGAGGCGACAGCGGAGCAGTTCGCGAAAATGCGCACCGCTCTCACGCTCGGAGCCGTCATATACGGCAGGCTCCCGCTTATGCTCACGCGGAACTGTCCGATAAAAAACGAGGTCGGCTGTGCGAGGTGCACGGGTCACCTCACCGACCGCACGGGACGAAAGCTGCCTGTCGCGTGCTCGAAGGAGTACGTCGAGGTGCTCAACTCCGATGTGCTGTATATGGGCGACAGGCTCGCGGAGCTGACAAGGGCGGACTTCGGGCTGGTGCTCCTCCATGACGAGGACTCAGTGCAGACCGCGGCGGCTCTCTCGGGCAGAAAGCCCGACGGCAGCATCACCCGCGGACTTTACTACAGAGGTATAGAATAATGAAACTGACATTCAAAAAGCTCAGCGAAAAGGCTGTCATACCGTCGAGGGCAACGGCGGGCAGCGCGGGAATGGACATCTGCGCGTGCCTTGACGAGCCCGTCACTCTCGCTCCGAACGAGATAAAGATGATACCGACGGGACTCACTGCCGAGAGCGACTGCAATGACGTCGCAATGCTGATATATCCGCGCTCGGGGCTGTCAACGAAGCACGGCGTGTCGCTCGCGAACTGCGTAGGCGTGGTGGACAGCGACTACCGCGGAGAGTGGTTCATACCGCTGATAAATCACGGAAGCAGGGAATTCACCGTCGAGCACGGTATGCGGATAGCCCAGCTCATACCAACAAAGGTCATATTTCCCGAGGTGGAGGTCAGCGACTCCCTCACCGAGACAGAGAGAGGGAGCGGCGGCTTCGGCTCATCGGGGATATAGAGCTTTCCTTTACAGGACAGCATAGCGGCTTTTCGGCATATATCGCCGCTGACGTCGTCAGAAAAGCTCGTAATACACAAAGTATTGCTTCGCTTTCCTTCCTTGCCACCGACAATATCTGCTCGAAAATCCTGAAATGCCGCCTATAAAGAAAAGCTCTGAGATAAATCAATACTACAACAAAAGAAAAGGAGATTCAGTTATGAACAAGGTAATCTATATGTCATTCCTCGCAATAAGCGCCATAGTACTCGGCGGCTTCTTCGGCGGACTCGTTGACGGTGCGGCAGGACTCAGCTTCCTCGCCTACTCCAAGACCTTCGCCTTCGAGCCCGGCACGATAGACCTCGGCATATTCAGCCTTACATTCGGCATAAGCCTCAGCATCAACATCTCGCAGATACTGCTCATAATCATTGCTATCATCGTGTACTACAACACCGCTCCCAAGCTTTTTACTCCCAAGAAATGATCCACAGTTTTTGATGCTGTCAGTATTGAATTTTTTCGGAATCTCTGCAAATTTCCGACAAGGATAAATTTCTCAGCGAAAAATATTGTCTATTCTTCGCTTTAGTGTTATAATAGTAGAGTTAGAGTAAAGTCAAAGGAGCCAGAAAATGTTTACAAAGGATATCGGTATAGACCTCGGTACCGCAAATACGCTCGTATATCTGCGCGGTAAGGGCATAATAATAAGAGAGCCGTCCGTGGTCGCCGTAAATACAAGAACGGATAAGACCCGCTATGTCGGTATGGAGGCGAAGGAGGTCATCGGACGCACCCCCGGCTCTATCGTAGCCGTGCGCCCTCTCAAGGACGGCGTTATCGCTGACTTCGACATCGCGACAACTATGCTTCAGGAGTTCATCAAGAAGGCGCTGAAGGGTACGATACTGACAAAGGCTAACGTCATTATCTGCATACCCTCGGGCGTTACCGCTGTTGAGCGCCGCGCCGTAAGGGAGTCCTGCAAGAAGGCGGGCGCGAACAATGTCCTCATCATAGAGGAGCCTATGGCGGCGGCTATAGGTGCGGGTCTGCCCACGAACGCTCCCTCGGGAAGCATGATAGTCGATATCGGCGGAGGCACGAGCGAGGTCGCTGTAATAGCCCTCGGAGGTATCGTGGCTTCGCGCTCGATACGCTGTGCGGGCGACGAGTTCGACACCGCTATAATCAATTACATCAAGAAGAAGTACAACCTCCTCATCGGCGAGAGGACTGCCGAGAATATCAAGATAGAGATAGGCTCAGCCTTCCCGAGCGACAAGGAGGATACTATGGAGATAAAGGGCAGGAACCTCCTGAACGGTCTGCCCGAGAACGTGACCGTCAATTCCGCAGAGATACGCGACGCCCTCGTTGAGCCGCTCGCGAAGGTAATCGACGCCATAAAGGCTACCCTCGAGGAGACACCCCCCGAGCTCTCCGCGGATATAATCGACCACGGTATCACTCTCGCGGGCGGCGGAGCACTCCTGCGCGGTCTTGACAAGCTCATCAACCGCGAGACCAGTATGCCCGTCTATATCGCCGAGTACCCGCTCGACTGCGTGGCAGAGGGTACGGGCAAGATACTCGAGAACATCAGCGACTATCAGGACGCGCTCACGGATAATGTCAAGTATTACTAAGGAGGCTCTCAATGCGTGAATTTCTGAAGAGCACCAGATTCAAGGTACTGCTTGGCTTCCTCGCATTCCTCGTGGGCATTATGATTTACGCCGTAACAAAGGGCGGCTATTCGCTGTCGGGAGCTTCGTTCGTCCAGACCGCCACCAAGCCCTTCCGCTACGTGAGCAACGGCATAACAATGAGGTTCGAGCGCATAACGGACAGAATATCCCACGCCGACGCCTACTACGAGGAGAACCAACAGCTAAAAAAGCAGATCGGCGAGCTGAACAAGCAGCTCACCGACTACGACGACCTCAAGGAAGAGGTCGAGGAGCTCCGAAAGCTCGTTGTCATTAAGGAACAGCACCCCGATGAGGTCTTCTCTCAGCCCGCGGAGGTGCTCGGATATATCACGAACGACCCGTTCAAGGGCTTCACGATAGACAAGGGCTCAATTGACGGCATAAAGCCGTACTGCCCTGTCATCACTCCCGAGGGCGTTGTCGGCATCACCATTGAGGTGTCCGCTACGACCTCTACCGTCCGCACGATACTCTCTCCCGACCTTTCAATAGCGGCGGTATGCTCGTCCACGAACACCGACTTCGGCATTGTCGAGGGTACGGTGCTCACCGCGGAAAAGGGCACGACAAAGCTCACCCACCTCAGCCCCGACCACAGCCTCAAAACGGGCGACCTTATCATCACCTCGGGCAACAGCGGTCTGTTCCCGAAGGATATGGCGATAGGCACCGTGAGAAATACGGGCTTTGAGGCGAACGGACTCTCCGCCTGTGCCGAGATAGAGCCCTGCGCTGATATCACGCGCCTCGGCTCGGTATTCGTTATCCTCGACTTCACAGGCAAGAAGGAGGACGCAGATGCGGCTAAAGACACCCCGTGAGAAGCGTATCCTCTACACCAAGACCATGGTAAGGTGGATACTCTACTACCTTCTGATAATCGTATTTTTCACGATAATGACCTCGGGCACGTACACGAAGCCGATGCTCCTCGTGCCTGCGGCTATATGCATTGCTATCGGCAACGACGTTATGGCGGCGGCTGTTACGGGAGCTGTATGCGGATTCCTCACGGATATGGCGTGCGGCAGGCTGTTCGGCTATAATGCAGTTCTGCTGACGGTGTTCTGCGTAGCGGCGTCGCTGATATTCGAGCTCTATCTGCGCAACAAGTTCGCGAATTACCTGTGGATAACGGCGATAGCGTCGTTTTTGCAGTGCTGGCTCGACTATAAGTTCTACTACCAGATATGGGACTACGAGAACGTCAGCCGCATATTCTACCACGTCAGCATGAAGGTGTGGGTTTACACGGTCATCGCGTCGGTGGTTGTGTACGCGCTGTACAGGCTGATAAACCGCTTCCTTATGCCGAAGGAGCACCTGACTATCGAAGAGGTCATCAAGACGGCTTGAATCGGTGTGGGACGTCGGGGACGCCGTCCCCTACATTGCTTTAAATCGCGGCGATTGCTTCCGTTTTGAGGCGACTGTGTCGCGAAACCAAAAGTTTCGCTCAAGCCTTTTCAAAGGCTTGCAGGGTCGAGGGGCGGCGCCCCGCAGGTTTCAAGGACAGCGTCCTTGATGGGTTCCAAGGGCAAAGCCCTTGGTCGTCTCCTATGGAGGCGAAAAATATGCTTTCAAATATAATCT
>JAFXXD010000057.1 GCA_017542475.1 Ruminococcus sp. | reverse complement strand
CCGCCCATACCTCCGATATCTGCTCCGAGGAAAAAGCTGATCGCATAAACGGGACATTCTTTAAGACAGCTCGTGCAGCCCCAGCAGTCGCGGGGGTATCTGATGAACGCTTTTCCGTCCCTGCCGAGAGCGATAAGCGTGCCGGGGCATACATCGCGGCATTTTCCGCAGCCGACACATTTCTGACTGTTTATCTCGATGCTCACCCCTTGCTCACGCTCCTTAAAATGATCTCTGTCCTGCCGTTTTCAAAACGGGAATTCACAAACACATTCCAATGCTCGTCGTCGCGTTCGGGATGATCAGTATTCCCGGCAAAGCCCGCCCAGCGGGTCTCCTTTCTCGCCCTCAGATGAGCGATCACCGTTTTGCAGACGGTAAGGCGCTCCCGCAGCTCATAGATATACATAAGCTCCTGCGGATCTTTTGCGCGAAGGCTGTCTGAAAGGCCTTCAAGCTGTATGATGCGTTTTTCGGCTATGCCGAGACTTTTTTCGGAAAAGCGGTAGTTCGTTTTTATGCCGCCCGCATAGCTGTCCATAACTGTCTGCATAGCTTCTTCAAGCTGTTCTGCCGAATACGGACTGTCGGAGCCGTCAAGGAAACGCTCGGCTTCGCTCAGGTGTCGTACTGCGCTTTCTTCGCTGATGCCCGCAGGCTTGTTTCCGTCAAGATAACGCAGCATTGCCTGTGCCGCTATCTCACCCTCTGCGAGAGCTCCCGTGACATACTTCTGCGGGGCTCCGCCAGCGACATCCCCAGCGGCGTACAGCCCTTGAATAGTGGTGGCGCGGTCGGTATCCACCCAGAAGCCGCTTGCCGTATGTCCTCCGACGATATAAGGCTCTGTTCCCTCGATCTCAACATTGCTTTTTCCCGGAAGCTCTCCGCTTTCAAGCCATTTGAGGGTCTGCGAGGGAGCCATGTTCAGGTATGCTTTGAGAAGCGACTGCTCCTGCTGTTCCGATATCCCCTCGGTACGCAGGAAGCAGGGGCCTCTGCCCGCAGAATTTTCGGCAGTCGTGCCGTACACACGCTCCGAAGTCGTAAGACCGTATTTATGCTCATAGACCTCTCCAAGTGCGTTTATCTGCTTTGCACCGACGCCCTGTGCGAGAGTTCCCGTGGGCGCTATCGTGTCCTTGCAGCGCAGTGCGATAAAGCGCATCTCGAATGTTGTCATCTCGGCGCCGTGACGTATGCCCATAGCATATCCTGCCCCGGTGTTGAACGGACAGTACCACATCTTATGCCGTGAAAATCCGGGATTGTTGGGCTTATAAAGTCCTGCCGCGCCACCCGTTGCGATAAGTACGGCAGATGCCTCGATGATGTAGAACGTTCCGTCATCGATGCCTATCCCGAATGCACCGTTGATCCTATTTCCGGTGACGTCGATGTCCGTGATGTTCACCCGATTGAGTACCCTCACATTCGGGTGACGCTGTGCCATTCCCGCAAGCAGAGGCTTGATGTTCTCGCCGTTTATCTTGATGTTTCGGTTTCCTCGTGCGACGTATTTCCCCTGCTCATCCTTGAGGATGACGAGGCCCTCACGGTCAAGCCTTTCAGTAACTGCGTTCAGACGCTGCGACATTGTCAGCAGAAGATCCTCGCGTGCGATACCGTGAGCATCCTTTACGCAGTAATCGACGTAATCCTGCGGCGTCCTTCCCTCTGTGATATACGCATTGAGCGCATTGACTCCTGCGGCAAGACAGCCGCTCCGCTTTATGTGTGCTTTTTCACAGATAAGTATCTGCTTATCCGAGTTTTCGGCGGCGGTGACAGCCGTATAACAGCCCGCCGTTCCGCCTCCTATGATAAGGATATCCGTTTTTATTCTTTCAGACTTCATTTGTTGATCGCCTCAAGTATAACCTTATCGAACTCCTCGCGCCCTACTCTGTCAAGAGTAAAGCGGAAGCGTTCACTCGGCTTGGCATTTGCCTCAAAGAAACCGATAGCTGCATCGCAGACACGCAGCAGAGCATCGTGATCCTCGATAAAAGGCACGGTCGGCTCACCCTTGGCGATACTGTTGCCGAAAAGCCCTCCGAAAGACACGATATATCCGCTGACCGTATCCCATGCATCGGTCGGGCAGACCTTGACGCATCTGCCGCAGTAATTGCATTTTTTGTTATCTACTGTGATCCTGCCGTTTTCTCTGCTTATCGCTTTGCTCCGGCAGATCTTCTCGCAGAGCCCGCAGTTTATGCAGTCGCTTTCTTTCCAGCTGACTTTCAGTCCGCCCTTTATGCCGAGGTCGTTTTCCTCTGCTTTGAGGCAGTTGTTCTGACATCCCGTGATGCCGAACTTGAACTTGTGCGGCAGCTCTCTTGCAAAGTAGCGCTCGTCAAGCTCCTTAGCCAGCGCGTAAGTATCAATGCATCCGCTGGGACAGATCGCATTTCCCTGGCAGGCGGTAATGGTCCTTACCCTCGGTCCGCAGACACCGGGCTCGACGCCGCCTTCTGCAAGCGCATCCTTTACCTCGTCGATCTTATCGAGCTTGATGAACGGTATCTCGATGCTCTGCCGGGAGGTCAGATGCACATGACCGTCACCGTATTTCTCGGACACCTCCGCGATCTTTGCGAGCTGTCCCGCCGTGACATTTCCCCCGACGATACGAAGTCTGAGAGAGAAATTGTTTTTCTGCTTCTGCTGCATGAAGCCGCCTTTTTTTAAAGTCGAGTAATCCGCTGCCATTTCAATTCTCCTTCGGTTTATAGTTTTCAATGATCTGCGCCGTGAGTGCGATATCCTGGTCGCTGTGAGCATAGGATATGAACATCGCCTCGAACTGTGAGGGTGCTGTGTAGATGCCGTTTTTCAGCAGATAACGGAAATAATCTGCATAAGCCCCTCTGTCAGCAGTCTGTGCCGACTCGTAGTCTGTGACCTTGTTATCGGTGAAAAACACCGTCATCAGCGAGCCGCACCTGTTCACGTTCAGCCCCGCTTTCTTGGCGGCATTTTCCAGCACAGCCGCCTTTCGGTCAAGGGCTTCATAGAGGTCTGGGGTCTGCTCGAGCTGAGTTATCTGAGCTATGCCCGCAGCCGTCGCTATGGGGTTGCCCGAGAGCGTTCCTGCCTGATAAACTGCCCCCAGGGGAGCGATCTGCTCCATTATCTCACGCCACCCGCCGTAGGCTGCAAGAGGCATACCGCCTCCTACTATCTTCCCGAGAACCGTCAGGTCGGGGGTGATGCCGTAATACTGCTGTGCGCCGCCTATTGAAAGCCTGAACCCTGTTATGACCTCGTCGAAGATCAGCAGCGCACCGTACTGCGAGGTTATCTCCCGAAGCTCTCCGAGAAAGCCGTCCCCTGGAGTGACTACTCCCATGTTCGCGGCGCAGGGCTCGACTATAACAGCGGCGATGCTGTCGGGGGATCTCTCAAACAGCTCCCGCACCGAGTCGGCATTGTTGTACCTTGCGGAGAGTGTGTTGTCGGTGAAGCCCGAGGGCACTCCCGCGCTGTCGGGTATGGAATCCGTCAGCAGTCCCGAGCCGCTCTTGACCAGCAGTCCGTCGGAATGGCCGTGATAGCAGCCGTCGAATTTGATGATCCTGCTGCGCTTTGTAAAGCCCCTTGCGGCGCGGACTGCGCTCATGACCGCCTCGGTGCCGGAGCTGACAAGGCGGATAAGCTCCATAGAGGGGAAGTGCGCCTTGATTTTCTCAGCAAGGATGATCTCCCCCTCGTGACAGGCTCCGAAGGTAAGACCCCGCTCACAGGCTTTTGTGACCGCTCCGATAACAGCGGGATGTGCGTGCCCGAGAATATCGGGTCCCCAGGAGCAGACGTAGTCGATGTATTCATTTCCGTCGGCGTCGGTTATCCTGTCGCCCTGCGCCTTCGAGATAAAAAGCGGCTCTGCGCCCACGCTCCCGAAAGCCCTGACAGGGCTGTTCACGCCTCCCGGCATCAGCCCCACGGCTTTTTTAAACAGCGCCGATGATCTTTG
>JAFXXD010000056.1 GCA_017542475.1 Ruminococcus sp. | reverse complement strand
ACTTCGCTTGTATCAATTCCGCTTAAATTCAAGTCAGTAAGTTCATAGCACTGCATGAACATACAACTCATACCAGTTACATTGCTCGTATTTGCATTTGTAAGGTCAATAGAAGTTGCTTTGAAATTTTTAAACATAGCTGAGCAGTCCTCGGGAAGAACAGCTCCTTCCTCTGCAACTACTGACTTTACAGCTTCATTGTTTGCATAAGCCTGAACTTCGTCCTTGACAACATTGCCCTTGAGAAGAGTGAGCACGCCTGTCTCCGCGTCAAAGCTTACTGTAGGCTTGGGAACGCCGATAACGACCTCGCCTGTGTATTTGGTAGTGCCGTCAGCTTCATAAATAGTACCGTCCACGAATTTGCCGCCCTCGGGAGTGATGAGCTTGCAGTCTGTCAGCGTAACGCCGCCATTGAAGCCCGTAATAGCGGAAACTGTAGCTGAAGAGTTCTGGCTCTTATATGAAGCACAGGTCACGTCAGCTTTCTCGATAGTCAGAGTTGCCTCACCTCCGTTATTGCGGAAAGATGCATTTGCAACTATTTCAACTTCACTTATTTTGATATTATTTCCCGAAGTATAAATAGTATTCAATTTTGAGGATTCGATAGTGAGCTTGTGTCCGCCGAATATCGTAAGGTCGGCAGTGGTCGAGATATAGCCTTTCAGCGTTACGTCAGCGGCTATCTGTATGCCGATCTGATCGCTGCCCATAAAGCCCTTGTAATCCTCTGTTGTGCCGATATACGCATTAGTGTATTTGGAGAGGTCGATGTCCTTGGAGATAACGAGGTTCACGCCGTTGTAGAGCACGCTGCCGTCGCCGAGGATATCGCCCTTGTTGCCGTAGGTCACCTTCGAGCCTGCAACAGTAAGGTCATAGGCGGTATTGGCCGACATTGTGAGATAGCCCTTCTGCCCTTCCTTATCAATGCGGGCGTATTTGGCGTCAACATTTGTGCTGTCATATACTGTGCCGTTGCCGCCGACGAGGGCTTTACAGCCGCTGAACATAGAACCGCTCATTGTAATAGCCGCAGTGTTCCACTTGTCGGAAACATATATGGTTTTCAATTTTTGGCAAGAATTAAACATCCAACTTGTATTATTTACTTTGCTTGTATCAAAACTGCTAAGGTCAAGCGACGTCAGCGCGTTACTTTCCAAGAATATATCTGACATATCAGTAACTTCGCTTGTATCAAATCCACTTATGTCAAGCGATGTCAGCGCTTTCAAACTGCTGAAAATACGCTGCATATCGGTTACATTGCTTGTATCAGCCTTGGATAAATCAATCGAAACAAGATTGGTCTTGAATGCAACAGCAGTTAAAGATGAAGGGTCAAGTTCCGCGAACAAATATGATGGATCCTCGGGAAGAATAGCGCCTTCCGCTGCTACTACAGACTTTACTGCTTCATTGTCCGCGTATGCACGAACGTCTTCCTTGTTGATATGGCACGGAAGAAGCGTCAGCACGCCTGTTTCCTCGTCGAAGGAGACTGTATCTGCGATAAGACAGTCATCGGTTATCTTCGTGCCGTAGAATGCGTCATAGCCGACAGTCACGCCATCGGGCGCATTTATAGGGCTCGCCCTCGTCGCCTGCCGGATCCTTCGGCAGGAGCTGGAGAGCCTTGCCGTCCTTAGCCTTGCGAAGCTGCACATACCGCGGCGAGTCTGCTCCGCCTGACTGAATGAACAGCTTTGCGTAGTTCTCCTCGGTGTAGCTGTACGGGTTCTCGCTCACGCGGATGGTGTACGACTCTGCGGGAGTGTAGTCGTTCTGCGGAGACGCGCCCTTGAAGTACGAACGCGGCACGTAGTCCTTGTCCATAAAGCGGTCGCGCAGGAACTGCTTGTCGTGCTCCGAGAGCGGCTGCAGTCCCTTGAGGTAACCGAGCATTGCCAGCGAGAGCTCCTTGTCCTTCGGCAGCGCGAGAACTGTCATAGCCGCCGTGCTGAACGGCGAGGCGAGGCTCGCCTGCGGCAGTGCCTTGAACTCATCGAGCGTATCGGGCAGCTTCGTGAACTGCACGTCCTCGGATTTGCAGCCCACATTCTGTACAACGTCCCTTGCGACGCTTGCAGTGGCTTGCTTCAGCTTGTCGAATAGTCCCATAGTATTCCTCCTTACACATACGTTTAATAGATATAATTCACCCAGTGTACTTAATATATAGTATAAATAAAAAATGCGGTACGTACTAAAGTACAGGTGCCGCATAAAAATGATTCATAAAAATTTCGCCTTTTTGGCAATATTATTCAAAAAATGGTAGCTTCTGAACTCCCGCCTTATTTCGCAGACGGCAATTCAAGCGTTTTATTTGCCGCAGATTCGCGGAAACGGATATCGTGCTCCACGAACAGCAGTGTAGGCTGATACTCACTCAGCAGCTTTTCTATCTGCATACGCGAAAAAATGTCGATATAATTCAGCGGCTCGTCCCAGATATAGAGGTGTGCGGGAGTGAGCAGACTTGCCGCTATCAGCACCTTTTTCTTCTGTCCCTCCGAGAAGTCCTCCATATTCTTGGTGAACTGCACACGTTCAAGGTCGAGCTGCCTGAGAAGTGCGCCGAACATCGTCCTGTCGAGCCCGTTTTTCTCACAGAAGTCCCATATGCTGCCGTGAAGGAACGAGGTATCCTGACTGACGAACGAAACAACAAGCCCCGAAGCAGTCTCGCACAGTCCGCTCTCCGTGAATTCTCCGAGACCGCTGTCCATACCCGCGCTTTGCAGTATCCTCTTGATAAGAGTTGATTTTCCGCAGCCGTTCTGCCCGACAAGCGCGATCCTGTCCCCTCTTTTGACTTCGATGGTTATGCCGTTCAGTACGGGCTGCTCCGCGTCCTTGTATCTGAAGCTGTAATCACGGATATTCACAAGAGTGCTCTTATGATGTACGAGCGGAGTAAGCTTCAGCTCGGCAGTTCGCTCGATGTCGCTGAGCAGTCCCTCCTTTTCCTCGATCTCGCGTGCAATACGGTTCTCCATCTGCCTGACACGGCTCTGCATTTTCTTTGTCTTTGCACCGATATAGGAGCGGGTGCTGATACAGCGGTCGTTCTCCTTTATCGGGTCGAAGCCTATCTTTGTACGTTCACTCTTATCAGCCCATTCTGCGGTACGCTTAGCCGCCTGTCTCAGCTTTTTTATCTCCTTCCTGTGCTTCTCGTTCTCGGCAATGGCATATTTATCTCTGCGCTGCTTATTCTCCCACCAGTCCGAGAAGTTTCCGCTCTGCACCTCTATGCTCTTCCTGTTGAGCACAAGAACGTGGTCGATACAGTGGTCAAGCAGGTCGCGGTCGTGCGAGACAAGTATGAAGCCGCTCTTTGATGCAAGGTATTCCTTTACTGTTTCGCGGGAGCTGCTGTCGAGATGGTTCGTAGGCTCGTCTATCAGCAGGAAGTCGTTTTCGCCCGAAAACAGGACTGCAAGCAGCACCTTTGTACGTTCACCGTGACTGAGAGTCCTGAACGGGCGGTAGAGTATCTCCGCATCCTCGTGCAGCTCCGAGAGCTCGCATATCACGCGCCATTCCTCACAGTCCGACCTGATATCCGCGATAAACTCCGAGGCTGACATATCGAGCTGCTCATCTGTGAGGGGGTACGGGAAGTACTCGAACCTGACAGATGCGCTTACAGAGCCTCTGTAAGCATATTTCCCCATAAGGATATTGAGGAAGGTCGTCTTGCCCTTGCCGTTTCTGCCGATAAAGCCGAGCCTCCAGTCGGTGTCCAGCGAAAACGAAACATTCTCAAATATATTATCGAAGCTGCCCTCATAGTAAAAGGTCAGATCATTTACACTTATCTGTGACATAAGCATTCCTCCTTTGTGATTTCCGTAAACAAAAAACGGAACTGCTTGCTGCCAAACAGTTCCGTTATGCTACAGATAACCCCGAAGAGACGGACAGAGCCTATCCGTCGGTCGCAGAATATATGCAAAAAGAGGTTATGAGAACATAATCCACTTTTGGCAGCATGATAAGACAGTATGAAAAAGCCACACTGTCAGATACGTATCAATGCATACAAAAGTGAATTATTCCTTCATTCTCTCACCTCTCCTGAGTTCTTACGCATATCATACCACATATGCGCAGGATTGTCAAGCCCTCGGTTTATGACTGCTCGCTGAGGTAAATGGAAATGCGGTTGTCGATTATCTCCGCTGCCTGCTCGGGAGTGCGCTCGCCCGCAAGCACAGGCTGATACTCCTCCTCCACGATGTCGAGGAGCTCGTTGGGGAAGTAGAAGTCAATCTTCGCGCTGAAAATGTAGTCGCGGAGCTTATCCTTTAGCTCCTGCGGGAGATAAGACGTCAAGTTGTCGTTTTCATTCGCTCCTCGTTCAGGCTTGTACAGCTCGCGGTTTATCGAGTTGTTGTAGTCCTCATCACGGTCATAGTCATTATCAAATAAAGTCTTTATCACGGGTATTCCGAGAGTTCCATCGTTTGCGTTTTTTTCGAGCGGCTTTCTGTACTTGACGTAGCTGCTGACGAGCTTCCACGCGCTCTCCTTGTCGGAGCAGCCCTTCAATATGCCATACGGGTACGTCTGACGGTAACGCCACGCTCTCGCGCCGCTTCCTTCATTGCTCGGCAGCCCCACGATTGTGAAGTCCTCAAAGTTCAGATTACCATAAGTCTGATATGCGAGACCCTGATTGAAGCCGTCGATAGTGAACGGGAAGACGAGCTGTTCATCGCGCAGACCGCGCGTACTGTCATCCTCCAGATACTGCGTTATTTCGGTATCAGACGCGTGCTCAAAGTCAAACTTAGCCCTTTCCTTGACAGGGTGCTCGGCGCAGAATCGCAGCACGTCCACGAAATTGCTGCCCGAGAAATCGCAGGTGTTGTTTTTGAAGTCGATACACTCGCACGCAATGTTCGTGAGCATATATTCCGCGAGCTCCTCGTCTGCTGCGTCGATAAACTCCATACCCTCGGGCATATCCTCGTAGAACTGCACAGCCTGCTCGGGAGTCCAGTTTTCGTATTCATCGCCCACGAACTTAGTCTTAGCGACAGCGGTGCTGAGGAAGAAGCTGTCTATCACCGCTGGGAGCTCGCCGTCAACGGTCAGACCCTCAAGCACATTCGGCAGGAACTCGTCCCGCGTCAAGCCGCCGTACTCGTCCATGAGCGGGAAGAGGTCGGTCATCGCGCCCTTGCGTATGTAGTTGTACATCTTCTCGGGCGGCGCGAAGAGGATATCGGGCGACTTGCCCTGTATCATATCCATATCGAGCTGCCGCGACGCCTCCTCGTAGGTCGTGCCGTCGGGACAGTAGTTGACTACCTCGACCTTGAAGTCAAGCGGGAACTGTGTGTACGCCGAGAATTTCGGCGTGATACTCCCGAAGCTCGCAACGGTGAGCACCTGTCTGCCGTCGTCGGCGTACTGCACCTCGTTGAGCGGCACGCTGCTCTCCTTTTCGGACGAGCAGGCAGTCGCCGCGCATATGACTGCGAGCATTGCTGTTAATGTGATGATTTTTTTCATTGTAAGCCCTCCTTTTTTCTGTCCGTGGAGACAGTTCTCACCTATAAGTGATTTTCAGAGGCAAAAAAGTTGATTTTTTCTGAAATTTTTTTAAATTTCGTATGGCTGCACAAAAGCAGCGCATCTCATCTGTGCAACAGCGACAAATAATCCCTGTCCGAGGTCTCCCACGGACAGGGACTTATAATTACTTAACCTGTGAAACAAGCAGCTGACGAAGGAGCACCTCGTCGAACATATCAACGCTGCCGTCGCTGTTGAAGTCGAACTGCTCGGCAGCTTCCCTGCTGCTGAACGGCGACTCACCGAGCAGCATCTTCCGCAGCCTTACGAGCTGTGCCACCTTGTAGACCTTGTCGGGCTTGGTGCCGTCGGGCTCAGTTCCGCCGATAAGCTTGCCGCTCGCGTAAACGCAGACATTCTCGCACTTCTTCGCGAACTCAACGCCGCCGACGATGTTGTCGTAGTCCTCGCCCTCCTCGGTGAGGTCGACCATCCCCTTCTTGCTCCAGTCATTGGAGGAATCCCAGCTCTCGCCGAAGTAGTTGCCGATAATGAGCTGATACTTCTTGTTGGAGTTGGCTATCGCGTAGCCGTCCCACGATATCTCGATGTAGTATATATCATCCTTGTACTGCTTGGGCTGTGAGAGCGTCGCCGACTTGTCGGTGACCTCTGTCTCCACCTGGTCGTAGGTCTTTTGCAGAACGAAGCTCGCGGGTATCTCCTTCTTATCAAACTCGGCTATGCTGAAATAGTAGCGTATGGAGATGTCATCGTGCGGCTCGAGGGAATCGGTATTCACGAAGAAGGTAAGCTTCGTAACGCCTGCTCCCGTAGCCTCGGGAGCGTCCGAGCAGTAGCCCGATACCCAGAATTCGCCGCCCGAGAAGAGGTCGGTATCGTCCTGTTTTTCGGCAGGCGGGAAGTTTTCCTCGGGCTCCATTCCCTTGCCGCCCTTGTAGAGGTACAGACCCGCAGCCGCACCTACAATAGCGGCATTGTAGTCTATCGTAACCTCGTTGTATACCCAGTCCTTGGTGACGTCATTGTGCTCGTCGTTCTCATCGGGACCACCCGCAAGAGCTCCGTACAGAACGTGCTTGTGCTCGGCGGTGTCCTCGCACTTGGTCAGACCCGAAGCCGCTCTGTGGTGCGGATATTTTACCGAATTCTCGCCGTATCCGACAACGTAGCTCCTGCCGAGCGGATTGTCGCCGATGATGTACTCCATCTGACCGAGCGCCCATTCCGTGAAGGTGTAGTCAGGATTCGAGGTATCATACCTGTCCTTGCCCTTCTGGTACTTGTCGTAGACGAGTGCGGTGAACTGCACCGCGGTGTTGTATCGCGCGCTTCCCCACGTATCGAGGTGGAAATAGCCAGCGGGAGTCATATTGGCGTCCTTGTGCATTATCGTATTTATCGCCTTGGCTTCCATTTCCCAGAAGTCGAGCGTTTCATACTGTCCCCTTCCGATAGCCACGCGGGTCTCCTCGCAGACCTCGGGATAGATGTCCTGTATGCGGCCGAATATCAGCCCAACGCCGTTCCACATATCGTTCCAGCAGAGGACGTATCCGGGCGGCGCGTAGTAGTCGATGTACTGCTCGCACGCCTCAAGGTAGTCGTGGTCGCGGGTGATAAGGTAGAGCCAGCCCGCCGCAAAACAGAAGTCGTCCTCCCACTTGCTGGAGGTATAGAAGCTCATCGGTCCCTCACCGGGAGGTCCGACAGCCTTGTCGTTTTTGTTCGCGAAGTCGAAGAGAGCCTTCGCGTAGTCGAGGCACTTCTCGGCGTATTCGGGGTCGGTATCCTTGAAGTTGTAGTAGTTGATAGCAAGAGCCGCCGCGCTCTCGGAAACGTCGTCCGTTGTCGGGAGCTCCGAGGTCGCGAAGAATGCGGGACGTCCCATAGCGTCTATCTCGGGAGACTGCCAGTACGAGTGGTCAACGCTTCCGTCGCCGACCTGATAGCAGAACGCCACAACATCGCCGTTCTCGTCGCGGAAGGTACTGCGCATAAAGTAGTCGCAGAAGTAGCGGCATATCGTCTCGGCGTGCTTGTCCTGACCCGTCTGCTCGTAGGCGTCGCGGAACTCGTAATATCCCCACGATACCACCGAAGCCGCATAAGCCTCGGGAAGTCCAAACTTGACGTGGTCGCCCGCGTCGTGGAAGCCGCCCGAAACGTCGATATATCCGTCTCCGTCGGGGTCGAGGATATCCGCGTACTTCTTCATAAAGGAGGCAGACATATTCGTGCCCGTGTGATTGTCGTCGATAGCCTGCATGGGTACTTTTGCGTCGTATACATGGCAGTTTCCGCGCCATGAGAGGAGATTGTTGTCCTCAACGTCCGTGCCGCACATATTCGCATCGTAGAAGTAGAGCGTGTACTGCAAAAGCTTTGCCCAGTTGTTCTCGGTCTCGAAGTAATCGACCTTGTCCGGCGTAGCCGCCGCCATTGCGGGCAGAGCCGAAGCCGAAACAGCCGTCAGAGCCGCAGTCGCAAGAGTCACAAGCCGCTTGTATATATTCATAAGCTCAGTCCTTTCTGAGAAATAATATTCATACCAACTCTATTTTACCGCATACCTCGGCAGATGTCAAATCATAACTTGCGGATTTTTCCGCATAACAGAAAAGCTCCCTCAATACGGGAGCTTTAACGCGTGAATGTATATGTCAGATGACCTGATTATGCCTGAGGTACTCCTCATAGCCCTTGCTTGTGAGGTCGATTATGCGGTAGTCCTTCTTCTGAGCGACGTACAGCACCTTTATGAGGTCACGGAGCATAAGTATATGAAGGGCGCTGAGAATAGCCTCCTTCGTGCATTTCTCGGATTCATACTCCTTGATGACATCTCCGAGCCAGACCTTGTTTTCCTCGGTATCGGTATCAATATTAATGAAATCACTCGGATTCATAGAATCCTCAATGAATTTGAGATGCTTGAACGTATAGTCCATAATATTCCAGTAGCATTCCTTGTTAAGGATCATTTCGACCCCTCCTTTCGGTTTATAAATCCATTATAACACATCAATACAAAAAATGCAAGATAATAAGCTGAAAAACTGCATTTTTTTAATAAATGCCGTAACAGCATCATTTTTTGGTCAGTCTGCGGGCTTTTTTCCTATGAGACGAGATATCTCCGATTCATCGGCGTCGGGGTAGAGCTCCCTCACCCTGCCGAATATCCGCTCCCACGAATCGCACGGAGCTTCGCCGTATGCCGATGCGATCCTGTCATAGCCCCATACCGCTTCGGGCGGGAGCAGCAGCGATACGGGCATACCGTATTCCTCACCCTTCTTGTTCCTGCGCCTGCGGAAATCCGCAGTAACAAGGTAAAGCTTCATCATAAGCTCGGTAGTCGTACCCGAAAAGTTCTTCTCTCCGCCCTTTCCGAAGCCCGCGAGCTTTTTCAGGTCCGTCGTCAGTATCTGCTTGTCGGTCCAGATAATATCGCCGTCGCTGTCGGTGTCGGTGAGGACGTCCATTATCAGCTTTTCGCGGCGCGTGACCTTGCTGTCCTCCCACGCCGAATCGAAATCGTAGCCGTCACGTCTGAAATTTGCAAAGTACGGGAGCCATTCAAGGCTGATGAAGCCTGCCTTTTTATCGAAGAACTTGCCGTATGCGACTTCACGACCCGATGCTATTATCTCGCGCCATTCCCATGGGTCCTGCTCACGGCTGCCCGTCCACCAGTAGTCGGGAGAAACGTGCTCCTCTACCGAAAAGCCCTCTATACCGTTGCTGAACAAAGGCAGGAAGCCCACCTCGTTTATCCAATCGACAAGCTCCCTCGGACTTCGTATCCTGTACGGGTCGTCCCAAGCAAGACCGTGAATTATCCATTCGCCGTTTTCTACCAACATAGTTATGCTCCTGTAAACTTTTTTTAATTCATTATATCATAGTATGCGCAGATTTACAATAGTGTATTATTGCGGAGAAATTAATAATTATTGTGCTCTTTGATCAGAACGCTTGCATTTATTGACATACCGTGTTATAATGTATGCAATCAATAAACCGCTGCAAATAAAACGAATGGCAGGTGAACCTTATGAACCTCAGAAGAATTGCTCCCGCACTCCTCGCAGCTGCCGTCACGCTTACGGCTGGAAGTCCCGCTTCTCCCCTGCTCCCGACAGCCTATGCCGAAGAAGCAGCAGAGGTCATCTCTCTGCCCGAATGGGTACCGACAGATTTCGAGTCCGCGCTTGATTTCCGCAATACCTACGGTACAACGCATATTGAAGGCGGGCTTCTCTGCATAGTGTTCAAGGAGGACAGAGAGTGCGAGCGCAAGGGCGAAACAAACGGCAAGCCGCACTACAGCTTTTCCACGTACGACGACGCAATGGAAGTGCTGAGCGATAATACATACGGCACTCACGATTGCAGGTACGATTACGAGGTGATTGTCTGCGAACCGCTTAAAACAGGCAATTTCGGCATATCGCTCGCAGACAACTGGGTGCACTCATCTTCGCTTGAGCCTCAGCTGGGCTATGTTCATTACGTGGACTACGTCACCTTCTCCGTTGATGAGGACAAGAGCATCACCGAGACCGACAGCTTCGGCTGGGTGCCCGACTGCGTGACCGAGTACGAGGACTACGTCAGGAAAAACGGCGAGTTCTCGGTAAAAGATAACTTCGTCGTGTTCTGCCTCGATTCGGGAGTTTATACTCCTTACACATGGCAGATGATGCTGACAGGCTTCTCAGACTATTTCGAGGAGTACGAATACACGGACTGCTCGGAGGAGACAGCCGAGCCGCTCGACGGCGGTACGAGCCACGTTGTAAGAGTATTCAAGGCTAAGCAGGACGGCTCTGCCACTCTCGGCTTTGAGTATTCGCAGTATCTCGTCAGCGAGAGACCGAACGAGGGCGTAAAGTCACTGGTCGCCGACTGCGTCATTATTGACGATGCTCAGTCAGTTCTGCTTGCGGATACCGCGCGTTTCAGGATCATTGACAGCGAGACGGGAGAATCAGTCAAAATCAGCGAGGACGACAAGGTCTTCCTGAATCCTGATATACGCTATTCCTCAGGCGAGGAAGGCGTATATGCCTCTGTTGACCTTGCATCGGTACAGATGACTTCAAATCCTTTTTTCTGGGACATTTCCCGGTACAAAGATGCGGATGTATTTGATGTGAGTCTGCTATATAACGATCTCCCCGAAGGCTATTTCCTTGATACTGCAAGCACAGTTGTCAGGAGGTTCGATAACGGCGCTGTTGACTATACATTCAAGCTGCAAAAATCCGTGAGCGGCGATATCAACGGCGACGGCATATTCAGCATCTCCGACGCTGTACTCCTGCAAAAATGGCTGCTCGGTGCTCCGAAAGCAGAAATCAAGCGGTGGGAGCTCGGTGACCTCTGCAAGGACGGAGTGCTCGATACCTACGACCTCTGCCTGATGAAAAAGGCTCTCGTTCAGACCGTAAAACTGCCGACATCTGTCAGCATACATCAGGGCGGAGGATACGAAGGCGTATCGAATCTGTGGAAAGCCTTTGAAAAGGACGGCGGTTACTATGTTTCCTACCAAGACCTGAGAGCTCAGACCATACCGCTGACAGCTCCGATAAGCGAGGAGGACTACCGCCAGATAATGTCCGCCGACTATGCCAAGATAATCAAGGATTACAATTCAAAGGAGCATATGGTCATATACGACGATGTATACTATGAAACTACCCTCACCTACGAGGACGGCTCGGATATGACGACCTCTGCCAAAATGGGAAGCGTCCTCACTCTGATGGATGACGCGTCGTGCAAATTCAGCGGAAAGCCGATAGACAGGATAGCCGTTCCCACAGAGCTCACAATGACGCAGTACAACGGAACAGACGACGTACAGTATGAATATCAGTTCCGACTCGAAAACAGAAGGTACTGCTTACTCAGAAAGGATCTGAGCGTAGAAAGACCCGCTTATCTCCTTATCGAGATATCGGAGGAGGACTACATCAAGGTTATGTCTCAGGACTTCGAGTCTTATGCCAATATGTCAGAACCCGCTCAGGGTACCGACGACGTTCATTTCAAAACCGCAGTCAGGTATTCCAACGGCACGGTCAAATCTTTCGATTTGCTCGTCCCAGAAGCACTCGATATCATACGCAAATACGACAGCACATATACAGCGGAATAAGATCAAATAAGGAGGCTTTAAAGCCTCCTTTTTTTCGTGTCGTTACTCCCTGAACTCTATACCTATTATATCCTGAATGTTTATTCTTGACTTATCCATAAACACAAGCTCCTGAGAATAGTCGTCATACACTCTGACCACGCCGTCTTTATTGACATAGCTGCCACCAGACTTGCGTTCATCGGGGACGAAATAGGTCACGCTGATCTGCGGCTGCTTGTCTATTGTATCGAGCAGTCGGTTCAGGTCTGTGTTCAGTTCAGACATTTCGTCCTCAGTCAGCTCTATCCTGTCTCCCACAAGTCTTGCAGTCTCGGCAACGGCATCATCATAGCCGACAAGAGCCGCAAAGGGGCTGAACTGCGCCGCCCTGTCGTGCATTGACATAGGGGGCAGATCGTCATACTGCGGACGGGTGAGGTGCTTTATATCATCGTATTTGTCCATAATGTCACCTTCTCAATAAGCGTGCTACTAAGCTTTATGCCCGCCAATTTGACGGTTTCGGTCTTTCGCCGTAGCTCCCTCCGTATAATTCGTGCCCTTCAGAACGGCATTCTTGCCGAATCTATGCTTGATCTTCAGCATAGCTTCCTGCAGTGCCCTCTCCTTTTCGAGTGCCTTTTCGTCGTCCTCACGGTCTTGTATCATTTCTTCCGTGTCGAAAAGAGAAAGCTGCTCATTGCTCTCGCTTTCAGGAACATCGCTTTCCCTGATAACGTTGCAGGCTACAAGGTTCAGCCGTCTGGCAAACAGCGTCCTGTCAAAGATACGGTCAAAAAGCTCCATTGTGGCATCGACCATCTTGCGGGTGGACGACGTGTGCTTATCAAGATTGATCGTACCGTGCGCGTGTTTTGGTATTTTCCTGCCGTAGTGGTCTGTTGTGACCTCTCCCCGATACCTGCCGTCCGCAAGGCTCTCTCGGTCATAGCCGACCGTAAGGACGAGCTGATTCGTCACAAGCCCCTTGTCCACCAGATCAAGGGACAGCATATCCGCCATTTCCCATACAATAAGCCTTGTATGCTCATAGTCGCAAGGCTCCTGCAGGACCTGTCCCGATGTGATGCTCTGATTTTCGGGACGGTAAGCCTTAACATCGGCAATGGTAGTCGGTTCAATGCCCCAGGCGTGATCTATCAGCAGCTCCGCATTCTTGCCGAGGAGCTTATACAGCTTGCCGATATGATAGCGGTCAAGCGACCACCTTGCTACATCGCCCATAGTGTAGATATGGAGCGTTTCAAGGCGCTTTGCCGTGCCTGCGCCGACTCTCCAGAAGTCCGTTATCGGTGTATGCGGCCACCATTTGTCCTTGAAGCTCTGCTCGTCAAGCTCTGCGATACGCACACCGTCCTTGTCGGCTGGGATATGCTTTGCAACAATATCCATAGCTACCTTGCAGAGGAACATATTCGTGCCGACTCCTGCCGTTGCCGTGATACCTGTTGTGTCAAGCACATCCTGTATCAGCATACGGGCAAAGCCGCGGCCGTCTGTGTTATAAGTGCCGAGATAGCCCGTAGCATCAATGAAAACCTCATCTATCGAGTAAGCGAAAATATCTTCGGGAGCGACATATTTAAGATAAATACCGTAGATCTGAGCGCTCACCTTCATATAGTGCGCCATCTGCGGAGTTGCGACCACATAATCGACCGCAAGGGACGGATTTGCCGTAAGCTCCGAGTAAATACAGCTCTTGTCGGTGAGCTGTCTGTGGGGAGCTTTCCGCCGCCGTTCTTCATTGACCTCTTTCACGCGCGCAACTACCTCAAACAGCCTTGCTCTGCCCGAAATACCGTAGCTTTTCAGGGACGGAGAAACAGCAAGGCATATTGTCTTTTCGGTACGGCTCATATCCGCTACCACAAGATTGGTGTTCAGCGGATCGAGCCTGCGTTCCACGCACTCAACGGAAGCGTAGAACGATTTGAGGTCTATTGCTACATATACCTTGTCCATATTTCACCACCCTTGGCTGAAATCATAGTCTCCTGTTGATCCCGATTTGCAAAGTACGGCTCAGCGCCTCTGCTACACTGGAATTATAGCACAGGGACGAAAAAAAGTCAATCAAAGCTCTTGGACCGACCGAGTTCAAATCGCGTAAT
Source organism: Ruminococcus sp. (assembly GCA_017542475.1). Classification (GTDB taxonomy): domain Bacteria; phylum Bacillota; class Clostridia; order Oscillospirales; family Ruminococcaceae; genus Ruminococcus. The sequence goes on along the minus strand of JAFXXD010000056.1, from coordinate 2,654 downwards.
AAGAATAACAGCCGCAGGGATCATTTCCTGCGGCTGTTTTATGTATGACTCCCTGTGCCCGAACACAGGGAGTGTTGTCATTTTACAAATTTGTTGAAAGCACTATGAGATGATGCAATTTCCGAAGTAAAGGCGCAAAACTTCGCCTCCATATCATACTCCGTAAAACAAACCGGCAGGGATCTTCTGTTTACTCCGGCTGACTTCATTTGCTCGATGAATCAGACTTATGTGTTACAGCAGTATCCAGACGCCCAGATATCCGTCCTCGTTACGGTCGGCGCGAACTGACGCCGTTTCCGACAAGATCGAGCGACGTGCCGTCCACGCGGATGCCTGCACCATCACTCCAGCCGCCGCCCAGACAGATGATTTTTTCGCCCGAGGCGGAAACAGAAATCTTTCCTTTGGATTCCAGCGAGATCGTACCATAGGTTGCATTATAGACCGAGCCGATACCAACGGAATAATTACGGGTATTGTTGATCTGCAGATTACCGTCACCGCGAACTGTCAGAGAAGCGGTCGCAGGAACGAGGATACCCTCCTTGTCGAGCGTGTTTTCTCCCTCCAGTATCAGCTCCAGCTCGCTCGCAGCACCAAGCTGGATAGTCGGTTCTGCGATACCCTTGATACTTACATTTCTGACTTTCAGCTGTACCTTGGCACCGTCTGCGACGAAAACAGTAAAATCTATCTTATGAGAGGCTTCTCCGTTCAGCTTATAGCTGCCCTGCTGGAGCATAATTGCGGTGTACCGCTGCAAGGCGATATCAAGCAGACTTATCTCTTCGCCGTCCTGAGGGAAATAGAATTTTGCTTCCTTGTCATAGCGGACGATCTGCAGATTAGCCTCTATCAGACGATTGCGCACATCGCCCGAAATATCAGCAAGCGGCTGTTCTGACGGACGCCCTGTATAATATCCCTGTATCAGGTCTATGCCACATTCGATGACGGTATTGAGCTCCTCAAGCGTCTCTACGCCCTCCGCCAGAGCCTTGATGCCGTTCTGGTGAGCGAAGTCTATCGTATTCTGCACGAACAGGCGGCGGTTGTGGTCGGATTCAATGCCTGTGATCAGACCGCGGTCTATCTTGATGATCTGCGGAGCATATCGCAGCAGATTTATGATATTGGAATGTCCCGTGCCGTAGTCGTCAATGGCTATCTGCGCCTGTCCGTCCGATTTGCAGAGCTGTTTGAGTCTTGCGAGCTCCTCGTCGGATGTCGGACTGTCCTCCAGCAGCTCAAAGACGAAGCAGTCGAGATGATCGTGAAAACGTTCGATAAGCGCGGAAAGGTCTTTATCATCGAGCAGATATCCCGGAATAGTATTGATGAACACCTTTCGTCCGCGGAAGGCTTCGTTTTCATTTACATAGCGCTCCATAAGTTTGCACGCAGTCGGTTCAGGTACATTTCGCCGAGCGCCAGATGTATCAGGTTCTCCAGAAGAATGCCGCTCCAATTTGGCGCAAGCTTGGTATATCCGAAATTGACCTCTAACTGCCATGCGTGTTCCTTGTATGCGTTATAGTCCGATATATTGCCGAAGAACTCCTCCGTAGACTTCTGGAGCTGCATACTGAGTACTTCCTCGCTGTCTGCTGCGTACAGAACGGCGAATTCATCCTCCGAAATGCGTGCTGTCTGCTGCGCGTTCGGATTGGCGCTGCGCAGTGCTTCGCTGACTGTTCGGACTATCTCCTCCGTCACAGCCATTCCGAAGGTCTCATAACAGGTCAAATAGTTCGGTATTCCAAATACGGTCAGAGAAATAGCCATTCCGTGATTCGCTTCGTCAGAAGCAAATTCATCATATCAGCGCGACAGTACCTTCAGATTGGGCAGATCGACTATGAAATCCGTATACAGATTGTTTTTCAGCTTAGCTTCGAGCTGGCGCTGCCATATATGGCTGAGCACTATGGAAGCAAGCAGGTTCAGGATATCCGAGACGCGTTTTATCAGGCGGAAATCCGCGCTTAGATTCTCCGTGTGGGCGGCAAAATAGCCGCAGACGCGTTCGCCTGCATGAACGATATTCAGTATCGTCACGCCTTTTTCAGCGGAGGGAAGCGGCATATCCTTAAGATACACCTGACAGAGCGCGGGCTGTTCGCCCGATTTGCAGTGCGGCGAGCATATCGTAGGAGATCAGTCTATAAACGCCGCCTGTGATGTTCCTGCCGTTCTGCGCCCAGTAATAATCCATAGAGCTGTTGAACACAACAACGCTGTATCCTTCCCTGCGCGCAGCCTGATCCAGCTCCGCGAGAAAATCTGTTTTGAGAAATGTATGTGACTGCGACAGGCATACGCCGATTAATTTCCGTTTGTCAGTCATAATATACCTTCTTCCGTTTTTTTTCAACCAAGATGTAAAGCTTTTGATGTGTTATGTCGTTTCAGTACAAAAGCACAACTGCCTTGCGTGCCGCGATACGATTCTTCAGTCACTTATATTAAAACACCCCCACATACTGTATTTGGGTGCGAAAAAAATTTTTTAATTAATGTCTGCTCAACAACTCAAAAATACCTATATACAGCTTTTAAAAGGCATTTTTGAGTTGTCAAAGTGCAAGAATAATAATAGCTTTTATGATTTTTCTTGCGCTTTGTTTTGCCCTTTAGGGCAAAATGAGCTT
>JAFXXD010000055.1 GCA_017542475.1 Ruminococcus sp. | reverse complement strand
TATTCGTTACACATTTCAGCCAGAATGCTTGTGATTACAAGCCAAAAGAAAACCGAGTGGCTCATAACCACTCGGTTCACATACGATTTTATATAGTTCCGATAAGGGGATAACGCTGAAGTGCTCCCTTTTGTGTTTTGGGACGTCGAAGACGCCGTCCCCTACATTACTAACATCCGCGAGAACATCTTCCGCCGCAGAAAAACTACGGCGCGAAACCGAAAGTTTCGCTCAAGCCTTTTCAAAGGCTTGCGGGTCGAGGGCAGAGCCCCGCGGTTTCCAAAGGCAGAGCCTTTGGCGGGTTCCAAGGGCAGAGCCCTTGGGTACGAAGTGCGCTCCGCAAGGGGTGAATTCAAAAACGATTCGGTGAATCGTTTTTGAAGAGGGGACGCCCTGCAAGATAGGGCGTCCCCTACTGCCGCTCCCAAATCGCTTGTCTGCGGAGTTATCTCCGCACGGGATCGCAATGCCGTTTGAAAGTGGGACGTCGAGGACGCCGTCCCCTACATTACGTACCCACAGATTCAGAGGTATATCGACGGACGGCGAAACGCCGCCCCTACATCATTTTCACGGTACTTGTATAAATAAATCAGTTGGATAGCACAAAAAGTCATTTACAAACCGTTCACATTATGATATAATATAATAAATAGTATACCTTGCAGAAGGTAAACTGTTGAATTTACCCAAACAAGCGTATAGAAAAGGAGTATTATTATGAACAGCAGAGCAAGAAAACAAACTCTGACTGTTGTGGCGGTTCTTGCCGTCGTGTGTATGCTGGTGAGTCAGCTCCTCGTCTACCCTCAGAGGACTGCAAACGCCGCAGGCACAGACCTGTATGTAGGCTATACAGGTAAGGCAAACAACTTCTCAACAGTGCAGGACGCCGTTAACAGGGCGGCAAGCCTCAATCCCTCCAGCGAAAACGACCGCGTCACTATCCACATTGCTCCCGGTACCTACCGCCAGCAGGTAGTGGTACAGACCCCGTACATCACCTTCGTGAACGACGAGCCTTCCAAGGGCGACGCCATTCTCACGTGGTACTACGGCATAGGGTACAAGTACTACAGTGCCAACTCCAAGGGCTACTACGACGCCTCGCTCGCGGCTTCAAAGTCGGGCAAGAACGTCGCAAACTACCGCTGGGGAGCTACTGTACAGCTGTGGCCGAAGGCTACCAACTTCAAGGCTAAGAACATCGTCTTCGAGAACTCGTTCAACCGCTACATCACGGACGAAGAGCTCGCAGACGGCGTAGAATGTACTAACGAGACTCTCACGGTCCAGCGCTATCAGGGCGTTGACGTGAAGTCCAAGGCTTATACCGAGCGTGCGGCTGCTCTGTCGGCTGACACCTCCTACTGCGAGTTCCTGAACTGCCAGTTCCTGTCAAGTCAGGACACGCTCTACACTGGCGGAGCACCGCAGTACTACAAAAACTGCCTCATCGAAGGACAGACCGACTACATATTCGGCGGAAGCAACGCCGTATTCGACGGCTGTGAGCTCCGCTGGAAGGGCTACAGCTCGGGAACCACAGGCGGCTACATCACAGCAGCAAGAAGCGGCAGCATCAGCAATTACACGGGCTACCTCTTCTACAACTGCAATGTAACAGGCAGCACACAGCTCTCCGTAACTCCCGGCTACCTCGGCAGACCGTGGGGACAGGACGCAAAGGTGCTCTTCGTGAACACCACCCTCCAGAACGGCAATATGATACGCGCCGAGGGCTGGTACTCGATGAGCGGCGTTCAGCCCGAGACAGTTGACGGCTTCAAGGAGAACGGCACCAAGCTCGCTAACGGAACTAAGGTAGACCTCTCACAGAGAAAGGGTCACACCGTTTCCGACAGCGACGCCGCTAACATCAACATCAAGAACTATATGAACAACTGGACTCCCGCCTACATCAACGGCGATTCGGGCGGACAGGGTCAGCAGGGCGGTACAGACGTCACCGACGCCATCAAGCTCTGCGGAGGCTGGTTCGAGGAGGCTTTCGCCGAGTGGGACAGCTCCAAGCTCGGAAGCAATATCAAGGTAAGCTACGCATTATCGGGTACGGACTCGTACACAGCCGTTGATTCGCAGCTTATCCGCGGCAGCCGCGTTGATATCCCCGGACTGAAGGGCAATACCAAGTATGATGTAAAGGTCGAGGGCAGCAACGGTGCGGCAGTCTGCACGATAACAACTATGACATTCGACCGCAGCGGCTACGCTCACTACAACTATGAGGGTGTCGGCGCGTATAACGACGACGGTACGCTAAAATCGGGCGTGACTGTCATCTACGTCACCAACTCCAACAAGGACACCGTTACATGGAACGGCAAGACGGGTCTTTACAATATCTTCAATGCGGGTCCCAGCAATGTTGACTTCCGTCTCATCGGCTCCATCGACGTTCCTTCGGGAGCTAAAGCAAACGACGGTCAGCAGAACGACGGCTCGAATATGCTCTACCTCAACGGCGGCAAGAACGTCACCATTGAAGGTATCGGCTACGACGCCAACCTCAACCAGTGGGGCTTCGATATGAAGCACTCCACAAGCTGTGAGGTAAGGAACCTCTTCCTCTCGAAGTACCCCGACGACGGTATCTCGATGTCGGGCGGAAGCTCGAGCAAGTCCTCGCATATGTGGGTGCACAACAACACAATTGAAAAGGGCTACAATGCTTACGCAGGCAACGGCATAGTCGACGACGACAAGGCTGAGGGCGACGGCTCGACCGATATCAAGTGGACGGACTACGTCACTGTCTCCTACAACGTGTACAAGGACTGCCACAAGACCTCTCTCGTAGGCGGCGGCACCTCCCACGAGCAGGACTGGATAACCTACCACCACAACTGGTTCAACAACACCGAATCGCGTAATCCCCGCGCAAGAAAGGCACACGTCCACAGCTACAACAACTACTTCTCGACAAATAAGCAGTACGGTATCGGAGCCTCCTACAACTCGAAGGTGTTCTCCGAGGCGAACTACTACGAGAAGACCAATCTCCCGCTCGATGCCGTAAATATGGGAAGCGACGAGTTCTCGGGAACTATCAAGTCCTACAACGACAAGTTCGACAGCTGTACTATGGGCAGCGGTCTCGCGTACAAGATAGTGTACAGCCGAAATGAAGCCGCTCAGATAAGCAACCTCAAATCGGGCGGCGAGGGCTACGATAACTTCGACCTCAATATGTACAGCTATACCGCTCAGACTGCCGATCAGGCAAAGACTACGGTCATAGAGTACGCGGGCCGTATGCAGCAGAAGGCTTACAATGCGGGCTCTGTTTCACAGGGTCAGCAGGGCAGCGATGACCCGCCGCAGGACAACTATCCCAAGAGCGAGCTCATAAGCAGGCTCGAGACCAAGGACGCTTCATACGGCTTCCTCTGGAGCATTGCCGAGAATGTCAAGGTCGGCGACAAGGCTTTCGCTGACCGCGAGCACACTATCGCTTCTCTTCCCTTTACTGATGTAAGTGTTGAGCACATCCTCACAGCCTGCGACTCCAAGAAGACAGACTCCGACCTCGCTGTTATCACCGCAGCTAAGGATATTACCGTGTATGTGGCTCTCGACAACAGAGTTACGACTCCGCCCTCATGGCTCGACAGCTTTACAAGGGAGCGTACAGTTATCGAGATAAACGACGGCGAGGAGGTAAGACCTTTCGGACTTTTCAGCAAGGAGCTGAACGAGGGCGAGGCGCTCACCCTCGGTACTAACGGTATGAGCGGCGCTTGTATGAACTACACAGTATTCGTCATCGAGAAGGCGGCGGAGACTACCACTACCACCACCGAGACTACAACAACTGCGACCACGACAACTACCACCGAGGAGACGACTACAACTACCACCGAGACTACGACCGCCGCTGCAGAGGAGACTACCACCACGACCACCACAACGCCTGTTGCGGATACGGTATGGGGCGACGCCAACCTCGATGAGAAGGTCACTATCGCGGACGCTGTTGCTATCCTCCAGCACCTCGGCAACAAGGACAAGTACGGTCTCAAGCCGCAGGGTCTTATCAATGCCGATGTATGCGGAAACGGCGACGGTATCACCGCTATGGACGCCTTCACGATACAGCAGGTCGATGCGGGTATTTTCTCCGCCGATGACCTACCTGTGAAGTAAGCCCTTCTGTAAGGGGTGCGAAATCGGCAGTTTTTCAACGGGAAACCATTGATTATTGAAAAAATAATTTTCAACTTCGTATACCTGCACAAATCAACCAATACAAAATTGTCATATCTGACGAAGTGGGGAGACGGCTCGGCTGTCTCCCCTTTCGCTGTAATATCGCTCCCCTCTCCTGCATATGCTTTGGTATACGGCTCGGGCAAAAAATATTTTGGAAAATCTCAAAAAAATGCTTGACAAACCTCCCGCAGCGTGGTATAATATACAAGTCGTCAGTCGACGTCATACGGTCGGGGGTTTAGCTCAGCTGGGAGAGCATCTGCCTTACAAGCAGAGGGTCATAGGTTCGAGCCCTATAGTCCCCACCACTGGCCCGGTAGTTCAGTTGGTTAGAACGCTAGCCTGTCACGCTAGAGGTCGTGAGTTCGAGCCTCATCCGGGTCGCCATTGCGGATTTAGCTCATCTGGTAGAGCGCCACCTTGCCAAGGTGGAGGTAGCGAGTTCGAGCCTCGTAATCCGCTCCAGCCGGCGCTATAGCCAAGTGGTAAGGCAAGGGTCTGCAACACCCTGATTCCCCAGTTCAAATCTGGGTGGCGCCTCCAGCGCGTTTGCGCTATTTGATTCGCGTTTCACAACCTGTGGAACGCGTTTTTTATTATTCGTTGTCGTATTGACAAATCACGTATAATATAGTATAATGTATAAGTATATTTTAACCTTTACTATTTAAGGAGTTGTTCATTATGGGTAAGCAGATGTCAAGATCAAGCTACGACAAGCTCGTCCTCGAGCTTGACGACCTCAAGATCAATAAACGTAAGGAAGTCGCTGAGCGCCTTAAGGTCGCCCGTTCATACGGAGACCTCTCCGAGAACGCCGAGTACGATGAGGCTAAAAACGAGCAGGCTATCCTCGAAGCTAAGATCGCCGAGCTCCAGCACACTATCGACAATGCCGAGGTAATCGAGGAGTCAAATATCTCCGTTGACGAGATCGGTATGGGCTCTGTCATCAAGATAAGAAAGGTCGGCACCAAGAAGACCGAGACCTTCACTATCGTCGGCACCAACCACGTTGACGTGAGAAATCATATGATCTCCGACGAGTCACCCATCGGCAAGGCTGCTATGAAGAAGAAGGTCGGCGATACCTTCATCGTTGAGGCTCCCGTCGGCGAGCTCCGCTTTGAGGTCGTGGAGATCTCCAAGTAAAGCGATTCTCGTAGGGGGCGATGCCTACATCGACCCGAATATAGCTTTTGCGTAAAATGCGGGCGGATGTGGGCATCCGCCCCTACATAATACTACGGTTTTTGAAAGGACTTTTATAATGAGCGAAAATCTCGAAAATCAGATAGAAAATGCTGCTCACGCCGAGGAGGAGCAGGACATCAACATATTGAAGAAGGACAGGCTCGATAAGCTCGCGGCTCTCCGCGAGGGAGGCTGCGACCCCTTCACCGTTACCAAGTACGATGTGACGGGGCACGCGGCTGAATTCAAGGCTCAGTACGAAGCCAAGGAAGCAGAGATACTCGCTGCCTGCGGCGACGACGAGGAGAAAAAGGCTGCCGAGCTCGAAAAGCTCAATGAAAATACCGTACGCATTGCGGGTCGTATAATGAGCTGGAGAGATATGGGCAAGGCTAACTTCATCGACGTGCGTGACGCCTCCGACCGCATACAGGTCTATGTGCGCTCCAACGACATAGGCGCCGACCTGTTCAAGGAGTTCAAGAAGAAGTGGGATATCGGCGATATCATCGGCGTTGAGGGCTTCGTTTTCCGCACCCGCAAGGGCGAGATATCCATTCACGCCAATAAGATAGAGCTCCTGTCGAAGTCCCTCCTTCCCCTGCCCGAGAAGTGGCACGGTCTCAAGGACACCGACACCCGCTACCGTCAGCGCTACCTCGACCTCATCATCAACCCCGAGGTCAAGGACACATTCGTTAAGCGCTCGAAGATAATCGCTTCTATCAGACGCTATCTCGATGATCAGGGCTTTATGGAGGTCGAGACTCCCATGCTCGTGTCCAATGCGGGCGGAGCTGCCGCAAGACCGTTCGAGACGCACTACAATGCGCTCGACGAGGAGGTCAAGCTCCGCATAAGCCTCGAGCTCTACCTCAAGCGCCTCATCGTAGGCGGTCTCGAGAGAGTTTACGAGATCGGCAGAGTTTTCCGCAATGAGGGCGTCGATACACGTCACAACCCCGAATTCACGCTCATGGAGCTCTATCAGGCTTACACCGACTACTACGGTATGATGGACCTCACAGAGAATATGTTCCGCCACGTTGCTCAGGAGGTTTGCGGTACCACCTGCGTGCCCTACGGCGAGTATATGATCGACCTCGGCAAGCCGTTCGAGCGCCTCACTATGATAGACGCCGTGAAGAAGTATTCGGGCGTTGACTTCAGCAACATCACCACCCTTGAAGAGGCTCGCAAGATAGCCGACGAAAAGGGCGTTGAGTACGAGGAGCGCCACAAGCGCGGCGATATCCTTAACCTCTTCTTCGAGGCTTTCGTTGAGGAGCACCTTATCCAGCCTACCTTCATTATGGACCACCCGATAGAAATTTCACCTCTCACCAAGAAGAAGCCCGATGCTCCCGACTACGTTGAGCGCTTCGAACTCTTCATCACAGGTAGGGAGATGTGCAACGCCTACTCCGAGCTGAACGACCCCATCGACCAGCGCGAGCGCTTCAAGGCGCAGGAGGAGGCTCTCAGTCAGGGCGACGAGGAAGCTAACCGCACCGACGAGGATTTCCTCCGTGCGCTCGAAATTGGTATGCCTCCTACAGGCGGTATCGGCTACGGTATCGACCGCCTCGTAATGCTCCTCACCAACAGCGCTTCTATTCGCGATGTGCTGCTGTTCCCGACGATGAAGTCACTCCCCGCTAACAGCGGACGTCAGGCTAAGGACGACGAGGAAGAATAATTATGAAAAATCAGCCGCCGCTCATAAGAGCGATGATATGTACAGGCATATTTCCGGGCAGTCTCATTTTAGCATAAGCACCGATACTCATTATACCGTCATTGACGACTGCGATAATCGGTACGTTAATACTAACCGGTGGACTGATAGTAAGTATCGTTCTGAATATCATTTACGTGCGGTGTCCGCACTGCGATCCCTGTCTCTATGGCAGGGATGCAGCGGCGATATGCTGTCCGTACTGCGGCAAGAAAATATAAGGGTAGATCGAATTTAAGGTAGTGGCGTTCGCAATTGCTCATTATACCACAAACACAAATTCAGTCAAGACTATGACAAGTGCCATAAATGGCGGTCTTGACAGAATTAGCGTTTGTGATGTGTGGCAATTACGCAAACGCCCAGCACCTACCGACCACCTGAAATGTTATTTATCCAAATATAAAAAAACAAGGGCGGACAGGTTCCGCCCTTATCCGTGTTCGGAGGAAATATGAACGATAAGGATAAAAAAGAAGCGGCTGCTCCCGAGGACGAGAAGCTCCACATCACCAAGAGCATTTTCCAGACATCACGGGAAATGCAGGAGAAGGCTGACGAGGAGGCTCGGAAAAAGCGCGAGGAGGCTCAGCGCAAGTACAGGGAGCGCCAGAAGAAAGCGGCTGAGGCTCACGACAAGCGGCTCGAGCAGGAACGGCTGGAGCTACTGAAAATGAAAACAGGCGTCATCGAGGAGAGCGAAACTATCCGCGAGGAAGAGCCCGAAAAGGTAAAGCAGTCCCTCGGGCAGAGGATAGGCAGCTTCTTCTACCTCAACAAGTGGTGGCTCGGGATAGCGTGCGTGCTCGTCTTCATCGGCGGTATCCTCGTGTACGACCTCGTCACCAAGCCCCGCCCCGATATGATAGTGCTGATGATAGGTATGAATCAGGAGCTCGGCGAGCAGTCGCAGCTGCAGGACTACCTCTCGGAGCTCACGCCCGACAGCAATAACAACGGCAAGCAGTTCGCCTCCGTGTACTATATCCCGTACACAGGCGTCGAGAAGGAGGACTTCGTCAACAGCGTGCCGCAGAAGCTCACTGCGGAATTGCAGAACTCGGATTCAGTCATCATCATCGGAAACAAGTCCGTTGATTCTGCTATCACCATTGAGGACGTGCTCGTTGACCTCTCGGAGCTCTACCCCGATGATCCGCACGTTGACAAGTACAAGTTTATGCTGAAGGATACGAGCTTCGCGGAAAAGGTCGGCGTGGACAAGAGCGTCATCTCCGACGACTGGTTCATCGCTATCCGCAAGCCGCAGGACCTCGTCTACTCCAAGAAGGAGAATATGCAGGAGACCTACGATAAGGACTTCCCTGTGTTCGAGGCTATAATACGTGATCTGAGTGAATAAGAGAAAAGACGTTGGGAGACAGCTCCCAACGTCTTTTTTGTTTATTCGGTCGTGTCGCCCTTCTTGTCTGGCTTCTTCGGAAGCTTCGCCTTTATCGCTTCAAACGGTGCTCTCAGCGCCTTCGGAGGCGCTATCTTCAGCTTGGGGAAGGCGTGCTCCAGTCGTCTGCCGACGCGGCTGCGCTGTGAGGTGAGCTCCTTATACTTCGCGAGGAGCTCCTCTGCACGCTTTCGGAGCTGCAGAGTCTTTTCGTTGATGTCGCCGCTCTTGTCGTGGATAGCGTCAACGCCCACGAAGAGCTTCTCGCCCGTTTTGTCCGATATCTTGCGCATTTCCGCGGATATGCCCTCCAGCACGCGCAGACGCCGCCTGATGTGCATAATACCCATTATCGTGATGACGAGGTCGCTCGTGAAGCCGACGTATATCAGCGCCATTGCGACTATGCCAGCGGTGGGCGGGATAATGTCAACGAGCTTCTCTATCGTGGGGTGTATGATACGCACCGTCACAAGGCACGCCACTCCCCACAGCAGCGAGAATTTCAGGCATATATAGCCTCCGACGTTGAATTTTTCGTCGGAGTAGTCCCACCACTGCTGGTGGAATATCCTTTCGAGCACGCAGCCCGTGATGAGCTCCAGCGACGAGGTCAGCACCACCGAGCCGATGTACAGCAGTATCACCGTCCCGCGGAGCGGATAGAGCGCGAGCGTGACGATTATCACTCCCACGCCGTATATCGGGCAGTACGGTCCGCCGAGAAAGCCGCGGTTGATGAATTTGCCGTGCTCGACAGCCTGATACGTCACCTCGAGACACCAGCCGAGAAACGCGTATATCACGAAGAACCACAGCAGCTGGTAAACAGTGTAAACGATAAGAACTCCCCCTTAGAAGCCGAGCTCCTCGCCTACGATTATCACCTTGATGCGTCCCTTGTGGCGCTGCTGTGCCGATATCAGGTAGTTGCAGCATATCCTTCCGTCGCCGCAGCAGCCGTCGCTTATCCGGCGGTCTGCCTTTTTCAGGGACACGCACTCGCCCGTCTTTGCGCAGTAGGTGTCGCAGTCGAGGCGGACGCAATTCGGAGGCGCAGCCGTGTTCTTGACGCGCACCTCTGCCTCTGCGAGGTCGCGGACTATCTTGTTATAGCCCGCTATGACGATGACGGAGTCGGGTCCGTAGGCTATCGCGGCTATGCGGTTGCTGTTGCCGTCAACGTTATAGAGCACGCCGTCCTCCGTTATCGCGTTGGCGCTCGTGATGTAGACATCAGCCGAGAATGCCTGCCTGTATATAGCCTTCGCCTCCTCGGGAGTTGTCGCCTTCGAGCGGTCGATGTAGTTGTACCTTCCCGAGTTGAGCAGGTCGGGCAGACCGCACTCCTTCATCGACTCGCTGCCGCCGTGTGTGACCGAGCTCCCCGCAGGCATGAGCTTTTCGACGAGCGGACAGACCTCCGCCGCCGTCGGGACGTAGTAGAACTCCATATTGTTCTTTTTCAGGTTCTCGCCGACCTTGTTTATGCGCATTTCAAGCACTGTTTTCTTGTTTTGATTCATAGTATCTCTCCTAAGTGTTATTCTGATATAATAGCTATGCGGAGGAAGGGTGTCCCTTCAGCCGAATCGTGGCAAAGAATTACCGAGCCCACAGTTATAAGCTCGGTAACCCACTATTTCAGATAAATGGAGCAATTAAGGCTCCGCATAGGATATGTGTTTGTTTAGTCGTTGTCGGGCTCAAGCAGAGCGTAGTTGCCGTCGTCACGCTTGTATACGACGTTGATCGCTCCCGTGTCCGCATTCAGGAACATAAAGAACGCGTGGCTCAGCAGGTTCATCTGGAGAATTGCCTCCTCGACGCTCATCGGACGGAGCTTGAACTTCTTGTCCTTGATTATCTCGTATTCCGTGATCTCCTCTACGGGCTCGGCAAACGCCTCCTTGAATGCTGTATCCTTCAGCTTCTTCTCGACCTTCGTCTTGTTCTTGCGGATCTGCCTGATTATCTTGTCTATCGCGTCGTCAAGAGCGACTGCCTTGTCCTCGGCTGAGCGCTCGGCGCGGTAGATCATACTGTTGTATTTTACGGTAAGCTCAAGAACTATCTTGTTCTTTATCTCTGACATAACGATCTTTGCGTCTGCCTCATCTCCGAAGAATTTTCCGAGTCTTGAATTGATCCTTGTTTCAGCGGTTTCTGTGAAGTTCTGCGGTATCTGCATTTTCTTAGCTGTGATGGTTGTTTTCATAGAGTGATGGCCTCCTTCAGCTCTCGCTTGAGAGCATTATTTTATGGTTATATTATACCATAAAAATATCAGCCTTACAAGGGAAATTTGTTAATTTTGTTGAAGTTGTACAGCTTGACCGCTCATTTTTGTAAGATTTAACAAATTGAAGATTTGAAGAACTCAGAGCTCAGAGCCCAGAAAAGAGCCGTTAGCCGTTAGCTATATCGGTATCAACTGCGTTGATATATTGTAGGGGCGCCCTTTGGGCGTCCGTTCAGCAAAACAAATCTGCGGACTGCCAAAGGCAGCCCCTACAAGGATAAACCTTTCTGCGGCGGAAGATATTCCCGCGATTTATACTTATGAGCACAGCGCGTTCAGCATCGTTGTCAGTATCTGCTCCGCCGAGACGGGAGTGCTGTACTTGTTCTCCAGCACCACGCAGAACGCTATCGGGTGCGCCTCGTCGTCAACAAAGCCCACAAGCAGTGCGTTCTCCTCGTCGCCGTCCTTGACCTGCGCCGTTCCGCTCTTTATGCCGATGTCGTAATTCGGCACCGACCACTGGTAGTTGTTCGCGCCGTTCGTCTTCAGCATCTGCTTCACTGTGCTCGCTGTGGACGGAGTGAAAAGCTGCTTGCTGTATTCCGTTTCAGCCGTTTTCTTCACCCTGCCGCTGACGTCTGTCACCTTGTCGATGAGGTGCGGCATCGTCATCTTGCCTGTGCCGTTGGCTATCGCGCTCTGCCACATCATAAGCTGCATCGGGCTGACAAGCGTGTCGCCCTGTCCGATACAGCCCCACTGGGTAATGAAGTCGCCTGTATCCGTCAGCGTGGTCGAGGCGCGCTCGCACTGTATGCCGTCGATGTCGAAGTACTTCATATCCTCGCCGTTTATCGCGTAGCCGAGCTTTGTATACTGCGATTTTATGCGCTCCAGCGGCATATCGGGATCCTGTATCAGCTGCGCGAAGAAGGGGTTGCAGCTGTTCTCTATCGCCTGCTGGATATTCTGCTCGCCGTGTCCCCACGACTGGTGGCAGTCGATGCTCTTGCCCTCGGCGTTGATGAACGAGCCCGAGCAGCTGTAGCTCTTCGAGAAAAGGCGCTCTCTGCCCATAATTTCGAGGGCTGAGATGAGCGTCGAGACCTTCTGCGTCGAGCCCGGTACTGTGCCGTACATAGCCTTCGACATCAGCGTACCCGACTCCATACTTTCAATGTTTGCGTAGCCCTGCGTCACGTCGAGCGACGGAAGGCTCGTGCAGACGAGGAGCTCGCCCGTCTTGTAGTTGTACGCGACCGCACAGCCCTTCGCGCCCATATATGCGTTGTAGGCGGCGCGGTTGGCGTCGTGGTCAAGGGTGGTGTATATAGCCGCCTTGCCGCCCTTATCGACAAGTCCCTCCGAGAAGCTGTAGTTGTTGAGGCAGCCGATATTCTGAGCAACGAGGGTGTTGTCCATCTGTCCCTTGTCGTCACCGATGAGGTTGCCTACATCTATGAAGTAGCCATCGGGGTAGTCTCCCCTGCCCGAGCCGTCGAAGAGCACATCGCCCTTCCTGTCGTAGACCATACCGAGGCGGTGGTCGTCGGAATTCATCATATAGAACGACGCCTCACGGTTTATCTTGATGACGAGCACTACCATTCCCACAAGAAATATACTCAGGAACAGCGTGATGATATGCTGACATCTCTTGATACTTTTCACAGTGCTCACCTCACTTTCTGCGGTCTGTCAGTGTGTAGCTGACAGGCGGCTGAGGCGGTGCTTCCTGTATTGGCTGTACGGGAGGTGCCTGCGGTACGCTCTGCATCTGCTGAGGCTGCTGCACGGGCTGAAGCTTCTTTGAGCCCTTTTTGCGCTTCGGAGCCCTGAACACGGGCGACTGCGCCGCCACCAGCATTCCCGCCATAAAGCCGCTCACGACCATGGAGCTTCCGCCCATTGAGATGAACGGAAGTGTAACTCCCGTAAACGGTATCATATTGCACGAGCCGAAGATGTTCAGCGCCATCTGCACCGTGAACGCTGCGCATATCCCCGCGCACATCGAGCCGTGATAGTACGAGCGCGGCGGGTTCACGAGCGGCAGTGCCAGCATCATCAGCAGTACGAATACCGACATCACCGAGAAGAGAAGTCCCCACTCCTCGCTGATAGTCGCGAAGACGATGTCGCTCTGATATGCGAATACATTGTGGAGGAAGCCGTGTCCCGCGCCCTTGCCGAACCAGCCGCCGTCAGCTATGCCGATGAGAGCCTGCGCCTGCTGATAGCCGTTGCCGTCCTTGTCGTTCCACACGTCAACGAAGAGACGGTCGCGGACATAAGGCGGAGCTACGATGATTCCGATGACCGCAAGCACCGCAAGCGCCGCAACTGCAAGGATTATCGGCTTGTTCGAGTATTTGCCCTTGGGGTAGCATATCCTCAGAAGGAAGCCCGCTACGTATATCGCACCGAAGGTGGGGATGCTTCCGAGGTCGCGGCACCACCACTGGAACAGGCATATCCCCGCGATGATACCGAAGAGTATGAGGTTCTCATATACGACGTTGAAGCAGAGGAGCTTGTGCTTCTTCTGCTGCTCCGTGACCGAGGTCGCGCAGGCGAGCACCAGCAGCGGCTTCATAAACTCCGACGGCTGTATCGAGGTCGATTCTCCGAGGGATATCCACATACTGCGGCTGCCCGTGAACAGGAGTATAACTCCCATAAGCAAGCCTATCCCTATCCAGATGAACTTCTTCTTGTCCTCTATCCAACGGTGGTCGCGGCAGACAAGGCAGCCTATCCTGCACGCGATGAGTGCCGCGATTATGGTTATGAAGTGCTTGAGCTGGAAGCCCACTCCGCCGAAACAGGACTGGAATATCAGTCCCATATTGAGTATGAGTATGAGCATAAAGTCAACGGCGTAGGTCTGCTGCCTGAAAAACGGCATTATCACGAAGTATACCGCATCAAGTCCGATGACAGCCGCCGCAAGCACGAATACTGCGTTGACGTCATCGTAGCTGCCGTTGAAATATACGTTGAGGAGCATTGCTCCGTGCGCTAAAAGCACGAATATGCAGGAAAATACGTATGCGAAGGGATTGCTCAATGTCTGTCCCTCCTTTTCCTGAATATGAGGCGGCGCTCTCCGACGGTGATGACGTCGTTCTCACGCAGTCGCTTCTGCTCAACGTGTATGCCGTTGACGTAAACGCCCGACTTCGAGCCTATATCCGTGATAGTCCACTTGCCGTCCGCGACGTTCAGTATCGCGTGATAGCGCGACACCGACATATCGGGTATGCGTATATCGGCGTTTTCATGGCGTCCTATCAGTATCTCGTCACATTCGAGCGGGTAGCCGCGGTCGCGGTCGGCGAGCTCCATATCCGCCGATATCTTCCGCCAGCGCTTCCTGCCCGAGCTCTTCTCGCGGTATGCCGTTATCATCAGCACAAGTGCGCATATATCGAGCGCGGCTGCCGATACCGCGAGCATTATCAGTTTTGCTCCGTCCATATCTGTCCCTTTCTTTATATGGTATTCGATAGTTAATATTATATCATACCTGATCTGATAAAGCAACCGCACGGCGAAAATCTTGCATTTATTTTGCATTGGTTGCAGAAAAGTAAAAACCGCTGTCTGTGAGCTCACAGACAGCGGAAGTTATCATACGTTGTAGATTATCTCGGAGTAGGTCGGGATAGGCCAGTAGCTCAGCGGCATATTCAGCTCTATCTCGTCGGCGATGCTGCGCATTATGTCCATCTCCGCAAGCACGTAGTCGTGATAGAACTCCGCCTGCTTCAGCACGTCGTCGATCTCGGACGCCGAAGCTACCTGCTTTTCAAGGCGCTCTATCGACTCGTAGAAGCGGTCGCAGAGGTCGTTCAGCTTGGCGGCTATCTGCTCCTCAGCCTTGGAGATTATACCTACCGACTTCTTGCACGCAATGGCTGTGCAGAGCTTGTCGAGGTAGTCGAGCGACGCTGGAAGAAGCTGCTTCCTTGCCATTTCGACCATTGTGCGGGCTTCGATGCGTCTTGTCTTCGAGTATTTCTCAAGGTGTATCTCGGTGCGGGCTGTGAGCTCCTCGCGGTTGTATATGCCGAATTTACGCAGTATGCGGAGGTTCTTCTCGTCCGTATAGTGAGGCATACAGTCAACTGTTGACGGGTAGTTGGGAAGTCCGCGTCTCTCGGCTTCCTTGACCCACTCAGGTGAGTAGCCGTCGCCGTTGAAGATTATGCGGCGGTGCTTCTTGAGCACGTCCTTGAGGAGGTTCTTGACCTCGTCCTCGAAGTGCGGCTCGTCCTTGTGGGGCTCGAGTATCTCCGTGAACTGGCTGAGCTCCTCGGCTACGATGGTGTTGAGCAGAGTGTTCGGGCAGGCGATGTTGTCCGACGAGCCGACCATACGGAACTCGAAGCGGTTGCCTGTGAATGCGAACGGAGACGTTCTGTTGCGGTCGGTCGAATCCTTCGGGAACGACGGGAGAGCATTCACGCCTATCTCGAAATTCTTTGCCTTGGTCTTGTAGACGCCGTCCTCCTCGATAGCCTTCAGCACCGCGTCAAGCTCCTCGCCGAGGAACATTGAGATGATAGCGGGCGGAGCTTCGTCCGCGCCGAGGCGGTGGTCGTTGCCCGCGGAAGCCGCGGACAGGCGCATGAGGTCGGCGTATTCGTCAACACCCTTGATGAGAGCGCAGAGTATCGTCAGGAACTGGAGGTTCTCCATGGGAGTGTCGCCGGGGTCGAGGAGGTTCTGTCCGTCATTGGTGGACATCGACCAGTTGTTGTGCTTGCCCGAGCCGTTTACGCCCTCGAATGGCTTCTCATGGAGCAGGCATACAAGTCCGTGGCGGAGAGCCACCTTCTCCATTATCTCCATTGCGAGCTCGTTCTGGTCCGTGCCGAGGTTGGACGTCGTGAATATCGGCGCCATCTCGTGCTGTGCAGGAGCTACCTCGTTGTGCTTGGTCTTGGAGTAGATGCCGAGCTTCCAGAGCTCCTCGTCGAGCTCCGCCATATATGCGGCTATTCTCGGCTTGAGGTTTGCGAAGTACTGGTCGTCGAGGTCCTGTCCCTTCGGAGGCTTTGCTCCGAAAAGCGTACGTCCTGTGAGGACAAGGTCCTCGCGGCGGTCAAATTTATTCTTATCAATGAGGAAATATTCCTGCTCGGCGCCTACTGTCGAGGTCACGCGTGTGACGTTCTCGTTGCCGAACAGCTTCAGGAAGCGGACTGCCACCTTGCTGAGAGCGTCCATAGAGCGGAGCAGCGGTGTCTTCTTGTCGAGAGTCTCGCCCGTATATGAAACGAATACTGTCGGGATATAGAGGCTGCCCTCCTTGACGAAGCAGTAGGAGGTCGGGTCCCACGCCGTATAGCCGCGGGCAGAGCTGGTCTGGCGCAGACCTCCCGACGGGAACGACGACGCATCGGGCTCGCCCTTGATGAGAGCCTTGCCCGAAAATTCCATAAGAGCCGTGCCATTCGGTCCGGGGGCGATGAAGGAGTCGTGCTTCTCGGCGGTCGAGCCCGTCATAGGCTGGAACCAGTGGGTATAATGTGTAGCACCGTGCTCGAGAGCCCAGTCCTTTATGGCGTTGGCTACGACGTCAGCGGTCGTGATGTCGAGCGGCTCGCCCTTCTCCATTGTTCTTCTGAGGTCCTTGTAGACGTTCTTCGGGAGCTTGTTCTTCATCACGGTCTCGTTGAAGACGCTGCAGCCGAATAGCTCTGGGATACTGGTCATAAATATTTCCTCCTGTAAAACTCCATTGATTATTACATTATATCACAGTCTTGCGAAAATTGCAACAATTATATAAAAGGAATATCGCACAGCATTCATCGGCGTCAGCCTGCAAAAACTGTGTTTTTCCGCAAAGCCGCGTCAAATCATATCATTTTTCTTCAACCGCCGCCCTTTTTTTATCTGTTCCGACAAATTTTGCAATATTGCGGAAAATCCCTTGAAATCCGCATTTTTAAGTAGTATAATTATGAAGTTCGCGATTATATGATAAAAAAAGGGGTATATGAATGAAAAAAACAGCCGTTAAAGCCGTTAAGCCTACCGAGGAAAAGCTCAAACCGAAGCTTTTCTCCGTCATCAAGAATTACTCGCTCTCGCAGTTCGTCAAGGACGTCGTTGCGGGCATTATCGTCGCTATCATCGCTCTGCCGCTGTCTATCGCGCTCGCTCTCGCATCGGGAG
This sequence comes from Ruminococcus sp., assembly GCA_017542475.1. GTDB lineage: Bacteria > Bacillota > Clostridia > Oscillospirales > Ruminococcaceae > Ruminococcus. The sequence continues at coordinate 95,578 of JAFXXD010000055.1, read as the reverse complement.
TCGGTCCGCAGCAGGGTCTGTACACCGCTATCGTGGCGGGCTTCATCGTTGCCCTCCTCGGAGGCAGCCGCGTGCAGATAGCAGGTCCGACCGCCGCATTCGCGACCATTGTCGCTGGCATAGTCGCCACCGAGGGCATGGACGGGCTCATAATCTCGACCATTATCGCGGGTATTATCCTCGTAATAATGGGTCTGTGCCGATTCGGCGTACTCCTTAAATATATCCCCAATACGATAACGAGCGGCTTTACCTTCGGTATCGCCGTAACTATCGTCGTCGGTCAGATAAAGGACTTCCTCGGGCTCAGCTTCGACTACGACAAGACCGCAAAGCTGTTCGGCTTCACCTTCTCCCTCGAAGAAGCTCCCATTGAGACCGTGGACAAGATAAAGGCTATATTCCTCAATATCGGCTCGCTCAACTGGCAGGCTCTCGTTATCGGTCTTATCTCGCTCGCTATCCTTATCCTGTGGCCGAAAAAGCTCGAAAAGATACCCGCTTCCCTCATCGCTGTCATCGTGTGCGCCCTTATCGTGAAGTTCTCGGGTATGAAGGTCAACACCATCGGCGACCTCTACACCATATCCTCCGACCTCCCCAAGCTCACGCTCCCCGAGGTCTCGTTCGCAAGGGTGAAGGCTCTGCTGCCCAATGCCTTCACTATCGCAGTGCTCGCGGCTGTCGAGTCGCTCCTCTCCTGCGTTGTTGCCGACGGTATGATAGGCTCGAAGCACCGCTCGAATATGGAGCTCATCGCGCAGGGTGTCGCTAATATCGGCTCGGCGCTGTTCAGAGGCATCCCCGCTACGGGAGCTATCGCGCGTACTGCCGCCAACGTCAAGAACGGCGGTCGCACGCCTATTGCAGGTATGGTGCACTCCGTTGTACTGCTCGTGATACTCGTTCTGCTCATTCCCCTCGCCTCGCTCATTCCCATGCCGACCATCGCCGCTATCCTCTTCATCGTGGCGTACAATATGTGCGGCTGGAGAAATATCCGCAACACCGTAAAGACTGCTCCCAAGAGCGATATCGCCGTACTCTTCGTGACGCTGATACTCACCGTTGTGTTCGACCTCGTTGTCGCTATCGGTATCGGTCTTGTCCTCGCGGCTCTGCTCTTTATGAAGCGTATGGCTGACGTCACCGAGGCTCACGCATGGGTGGACATCGACGACGAGGAGACCGACCCCGACAATATCCTCCTCAAGAAGATACCCGACAATACCCGCGTTTACGAGATAAACGGCCCTATGTTCTTCGCGGCGGCGGACAAGTACAAGTATATGCTCGACGACAAGAACATCGATGTGCTCTGCATCCGTATGCGTAACGTGCCTGCTGTGGACGCTACGGGCGTTGAGGCTCTGTACCGCATCGTCAAGCGCTGTGAGCGCCACAACGTAAAGGTGGTGTTCTCGCACGTGAATGAACAGCCGATGAAGGCTATGCAGAAGGCGGGACTTGTAAAGCTCGTCGGCAAGAAGAACTTCTGCTCGCATATCGACACGGCTCTCCTACGCGCCGAGGAGATAGAGCGCGACCTGCGCCACGCCTGACACCAAGCGGGCGGCGGTTCATAGCGCGTCTGAACTGAACATAAAACAGCCGCAGGGAGCAAAGTGAAATGCTTCCCTGCGGCTGTTTTTCATTTTCTGTAAAATCAGAACGTTACTGTCTCGGGTGCTTCCGTGAACGAGCTGAATACCGCCGTCGCGTTCTTGAAGTAGAGCACCTGCGTGTTGCCGTCGTCGGGGTCGTACATCGCCTTCAGCGTCGGCATCTTTTCAAGCATTGCCACCTTGACAGCACGGTCGTCGTCGTTGACGAGCTCGCCCGACACTCTGAGCCACTTGCCGTCCTTGAACGCGCACACCTCCACCTTCGGGTTAGCCGCTATCTGCTTCGAGACGGGCTTGACCTTGCCTGTCTGTATGTAGAGCCTGCCGTTGTACAGCAGAGCCGTTCCGAACGGGCGCACCCTCGGCTGGTCGCCCTCGACCGTCGCGAGGTAGTACGTCTGTGCCTCGTCGAGGAACTGATAAACCTTTTCAATTGCTTCCATTGTTATGACCTCCTTGTTTTTTCAGTGAAACGACCGCCTGACGCGTATCAGACGGTCGTTTTGGTTTTTATGCGGTGTTTATGCGGACTGCTCGCGGGACTTCAAAAAGTCCTCAAGACTGAGCTCTCCGCCTGTTGAAAGGTGCGAGTAGTATGCCAGCGTGAGCGATGCGTCCTTGGCGTCTACCTTGCCGTCCTTGTTGATGTCGGCTGCCGCCTTTTCAGCCTCGGTGAGAGCTGCCTCTCCGCCTGTTGACATCTTCGCGTACTGCATAAGTACGAACGAAGCGTCCTTGGAGTCAATCTTCTTGTCGTTGTTCGGGTCGCCGAAATCGACGGGCTTCTCGCCGTGCCTGAAGTACATAGCCTTGCCCTCTGTATAGTAGAGCACGAGCTCGCCGCCGACTATTGCGATGTCAACGGTATCACCGTCAACGGTTATCGTCATCTTCTTGCCGTTTTCAGCGGGCGTCCATGTGAGGTCTGCCGCCTTTTCATCGGCTGCCATTCTGCCAGTTTTATCCTTTGCGATGACTATCTGCCAAGCCTCTGCCTCGGGGATATCCGACGGCTGACCCCTGTTCTCCAGCTTGTACGATATCCAGCTGCCGAAGAAGTTCGACATATCGGGCTTGTCGGGATTGCCACCCTCGGGAGTGGTAGTCACGGGCGCTGTAGTCGAAGCCGAAGCTGTTGTGGTCTGAGCTGTAGTCGTCTGAGTTGTTGTCGTGGACTGCTCTGTTGTGGTGGTGTTGGTAGTTATGGGCTGTGATGTTGCAGTGGTCACTGTAGTTGTCTGTTCTGAGTCTTCAACACGGCGGAAATAAATATTTTCGCTCTTACCATAAAAATTCATAGCATACTTTTCTGTTTCGGGAGCTATGTTATCGTCAACCACTTGTGTCCAGCCACTCCACAACAATTCTCCATTTATATACTTATATCTATTGATATTAATTGGCAAGTCACCATTATTAGCTTCAATATATAAGAATTCATCGACTACTGTCCACAAAATTCTACCTCCACTACTCCATTTGCCTTCACCGTTTGCAAATAATTCAAAACCATCAGGTTTTAATGAAGTGTATGCTCCGTCTACTTCATACTTGTATAATTCCCATTTCCCTACAAAGCGACTGTCTAAAGCAGAGGAAGATGTAGTCGTCGTAGTTGTAGGCTGTGCTGTGGTCGAAGCCGCAGTCGATGTAGTCGAGGGCTGTGCTGTAGAAGATGTGCTTGCCGCAGTTGTCGCTGTAGTGGTTGTCGTAGTCTGAGTTGTGGTGGTCGCCGTGGTGGTTGTAGCCGTAGCCTGCTCCGCCTCGTAATCTTCAAGGAGCATGAACGGGATAGTGTGCTCCTCAGCGAAAGCCTTAGCATTAGAGCCGTCAAGACCAACGATGAGCTTTACATTGTTCATACCTCTTATCTCGCACTGCGGATTTCTGAATATAAGGTAATCGCAGTCGCAGTCATCGTATTCGCCCGAATAAGATGTGACTGATTCGGAGAGGTCTATCACCTTAAGGCTGTCGTTGTATACAGCACCCGTATTGAACTGACCGTTCGGAACGTTGATATCCTCAAGAGCCGAGCAGTTCTTGAACGCGCCGCCGTAGCTTCCCCAGCCGAAAATGCAGTTGACAGAGTCGGGGATATCCACGTGCTTTATGTACTTGTTGCCGTCGAAGGCATTCGCAGCGACTATCTGTGTGCCGTCGAGGACGGTGTAGGTGCTATCCGCCTTAGCCTGAGGATAGAGCTTCAGCATCGTCTTATCCTTGTCGTATACGACGCCGTTATCGGAGAGGTAGGTCTTGTTGTCCTTGTCGATGTTGACTGCCGTGAGTCTCGGGCAGTCGAGCGCATACGCGCCTATGTACTCAACGGACGCGGGAACGTTCACCTCGCCGATATCGAGACCGTTGAAAGCCTTGTCTACGATAGTGCGCGTGCCTTCCTTGATGTCGAGCTTGTCGTAGTTGGGGTCGCCCTTGTAGCCGATGACTGTAGCTCCGCAGTAGAGCACGCCGTCGGGCTGGTTCTGATACCACTTGGTATCCTTGAACATCCACTCGGCATTATTATAGCTTGTTATCTCCTCGTCCTCGACCCAATCGCCTTTTTCGGAATCCCAGTGACCGCTGCGGTACTTCTCAATGCCGCTTACGGAGTTGACCCTGCCGTTGAGCTCTATCGTCTCGAGCGAGGTACAGCCCTGGAAGCCCGCGCAGTTGAACGTGGTATCCTTGCCGAGCTCCACGCCCGTCATCTTTGAAACGTTCTCGAAGCTGATGCCCGTAAAGGTCAGCGCCTCGCCGTCGGGAACGCGGTACACGCCCTCATAGCCCTCGGGCACTGCGAGTATGACCTTTTCCTTTGCGGGAGTCTCGAGACGATTTCCGTCCCCGTCGTAGTAGGTATTGTAATACTTGCCGAGAGCGCCGTGATACGAGAAGTAGGTGGGATTGTCCGCAGAGACATTTATCGCCGTGAGCGACGGCATACCCGAGCAGAAATACCAGTCGATAGCCTGGATAGTAGAGGGAAGGTTTATAACGGTTATATCGTGATTTCCCGCAAAGCTGCCCGGATTAACGACGCCCTCGGGTACGGTGACCTCGCCCGAAAGCGGCTGGAGAGCACGCAGTATCGACAGTCCCTTCTTGTTCTGATAGGTGCTGTAATCGAAGAATTCCTGATTGCACAGAAGGAAACCGCCCTCGACCTTGAAGTTCTCGCAGTCCTCGGTGACCTTTATCTCACAGCTCTCGGGGATAGCAAAGCAGTTGTAGGCGGATACGAGGTACTTAGGGAACGTCAGCGAGGTGATGTCGTCTCTGCCGTGCAGGATGCCTTCAAAGTCGATGGTTTCGACATTTATGCCGTCTATCTCGTCGGGGAACACGATGTCGCCGCCCTCCGCGGAGTCGGTAAGCCTCAGTATGCTGACATATTCGCGGGTGGTTGACTCCCCCGTGCTCCAGTCGTAATTCGTGTTCTTGTTGACACGGTAGATAAAATCGCCGCTGGTGAGCTCGCTCTCGTCCGCAAATACGAGCGAGACGCATTTCTGCACTATCGGCGTCGGCACAAACGCGCTCACGCCGAGCATCGCCGTACCTACTGCGAGTATTCTCTTCAATTTCATCAGTTATGACCTCCTTACGTCATATGTGCTCACGACTCGCGTCGGAAACACTATACATAGATTATACCACTTCTTCCATTGATTGTCACCCGAAACCTCAGTCGCACCTGTAGAAATACGGCGGTTGAATTTGTGCATTTTGCCGTACAATATGAGTTTCTGTTGATTTGTTTAAGTTTATATGATATAATAAATAAAATTGCTTACGAATCGAGGTCAAGCTTATGAATATGGTTCTTAACTGGGAGGATTACCTCCGCACAGCCGCCGACGTTGCCGCTGAGGGCATCGTTATGCTCCGCAACGGGAACGGCGCTCTGCCGCTGGATAAGGACGGGACTGTGTCCGTGTTCGGACGCATACAGCTCCACTACTACAAGAGCGGCACGGGCTCGGGCGGAATGGTGAACGTGTCGAAGGTCACGGGCATAACCGACGGGCTCATCGAGGCAGGCGTGAAGGTCAACGAGGAGCTCCTTGCCATATACCGCGAATGGGACGAGGCTAACCCCTTCGAGTACGGAAGCGGCTGGGGCGGCGAGCCTTGGTCGCAGGAGGAGATGCCGCTCGATGACGAGATAGTGAAGAATGCCGCCGCAAAGGGCGATACCGCGATAGTTATCATCGGACGCACCGCGGGCGAGGAAATGGAATCGCGCGTGGAGGCGGGCTCGTTCCTGCTGACCGACAAGGAAAAGGATATGCTCGAAAAGGTGCGGGCTGAGTTCAAAAAGGTCGTCGTCCTGCTGAATGTTGGCGGGCTCATCGACCTCGAATACATCGAAAGCACGGCTCCCGACGCTCTGCTGTACGTGTGGCAGGGCGGTATGACGGGCGGTACGGGTACTGCCGACGTGCTCACGGGAAAGATAAGCCCGTGCGGCAAGCTCCCCGACACTATTGCCCGCAGCGTCGAGGACTATCCCTCGCACAAGTATTTCGGCGACCGCGACCGCAACTTCTACGCGGAGGATATCTACGTCGGATACCGCTATTTCGACACCTTCGCGCCCGAAAAGGTGCGCTACCCCTTCGGCTTCGGACTCTCGTACACCACGTTTGACGTGTCCGTGCAGACCTGCAGTGTCAGCGGGCTGACCGCGAGCATATACGTGAAGGTGCGCAATACAGGCAAATTCTGCGGCAAGGAGGTCGTGATGATGTACCTCAGCCGTCCGCAGGGCGAGCTCGGACAGCCCGTGAAGACGCTCTGCGCCTTCGAGAAGACGCGCACCCTCGCTCCCAACGAGGAGCAGACCCTGATTCTCACCGCCGACCTCAGCGATAATGCCTCCTACGACGACAGCGGCGTTACGGGCAATAAGAGCTGCTTCGTACTCGAAAAGGGCAGGTACAGCTTCTTCATCGGCGGCTGCAGCAGCGAGGATTCGGCAAATATCGAGCTCCACGAGACAGCGGTCGTGCGCCGCTGTGAGCAGGCTCTCGCACCGCATGAGGCGTTCGAGCGCTTCCGTTCTGTTGCTGACGGCGAGGGCTTCAAGGTCGGCTTCGAGGCAGTGCCGCTCAGTGAAATCGACGAGGACAAGCGCAGGCTTTCGGAGCTCCCCGCCGAGCTCCCGCAGACGGGCGACGTCGGCATACGCCTCGCAGACGTTTACCGCGGTACACACACGATGGACGAGTTCATCGCGCAGCTCACCGACAATGAGCTCGCGTGCATCATCCGCGGCGAGGGCATGGGAAGTCCGCGCGTTACGGCGGGTACGGCGTCCGCTTTCGGCGGCGTCACCGACAGGCTTAACGAGCTTGGTATCCCCGCGGCGTGCTGCTCGGACGGTCCGTCGGGTATGAGGCTCGACTGCGGCACAAAGGCGTTCAGCCTGCCCAACGGTACGATGATAGCCTCCACCTTCAACAAGGAGCTCGTCACCGAGCTGTTCCGCTGTATGGGTATGGAGATGTGCGCCAACAAGGTGGACTGCCTGCTCGGACCCGGTATGAATATCCACCGCCACCCGCTCAACGGGCGTAATTTCGAGTATTTCTCCGAGGACCCGTACCTCACGGGAGCTATGGCAGCCGCGGAGCTCCGCGGCTTGCGGGATTCGGGCGTGACAGGAACTGTCAAGCACTTCTGCGGCAACAATCAGGAAACGAACCGCCACTTCCTTGACGCTGCTGTCTCCGAGCGTGCGCTCCGCGAGATATACCTGCGCGGCTTTGAAATTGCCGTAAAACAGGGCGGTGCGACCTCGATAATGACGACCTACGGCAAGGTGAACGGTCTGTGGACGGCGGGAAGCTATGACCTCAACACCACCATTCTCCGCAGGGACTGGGGCTTCACGGGCTTCACGATGACCGACTGGTGGGCAAATATCAGCCGCCGCGGCTGTGACCCCGACAAGGGCGACTTCGCGGCTATGGCTAAGGCGCAGAACGACGTGTATATGGTCTGTGCGGACGGCGACGACAACCCCGACAACACCCTCGAAAGCCTCGCCTCGGGTGACCTTACGCGCGGCGAGCTCCAGCGAAATGCGGCTAATATCTGCCGATTCATCCTCACGACAAATGCGTTCAGGCGCACTATCGGCGAGGAAGATACCGTCACGATAGAGGGGCGTCCCGCCGAGGAGATGCCCTCCGATGAGCCCGTGGTATTCTACGACCTCACGGACGGGCTGACCATCGACCTCTCGGGCGTGAAGGCGGTCAAGGGCACGAATTACAGCTTCGCGCTGACCGTCATCGATACGGGCTGGTACGATGTAGAGGTAACGGCTTCGTCCATGCAGAGCGAGCTCGCGCAGATACCGCTGACCCTGTTCGCAATGGGTACGGCGAGCGGCACTCTCACGTGGAACGGCACGGGCGGTGCGCTCGTGACACATTCGTCGAGGATACCGATGTTCTCGCACTTCACGACCATGAGGCTGTACTTCGCGCAGAACGGGCTCGACCTCGTCAGGATCGACTTCAAAAAGGCTGAGGACCTCGAAAGCATCAACGCTATCGGCGTGAAGGAGGACTGACCGTGAATATACAGATATTCGGCGCGAAAAAGTGCTTCGATACCAAGAAGGCTGAGCGCTGGTTCAAGGAGCGCGGCATAAAGTACCAGCTCATTGATATGAAGGAAAAGGGTATGAGCCGCGGCGAATTCGACAACATAAAGCGCGCCGTCGGCGGCATAGAGTCGATGATAAACGAGTCCGCCAAGGACAAGGACACCCTCACGCTGATGAAGTACCTCTCCGACAGCGACCGCGAGGAGAAGCTCTTCGAGAACCAGCAACTGATACGGACTCCCGTGGTACGCAGCGGGAAAAACGCGACTATAGGCTACTGCCCCGATGTGTGGAGAGAGTGGGAGTGAGCTCTGCGGGAACTAACCGGCTGAACACAGGCATAAAGAAAAAATGCAACAGTTTTTTCTTTATGCCTGTTGCTTTTTTAGTTATTATATGTTATAATATATTCGTGTTAGTGTTAAACTGACATAAAAATGCTTATAATACGGCAATATTACATATGTTGTACGTAATTTCAAGGGTATGACCCGAAAGGAGCTATTATCATGGGACTTAAACAAATCGTCAAGAACGCTGTCAACAGCGCAATGAACACCGGACTCGGTCAGGCAGCTATCGCCGCAGGAAGCGGTATCCTCGCTGACCAGTGGAAGGAATTCTTCTACTGCGATACTATCCCGAACGATACCTTCGTTGTCAAGGGACAGAAGCAGGTAAAGAAGGGCATAAACAACAAGGGCAATGACAACATCATCACCAACGGAAGCGTTGTAGTTGTTAACGAAGGTCAGTGCATGATGATCGTAGATCAGGGTCAGGTCGTAGAGATATGTGCCGTTGCAGGCGAATTCGTATACGATACCTCCACGGAGCCCTCCGTATTCTCGGGCGACTTTCTCGGAAGCCTCAAGGATACCGTAGGCGTTCTCGGAAGACGTATCACTTTCGGCGGCGAGACAGGTCACGACCAGCGCGTTTACTACTTCAACATCAAGGAAATGACTAACAAGAAGTTCGGTACGCCCCGCCCTGTTCCGTTCAACGTTGATTACCCCAAGCTCGATATGAGCTTTACCGTTGACCTCCGCTGCTTCGGTCTTTTCTCACTTAAGATATCAAATCCTATGACATTCTACAAGCTCTGCGGCAATGTTAAGGATTCCTACAAGTTCTCCGAAATAGAGGAGCAGCTCAAGGGTGAGGTTTACGCAAAGCTCCAGCCCGCATTCTCCAAGCTGAGCCAGAATATACAGTACGACAAGCTCCCCGGCGAGACCGAGGCTATTACTGCGGCTATGAAGGAGCTGCTCAACCCCTTCTGGCTCGAGCAGCGCGGTCTTGAGCTTGTAACTCTTGCTATCGAGTCTGTAAGCATCCCCGATGATGACAAGGCGCGTATCAAGAAGTGCGAGGACCTTATGTGGGATACGAACACCAAGCACGCTGCTGCAACAATGATCGGTGCCCAGAAGGAAGCTATGATCGCCGCTGCAAACAACGCCAACGGTGCTGCAATGGGCTTCTACGGTCTTAATATGGCTCAGCAGGCAGGCGGTATGAACGCTCAGAACCTCTTCGCTATGAGCGCTCAGGAGGATGCTGCAGCAGCCGCAGCAGGTATGGCAGGCGCGGCAGTTGCTGCTATGGGCGGCGGCGCTACATGGAACTGCGCTTGCGGCAAGGCAGGCAACACAGGCAAGTTCTGCGCTGAGTGCGGCAAGCCTATGCCCGCTCCCGCTCCCGCTGCCGACACATGGGCTTGCTCATGCGGTCATACAGGCAATACAGGCAAGTTCTGCGCCGAGTGCGGCAAGCCCAAGCCCGCTGACGCTGAGGGCTGGACCTGCTCGTGCGGCGCTCTCAACAAGGGCAAGTTCTGCGCCGAGTGCGGCTCTCCCAAGCCCGAGGGTGCTCCCAAGTACAAGTGCGACAAGTGCGGCTGGGAGCCCGCTGATCCGTTCAACCCGCCCAAGTTCTGCGGCGAGTGCGGCGATCCCTTCAACGACGACGATATCGTAAGATAAGCCCGCCGACACTGGAGGTAAAACCGTATGACGGACGCAAACGAATATAAATGTCCATGCTGCGGTGCGAAGCTCGAGTTCAACAGTACGGCGCAGAGAATGAAATGCCCGTACTGCGACTCGGAATTCGACATCGAGACAGTACAGGATTACAACGAACAGCTCAATGAGTCCACAGGCGACGATATGTCGTGGGACTCCGAGGCGGGCAGCGAATGGGAGGACGGAGAAACGAGCAATATGCGCGTCTACTCCTGCAAATCCTGCGGCGGTCAGATAATCGCCGAGCAGACTACAGGCGCTTCCTTCTGCCCCTACTGCAATAACCCCGTCATTATGGCGGGCACGTTCTCGGGCGACCTCCGCCCCGACCTCATTATCCCCTTCAAGCTCAACAAGGACGCCGCAAAATCGGCTTACGAGAAGTATATCTCGGGCAAATCGCTCCTCCCGAAGGTCTTTAAGGATCAGAACCACATCGAGGAGATAAAGGGTCTTTACGTCCCTGTGTGGCTGTTCGGAGCTCAGGCTGACGCGAGTATGTGCTTCCGTGCGGAATCGAAAAAGACATGGTCCGACGCCAACTACTACTACACCGAGACCTCCTACTATCAGGCGGTGCGCAAGGGTAAGATAGCCTTCGACCACGTCCCCGTTGACGGCTCGGAGAAAATGCCCGACGACCTTATGGAGTCCATCGAGCCCTTCGATTTCACTCAGGCTGTCCCCTTCAAGACTGCCTATCTCTCGGGCTACCTCGCGGATAAGTACGATGTTTCCTCCGCGGACAGCATCGCACGTGCAAATGAGCGTATCAAGAAGAGCACCGAGGCTGCCTTCGCGGCTACGGTAAGAGGCTACGATACGGTGCGCTGCGAGAGCTCGGCTGTGAAGCTCAACGGCGGCAAGGCGCAGTATGCGCTCTACCCCGTGTGGATACTCAACACCGACTGGAACGGTACAAAGTACACCTTCGCCATGAACGGTCAGACAGGCAAGCTCGTGGGCAATCTGCCCGCCGACAAGGGCAAGGCTGCGGCGATGTTCCTCGGTATAACAGGCGGTGTGGGCTTCGGTCTGTCGCTGCTCTGGATACTTCTGCATATGCTGACGGGAGGTTGATGATATGGGCGGAATTTTTGTATGCTTCCTTATCGGACTTATCATCGCTTGTGCCGTTGTTCTCCCCAAGCTTTCGGCTCTGAAAACAGTCCACAAGCAGAGCGGCGCGTCCGACTACACAGTGAAGGACAGTATGAAGTTCACCGAGAACCGTGATACCTTCCTCAACACAAAGGTCGAGAAAAGACCCCGCAACACACAGACGACAGCACAGCGCAGATAAAAAGCGGACGATACAACTGTAATATACAAACAAAACGGGGGTACCCTTTCAGCAGAAAGGGTACCCCCGCAGCTTTTTCCAAAGCTTTTCAGTTACGATTGATAATATAGGCTGTATATCCCGCGTAAATAAGAAGCATCACAACTCCCTGCCAGCGCACGAGCTGCTTCTTTCTGATACAGAACAGCAGTACGAGCCCGCTCATTGCGATGAGGACGGCAGTGTCCACGAGATTAGCTGTAGTGAAGGCTACGGGATGTATAGCAGCGGCAGCTCCGAGGACGAACAGGATATTGAAGATATTCGAGCCGATGACGTTTCCGAGCGCCATATCGACCTCGTTCTTCTTCGCGGCAACTACAGAGGTAACGAGCTCGGGAAGGCTCGTTCCGAGCGCAACTATCGTCATACCGATGAGGTTGTCCGACATACCGAACCTGCGGGCGATGTCGGAGGCTCCCGAAACGACCATTTTACCGCCTATCGCGATAGCCGCCATACCGATGACGATGAAGAGCAGGAGCTTCCACACGGGCATAGCCTTGAATTCGTCCTCGCCGCCGTTCTCGCTCTGCTGCTTCTTCGCGGAGCGTATCATTATGATAAGGAAGCCCGCAAACAGCAGGAGCAGGATAATACCGTCGATCCTGCCGACTGTCCAGCCGAGCCGCCCCGCGAGCATTAGAAGTCCCGCAATGACGATGGAGAACGGGAAGTCGCGCTTCAGCGATTCGCCGTCTATTTTCAGCGGACACAGCAGAGCGCACATTCCGCACACGACCATAAGGTTGAAAATGTTCGAGCCGACGACGTTGCTTATCGCGAGCTCGTTCTTGCCGACAATAGCGGCGCTTACACTTACCGACGTCTCGGGCAGGCTCGTGCCCATAGCGACGATGGTCATACCGATTATGAGCGGCGATACCCTCAGCATTTTTGCGGCAGCCGAGCTTCCGTCAACGAAGAGGTCGGCGCCCTTTATCAGCAGGAAGAACCCGCCGACGAGCAGTATATATTTGAGCATAAAAATCTCCTTTATCCGTTATAGTCGTAGAACAGCCTGTCGAGGAGCTTATCGAGGTCTCCCCTGTTTCCGAGCGCCGCCCTCGCGAGAGCTCCCGCGTTCTGTATCATCAGCTTGAAATAAAGCCAGTCGCCGAGGTCGTCGTACTTGCGGGTGGAGTTGATGAGGAAGTTATTGCGCAGAGTGGTGTACTCCTTACCGCGGGCTTTACCGCAGGCTTTCAGACGCTTTGCAGTCGCAGCGTCCTCCATAGCCTTTTTCTCGGCGAAGCCGCCGACCTCCGTGAAGGTTGCTTTCTCAGCCCAGAAGATACCGCAGTACAGCCCCGTCACCGCGAACGAAACGCGGCACATCATATCGTTGAGGTACAGCGGGAACGAGTACCTCTCAAACCTCATCGGAGCTCCGCCGCCGATGAACCTTCCCGAATTGAGCAGGCGGACAGCCTCGCGTATCGTGCCGCTGGTCATACGGTTGTCGCAGTCAATGGTCATCACGACCTCGCCGTCTGCGGCGGAAATTCCCGCATTGCGCACCTTCGCGATACATCTGTCCTCGTTGAGGAGCACCCTCGCACCGAGCTTTTCCGCTATCTCGGCAGTGCGGTCGGTGCAGCGGTTGCAGACCACTATTATCCCGACCTCTCCGCCGTAGACCTCAGCCGCCGCCCGTATCGAGCCTATGCACCTCGCGACGTACTTTTCCTCATTGTGCGCGGGGATAACGACAGTTACAGTTCTCTTCTTCATAGCCGACCTCATCACAGCTTGTGTACGAGGGAAACGTGTCCCTTGAGCTCTGTGAAGCCGTTCTTTTTGTAGAAGCTGTATGCGGGAGCGCTTTCCTCCGTTTGCAGGAAAATGTGGTCAACGCCCATATCCTTCACGCGCTCCTCTATGCCGCGGAGAAGCTCCGTCCCCAGCCCCTCGTGCTGACGTTCGCGGCTTATGCAGAATTCGTAGATGTAATACTCCGTACCCGTGCACCAGTGCATAATGCTGCCGAGCGATATCCCGACGAGCCTGTCCCCGTCGAGCAGACCGAAGGCGAGCGAGTTCCTGCTGCCCGTGAGGTCGAGCAGATACTCCGTGAGCTGTATGTCGTCGCTCCAGTCGTCGTTCCACGGCTCATTCATAAAAACGTCGCGAAACAGGAGCTTTATCTCGCCGAAGCGGTCGGCACCGAGTCTGATTATCTCCATATCAGCCCTCCACGCATAAGAATATACAAATTATATCATAATCGGGCTGTCTTGGCAATAAGCGGAGCTTATGTTCATTTTTTTACTTTGATTAAGCAGCACAGCAAATTGACTATTTCGGCGGCAATATCAACGGCAAAATGCACAAAAAAAGCGTGTCTTCAAGAAACTTTGAGGCTTATATGCAGAAATTTTACTTTGAGTCGGTTTTCTCTTGAATAAACCGACCGATTGTGCTATAATTCGATTTGGTTCGTTTTTTCGCCTGCTCTGCGGGCTTATATAATAAGGAGGTCGATTTATGCTGGCAGCACAGATTTTTGCCGTCGTAATTTTCATCGCAATGTTCCTGCTCATCGTGTGGGACAAGATAGAGAGACACTACGTCACCCTTGGCTGCGGAGCCCTCACGCTCGTTATCGTGTTCGGTATCTGTATGAGGAGCTGGAGCGCTATCTGGAACACCATCGCAATCAAGGAATTCGCGACCAAGGAGTTCTGGTATCAGGTCACCGAGAGCGAGAGCAAGGGTATCAACTGGGCGACCATCGTATTCATCGCAGGTATGATGATAATGGTCGAGGGAATGGCTAAGGCGGGCTTCTTCCGCTGGCTGTGTATGAGGATAGCCTACCTCGTAAAGTGCAGGACCATACCGATATTCATCACCTTTATGGTAATGTCTGCGGTGCTCTCGATGTTCATCGACAGCATCACCGTAATAATGTTCCTCGCGGCAGTTACCGTCGAGCTCGCAGTACTGCTCAAATTCAACCCCATACCGATGATACTCTCCGAGATATTCTGCGCCAACCTCGGCGGCTCGGCTACGATGTGCGGCGACCCGCCCAACATCATCGTCGGCACATCAATGGGCTTCTCCTTCTTCGACTTCCTGTTCAATACGGGAGCAGTCGCGGGAATATGCCTCGTGATATGCGTGGTATTCTTCTACATAGTCTTCCGCAAGGAGCTCATATCTAAGCACGCCGAGCCCGTGGATATGTCGAAGCTCCCCAAGCCCTCGGAGGCTATCACCAACAAGACAGGCTTCATACTCAGCAGCATCATCTTCGGCATCGCGGTAGTGCTCCTCGTAACGCACTCGATGACCCACCTCACAGTGGCTTCCATCGGTACCTTCATCGCAGCGATAACCCTCATCGCGAACGCGAAGTCGATACCCGAGCTGCTCAAGAAGGTAGACTACAAGACCCTGCTCTTCTTCATCGGACTTTTCATAGTCGTATGCGGACTTGAAGAGACGGGCATACTCAAATATATCGCGGACTTCATCAGCGACATCTCCGGCGGAAACATAATGCTTATGGTAGCTATCATACTGTGGCTCTCGGCTATCGCCAGCGCATTCGTGGACAATATCCCCTTCGCGGCGACTATGGTGCCCGTAATACAGAGCCTTGCTCCCATCGTTACAGCAAGCGGCGCAGACCAGCACACTCTTGCGTGGGCGCTCTCGCTCGGTACGGACATCGGCGGCAGCGCAACACCTATCGGAGCTTCCGCAAACGTAGTCGGAACGTCCGTAGCCGCAAAGAACGGCTATCCCATAAGCTGGGGCAGATACTGCAAAAAGCTCGCTCCCGCTACAGTCATCGTGCTCGCCGTATCCACAGTTTACCTGTTCGTAAGATATCTATGATAAGGGAGGAATTACTATGTCACAGCTCATAATTTCAGTAGGACGTGAGTTCGGAAGCGGCGGACGCGTCATCGCGGAGGCTCTTGCGAAGAGGTTCGATATCCCGATATATGACCGTCACCTCATCACCGAAATAGCCAACAAGACGGGTATGTCTCCCGAGGAGATAGAGAAGCTGAACGAGGCTCCGAATTCCCGCCTTATCTCAAGAAGAGTCCGCGGCTTCAGCAACTCCATAGAGGACAACATCGCGGAGATGCAGTTCGACTTCATCCGCAAAAAGGCGGAGAGCGGCGAGTCCTTCGTCGTTGTCGGACGCTGCTCCGAGACCAAGCTCAAGGACTTTTCGGGACTTGTCTCCCTGTTCATTCTCGGCGATATGGACGCCAAGATAAAGCGCGTTATGGAGGTCTACGAGATGAACGAGCACGACGCGAAGAGCTTCATCGAGAAAAAGGACAAGAAGAGAAAGCGCTATCACAACTACCACGTGCATATGCACTGGGGCGATTCTCGTCTCTACGACCTCTCTATAAACAGCTCGCGCCTCGGTATCGACGGCACTATCGACTACCTCGAAAAGTATATCAGAGCCCGTATGGGCGAATAGGAAGCAAGGGACACCGAAGGGGAGCCCCCTCTGGCGGATTCGCAGGTTACTAAATATGAGCCGTAAGTTTACGGCTCGGTAGCCCACTTTTTCCGTTAAGGGGAGCAGCCTAAAGGTGTCCCTTTTCTTAATTGATGGTAATATCAGAGTTCACGCTGCTGTGTCAGACAGACTTCATTACAGTCTGAACAGCTGCTCGCCGTGGAGCGGGTCGAATTTTTTCAGCTGGAGCTTTCCGTCCACCACCTCAAGCACACGCCCGTCGTTGTCCTTTGCGGGCGAGAGCGTGAACAGTCCGTCGTGTCGATGTGCGGCGTAGAACACCATATCCGTGATATTGATCTTCGATTCCGGCGCGGGGTTGACTCCGTGGAGTATTATCCCCTTTTCCGTTATCTTTACCGTCATCAGGTCCGTGCCCTTGAGCAATCTGCACCCCGAGCCGTTAACGATGTAGTGAGCCTCACGCTCCTTGGCTGTGAGGTCGTCGTAAAAGCGCATCAGGAAGGCGCATATCACGCGCTCGGTGCGGAGCAGATGTGACTTTACCGCCTCGACGGGGTCAGTCTCGACCGCGGTGAGCCCGCCTGCCGTTTCAAGCGCGATCTTGTTGAGGTCGTCCGCGAACGAATCGCGCGAGGAGAAGAGGTCGGGGAGCCCGTCAAGGTGCTGCTCGGGGACGAGGTCGGGATATATCGCCTTTGCGAGCCGCTCGTAGCCCTTGTGGAAGCTCCTGCCGAGCGAATAGTACGTCATCGAGGCTGTATGCGGCAGACAGCACATATCCGATATCATATGCACCGCCCGCCCGAGGAACCTGCCGCACTCGTCCGTATAGCCCGCGTGCAGCATGGTCAGCGCCATTGTGTAGTCCTCCTCGAACATTGTGCGGGCGCTCTTGCTGTGCTTCTTTATGCCGTTGCGGTAGTAGGAGTTGACCATCTTCATCTCCTTGCCGCTGAGGCTAAGTGCGCAGTAATAATGCCGTCCTGCACCGTTTTCGTAATCTCCCTTCCTGTCGGGACGCTTTGCATACGGCATAAGCGTCTTTATCATCGGAGCGAAGAAGTCCTCCGTCTCGGGGTGAAGCTCCTTCAATATGATAAGCGAACGCAGGAGAAGTGTCCTGTGGACGCATTTGGTTTCGGCAGTCCGCTCGGACATATACTTATCCGCGAGCACGTGCAGCTCCTTTGCGGTAGTTCGTACAACGCTCATAGCAGGCTCCTTTCGCTTGTGTTATATGACCGCAGGTCATTTGCCATTGATATGATACCATATTTTCACGTTCAAGTCAATACTTGGTGACGCTGTTATGCCATTTCAAAGCTCTCGGCGTAGGTGTCATACAGCTGCTGCGCGGCTTCCTCAGCCGTCGCCTTGTCGTAGAGGACGAGGTTGCACGCGTCGTTGAACTCGTTTATGAGCGTGTTATTCTCGATAAGCGGCGACATTTCGCGCAGCTTCGTGTTGTTGTCCATTACCACCGACGCCTCGTACTGCAAGCCGCTGAGCATACCCGCCTCGTCGAGATAGGACTGCGCCTGTCTGCTTATCGGTATGCCCTTTTCCACGCCCTGCAAAAGTGCCATATCCCTGTTGTTGAGCAGGAAATCGAGCAGCATAGCCGCCTCCTCGGGGTGAGTGGTATTCTTGCTCATCGCGTAGAGAGTGGCGGGCTTCTCGTACCAGCCTGCGCCGCTGTCGGCAGGTGTGAACGCCGTATAATCAGCCGCGACTATCTCGTCGCCGCGGTCAACAGAGGTGCCGAAGTAGTTCAGCGCGTCGCTCACCCACGCGACAGCTCCCGCGCAGGTGCCGTTCTCGACCTTGACCTTTTTGAAGTCCTCAACCTTGGGAATGACCTTGCGGTCTACCAGCTCGGCGTAGAACTCTATCATCACCTGCAGCTCCTCGGGAGTGAAGGCGATAGCGCCCTTGTCGTCGAAGAAGCTCTTTCCCGTCTTCTGCTCGGCGTAGGCTATCGAATACAGCCATATCGCCTTTGAAGCGCCGCACAGCGGATAAATATCGTCCTTGCTGAGGACGTCCGCCGCCGCGAAGAAGTCGTCCCAAGTCTGCGGGATACCGAGCCCGTAGGAATCGAACACAGTCTTGTTTATGTATACCGTCTCGGCGTTCATCGCAATGGGTATCGCGTTGAGCACGCCGTTCCGCGTGCCGTATTTCAGCGTATCCTCCGAGTATTCCGACAGGTCGAGCACGTCCGCAACCTTGCCGAGGTCATAGTAGCCCGTGCCGTCCTCGGAGAAATCGTCCAGCCAGCCGACGTTTATCTGCATCACGTCCGATTCCGTCTCCGACACCATACGTATGCGGTTGCGAGCCTCATAGCCCGACCACTCGGAATAGTTGCAGTTTACCTTTATATCGGGGTGGAGCTCCTGAAACTTCTGCACCGCCTCAAGCGTGTACTCCGTGCGCGGGTCGTTGCCCCACCACGCGAGGCTTATGACGGTCTGCTCACGCTGAGAGCGCACTATCTGCTTGCCCGCACAGCCGCACTGCACGAGCACCACCGCCGCTGTCAGCGCTGCGGCAGCTCTGCCTGTTGCTTTCATTCGTCATCCACCTCCCCGCTCTCATCGCCGTCGTAGAAGGCATAGGAGTCCTTGCCGCTCTTCTTGGCTTTGTACAGCGCCTTGTCGGATGCTGCATACAGCTCCTCGAAGGTGCTTCCGTGCTCGGGGAAGAAGGAAACGCCTATACTTGCGGATATCTTGTAGTCGCCCTTGTCGCCCGAGTAGTAAGCCCTGTAGGCACTGCACAGCGACTCGCACTTTTTGCGGATAAATTCATCATAGTCCATATCGTCGCTCGGACTGCTGTTCACGAAAACGCAGAACTCGTCTCCGCCGATACGTCCGAGGAAGTCCTCGGTGGAGAAGTCCGCACGGAGGATACTGCCCGTCTTGGCGAGCACCTTATCGCCGTATGCGTGACCGAGGGTATCGTTTATGCCCTTGAAGTTGTCGAGGTCGAGCAGAAGGAGCGCGTGCCGCTCGATACTCAGCGAGGAATCGAGGCGTCCCGATACACGGTCGTTGAAGGCGAGCTTGTTGAGTATTCCCGTGAGCTGGTCGTTGTTCGCCTTGGTGTCGAGTATCGCCACTGCCTGCTTTACGGGACGCGTGAGACGTATCGACATCACCGTTCCGAACAGCACCGCGAGCAGAGCCGCGATAAGTCCCGCCATATATATGTAGTACTGCATATCGTTCTTCTCTTTGAGGATTATCCTCGTGGGAACAGAGCATATGACGTACCAGTCGTCCACGCAGGAATTGACGGAAACGAGGTAGTTGTTGTCCATTACCGTCGCGGAGGTCTTGCCATCGACGCGCCTGATTATAGCTCCCGGGAGCTGTTCTCCCTTCTCCTCGCCGCGTGACGAGTAAAGGATATCGTAGTCGGAATTGACAAGGCGGATGTCCATATCCGCGAGGGTCTCGGGGTTGTCGAACACGGATTCGAGCTCGGAGGTATAGAAGGACATAACAAGAACAGCGTTCTCGTGTACGCGCTTAACGTAGTAGATACGTCTGAGGTCGCCCTTATAGCCCGCGCGCCAGCCGTCGTGAGTGCTCTGCCGCGTTATCATCGAGCTGAGCTCCTCGTACATAGTGTCGCCCATCAGCGAGGACGTGCCGTTCGATATCTTGCCGACGGTACGGTTGTTGCGGTAAACTATGCCGTAGTCGCAGAAGTTGTCCATTATACAGAGGCTGTAGAGCTTCTCGGTTATGGCTTTTTCGGTGTTTAAGGCTTCGTATTCGTCGTTGTTCGGGTCGGTGGCGTCGTAGGTGTACGCCTCCTCCGAGCCGAATGCGAGGGTGCCGATAGTCTCCATACGCGAGATGTAGCTGTCCATATTCAGCTTCATCTGTACGTTCAGCGACGACGACATTGATATGACCTTATTTTTCAGGACCGCGTCCGTTTTCTTTACCGCGAGGTTCGTGACAATGAAGATGACTGCGATGATTATCACCGCATAGCCGATTATCATCGACATCTGCAGCCTGCGGATATTCTTCATACTCGGTCGTGACTGCTCACGTACTCCCATATCATGCTCCTTCGAGCCAAAGCTCTGAAAAAAAGTATCATTATTACATAACATTATAACATTATATCAGTATTAAATCAATATATATTTTGTTAATTAATGTGATGCGCAAATTCCATATATTATCAAAGAATTTGCGCACCCCGAACGTAGTTCGGGGCAATAACCGCCTAACGGCGGTTATTGCGTACACATTAATTATCAGCCGCTTTTTATTGATATTCATCAAGGAGTTGTCCTACAGAAAATTATTGATTTATGCAAGTTGTACGTACAAATTTATCCGTTTTGTGAACTTTTTCTGCACTTTATGGGTTGATTTAGCAAAACTATCCACTGTATAATTAGCATGGGAAATTTTAATGGAGGTGTTAATAACACTATGGGAAAATCAGTTTTACGGCGCATCATGTCATTCGGACTGTCTGCTGCCATCGCTGTCGGCGCGACCGCGTTCCCTCAATTCGGTCAGACCGCAGTTCAGGCTGCTGACGCAGGCATTCAGGACTTCTCCATCGGGGACGTCACAATGCTCGACGAATACAGCGTCAACGCATTCAACAAGGAGGTCGAGTACCTTCTCTCATTCGACACAAACAAGCTTCTTGCGGGATTCCGCGAGAACGCAGGGCTCAACACCTACGGCGCAACACGCTACGGCGGCTGGGAGAATACCAACATCGCCGGTCACACTGTCGGTCACTATATGACCGCGATAGCTCTGGCTTATCAGAACCCCTCTCTTACGGATAAGCAGCGCTCTGACCTCTACAAAAGAATGACCACTCTCGTCGACGGACTCAGAGAGTGTCAGAAGAACTCAAAAGGCAAGCCGGGTCTGATATGGGCTCCCTCTCATCCCAACGGAACAGGTGTGGAGGTTCAGTTCGACAATGTTGAGGCTGGCAAGTCCAACATTATAAGCGAGGCTTGGGTCCCGTGGTACACCATGCACAAGCTTATGGCCGGTATCGTCGACATCTACAACGCTACGGGGTATGCTCCTGCAAAAGACCTCGGCTCAGATCTCGGTGACTGGGTCTACAACCGATGCAAGACCTGGAACGACCAGAAGCATCGCACCGTACTCTCTATCGAATACGGCGGCATGAATGACTGTATGTACGAGCTCTATGCCATCACAGGCAAGGACAACCATGCTGTAGCGGCACATTACTTCGATGATACAAATCTTCACGAGACTATACTGAAGGGCGGCGCAAACGTCCTCAACGGCAAGCACGCTAATACCACTATACCTAAGTTCCTCGGTGCCCTTAAGCGCT
The DNA here is from genome assembly GCA_017542475.1 of Ruminococcus sp. Classification (GTDB taxonomy): domain Bacteria; phylum Bacillota; class Clostridia; order Oscillospirales; family Ruminococcaceae; genus Ruminococcus. The sequence continues at coordinate 74,121 of JAFXXD010000055.1, read as the reverse complement.
ATATGATCTGCAACGGAAAGACTATCAACGGCGAGAAGGTAGATGCTACGCGTCAGCTCCAGTACGCCGAAGCTTTCTGGGATATGGTGGTCACTCACCACACTTACATCACAGGCGGAAACAGTGAGTGGGAGCATTTCGGCATGGACGATATCCTCGATAAGGAACGCACCAACTGCAACTGCGAGACCTGTAACTCGTACAATATGCTCAAGCTCAGCCGTGAGCTGTTCAAGATAACAGGCGACAGCAAATACATGGACTTCTATGAGGGTACCTACTACAACTCTATCCTCTCATCACAGAACCCCGAAACAGGTATGACCACCTACTTCCAGCCTATGGCTACAGGCTATTTCAAGGTCTACAGCACACCGTATGACAAGTTCTGGTGCTGTACGGGAAGCGGTATGGAGAGCTTCTCAAAGCTCGGCGATACTATTTATATGCACGGCGACAATACCCTCTATGTAAATATGTATCAGAGCTCTATCCTCAACTGGGCTGACAAGAATATGAAGATAACCCAGAACAGCTCTATCCCCGAAGGCGATACGACCAAGTTCACTATCGACGGCAGCGGTGCGGTCGAATTCCGTTTCCGTATCCCCGACTGGAAGGCGGGAGCTATGACTGTCAAGGTCAACGGCACAAAATATAACTATAAGACCGTCAACGACTATGCTTCGGTATCTGGCGACTTCAACAGCGGCGACGTTATCGAGCTGACTATCCCCGAGGAGGTCAAGGCTTATGCCCTCCCCGACAAGAACACCGTTTACGGATTCAAGTACGGTCCCGTTGTGCTCAGCGCTGAGCTCGGCAAGTCGAATATGGCTACGGGCTCGACAGGTATGTGGGTAACTATCCCCAAGGACAAGGTTACCCCCAATGAGACTATCAACATAAAGAGCGGCTCGGTAGCTCAGTTTATGCAGACCATAAACGACCACCTCGTTAGAGACGGAAGCTCACTGAAGTTCACTCTCAAGGATACAGACCACGACCTCACTTTCACTCCTCACTTCAGACAGTATCAGCAGCGCTACGGTATCTACTGGAACTTCTCGGGCAACGGCTCGGCTGTTGAGAAGCTCCCGCGTGCGAAGTACAGCACTACCGATACTGTTCAGCCGGGTTACGGTCAGTACGAGAACGATAATCTCCACTATATGATAGAACATAACACTCAGGGTGTCACTGACGACAGCACATACCGCTACGCTAAGGCTAACGGATTCTTCAGCTATCGTATGGCGATAGACAAGGACGCCGAGTTCATGCAGCTGAAGGTCACATTCCGCAAGGCTGACAACGGCAAGACCATCCGCATCCGCGTGGGCGACACAGTCCTCTTCGCAGGCGAGCTCAACTACACAGACAATAAGGACACCTATGACGTGAAGCTCACTATCCCGCAGGATGTCATTGAGCGCTGCGCTCAGTCCATTACCGCTGACGGCACAGACTACGATGTGCTCGAAGTCGTTTTCACTCCCGATGACAATAAGGAGTCTGCAAAGGTATGCGACTTCATCTATATGACAGCGGTCAAGCCCGCATATGAGTCCGACAGCAGTATCGCCTACTACGTAGACTGCGGCGACCACAACACATCTACCATCACAGGCAAGGATAAGCTCGGTATGTACAACTGCGTTACCGAGCAGCTCTACGGTCCCGACGAGGTAACGGGCAAGCAGTGGGGACTCATAGACGATCCCACCGATCAGTACAACGGAAGCTCCAAGAGTGCAGGCATCTATACTGCCAACACATGGTGCGACGAAGGAAATGCTGCTGACGGCAAAGATAAATCAGTAAGCTTCCGCTATACAAAGAATCAGTACGAGAACAACATCGACCGCCACCTCGACTACGCATTCGAGCTCCCGCAGGGCGACTACACCATTGAAATGGCGTTCCGTGACCCGTGGGGCTGCTCGAAGAATCCCTCTGTATATGCTGTGGACGGCACGACCAAGACCGCCGTTGCCACCAACTGCGCGACCGACGGCTCGGCTGTAAAGGGCAAGGCTACGGTCGGCGAGAGCGGTAAGCTCCAGCTCAGCTTTACTTCCGCAGACAAGGCTATCAACCTCTGCTACATCATCATCAGGGCAGACGGCGAGAGCGCAGCTCTCCCACAGACAGGCATCAAGGGCGACGTCAACATCGACGGCAAGCTCTCCGCAGCCGACCTCGTTACGTTTGAGAAGTACCTCGTCAATGAGGATATGCTCACGCGTGACCAGTGGCTCAATGCCGACATCAACAGGGACGACTCCGCAGACGTATTCGATATGGTGCTTCTGAGAAAGCTCCTGCTGAACGCATAATAGTATCCGACAAGGACGCCGTGTACGATTATTCTGCACACGGCGTCCTTCCTGTATGAACTATTGTGCACAAAAATGTTATTATTATGAGACAAAAAGTCATTGTCCGAAAGTGAATTTTGTGTTACCATATTAATGAAATATACGCGGACACAAATATATAATTTTTATCTTTAATTTATTGTAAAGGGGATATAAGAAGATGAATACTCTGAAAAAACTTACAGCAGCAGCCTCCTCTCTCGCTGTTGCGGCAGGTATGCTCGCGGGCAGCGCTGCTCCTCTCGCAGCCGATGCGGCATACGGCGTCGGCGGCAACGGAAACGCCATTATGGAATACCTCGACCGCGGTATCTACGCGATAAAGTCGGGCAACGGAATGTTCGTCAGCTGGCGCTACAACGCCAACGACGCCGACGACGCGGAGTTCAGGCTCTACCGCGACGACCAGCTCATCTACACAAGCAAGGCTGGCGAGGCTACCAACTACTGGGACGCTCAGGGCAGCGCAAGCTCCAAGTACCGCGTTGATACGCTCAAAAACGGCGAGGTCATCTCCTCGGAGAACTGCCGATTCACATCGGGCACTAACTATTTCGACATTCCGCTCGACAATCCCAACAGCAGTGTCTACTCTCCGAACGACTGCTGTGTCGGCGACGTTGACGGCGACGGTCAGTACGAGATATTCCTAAAGTGGGACCCGAACGACTCGCAGGACAACTCCAAGACGGGTTATACCAGCAAGGTCTACATAGACTGCTACACCCTCACGGGAAAGAAGCTCTGGCGCATAGATATGGGCAGGAATGTCCGCGCGGGTCAGCACTACACGCAGATGTGCGTAGCCGATTTCGACTGCGACGGCAAGGCTGAGCTCATCACAAAGACCTGCGACGGAACTGTTGACGGTACGGGCAAGGTCATCGGCGACGGCAGCAAAAACTGGGTCAGCAGCGCGGGTACTATCCTTGACGGTCCCGAGTATATGACCCTTTTCGAGGGCGCAACAGGTGCGGCTCTCGATACCATAGACTTCCCCGTGCCGCGCGGCGACGCTACGAGCACTGCCGCCAAGTCCACATGGGGCGATAACTACGGCAACCGCTGCGAGCGTATGAATGCCGCTATCGCCTACCTCGACGGCGTTCACCCCTCGGCTGTTTACGGCAGAGGCTACTATACGAGACTTTCTCTCTCGGCTTTTGACGTGCGCGACGGCAAACTCGTCAAGCGCTGGGTATTCGATACGGGCTTCGACAAGAGCAATCCCGCCTACGGCTGCGGCAACCACAACGTAATGGTCGCCGACTTCGACAACGACGGCAAGCAGGAGGTCTGCATGGGCGCCTGCTGTATCGACGACGACGGCAAGCTGCTCTGGTCCACAAAGCAGCTCCACGGCGACGCTATGCACATCGGCGACCTCGACCCGAATCACGAGGGTCAGGAAGTGTTTATCTGCCACGAGGACGGCAAGTACGGCATTTCCCTCGTTGACGGCAGAAACGGTCAGATAATCTGGCACTACGACGGCGACAAGGACACAGGACGCTGCTGCGCGGACAATATCGTTGCAGGAAACAGCGGTGCCGAGTTCTGGGGCTCAAGACCCGCAAATGCGGTATTTGACGTTTCAGGCAAGCAGATCGGCAACAAGTGGCCCTCCACGAACTTCCTCATCTACTGGGACGGCGACCTCGAGCGCGAGCTGCTCGACAATATCACTATCACCGACGGCAAGGCAATAAACGACTATCCTGTAATATTCACAGCTGAGGGCTGTGCTTCAAACAACAGTACGAAGGCTGTTCCGTGTATGACCGCCGACCTCTTCGGTGACTGGCGCGAGGAGCTCATTCTCCGCACCGAGGACAACTCCAAGCTCCGTATCTGGTGCACAAACACCGAGACCGAGTACAGGCTCGACACGCTCATGCACGATATGCAGTACCGTATGCAGTGCGGCTGTCAGCAGAGCTCATACAACCAGCCTCCGCACGTAAGCTACTATCTCGGCACAGAGGCTCCCCTCCCCGCAAGACCGAACATCAAGCTCAACAATACTCCTCCCGAGCCGATAAGCGGCAGATTCGTCAAGAATCTGAATGTACTCGACAGGGACAATATGCTCGCGTGGTCGCTCTCTGAGGCTTCAAGCACAGGCTCGCTCATCTACGGCGACAGAGACTTCACATACACCGAGCTCCCCGAGGCTCTCAAGGGCAAGGAGGCTATCGTGACAGCGTGCAACTCGAAGAACACCTTCTCAGACCTCGCTGAATTCACAGCAGGCGAAAACTGCGACGTTTACGTCCTGCTCGATACGAGAGTCGAGGACGCGGGCAATGTACCCGCATGGCTCGCAGGCTACGAAAAGACCGATATGACCGCCGCTTCCAGCAACGACGTCAAGTTCAGCGTATATAAGAAGACATTCGAGGCTGGCGAGAAGGTAACTCTCGGTCAGAACGGTATGAACGGCAACTGTATAAACTATACAGTATTCGTTGACGCGAAGGCTGTTGAAACTACAACGACCACCACCGAGACAACTACTACAACCACCGAGACCACAACTACCACGACTGAAACCACCACCACAACAACCACCGAGACAACAGTGACCGAGACGGAATCGCAGTCCTCGTCCACGACTACCACTACATCTGCAACTACGGATACGGGGCTTGTTCCCACACAGACAACAACGACTACCACCACCGCGCCTCAGGCGACGCTCCTCGGCGACGCCAACCTCGACGAGAAGGTTACGGTCGCGGACGCGGTAGCTATCCTCCAGTTCATCGCGAACAAGGACAAGTACGAGCTCAAGCCGCAGGGCAAGGTCAACGCTGACTGCTTCGACGTCGGCGACGGCGTAACAGCCAATGACGCTCTCGCGATACAGAGGCTCGACGCGGGAAAGATAACAGCTCTCCCCGATTCATCGGCAAAATAAGCAATACATAAACTTATTGAGGGGGATCCTTTGAGAAAAGGGTCCCCCTTAAAGCGTCCTTCTTTATGTCAGCGGCGAGCTGTCGTACATCTTTTTCAGCTTCTGTATGGCTCTCTTCTCAATACGCGAGACATACGACCGCGAAATACCGAGCTTCTCCGCCGTCTCGTTCTGCGTGTGCGGAGCTCCGCCGTACAAGCCGTAGCGATAGACGATGAGCTCCGTCTCGCGCTCGTCGAGGCAGCTCGCGAGAAAGCGGTAGAGCTGCTTCGAGCGTATCGTCAGCTCGACCTGCTCGTGGATGTCGATGCCGTCGTCGATGATGTCGATGAGGGTCATGGTGTTGCCGTCCTTGTCGGTCTCGACGGGCTCGTTGATGTAGATGTCGCCCGCCGACTTCTTAGCCGCACGGAAATTCATCAGTATCTCATTCTCGATACAGCGGCTCGCATAGGTAGCGAACTTCGCACCCTTGGTGTAGTCGAAGGAGGACACCGCTTTTATGAGCCCTATCGTTCCGACGGAGATGAGTTCATCCTGCTCGGCGGTGGACTGGGTATACTTCTTCACGATGTGGGCTACGAGGCGGAGGTTGTGCTCGATGAGCTTATTTTTTGCGGCTCTGTCGCCTTCGGACATTTTCGCGAAGCATTCCTGCTCGTCTTTTTTTGACAGCGGCTTTGGGAAGACGCTCCCGTTCTCGACGTGGAGCGCGAAGAAAAAGAGATTTTTCAGCAGTTCAAGAAACATAGTATTCACCTCGTGAAATGATATGCGCAGGTGTTTGTACATTATTTCTTTAACTGTTATCTGTAGTGGACGCCGCCCTCGGCGTCCCATTTCTTAATTGCTCCCCGCCGAAAGCAGACTTCGCCTTTTGTACAGAGTGAGCGAGCAAGGCGAGCGTCACCGTAGTTCGTGGTTCGCGACAGAGGGGACGGGCTGTTCAGCAGCCATGCGGATTCCAAAGGCAGAGCCTTTGGCAGGGGGTGAGACAGCGTCCCACAAATAATAATACCTTGCTATTTCCCGGATTCCGTGGTATAATAATAACAACGTTTTGTATCGGAGGAAACCGCTATGGATATCTCACAGGCAAGAAAACGTGCAGAGGAGCTGACAGAGCTCCTTGACAAATACACATACCAGTATTACGTGCTCGACGACCCCGAGGTCAGCGACTACGAATTCGATATGCTCATGCAGGAGCTCAAAGCCATTGAAGCCGAGTTTCCCGAGCTTGTCAGCCCGTCGTCCCCGACGCAGAGGGTCGGGGGTATGGCTTCGGGCAAGTTCGCGAAGGTTGAGCACGCCGTGCAGATGGCGAGTCTGCAGGACGTCTTCTCGCTTGAGCAGGTGGACGCCTTCACCGAGCGCTGTGCCGAACAGCTGACAGCTCCCGAATACTCGGTCGAGCCGAAGATAGACGGGCTTTCGGTGTCCCTCGAATACACCGACGGCGTACTGACGCGCGGCTCTACACGCGGCGACGGCTTCGTCGGCGAGGACGTCACCGCCAACATCAGGACGATACGCTCAATACCGCTCAAGCTCAAGGACGCTCCCGAATTCCTCGAAGTCCGCGGCGAGGTCTATATGCCGCGTTCAAGCTTCTTCGAGCTCGTCGAGCAGCAGGAGCTTGAGGGCGAGCAGCCGTTCAAGAACCCGCGAAACGCGGCGGCGGGCTCGCTGAGGCAGAAGGACCCGAAGATAACCGCGAGCCGCAAGCTCGATATGTTCATATTCAACGTCCAGCAGGTAAGAGGGCGCGGATTCGCGAGCCACACCGAATCGCTGGACTACCTGCGCTCGCTCGGCTTCAAGACCGTGCCGACCTACAAAAAATGCACGCGCACGGACGAGATACGCGCCGAGATAGAGCGCATAGGCAATGAGCGCGCGGAGTTCGGCTTCGACATCGACGGCGTTGTCATCAAGATCAACGACCTCGCACAGCGCGAGCTTATGGGAGCTACCGCAAAAACGCCGAAGTGGGCTGTCGCCTACAAGTATCCGCCCGAGGAGAAGGAGACTGTCCTCCGCGACATAGAGGTCAACGTCGGGCGCACGGGAGCAATCACGCCCGTGGCTGTGTTCGACTCGATCATCCTCGCAGGAACGGCTGTTTCCCGCGCTGTGCTGCATAATCAGGACTTCATCGACGAGAAGGATATCCGTATCGGCGACACTATCGTAGTCCGCAAGGCAGGCGAGATAATCCCCGAGGTACTGCGCTCGGTGGCACACGCCAAGGGCTCTGTGCCGTTCAGACTGCCCGCTGTCTGTCCCGTATGCGGCACTCCGTCAGTCCGCGAGGACGGCGAGAGCGTGCTGCGCTGCCCGAACGTGGAATGTCCCGCTCAGCTGCTGAAAAACCTGATACACTACGCCTCGAAGGAGGCGATGAACATCGACGGGCTCGGACCTGCGAATATGAAGCTCCTGACCGAGACAGGGCTCGTGAAGTCGCCCGCCGACCTCTACAGCCTCGAAAAGGAGCAGCTTGTCGCTCTCGACAGATTCGCGGAGAAGTCCGCCGAGAACCTCATTGCCGCGATTGCTGCCTCGAAGGCGGCAGGTCTTGACAGACTGATACACGCTCTCGGGATCCGCAATATCGGAAGACGCGCGGCTGTGCTCCTCTGCGAGCGCTTCGGCGATATAGACAGCCTGCTCGCTGCGGGAAGGGACGACGTAGCGGCAATAGACGGCTTCGGCGAGATTATGGCGGAGAGCGTCGTGACTGCGCTCGGCGAGCCGCATATGCGCGACCTTATAGCTAAGCTGAAAGCCGCGGGAGTCGAGATGACCTACGAGAAGCAGACCTCGGGCGACGACCGTTTCGCGGGGCTGACCTTCGTGCTGACGGGTACGCTCCCGACTATGAAGCGCGACGAGGCAAAGGCGCTGATAGAGAGCTTCGGCGGCAAGGTGTCGGGCTCGGTGTCGAAAAAGACGAATTACGTAGTCGCGGGCGAGGACGCGGGCAGCAAGCTCACAAAGGCGCAGGAGCTCGGCATAGCGGTGCTCTCCGAGGCTGAGCTGCTCGAAAAGACGCAATAAGGAGGAAAACTATGCTGTTTATATGTTACCCTAAATGCACTACCTGTCAGAAGGCGCAGAAATGGCTCGACGGCAGGGGCGCGAAGTACGAGCTCCGTGACATCAAGACGGACAATCCCACGTATGAGGAGCTCGCAGACTGGTACAAAAAGAGCGGTCTGCCGCTGAAGCGCTTCTTCAATACGAGCGGACTGCTGTACAAGTCGATGGAGCTCAAGGACAAGCTCCCGAATATGAGCGACGAGGAGCAGCTCAGACTGCTCGCGACGGACGGTATGCTCGTGAAGCGGCCGCTCCTCATAGACGGGGACACGGTGCTCGTCGGCTTCAGGGAGACCGAATGGAGCAAGATTGCAAAGTAACTCTGTAGGGGCTGATGCCCACATCAGCCCGCATTTGCTGTTTGTTATCGGGTCGATGCAGGCATCGGCCCCTACATATGTTTTTGCGGAACGAGAAAAGGGGCGGATAATATCCGCCCCTACGTATTTTTTACAGGTACTTCTTCGCTATCCTGCGTACCTCGCTGTATACGCGCTCCCTGTCGATGGTGAGGAGCTCCTTGTCCTTCATCAGCATTTTGCCGTTGACCATTACCGAAGCTACCTCCGAGCCGTTCGCCGAGTAGCACAGCGCCGTGATCACGTCGTTGTTCGGGAAGAGCGAAGCCGCATTGAGGTCAAGGAAGATGAGGTCTGCGCACGCTCCCTCGGCGATGATACCGAGCTTTCCCTCCATTCTGAGAGCCTTCGCGGCGTTCACGGTAGCCATTGTCAGCACCTCGTTCGCGCTGAGGAAGGTGCAGTCGCGCTCGACACCCTTGTGCATAAGCGAGAGCAGGCTCATCTCGCGGAACATATTCAGAGTGTTGTTGCTCGAACAGCCGTCGGTGCCGATACAGAGGTTCACACCCTTTTCGCGCATTGCCTTTATCGGAGCTATCCCGTTTCCGAGCTTTGCGTTGCTCGCGGGATTGGTAACCACTGTCGCATTTCTGCGGCGTATGAGGTCGATGTCCTTGTCGCTTACCTGCACGCAGTGTGCGAGGACAGCGTTTTCGAGGAAGCCTGCCCTGTCGAGGAGCTCAACGGGCGATATACCGTTCTTTTCATAGCAGCTCTCGACCTCGAACACGCTCTCGGAAAGGTGGGTCTGTATGAGCAGACCCTCTTTTTTTGCAAGCTCCGCGACCTGCGAATAGAAGTGCTCCGAGCAGCTGTATATCGCGTGCGGCGAGAGTACGAACTTTATCGTGTCGCACTCGTACTCGGCACGCTCGCGGAGAGCCTCGCCGATACGTCCCGCGCCGTCGCCGCCGATGTCGTCACCGACAAGACCGCGCCCTATGTACGCACGTACACCCGCTTCCTTTGCGGCTTTGCAGGACTGTCCCTCGAACATATGCATATCCGAGAAGCAGGTAGTACCGCTCTCTATCATCTCTATCATACCGAGGAGGTTCGTCCAGTAGGCGTCCTCGCGCTCGATGACGTCCTCGACGGGCATAATGCGCTTGAACAGCCACTCGTCGAAGCTGACGTCGTCGGCGTAGTTCCTGAACAGCGTCATATAGGCGTGGGTGTGCATATTTATCAGACCCGGCATAATCAGCCTGTCCTTAGCGTCGATGACCTCATATTCGCTGTCGTCGCCGCTGAATGAGAGCTTGCCGTCTATGACATACAAGTCCTTCTGCACAGCTTTAAACGTGCCGTTTTCGTATTCCGCAACAAGTCCGTTGATTATCTTCTTGTCCATAGTTCACGCTCCGTTTTCAATAGTATGTCTCGATTATAACATATTTTTTCAAAAGAAGCAAGACCAAGAGCTCTGTCCTTGCCCCGTCGGGGAACGCAGTTCCCCGAACCCCTAACTACGTGCCCGCTCGCAAGCTCGCTCACTCTGTTCAAAGGACATAGTCTGCTTTCGGCGGGTAGCAATCGCGGAAATAAACTGACGTCACATTATCCTCCCGCGCGGAATCGCCCGCGGGGGCTCCCCGCCCGCTCGCAAGCTCGCCCACTCTGTTCAAAGGACATAGTCTGCTTTCGGCGGGTGACAATGCACTGAGGGGACAGGATAATATAGAAAGAAACTATATACGGTTCAAATCAAAAAATATCGCTCCCATTATTGCATTTGGCTCTGATTTGTGATAAAATATACCTATCACACCCGAAAGGAAGTAAGACTATGAGTATAGTAAGAGACCCCGCTCTCTGGGAGAGCGGCGAAAGAAAAATACAGTGGGTAAAGCAGAATATGCCCCTCCTCAGGAGCATTGAAGCCGATTTTCAGCGCGACAAGCCGTTCGCGGGACTGAAGGTCGCCCTCTCCATTCACCTCGAAGCCAAGACCGCTTACCTCTGCAAGGTGCTCGCGGCAGGCGGCGCTGAGATGTACATCACGGGCAGCAATCCCCTCTCCACGCAGGACGACGTTGCCGCGGGACTTGTCCACAGCGGACTCAACGTCTTCGCATGGCACGGCGCTACTCCCGAGGAGTACCATGCTCACCTCACCGAGGTAATAAAGGTCGGTCCGAACATCATCATCGACGACGGCGGAGACCTCGTGAATATGATACATACCGAGTACCCCGAGCTTATCCCCAACGTTATCGGCGGCTGTGAGGAGACTACTACGGGTATAATCCGCCTCATCGCGATGAACAAGGCGGGCAAGCTGAATTTCCCGATGGCTCTCGTCAACAACGCCGACTGCAAGCACCTCTTCGATAACCGCTACGGCACGGGACAGTCCGTGTGGGACGGTATAAACAGGACGACTAACCTCATCGTTGCGGGCAAGTACGTCGTTGTTGCGGGCTATGGCTGGTGCGGCAAGGGCGTTGCTATGCGCGCTAAGGGGCTCGGAGCGAAGGTCATCGTCACCGAGATAGACCCCATCAAGGCTATGGAGGCTGTAATGGACGGCTTCACCGTTATGAAGATGGAGGAAGCCGCTAAGATAGGCGATTTCTTCGTTACCGTTACAGGCTGCAAGGACGTCATCACCGAGAAGTACTTCCTCAATATGAAGGACGGCGCTATCCTCTGCAATGCGGGTCACTTCGACTGCGAGGTCAGCGTTGCGTGGCTGAAAGCCAATGCCGCCGAGCAGTGGGAGGCTCGCAACAATATTCAGGGCTACAAGCTCGCTAACGGCAACAGCGTCTACGTTATCGGCGAGGGAAGACTTGTAAACCTTGCTGCGGGCGACGGTCACCCCGCTGAAATTATGGATATGTCCTTCGCTATACAGGCTCTGACGGCGGCTTATCTCGCCAATAACAGGGATAAGCTCACCGATAAGCTGATACAGGTGCCGCGAGAGGTGGATATCGAGGTCGCCGAGCGCAAGCTGCGCTTCTGGGGCTTCGAGATAGACAAGCTCACTCCCGAGCAGGAGGAGTACCTCAACAGCTGGCAGGCTGAATAAAAGACATATATATTTTGAGGCACCTTTTTCGGAGGGTGCCTCCCTGCTTTTATGCACGGCTCTCATATATAGCGCAGAAAAAGCCTTTTTTCAACGTAAAACCATTGATTATCGGAAAAATAATTCTGAACTTTGTATAGCTGCACAATTCAGACATCACAAAAATGTGCACGATCACCAAAAAGAAACGGGGACAAGTCCTTCTTAAGAAAGGCTTGTCCCCGTTATTTTCGTATTTACCGCTATATAGCTTTATTCTGCGACTTCGGCAACGAGCTTGATTATCGCGGCTGCGAATTCCTCAGCTACGGTGCTCTGGAAAACGCTGAAATTGAAGTCCTCGCCCGCGCTCTCGTCAGCGGAGTCGGAGATCGCACGCAGTATCAGGAACGGCACATCATTGAGCGTGCATACCTGCGCTACTGCCGCTCCCTCCATTTCGCAGCACAGCCCGCCGAACTCGGAGATTATGCGCTCCTTGGCGGCTTTTTCCGAAATGAACCGGTCGCCGCTGCAAATACGTCCCGAGTGTACGCTGACCTCGGGGAGCGCCTCCGCGATGACCCTGCACGCGGAGCTCACGAGCTCCTTATCCGCGGGGAAAGCGACCATACCGCTGATTATCTCGCCCTTTCTGAAGCCGAGCGGCGAGACGTCGAAGTCGTGCTGGACAGCCTCAGTCGAGACAACTATATTTCCGAGAGCGACCTCGGGAGAGAGAGCTCCCGCGAAGCCCGTATTGATGATGTGCGTCGCGCCGAAGAGGCTGATGAGCAGCTGCGCGCAGATGCCCGCGTTGACCTTGCCCATACCGCACCTTGCAATGACGATGTCCGTGCCTGCGAGCCTTCCCGAGCGGAAGCGCATACCCGCGACTGTCTCCTCGGCGGTGATCTCTGCCTGCTCTATGAGCTTTTCAACTTCCTCGTCCATAGCTCCGATAATGCCTATTTTCTTCATAGTTTTCCTCCTTCAGCTTATGTTGTTGACAATGCCTATCGATATGTAATTCTCGACCACCGCACGGAAATCCGTATCGGGCTCGCAGTCCTCGTTGTACTGCCCGTCCACCTCGAGACGGACGCCGCCGTTCGGCAGGTCGGCTGTCTTCTTGTACCTGTCGCGGTAGAACATACCGTGCGAAACGGGTCTGTTCCGCAGTATCCCGCGGAGCTCCGAGAGCGGACACGCGGGGATATTGACGTTGAATATCTGTCCGTAGCCGAGCTCCTGCTCCATCAGCTCCGCGAGTATTTCGGGAAGGTACCTGTCCGCGACCTCGCCGCTGCTCTTTACTCCCTCGGATATGGCAATGGAGAGGCAGCCCTGAAAGGCTCCCTCGAAGGCTGCGCCCGCAGTGCCCGAATACTGTATGTCCGTGGCGACGTTCAGTCCCGCATTTATACCCGACAGCACAACGTCGGGCTTGTGCGGCATTATGCTGAGAGCTCCCACACGGACGCAGTCTGCGGGAGTACCGCTGCACGTGTACGCGTGCACACCCTCGACAGGGAATCCGTGCGGGTAGATGTCCACGCTGTTGTGGAGCGATATCGCGTGTGAGGCGGCGCTCCGCTGGTCGTCGGGAGCGACCACCCACACCTCGCCGAGCTCCTTTGCGAGCACAGCAAGGCGTATCAGCCCCTCCGCATTTATGCCGTCGTCGTTGACGATGAGTATAGAACGCATAGCTTTGTCCTTTCAGTGTCTGCCGAGCTGCCAGAACGCAACAGCGCTCGCGGCTGCGACGTTGAGCGAATCAACGCCGTGAGACATCGGTATTTTTATCGTGTAGTCGCACTCGCCTATCGTGGAGGCAAGCAGTCCGTCGCCCTCGGTGCCGAGCACGACAGCGAGCCGTTCCGCGCCCGTAACTCGCGGGTCGTCGATGGTGACGGTGTCGCTCCGCAGAGCCATTGCCGCCGTGATGAAGCCGCTTTCGCGCAGAGTGCGTATGTATTCGGGCGAGCTCCCGCCGATGTACGCCCACGGTATCTGAAAGACAGTGCCCATACTCACGCGCACGGAGCGGCGGAAAAGCGGGTCGCTGCACCCGTCCGTGAGCAGCACCGCGTCGAAGCCGAGAGCCGCCGCCGAGCGGAATATCGCGCCCGTGTTGGTCTGGTTCATTATGCTATCAAGCAGAGCAATACGGCGGGAATCCCGCAAAATACCGCCTATATCCGGCAGAGCACGCCGCTTCATCGCCGCCAGCACGCCCTGTGTCAACTTGTAGCCAGTCAGCTCGGAGAGCGCGGCGGAGCTCCCGTGGAATACGGGGATATCGCCGACACGGTCGATAATGTCCGCAGCCTGTCCCGAGACGTATTTATCCTCGACGAGCAGGGATACGGGCTCGTATCCGCTGTCGAGCGCCGTCCGTATGACCTTCGGGCTCTCCGCGGCGAATATCCCCTCACGGAGCAGCTCCAGCTCCGAGGTGTCGGTATACGGCGCGAGCTCGGGAGCACGGAGGTCGGTTATTTCCTTCAATACAGCCATTTCACACCTCTATGACAGCATCGGCTTCGTCAGCTGCGGGTTCCTCGAACAGCGAGACGAACTTCGCCCTCAGCCCGTCGTCCACGAGGTAGGCGTCGGAGCGTCCTGCCGCGACCTCGGCGTTGCGCCTGTCAATGCGCCGCGACCACTCCTCCTCGGAGATGCGGAGGTAGCGGAGCTCGCAGTCCACACCGTGCGCCGCGAAATACGCCCTCACCTCACCGCGCTCGGAGCGCCGCCAGAAGCCCTCGTCAAGCACTACATCCGTCCCCGCGCGGGCGATATCAGCCGCCTTCGCGTGGAGGTAGCCCTTCGCGCGGCGGACGTATTCATCGTGCATAGAGCCTGTCTCCCTGCCGAGGAGGGCTATCATCAGCTCGTCCACGGAGAGTATCACCGCGCCGAGCTCGCTGCTCAGCCGCGCCGCGTATGTGGTCTTGCCGCTGCAAAGCCTGCCGCAGAGCATTATTACCTTTGCCATATTCAGTCTCCTTAACGAAAAAAGGGCGCACGGAATGCGCCCCTACATTCAGTCTTACTTTCTGCCGCGCAGCTCGTGGAGCTTGGCAGTCCTGTCCTCAGCCTGCATAAGCGCAGTGCCGACAATGACAGCGTCAACGCCCGCGTCACGCAGACGATGCACGTATTCGGGCGTCGAGATACCGCCCTCGGCTATGTAGATGACGTCGCTCGGGACAGTGTTCCTCAGGCGCAGGCAGTTCTCCATATCTACGGAGCAATCGTTGAGGTCGCGGTTGTCAACGGCTATCATACGTGCTCCCGCTCTGAGGGCGCGCCTGATGTCGTCCTCGGTGTAGACCTCGATAAATGCCGAGATACCGAGCGTATCACATATCTTTATGTATTCGCGGAGCTCGTCCTCCGTCAGCAGCGGCGCTATCAGCAGTACAGCCTTTGCACCAATTATCTTTGATTCGTATATCATATACTCGTCAACGACCGCTTCCTTGCGCAGGCAGGGTATCGACACCTCGTTCGCTATCAGGCGCAGGTGGTCGCGGCAGCCGAGGAACCACTTGGGCTCGGTGACTACCGACAGGCAGTCCGCACCCGCAGTCTCAAGCTCGGCGGCGGTCTCGACGAAGTGGTTGCCCTGTGCAACAACGCCTGTTACGGGCATCGCCTTCTTGCACTCCGCAATAAACGCGAGCCCCTTCTTCGAGAGAGCTGTCTCGAAGTCGAAGTCGTCCTCCTGCATAGACAGAGCCATATACTTCATCTCGTCTGCGGGGATCAGCTGCTTTGACGTCTCGACGCGCTCATGAGCGGCGGAAACGAGGGTTTCAAGTATGTTCATTTATATCACCTGTTATCGTTGTTATTGAGATAGTCCGAGAGCACGTTTTCCGTTTCGAGCAGGTCAAGCAGTGCGTTCAGCTGCTTCTTCAGCAAGGCTGACTTATCCTCGGTCAGTTCACCGTCCGTCACCGTGAATACGTAGCCCGTATCCGCTGTTATCAGCCTGACCTCGTCTCCGCTAACCTCGAGGTCGCCGTTGAAGCTTCTGAAGCGGTTCGGGTAGTCAAAGAGTACGAGGTAGTATTTGTCGGGCGGGTCGTCCTCGCCGTGCATTATGCAGAGGCAGCCCTCGGCGGACAGGAGCTTGAGATGCTCGTCCCATTCGGGTGAGCGCTCGGTAAGGTCGGCTATGCGGGTCAGCTTTGCCCGCGGTATTATACTTATACATTCGGGCATACCGCACACCTCCCTCAGAATGCTCGGATTAATAAACTATGGTGCTATTGTACCACTACGGGGCGGTGTTGTCAAGTGTAAATCTGTCGTAAAAAACGCCTCACTGACCGCATTTTGCGCTATTAATACAATATTAAGAAAAAAATATGGGAAAAGACTTGAAAAAATCCTTCGGATAGTGTAAAATATAAATGTGTTGTATAGATCGTTATGATTTTAACAACCTACCGAATTCGTTTATTTTATTATGAAAGGACGTCATACCAATGGCAGGATTAAACAAGGTGACCGTAGAAGACATCAACGTTAAGGGCAGAAAGGTGCTCGTAAGAGTGGATTTCAACGTTCCTATGAAGGACGGCGTTATCACTAACGACAACCGTATACAGGCTGCACTTCCCACTATCAACAAGCTCGTTGAGAACGGTGCGAAGGTAGTTCTCTGCTCGCACCTCGGCAAGCCCAAGAACGGACCCGAGGCTAAGTTCTCTCTCGCTCCCGCTGCTGCAAGACTCGCTGAGCTCGTAAGCACAAAGGTGACTTTCGCTGCTGACGACACAGTCGTAGGCGAGAATGCCAAGAAGGCTGTTGCAGCTATGAACGACGGCGAGATCGTTGTTCTCGAGAACACACGCTTCCGCGGCAGCGAGGAGACAAAGAACGGCGAGGAGTTCTCCAAGGAGCTCGCTGAGCTCGTTGACGGCGAGGTTTTCGTTATGGACGCTTTCGGCTCGGCTCACCGTGCTCACGCTTCCACAGCAGGCGTTACAGCCTTCGTTAAGGAGACTGCTGTAGGCTACCTTATGCAGAAGGAGATACAGTACCTCGGCAACGCTGTTGAGGTCCCCGAGAGACCGTTCGTTGCTATTCTCGGCGGCGCTAAGGTCGCTGACAAGCTCAACGTTATCTCCAACCTCCTCGAGAAGTGCGACACTCTCATCATCGGCGGCGGTATGGCTTATACATTCATCAAGGCTCAGGGCGGCAGCATCGGTCTCTCTCTCGTTGACGACGAGAAGCTCGACTACTGCAAGGAGATGCTCGCTAAGGCTGATAAGCTCGGCAAGAAGATACTTCTTCCCGTTGATACAGCTGTAGCTGCTTCCTTCCCTGACCCGATCGACGCTCCCATCGACGTTGAGTACGTTGACGCTGACAAGATACCCGCTGACAAGATGGGTCTTGACATCGGACCCAAGACTGCTGCTATCTTCGCAGAGGCTGCAAAGTCCGCCAAGACAGTCGTTTGGAACGGTCCTATGGGCGTTTTCGAGAACCCCACACTCAAGAAGGGTACAGTTGCTGTATGCGAGGCTCTCGCTGAGGCAGACGCTACAACTATCATCGGCGGCGGCGATTCCGCTACAGCTGCTATCCAGCTCGGCTTCGCTGACAAGATGAGCCACATCTCCACAGGCGGCGGCGCTTCTCTCGAATACCTCGAGGGCAAGGTGCTCCCCGGTGTAGCAGCTATCGCTGAAAAATAAGGCACGGTGTCCGTGCCGCCGATTCGCGGCACAGATGTTCAGACATATAGTTTGTTCCCGCGCATCGTGAAATATTTGGTCTGCACTGTACAGACCGAACAAGCAGACATCAACGGGGCGGATAGAGATATTCGCCCTTGTTGCGATAAAGGAGAGAAAAACCATGAAAAAGCCCGTTATCAAAAAAGACGTCAGCTGTGACTGTATGAAGAACTTCACAGCAGAGCTCCAGAACAGCGCTCTTTCGTTATGGCTGTTTGCCATTTGCTGTTTCTTCTTCGGCGTGATATGCGGTATCATGTTCTCGCCAAAGAGGAGCTTCTCTGTCGGCTGCAATAACTCAGCCGTAACATACGAGGCAGAGGAAGCAGACTGCAAAAAAGACAAATGCAAGAAAAAGAAGTAATTTCTACATAAAGGAGTAAATACCAATGAACAAATCAGTAAGAAAAGCTATCATCGCAGGCAACTGGAAGATGAACAAGACACGTCCCGAGGCAAAGGCACTTCTCGAGGCTATCAAGCCCCTCGTAGCAAACGCTGAGGGCAAGATTGAAGTTATCGCTTGCGTACCCTTCACAAACCTTGAGACAGCTATCAACACCACAGCAGGCAGCAACGTGAAGATAGGCGCTGAGAACGTACACTTTGAGAAGAGCGGCGCATTCACAGGCGAGATCTCCGCTGATATGCTCACAGAGCTCGGCGTTGAGTACGTTGTGATCGGTCACAGCGAGCGCCGTCAGTACTTCGGCGAGACAGACGAGACAGTAAACAAGAGAACTATCGCAGCTCTCGAGGCAGGACTCAAGCCTATCGTTTGCGTAGGCGAGCTCAAGTGGGAGCGTGAGTGCAACATCACAGAGGAAGTTATCGCACGTCAGATAAAGCTCGACCTCTGGTCGCTCACAGCAGAGCAGGTAAAGAACGTAGTAATCGCATACGAGCCTGTATGGGCAATCGGCACAGGTCTCACAGCTACTCCCGAGCAGGCTGAGGAGGTTTGCGGCTTCATCCGCGAGCAGCTCGCTAAGCTCTTCGACAAGGCTACAGCAGACGCTGTAACTATCCAGTACGGCGGCTCGATGAACGCTAAGAATGCGGCAGAGCTCCTTGCAAAGCCCAACATCGACGGTGGACTCATCGGCGGTGCTTCCCTCAAGGCAGAGGACTTCAACGTAATTGTACAGGCTGCCGTAAACGGCTGATTAAAGCAATAATCACATCAGGGCGGGAGCGATTCCGCCCTTACAAATGAAAGGATAAATTCAAATGTCAAAGAAACCTGTTGCACTTATAATCATGGACGGCTTCGGCTACAACCCCGATACATACGGCGACGCTATCGCTGCCGCAAAGAAGCCCAACCTCGATAAGTATATGGCTGAGTGCCCCCACACTCTAATCGGCGCGAGCGGTCTCGACGTAGGTCTGCCCGACGGACAGATGGGCAACTCCGAGGTAGGTCACACCAATATCGGTGCGGGACGTATCGTATATCAGATGCTCGTCAAGATATCCAAGGACATCAAGGACGGCGTATTCTTCGATAACAAGGCTATCAAGGCTGCAATGGACAGCTGCAAGGCTAAGGGCAGTGCTCTCCACCTCATGGGACTTCTCTCCCCCGGCGGCGTCCACAGCCACATGGAGCACCTCTTCGGCATCGTAGAGATGGCAAAGAAGAACGGTCTCGACAAGGTCTACATCCACGCCTTCCTCGACGGACGTGACGTTCCGCCTTCGTCTGCGGCAGAGTATATGGAGCAGACCGTCGCTGAGCTGAACAAGATAGGTCTCGGCAAGATAGCCACAATCTCGGGACGTTTCTACGCGATGGACAGAGACAATGCTTGGGACAGAGTTGAAAAGGCTTATGCGGCTCTCGTTTACGGCGAGGGCGTGCAGGAGACAGACCCCGTTCAGGCTATCAGGAACTCCTACGCCAACGAGGTAACCGACGAGTTCATGCTCCCGACAGTCATCGCAGGCGGCGCACAGATAAAGGCTGACGACAGCGTTATCTTCTTCAACTTCCGCCCCGACCGCGCAAGACAGATAACCCGCTCCTTCGTTGACCCCGAGTTCAAGGGCTTCGAGAGAAGGAACGGCTTCTTCCCCGTAAACTTCGTGTGCATGGCTCAGTATGACGCCACAATGCCGAACGTTTCCGTAGCATATCCGCCCGAGCAGCTCACCATGACAATGGGCGAATACCTTGCAAAGCTCGGCAAGACTCAGCTCCGTATCGCTGAGACACAGAAGTACGCGCACGTAACGTTCTTCTTCAACGGCGGCGAGGAGAAGCAGTTCGAGGGCGAGGACAGGATACTCATCAAGTCGCCCGACGTGCCCACCTTCGACCTCAAGCCCGAAATGAGCGCGTATGAGGTATGCGACGCTGTTTGCAAGGCTATCGACGAGGACAAGTACGATGTTATCATCCTCAACTACGCTAACTGCGATATGGTAGGTCACACAGGCATATTCGACGCCGCTGTGAAGGCTGTCGAGGCTGTAGACGAGTGCGTGGGACGCATGGTTGACAGGATACTCGCAAAGGGCGGCGCGGCTCTTATCACCGCCGACCACGGCAACGCTGACAAGATGATGGAGCCCGACGGCAGCCCGTTCACGGCTCACACAACGAATCAGGTTCCGCTCATCGCTGTAGGCGTTGAGGGCAAGCTTACAGAGGGCGGCGTGCTTGCAGACCTTGCACCCACGATGCTCGATATCATGGAGGTACCTCAGCCTGCCGAGATGACAGGAAAGTCGCTTCTTGTTAAATAAGCTAAGACGGGCGGACATCGTTCGCCCGTTATCCTATACATCGAGTTATATCTTCCTAACATGAAAGGAACGCAATTGAAATTTAGCAGATTAACCATACCGCTTCTCGCGGCGCTGATATGCGCGACCTCATGCAGGTCTTTAAAGCCGACGCCTTCCGCCGAGCGCGACGTCTTCGCAATGGACACCTTCATGACGATGAAGGCATACGGAGACGGCGCAGATAAGGCTCTCGCGGCGGCAGAGAAGCGCATACACGAGCTTGAATCCGAGCTCTCGGTCACGGATAAGAACAGCGACATCTCCCGCATAAACAGAGCAAACGGCGCTGAGGTCGAGGTCTCGTGCGATACCGCGTTCCTCGTCGATGCGGGAGGCAAATACTGGGTCGAGACTGACGGAGCTCTCGATATCAGGGTATACCCCGTGCTCAGGGAGTGGGGCTTCACAACGGGTGAGTATCACGTTCCCGACGAGGCAACGATAACGGAGCTGCTTGAGAAAGTCCACAGCGGAGACATCGCGGTCAGCGAAACATCAGTGCAGATACCCGCCGCAGCCGAGATAGACCTCGGAGCTCTCGCGAAGGGCTACACGGGCGACGAAATAATGGCTATATTCCGTGATAACGGCGTGACGTCAGCGCTGATAAGCCTCGGCGGAAACGTGCAGGCTCTCGGCGGCAAGCCCGACGGCTCGGACTGGCGGGTCGGGATAAAAGACCCGTTCTCGCCCGACGAGAATATGTGCGTGGTGAGCATAGCCGACAAGGCTGTGATCACCTCGGGCAACTACGAGCGCTGCTTCACGGGCGATGACGGCAGGGTCTACTGGCACATCATCGACCCTGCGGACGGCTATCCCGCGGATAACGGGCTCGTCTCCGTGACTGTTATAGGCGATAGCGGACTGCGCTGTGATGCGCTCTCGACGGCTCTCTTTGTTATGGGTACGGACGGTGCGCAGACCTACCTGCGCGAAAATACGGACGTCGAGGCGGTACTCGTCACCGACGGCGGCACGCTGCTCTACACGGACGGGATAAGCGAAAAGCTCGATATTACGAGCGATATGCCCACGGAGGTGATATCCCGTGACTAAGGGCGTGAAGATATGTCTCGCAGCCGCGGTGACGATATTCGCGGCGGCGGCGGTCGCGGTCGTGATCCTGCACCGTCCCGCGGAGAGCACGTGGGTCGAGATTACGCAGGACGGCAAGGTGCTCTACACCCTCGACCTCGCGAACTTCGACGACGAGACAACTCAGACCATACGCATAGATTCGCCCGACGGCGGCTACAATATCGTCGAGATAGGCGAGGGCAACACCATTCGCATATCCGAGGCGGACTGTCCCGACAAGACCTGCATCAAGACGGGGACGCTCCGCTATGAGAGCGTGCCGATAGTCTGCCTGCCGCATAAGCTCGTGATAAAGCTCGTCGATGAGCCGAAGGACGGTGGCTGATATGAAAACGAAACGACTTACCGAGCTCGCCCTGCTGACAGCGGCGGCTCTGATAATATTCATCGTGGAGCTCCGTCTGCCCGACCTCTCGTCGATACCGGGGGTAAAGCTCGGGCTCGCGAACATATTCACGGTCTACGCCGTGTACAGCTACAGGGCGCGTGAGGCTATGCTGCTCCTGCTGACGAGGATAGTGCTCGGCTCGGTATTCAGCAGCAACTTCTCAGCGATAATCTACAGCCTCGCGGGCGGAGCTCTCTGCATTGCGGGTATGCTCCTGCTGAAAAGGGTCATACCGATAAACTTCCTGTGGCTGTGCAGCGTGTTCGGAGCAATGCTCCACAACACGGGACAAATAGCCGCGGCGGTCGTGCTGACGAGGTCGCCAGCTGTATTCGTCCACTACCCGATGCTGGTAGTATCGGGCTGTATCGCGGGACTGTTCACGGGACTGTGCGCGCAGTACGTGCTGAAAAGGCTCATACCCGTCAGGAAAAACGAAACAACATCTAAGGAGAAAGAAGAATGAACCCACTTGCTATGATGAAGCTGAAGCCGCTGTTCGAGACCTTCTGTCAGGATCACCCGAAGTTCCTGATGTTTCTCGGAGCAGTCGGCGGTGCTGTCGATAAGGACAGCATTATAGAAATGACCCTCACCAACTCGCAGGGTCAGACGATGAAGACCAACATCAAGATAAACGACAACGATATTGAGCTCTTTCAGGAGCTCTCAAAGCTGATGAAGAAGTGAAGGCGACTGCGAGGTGACACCGATGAGCCGAAGCCCTTTTCCGTACTCGCTCGACAACAAGCGATACCACACCCTCAACTACCACCTCCGCACGGTATACGGCGGGAAGCTGTACAAAGCCGTCATAGACTGCGGGTTCACGTGCCCGAACATCGACGGCACCAAGGGTGCGGGCGGCTGCATTTTCTGCGACGGCGGGAGCGGCTACTTCACCGACGGCTCGCTCTCCGCGCCTGCTCAGCTTGAGAAGGAGTATGCGCGTATCTCCGCGAGATACGGGGAAGTTCCAGTGATCGTATACTTTCAGGCGAATACCAACACCTACGCTCCCGCGGAAAGGCTGCGGGAGATATTCACCTCCGTGCTCGGATATCCCTGTGTGAAGGGCATATCCATAGGTACTCGCGCGGACTGCCTGCCAGACGACGTGCTCGACCTCCTGTGCGAGCTCAGCGAGCAGACAGCGCTGACGGTCGAGCTCGGTATGCAGACCGTCCACGAGGAAACGCTCCGACTGATAAACCGCTGCTGCACGCACGGGGAGTTCCTCGCGGGCTATGACAGGCTGAAAAGCCGCGAGCTGCGCACCTGCCTGCACATCATCAACGGGCTGCCGAACGAGACTGACGAGATGATGGCAGAGACAGCGCGGAAGACGGCTCTGCTCGCTCCCGACGCGGTGAAGCTGCAAATGCTGCACGTTATACGCGGCACGCGCCTCGCGGAGATGTACTCGCGTGGAGATGTGCCGCTCCTCAGCCGCGAGCAGTACATCGACGTGATAGTGCGGCAGCTTGAGGTGCTCCCGCCCGAGACAGTCATCGAGCGCATAACGGGCGACGGCGACAAGCGGAAGCTCGTCGCCCCGATGTGGAGCGCGGATAAGATAGCCGTCCTCGGCGGTATCGACAGGCGGCTCGCGGAGCTTGATACGTGGCAGGGGAGACTGTACAATAAGCTTTAACGAAAAAAGGTCTTGTTTCGGAAACAAGACCTTTTTCATTTTCAGTTGGTTTATGCTATCGCAGCTTTTATGCCGAAATAGAGAAGTACGACGGCTCCGAGTGCTATTCTGTACCAGCCGAAGACCTTGAAATCGTGCTTCTTTATGTAGCCCATCAGGAACTTGATGACGAATATCGACACCGCGAAAGCCACTATCATTCCCACGAGTAGAATGCCGAGCTCTGCGCCCGAGAAGGAGCCGCCGTCCTTGACGATGTACTTGACGATTTTCAGCAGGCTCGCGCCGAACATTACGGGTACTGCGAGATAGAAGGTGAACTCCGCCGCTACTGTTCGCGATATGCCGATGAGAAGAGCTCCGACAATAGTCGCACCCGAGCGTGAGGTACCCGGGAAGAGCGCCGCTATCAGCTGAAAGCCGCCGATTATCAGCGCCGCCTGATATGTAAGCTCGTCTATGGTGTTGACCTTGGGAGTGCGGTTCTTGTTCCAGTTCTCGACCACGATGAACGCTACGCCGAAGGTTATCAGCGCTATTGCGACTACCCACGGGTTGTAGAAGTGCTCGTCTACCCAGTCATCAACAAGAAGTCCGATAACAGCAGCGGGAATACACGCCACAACGACCTTGAACCACATCTGCATTATGTCGGTCTTGATGTAGGCGCCGAAGCCCTCCTTCTTCCACGGGTGAGGGTTGTTCTCCCTGCCGAACGGGAAGAGCTTCTTCCAGAAGATGACCACGACCGCCATTATCGCACCGAGCTGTATCACGACGTCGAACATCTTGATGAAGGCTTTGTTGGCTTCGGGGTCGTCGCTGACCCTGAGCTTGAGGAATTCGTCAACGAGTATGAGGTGTCCCGTACTGCTGACGGGAAGCCATTCCGTGATACCCTCGACTATGCCGAGGATGAACGATTTCAGAAATTCTAATATCATATTGCTGTCCTTTCTTATGTGTTGAGTGCATACTATAAGATTATAGCACAACGTGCGGAAAAATGCAACAGGCGCGGGAATAAATTTGCGTTTTATAGATTTATGGCGCGAAATCGGCGGCGCGGACACCGCGCTTATAGCACAACACGCGGGGAAATGCAACAGTTACGGAAAAAGAATTCAGTCAATTTTGCGCGGAATAATTCCGCGGGCATACCAATCGCGTGACTGAACAAGGGACGCTCTCCTTCAGAGCGTCCCCTGCAGCAGAGCTGCATATAGCTGCGAAATCCAAATCAAAGATTTGGTACGCAACTTATCTCGAAAAACAATTCACTGGATTGTTTTTCGATTCACCCCTTGCAGAGCGCCTTCGATTAGTTTCGCCGTTCTCTAAAAACTTGGAACGGCGACCAAGGGCGCCGCCCTTGGATCCTGCAAGCCTTTGAAAAGGCTTGAGCGAAACTTTCAGATTCGCGTTCAAGATAAATGCCGCGGTGGTTTATCGCCGCGGTCGTTAGTATGTAAGTAACACCATTACTCTCCGCCGCGTACAAGGCGGAATTTCCGCTTCGATACCGTCAGCACGCCCTCCTTTTTCAACCGTGCCATCTCGCGCTGGAGCGAGCTCCTGTTCACGCAGAGGTAGTCCGAGAGCGCCGTAGTCGAGAACGGTATCTGCGGTGTATCGCCCTTCGGCGTGTTGTCCTCCGTGATCTGCAGGAAGCTTATCAGCTTGTCCTCTATCGAGCGCTGGCTGAGCACCTCTATCCGCTCACTCAGCGATATCGTCTTCTCAGACATAAGCATCAGCAGGTTCTCGACCACCATAGAATGGCATTTGCACGCGTTCTCGCAGCGCTTGAGTATCTCCTCACGGCGGAAGAACATCACCTCGCATTCGGTGTCGGCGACTATCTCCACGGAACTCCTGTGCGTGCCCGCAAAGGTGAAGAATTCGCCGAATATCCCCTGCTCGCCGAGAGTTTCCACTATCGTGCGGACTCCGTTGATGTCGTAGCGCACCATTACCGCTTTGCCGCTGAGGATAATGCCTATTCTATCGGCGTTCCGCGAAAAATCGGCGATACGGCTGCCTGCGCGGAACCTCCTGACCTCGGTGTTGAAGCAGGTCATCATACGGCGGCAGTCGGACTCCGCAACACCTTTAAATAAAATGTTTTGCTCGGGTAACATTATTTTTCTCCTTTGTTGCAAATGCAACAGATTTTTTGCTTTTATTATGATACAATATATTCAGACAAAAGTCAAGAGGATTTTTGGCAAATTTATACATTGGAGGCGTTTTGCAATGAAGGTAAATGTTATCGGTGAAGAGCTCTCTCAGCAGGAGATAGACGCGTATATCGACTACGGCAGGAAAAAATACCGCGGCAGAGAGATAACCGAGATGACCGTGACTACAGACGGAGACTACGTTGACCTGAAATACGGCTTCGCTGATATCCCGTTCGACAGGATAAGACGTATCACGGGCTACCTTGTAGGCACGCTCGACCGCTTCAACGACGGTAAACGCGCCGAAGAGCACGACCGCGTAAAGCACACCGTTTCCTGAATCAAAGCCCGAGGGACGCTCTGCGCCCTTTTTGGGCTTTATATAATCAAAAAACACGGAGGTATACTATTATGGCTAAATATGTTTGTCCCGTATGCGGATACGTTCACGAGGGTGACGCTCCCCCTGAGAAATGTCCCCAGTGCGGTGTTCCCGGCTCGAAGTTCAAGGTTATGGACGAAAGCAAGGAGCTCGTTTTCGCTTGCGAGCACGTTCTCGGCGTGGCTAAGGACGTGACTGACCCCGAGATAATCGAGGGTCTGCGCTCTAACTTCACAGGCGAGTGCACAGAGGTAGGTATGTACCTCGCAATGGCACGTGTTGCCTACAGAGAGGGCTATCCCGAGATAGGCGCATACTGGGAGAAGGCAGCCTTTGAGGAGGCTGAGCACGCAGCTAAGTTCGCAGAGCTCCTCGGCGAGGTGCTTTCCGATTCGACAAAGGTCAACCTCGAGAAGCGCGTTGCTGCCGAGCACGGCGCTACAGAGGGAAAGCTCAAGCTCGCCAAGAAGGCGAAGGAGCTCAATCTCGACGCTATCCACGACACAGTTCACGAAATGGCTCGCGACGAGGCTCGTCACGGCAAGGCTTTCGAGGGACTGCTCAAGAGGTACTTCAAGTAATACATAAAGGCTGCAGGTCAACGCTTGCAGCCTTTTTCAATCGCGGGAAAAGACCTCCGCCTTATTCATCTTCCGCGCGAAGCCGAAAGTTTCGCTCAAGCCTTTTCAAAGGCTTGCAGGGTGACTCCCCACAGTGTGGGGAGATGTCAGCGAAGCTGACAGAGGGGACGGCACGGTTAGTGAGGGACAGCGTCCCTCGTCGCCGTTCACAGCTTTAAAGAACGGCGAAATAATCGAAGGCGCTCTGCAAGGGGTAAATAAAAAACAGTCCAGTGGACTGTTTTTTTAGAGGGGACGCTCTGAAGGAGAGCGTCCCCTTGTTCTGTTCCGCAATTGTTTGCCCGCGGAATTATTCCGCGCATAATTACTCGTAATCCAGCGAAAAATCGGTGAATTCTCCCCTGCTGCCTTCTCCTATGGCGTACAGTCCGAATACAACGCCCGTGAAGCCTCCCGCGACCTCGGACGAGAGGTAGCGTGTCTCCATTGTGCCGAAATCGTGGACGGTGCCGCCGTCAGTGACCGTAAAGGTATAGCTGTAATTCCCGAAGCCGACACGGAGCTTCGCTTTTGTACCAGTCAGATTCGCGGTATTGCGGATATACTGCGAGGAGCCTATCGTAAGGCGCAGGATAGCCTCATAGCCGTCCACGCCCGGACGTATCGCGAGGTCATAGCGGTGGTGCTCGTCCATATAGACGCTCACGCCCGCCTCTGCGCCGTCGGAGCTGACAGCCACGTCAAGACTGCCGCAGAAGTCGCGCTGACGTATCGCGATGAAGGTCGGGGAAGCCTTCTCGTCGAGGGTGACGTCCGTGCCGCGGAGCACGTACCTCTCCGCAGAAAGGCTGTAATTCGTCATATCGGGGTTGCGGAGGTACACCCACTCATCAGAGCCGAGACTTGCCGCGAGCGCCGTATCCTGCGTGAAATCCCCCTCTGCCTCGAACTCGGAGACGACTGTGCCGTCCCTGCCCGCCGTGAACCAGCCGTCCTCGCGGAAGCGCACGGGTGTGAGGAAGGTCTCGCGCCCGAGGTGGTGGTAGGGCTCCCAGTCGCCTGCCTGTCGGAAGCCGAGGTGCACGATGAACCACTCGCCAGTGTCAGGCTTGCGTATGAGGTCGCCGTGACCGACGCCCTGTATGCTGAAGCCGCCGAGGTTGCGGTTTGTCAGTACGGGATTGAAAGGGCAGCCCTCGTACTCGCCGAAAATCTCGCGGCTGCGTGCGCACGTGACCATATGCCCGTATTCGGTGCCGCCCTCCGCAGCCATAAGGTAGTACCAGCCGCCTATCCTGTACAGGTGCGGCGATTCGAGGAAGCGTCCGCCGCTCCCGTGCCATATCGTCTTTGACGGCGAGAGCTTGCGTCCCGTGGCGATGTCTATCTCGCACTGGGTTATGCCGCTGTCGCCGAAGTCGTCAGTGCCGTTGCTCATAAAATAGGCTCTTCCGTCCTCGAAAAAGAGGGAAGGGTCGATGCCGTCCTGTGCGACCTCTGTCGGCTCGGACCACTCGCCGTATATGTCGTCGGTGGTGACGTAGAAGTTTTTGCCCGTAGTCGTGTTGGTCGTGACCATATAAAAAGTGCCATCGTTATAGCGTATCGTCGGAGCGAATATGCCGCCCGAGCTCGCCGCTCCGCCGAGAGGAAGCTGGCTCTCGCGCGTGAGGACGTGTCCTATCTGCCTCCAGTTGACGAGGTCGGAGCTTTCAAAGAGGGGGACTCCGCAGAAATACTGGAAGGAGCTTGTCACAAGGTAGTATTTTCCGCCCGCGGAGCAGACGCTCGGGTCGGGATAAAAGCCTTTGATAACGGGGTTCTTGTATCTCATATTTTTACCTCCTGAGGTTTTTACTCAATTATATTCTATATGCGAAAAAAAGTCAAGAAACCGACATTTTTTGAAAAAAGCTTTACTTTTGCGAAAAAATGAGTTATAATGTGTCTGACAGAAAAATAACGTTGTCTGTCAGAAAGATATGGAGATGATAAAATGAAGATATCAAAAACTACGATTTTTGCCGCGGCAGCTGCTCTGGTTTTTGCGCTCAGTGCCGCTTCCTGCGGTAAAGAGGTCCCTCAGACCCAGCAGAGCTCCGAGAGCTTCAGCGTCGCGGGCGGCACGGTCGAGAATACCGAGGCTACTGCCACTGATGAAGCAGAGTCCGCGGAAACTACCGAGGCTGCGACCGAGGCTGAAGAGAGCGGCAAGCTCAGCGGCGTGACGCTCAGCTACAGCGAGGCTGAGGTCAACATCGGTCAGACCCTCACCTATCCCTACGTTTACGACACCATCGACGAGGTGTGGTCGAGCTCGGACGAGGAGATAGCCACTGTTGACAGCGTGGGCAATATCACGGGCAAGTCCGAGGGCAAATGCATTATCAGCGTCGCCGACAAGAACGAACCCACCAAGGGCGCTGAGGTAAAGGTCACTGTCAAGAAGAGCACGGGCGTCGAGGAGACAAACGGTATCACCTACGTGAACGGCATAATGATAGCGAACAAGTCCTATCCCCTGCCTCAGGACTACAACCCCGGCGGTCTTACTGCCGAGACCAATGCCGCTTTTCAGGAGCTCGTGGACGGCGCTGCCAAGGACGGCATAAACATATACCTCTCGTCGGGCTTCCGCTCGTATGACCTCCAGTCGCAGATATACAACAATTACGTCAACGCCTACGGTCAGTCCACTGCGGACACCTTCTCCGCACGCCCCGGATACTCCGAGCACCAGACGGGCATGGCTATCGACGTCAATATCATCGACGACAGCTTCACGGGTACTCCCGAGGCTATATGGCTCGAGGCTCACTGCAATGAGTACGGCTTCATACTCCGCTACCCGTTCGGCAAGCAGGACATAACAGGCTACAAGTACGAGCCGTGGCACATCCGCTACATCGGCAAGGAGAACGCCGAGGCGTTCCGCAAGGAAGCCGACAAGCGCAACGACGTAAACCTCACCCTTGAGGAATACCTCGAAATAGATTCATATTACCATTAAAAGCAAAGGCGGTCTTTGAAAGACCGCCTTTTTTTACTTCTTCTTTACTACGATACCGCCTGTTTTCCAGATGCTGCTCTCGGGTATCACTCCCCTGACACAGCTCGTGGGGTAGATGTTGCTGTTCCTGCCGATTATCGTTCCGGGGTTGAGCACGCTGTTGCAGCCGACCTCAACATAGTCGCCGAGCATCGCGCCTATCTTCTTTATCCCCGTCTCTATGTTCCCGCCGCAGGACTTTATCACTACATTGGTCTTGTCGGACTTGACGTTTGAGGTTATCGAGCCCGCACCCATATGCGACTTGTAGCCGAGTATGCTGTCGCCGACGTAGTTGTAGTGAGGAGTCTGCACGTTGTCGAATATGATGACGTTCTTGAGCTCCACAGAGTTGCCGACCACGCAGTTCTCACCCACGAGAGCACTTCCACGTATGAATGCGCAGTGGCGCACCTCAGTGCCCGCTCCGATAATACACGGAGCTCCGAGGTATGCGCTCGGGAACACCTTCGCTGTCTTGTGCACCCACACGTTCTCAGCGGGGCTGTCGTACTCGTCGGGACTGAGCGTCTTTCCGAGCTGTATGATGAAATCGCTGATCCCCTTCAGAGCCTCCCACGGGTAGGTGAAGCCGCGGAGATAGTCTGCAGCTGCTGTGTGCGAGAGGTCGTAGAGGTCGGTTATCCTGATATTATCCATAGTTTTTCTCCTGTCTCTTATTGCTCAGACGAGCTTATAAACATTATATTCCGATTCGCGGCAAAAGTCAAGCGGAAGGGCAATTTGTCCTCGATGTTGCTTTTTTTGTTACGATATGCTATAATGATACAAGAATTATGTAAAGGGGAATCACTATGCTGACATACGAAAAAGCAAAGGAGCTGCTCGGCTCATACGGACAGGAGCACCTCCTCGACTTCTACGGCGAGCTCGGTGCGGAGGAGCAGACCTCTCTGCTTGCACAGATAGAAAAGATAGACTTCTCGATACTCGCGGCTCTTGACTCGAAGAACAACGAGGCTCTCAAGCGCGGTAAGATAGAGCCCATCGGAGCTGTCACGATCGCCGACATCGAAAAGAACAGCGGCGAGTACCGCTCTGTCGGTATCGACGCAATAAAGGCGGGAAAGGTAGCGGCTGTGCTCCTCGCGGGAGGACAGGGCACAAGACTCGGCTTCGACAAGCCCAAGGGTATGTACAATGTGGGCGTCACGCGCGAGCTGTTCATCTTCGAGTGCCTTATCAACAATATGATGAAGGTCGTGAACGAAGCGGGCGCGTGGATACACCTCTGCGTGATGACCAGCGAGAAGAACCACGACGACACCGTCGGATTCTTCCGCGAGAAGAACTTCTTCGGCTACAATGCCGACTACGTCCACTTCTTCGTGCAGGATATGGCTCCGTCGGTGGACTTCGACGGCAGGATATATATGGAGAGCAAGTCGCGCATATCCTCGTCCCCGAACGGCAACGGCGGCTGGTTCTCGTCGCTGGTGCGCTCGGGACTGCTCGCCGAGCTCAAAGAGAGCGGCGCCGAGTGGCTGAACGTGTTCGGCGTGGACAACGTCCTCGCCAAGATAGCCGACCCGCTCTTCATCGGAGCTATCATAAAGTCGGGGGCGCAGTCGGGAAGCAAGGTCGTGGCGAAGTCGGCTCCCGAGGAGCGCGTGGGCGTGATGTGCCTCGAAGACGGCAAGCCCTCGATAGTCGAATACTACGAAATGACCGACGAGATGGTGAATCAGCGCGGTGATGACGGTGCTCTCGCGTACAAGTACGGCGTTATCCTCAATTACCTGTTCAGCATTTCCAAGCTCGAGGACATAAATAAGCGCAGTATGCCCGTTCACACCGTTGACAAGAAGATACCCTATATGGACAGGAACGGCGACTACATCGTCCCCTCCGAGCCCAACGGTCACAAGTTCGAGAAGCTCATTCTCGATATGATTAATATGCACGACAGCTGTATCCCCTACGAGGTCATGCGCGACAGGGAGTTCGCACCTATCAAGAATCCCGACGGTGTGGATTCGGTCGTGTCCGCACGTAAGCTCCTCGAAGAGAACGGCGTTACGCTGTAACAAGGGCTCTGCCCTTGACCCGCCGGGGCACTGCCCCAGACCCTGCCAAGGCTCTGCCTTTGGGATCCGCCAGAGGCTCTTCCTCTGGACTCCGCTGGGGCTCTGCCCCAGACCCTGCCAAAGGGCACAGCCCTTTGGAATCCAACTACGAGCCCGCTCGCAAGCTCGCTCAGCCTGTACAAACGGCTTACTCTGCTTTCGGCGGGTAACAATTACGAAAAATGGCTTTCAGTATTCAGGGCGCATTCATTGCGCCCGTTTTCAAACAGAGGCAATAATGAAAAGACTTCTCAGATATCTGAAAAACTACAGTAAGGAGCTCGTGCTCGGTCCGTTCTTCAAGCTCCTCGAGGCAATATTCGAGCTCATCGTACCGCTCGTTATGGCTAAGATAATCGACAACGGCATCGCCAACAAGGACAGCACCTACGTGTGGAAAATGAGCGGCGTCATCGTCCTGCTCGGAGTGTGCGGGCTCGGCTTCGCGCTGACCTGCCAGTTCCTCGCGGCAAAATGCGCATACGGCTTCGGCACGGAGCTCCGCGCGGCGCTGTATAAGCATATCAATTCGCTGTCGTACACGAGCATCGACAGGATAGGCACGTCCTCGCTCGTGAACCGCCTGACCAACGACTCCATGACCGTGCAGAACGGCGTGAATATGTTCATCAGGCTCGCCGTAAGAGCGCCCTTTCTCGTCATCGGAGCGGCAGTTATGGCGTTCACGATCGATATGCGGCTATCGCTGGTGCTCATCATCGCCGCGCCGCTCATCTCGCTGATAATCTTTTTCATCATGCGCAGGACTGTCCCGATGTACAAAAAGACCCAGCAGAAGCTCGACCGCGCCGCCCTGCTGACCCGCGAGAGCCTCGAGGGCACGCGCGTTATCCGCGCATTCTCACGTCAGAACGAGGAAATTGAGGAGTTCAATGAAGCCGTCAACGACATCGCGGAGTGCTCCGCCGCTGTCGGCAGGATATCGGCTATCCTCAATCCCGCCGCCTTTATGATAATGAACCTCGGTATCGTGGCTATCATATGGTTCGGCGGACTGCGTATAAACTCGGGCAGCCTCACTCAGGGAGAGCTGACCGCATTCACCAACTATATGACGCAGATACTGCTTGCGCTGGTGGTGCTCGCGAACCTCATCGTCATATTCACGAAGGCTTTTGCCTCCGCGAACCGAATCAGCGAGGTATTCGCGCTCCCGCCCGAGGAGACGGGAGATGTGCTCCCCGACCGCGAAAGTGAGAACATCATCGAATTCCGCGGGGTATCCTTTGGATACGAGAATTCGGGCGAGGATTCCGTGCACGACCTCTCGTTCACGCTCAGACGCGGTGAGATGCTCGGTATCATCGGCGGCACGGGAAGCGGTAAATCCACTGCCGCCGCCCTCATTCCCGCGTTCTACCGTCCGACGGCGGGCGAGGTCATCGTCTCGGGCGTGGACGTCAGCGACGTCAATGTTGAGGCTTTGCGCGGTATCATCGGCACTGTTCCGCAGAAGGCGGTGCTGTTCACGGGGACGCTCCGCGAGAATATGCAGTGGCGCAAGTCCGACGCGACCGACGAGGAAATAATCGCCGCGCTGAAAACCGCGCAGGCTTGGGAATTCGCGGAGAAGCTCCCGAACGGGCTCGACACCCGCATATCGCAGGGCGGAAAGAACCTCTCGGGCGGACAGAAGCAGCGTATCGCGATTGCGCGCGCTCTCGTCGGCAAGCCCGATATCCTCATCCTCGACGACTCCACCAGCGCGCTCGACTACGCGACCGATTTAAAGCTCCGCAAGGCGCTGAAAGCCGACCTCGCGGGGACGTCCGTCGTGATGATATCACAGCGCACGACCTCCCTCAGAGACGCCGACAGGATAATCGTTATGGAGGACGGTGCTCCCGTCGGTATCGGAACGCACGACGAGCTCCTCGAAAGCTGCGAGGTCTACCGCGACATCTACCGTTCGCAGATGAACGAGAAGGAGGACGGCAATGGTTAAGACTTTAAAGCGCGTGTTCTCCTACGCAAAACCGTATATCGCGTTTTTCGTGCTCACGGTCATATTCGCGGCGGCAGGGATATCGCTCTCGCTCGCCGTTCCTGTATTCATCGGCGAGGCTGTGGACTGCTGTGTAGGTGCGGGGAACGTTGACTTCGACAGGATCCTGCACATCGTCATAAAGCTCGGTATATCGGTAGCTGCAAGCGGTCTCTTCCAGTGGCTGATGAGTCTCTGCACCAATAAGCTCGCGTTTATGACCGTCCGCGATATACGTGCCGACGCATTCGCAAAGCTCCAGCGCGTGCCGCTCAGCTACACCGACCGCCGCACCAAGGGCGAGCTCACGAGCCGTGTCATCAACGACATCGAGATAGTCTCGGACGGCTTGTTACAGGGCTTTACGCAGTTTTTCAGCGGCGTCATCACGATAATCGGCACCCTCGTCTTTATGATGACGATCAACTACAAGATAGCGATAGTGGTCGTGCTGCTCACCCCCCTGTCGTTCATCGCCGCCTCACGCATTACCAAGGCTTCCCACGATTCCTACGTCAGACAGTCGAAGCTGAGAGGCGATATGGTCGGGCTCGCAGAGGAAATGGCAGGCAATCAGAAGCTCGTCAAGGCTTTTGTCTACGGCGGACGCGCGGAGGAACGCTTCGCGGAGATAAACCGCTCCTACGGCAAAACAGGCACCAAGGCGACCTTTTTCAGCTCGATGACCAACCCCACCACCCGCTTCGTGAACGGGCTCATTTATGCGGCTGTAGGTCTGCTCGGAGCTCTCGGCGCGATAGGCAATTTCCCGTTTATCGGGGCGATGTCGGTCGGCAGGCTTTCGAGCTTCCTCGCCTACTCCAATCAGTACACCAAGCCCTTCAACGAGATATCGGGCGTGTTTGCGGAGCTCCAGAACGCCGTGGCTTCGGCTAAGCGCGTGTTCGATCTGCTCGACGAGGAGGAGGTCAGCGACGACTCAGACCTCGACAGGCTCACCGACCTCACAGGCGAGCTCTCATTCAGCCACGTGAACTTCTCTTACTCGCCGAAAATCAAGCTCATACAGGACTTCAACCTCGACGTCAAGCGCGGTCAGCGCGTGGCTATCGTCGGTCCGACGGGCTGCGGCAAATCCACGATGATAAACCTCCTGCTCCGATTCTACGATATTGAGAGCGGCAGGATAACCGTCTCGGGCAGGGATATAAGCTCCGTCACGCGCGACAGCCTGCGCGGGAGCTTCGGTATGGTCCTGCAGGAAACGTGGGTGTTCACGGGAACTGTTGCCGAGAACATCGCTTACGGTCTCCCCGACGCGACCCGTGAGCAGATCGTCGCCGCGGCTAAGGCAGTCCACGCGCACGGCTTCATCAAGCGACTGCCCAATGGCTACGATACCGTCATATCCGAGGACAGCGGACTCTCGCAGGGGCAGAAGCAGCTCATCTGCATTGCGCGAGTTATGCTCATGGACCCGCCGATGCTCATTCTCGACGAGGCGACGAGCTCTATCGACCTCCGCACCGAGCACCGCATACAGCGTGCCTTCGTCAAGCTCATGGAGGGCAAGACGAGCTTCATTATCGCGCACCGTCTCTCCACGATAAAGAATTCCGACATCATTCTCGTTATGAAGCAGGGCAATGTTGTCGAGCAGGGCAGCCACGCCGAGCTTATGGCTAAGGGCGGCTTCTACTCCGAGCTCTACAACAGCCAGTTTGCAACGTAAAAAAACCCGATACAGTTAGCTGTAATACCTATACAGCAGCATTATGTGAACCTACCGGGAAAGGACCTTTTCCAAAGACCTTTAGTCCAAAATTTGCCCCTATGGGGTGCTCTCCTGATACGAAAAAAGTAAGTCCTACTTTTCAATGAGAGCACCCCATAGGGGCAAAATTTAAATTGAAAGTTTTAGGAGACGAGTTTGAGGTGACTCCCCGCAGTGCGAGGAGATGTCGCGAAGCGACAGAGGGGACCGCCGCCGTAAGCGGGGACCCTTCTTCAAAAGAGTCCCTCCTCAATAAGTCCGCGTATTACTTCAATATGAGTATTACGGTTACGCTTTCGGGCTTTATTTATGCCTTACTCGGAAATGTGCACTTATCTTCTTCCGAGGCACTTGTCGTCTTCCGAGGCGTGGTCGTATTTGAGGATATAGTCGTAGATCTCCTGAGCAGTGGTGTAGGCAACGCCGACGTAGCTGTCCGCGCAGCCGTAATACAGTGCTATCCTGCCAGT
This sequence comes from Ruminococcus sp., assembly GCA_017542475.1. Taxonomy (GTDB): domain Bacteria; phylum Bacillota; class Clostridia; order Oscillospirales; family Ruminococcaceae; genus Ruminococcus. The sequence continues at coordinate 38,141 of JAFXXD010000055.1, read as the reverse complement.
CTCGGAGTCGTGGAGGGTCGCGCACGGGAAGCACACGTTCGGCACGAAGCCGCGCTCCTCGTACCACTCCTCGGGGGTAAGCACATAGCTCGCACAGCGGTGGAGCACCTTCGAGGGCTCGTCGAGGTCGAGTATCGCCGCACCCACGCTGTAGACGTACCCGTTGCAGGTGTTGACAACTCCGTGATAGAACATCAGCCAGCCCTTGTCCGTCTCGATGGGAGCAGCTCCGCCGCCTATTTTCAGACCCTCCCACCAGCAGCTCGTCCTGCCCATTACGTGGCGGTGACGTCCCCAGAACTGCATATCGGGGCTCTCGCTGAGGAAGATGTCGCCGAAAGCTGTGTGCCCGTTATCGCACGGACGCGACAGCATAACGAAGTTGCCGTTTATCCTGCGCGGGAAGAGCACGGCGTTCCTGTTATAGGGAAGGAACGGGTTCTCGATGCGGGTGAAGCTCTTGAAGTCCTTGGTCTTGGCGACGCCTATCGACGCTCCGTACATATCCTGACACCACATCGCGTAGTAGGTGTCATCGACCTTAACGAGACGGGGGTCATAAGCGTATATCGGCTGGAATGGCTCGCCGTTCTCATCGAGGAAGGGTATCTTCTCGGGCTCGAAGTCCCAGTGAAGAGCGTCCCTGCTGGTGCCGAAGTAGATGTGAGAGACGCCGTCGCGCTGCTCGCCGCGGAAAACGCCGACGAAGCCGTCACCGTAGGGCATAACGGCGCTGTTGAAGATACGCGCAACATCGGGGAGAGGGTTCCGTCCGATGATTGGATTCTCGGTATGGCGCCACATCGGAGCGGTACAGCCCGCGGGCTTGTCCTGCCACGGCATATTCGGGAGAGGCGGGCAGATGAGCTTGATGTCTGACATAAAATGCACTCCTTAAATAACTTAAAGCAGATTAATTTATTGCTTTGTGTCCTGATACTTTAAGTATACAACTCTTTCCCTGTCTTGTCAAGAGTGACAGAGCCATTTCACCAACTTTGTATACATTGCTGAATAACCCTCGAAGTTTTTGTTTATCCTACGGAAAACAGTACTTAAATCATAGCAAAATCAGATTAAATCCACTCTGAAAAATAATTTTGTCGGAAACAGTAGATTTTTTTCCAAATATAGTTTATAATAATGTATATAGGCTTTGTATGGGCGCATTACAGCAGAGCTGCATATAGCATCACAATCCAAATCAAAGATTTGGTGTGCTGCTTATCCGTGCGCCAGCCAATATTCGGATATCTATCGGGCGAGCGGAACTCGCCCCTACAATAATTACGCATTACGCATTGAACAGGCGGCTCTTCTGCCGCAGGAAAGGATACATTATGACTATACAGGAAATCTGCTCCGCCTTGTCGGGCGAACGCCTCGACGAGCGCTTCCGCGAGCTATACGGAAACGGCGAGCGTGAATATCTCCGCCAGCGTGCCCGCTACCTCAGCGCCGCCGAGCATTTCTCGCGGCTCTGTCCCGAATGTGACGACGTGCGCGTGTTCTCTGCTCCCGGGAGAACCGAGATAGGCGGCAACCACACCGACCACCAGCACGGCTGCGTCCTCGCGGCGGCGGTAGACCTCGACGGCATCGCCCTCGCCGACTTCACTGACGACGGCTTTATCCGCGTATATTCCGAGGGTCACGAGCCCTGTGAGATAGACCTCTCCGACCTCTCCCCCCGCGAGGAAGAGCGCGGCACGTCCAATGCACTGATACGCGGTATCGCCGCAAAATTCGCGGAGCTCGGCGTGGAGATCGGAGGCTTCACGGCGTATACGACCTCCGACGTCCTCATCGGGAGCGGTTTGTCCTCGTCGGCGGCTTTCGAGAACCTCATCGGCACGATGATAGACCTCCGGTACAACGGCGGCAGAGCCGGAGCGCTTGAGATCGCCAAAATCGGGCAGTTCGCCGAGACCGAATACTTCGGCAAGGCAAGCGGTCTGATGGATCAGACCGTCAGCGCCGTGGGCGGCTTCGTGGCGATAGATTTCGCCGACCCGTCCGCGCCCGCGATAACTCCCGTGCGCTTCGATTTCACGGGAGCGGGTCACAGCCTCTGCATAACCGACACCAAGGGCAGCCACGCCGACCTAATCGGCGAGTACGCCGCTATCCCCGCGGAGATGAAGTCCGTAGCCGCGTGCTTCGGAGCCGAGTTCCTCCGCGACGTGGACGAGGACGAGTTCTATGCCAGTCTTCCCGAGCTGAGAGGAAAATGCTCTGACAGGGCTATTCTCCGTGCCGCACACTTCTTCGCAGAAAGCGAGCGTGCCATACTTGAAGCCGGGGCTTTGCAGAACGGCGACCTCGAAGAATTCTTCCGCCTTGTGAACGAATCGGGCACATCGTCGGCGGAGCTGTTACAGAACCTCTGTCCCGCAGGCGCGACTGACAGGCAGGAGATACCGCTCGCGATAATGCTGAGCAGGCGCGTCCTCGGCGGCTGCGGAGCCGTTCGCGTGCACGGCGGAGGCTTTGCAGGAACGATACAGGCATTCGTGCCGACCTACCTCGCGGAGAGCTACGCCGCGGAAATGGATAGGGTGTTCGGGCTCGGCTCGTGCCGCATACTTACGATAAGACCCGTCGGCGGGACGGAAATCACGATTTGAGCCGTTAGCCTTTAGCCATTAGCCGTTAGCTTTTGTAACGTCCGCGGGAAAATACTACCGTCGCAGAAAAACTACAGCGCGAAGCCGAAAGTTTCGCTCAAGCCTTTTCAAAGGCTTGCAGGGTGACTCCCCACAGTGTGGGGAGATGTCAGCGAAGCTGACAGAGGGGACGGCACGGTTAGTGAGGGGCGGCGTCCCCTACAGATAATGTCAGGTGGTTTGTCGGTATAATTGCGGGCGGATAATATTCGCCCCTACAATATGTTGAATGAACGATTCCGATATTTGTTCCCCGCCGAAAGCAGACTTTGCCTTTTGAACAAAGTGAGCGAGCTTGCGAGCGGCAACGTAGTTAGGGGTCAGGGGAACTGTGTTCCCCTGCGGAGTCCAGAGGCAGAGCCTCTGGCGGGTCAAGGGCAGAGCCCTTGAGAAAGGAAGTGAAAAAAATGGAAGAGCTCGAAAACATCATACGGCTGATACCGAAGCGCAAGAAAAGCTTCTGGAGGCTGATATTCAGCCGCGCATTCCTTATCATCGCGCTGCTTCTTGTGCAGATAGCCATACTCATCTCCATTTACTTCCTTTTCACGGAGTATCTGCCGCAGGCAAAGGTGCTGCTGGTGCTGTTCTCGGTGCTGATGGTGTTCTACCTCTTCAACTGCGAGATGGACTCCGCCGCCAAGCTGACGTGGCTCGTGCTGATAACGCTGTTTCCCGTCCCCGGAGCTATCCTCCTCTTCTTCACGATGCGCGACTTCGGACACATCAAGATAAAAAAGCTCGTCACGGGAGCTATCGAGGAATCACGGGAAATGCTCCCCCTGCACAGCGAGATACTCGGCGACCCCGAGCTCGCGAAATCGGGCACGGACTCGCTCTGCCGCTACATCAACCGCACCGGCTGCTTCCCGATATACAGCAACACCGACGTCACCTACTTCCCGATAGGCGAGAAGAAGTTCGAGGCGCTGCTTGAGGAGCTCGAAAAAGCCGAGCACTTCATCTTCATGGAGTACTTCATCATCGACGAGGGCTATATGTGGGGACGCATACTCGATATACTCGCCCGAAAGGCTCAGCAGGGCGTGGACGTGCGCGTGATGTACGACGGGATGTGCGAGATGTCCACCCTCACCTACGACTACCCCGAGCGCCTTGCAAAGCTCGGTATCAAGGGCAAGGCATTCGCGCCGATACTCCCCTTCCTCTCCACCTATTACAACTACCGCGACCACCGCAAGATACTCGTCATCGACGGCAAGACTGCCTTCACGGGCGGAGTCAACTTCGGCGACGAATACATCAATATGCGCGAGAGATTCGGTCACTGGAAGGACTGCGCGGTAATGCTCCGCGGAGAGGCTGTACGCAGCTTCACGCTGATGTTTTTGCAGATGTGGAACGTCAGCGAGACCGATCATCGGTGGGACGAGTGGCTCTGCGCTTCCTACGGCGATGAGCACAGGGACTGCGGCTTCGTGCTCCCCTACGGAGACTGCCCGCTCGACGACGAAAAGGTCGGCGAGACCGTGTATATGGACATTCTCAACCGCGCGACGAAGTACGTCCACATAATGACCCCGTACCTTATCCTCGACGGCGAAATGGAAAGCGCGATACGCTTCGCGGCTGAGCGCGGCATTGACGTCAAGCTCATACTCCCCGGCATCCCCGACAAAAAGGGCGCATATGCGCTCGCGAAGACGCACTATGCGGGACTCACAAAGGCGGGCGTGAAGATATACGAGTATACCCCCGGCTTCGTACACTCGAAGGTATTCGTCTGCGACGACGAGAAGGCTGTTGTCGGCACGATAAACCTCGACTACCGCAGCCTCTACCACCACTTCGAGTGCGCGGCTTATATGTACAAGACGCGCTGTATCCCCGAAATAGAGGCAGATTTTCAGGACACCCTCACGAAATGCAGACAGGTCACTCCCGAGACTATCAGGCACGAAAAGCTGTTCTACAAGGTCGCAGGTGAGCTGCTGAAGCTTGTCGCTCCTCTTTTCTGAGGTCATACAGCTCTCCTGCACACACCTGATAAGCCATATTCAGCCGAATGTGGGGCGGCGGGACACCTCCTCCATATCGGCTCTCGGAAAATGTTTCTCTATAAGGGGGCGGAAAAATGCATTTTTGCAACATAAAACCGTTGATTATTGAATAAAATTAAATATATTATCGTTAGTATAATCTTACAACCTTGCCAAATAAATGTTAAAATAACAAAATATATCTCCTCCCCCTTTTCAACAGCGGCGGAGTATGATATAATATTAACGTGTATAAGTGTCTCAAGGGCGCTGCCTATGGACTCCGGTCAAGGCTCTGCCTTGACAATCCGCTGGGACTCTGTCCCAGACCCTGTCGGGGAGCGTACTCCCCGATCCCCTAACTACGAACCCGCTCGCTTTGCTCGCTCACGCTGTACAAAAGGCTCAGTCTGCTTTCGGCGGGTAGGAAATGTTTTGCTTATATAGCCGTCAGTTGGTAGCTAACGGCTAACATATATGGAGGGAATAGAAATGAAAGAAAAAGAGCTTTATCGCGTATGGTGCGAGAATGCTTCCGACGACCCCGACCTCACCGCAGAGCTTGCGGCGATAAAGGACGACGAGGAGGCTATCAGCGACCGCTTCTACCGCGACCTTGAATTCGGTACGGGCGGACTCCGCGGCGTCATCGGCGCAGGCACCAACCGTATGAATATATATACCGTAAGACGCGCTACTCAGGGCTTCGCGGACTACCTCAATCAGGAGTACACAAACCCGTCCGTAGCTATCTCGTTCGACAGCCGTATCAAGAGCGACGTGTTCTCGAGAGCGGCGGCTGAGGTTCTCGCGGCTAACGGCATAAAGGTGCACATCTATACGGAGCTTATGCCTACCCCGTGCCTCTCGTTCGCTGTCCGTCAGCTGAAATGTCAGGGCGGTATAATGGTAACGGCAAGCCACAACCCCGCTAAGTACAACGGCTACAAGGTCTACGGCGACGACGGCTGTCAGATAACGCTCCGCGGCGCCGAGATAATCCTCGAAAAGATAAACTCCCTCGACATCTTCAACGACGTTAAGTCCTCGGATTTCGATGAGGAGCTCGCTAAGGGAAATATCAGCTACATCGGCAGTGACGTCATTGAGGCTTTCTATCAGTGCGTTCTCGCCGAGGGCATCAACACCGACCTCTGTGCTTCAAGCGGTCTGAAGGTCGTATATACTCCTCTCAACGGCACAGGCAACAAGCCCGTCCGTGAGATACTCAAGCGCATCGGTATCACCAATGTCACAGTTGTAAAGGAACAGGAGAACCCCGACGGCAACTTCCCGACCTGTCCCTACCCGAACCCTGAGATCCGCGAGGCTCTCGAAGTCGGTCTGAAATACTGCCGCGAGGTCAAGCCCGACCTCCTGCTCGCGACCGACCCCGACTGCGACCGCGTAGGTATAGCTGTCCCCGACGGTGACGACTACGCTCTGTTCAGCGGCAACGAGGTGGGAGCTCTCCTGCTCGAATACATATGCAGTCAGCGCAAGGCTAAGGGCACTATGCCCGAGAAGCCCGTCGCTGTCAAGACCATTGTTACCACCGACATCGTCGCCTCTATCTGCAAGGAGTACGGCGTCGAGATGATAGATGTGCTCACGGGCTTCAAGTTCATCGGCGAGCAGATAGGCTTCCTCGAGGCTAAGGGCGAGGAAAACCACTATATCTTCGGCTTTGAGGAGAGCTACGGCTACCTCTCTGGCGGATATGTCCGCGACAAGGATGCCGTTGACGCTTCAATGCTCATCTGCGAGATGGCGGCTTACTACCGCACCAAGGGTATCACGCTCCTGCAGGCTCGCGAGAATATGTACAAAAAATATGGTATGTTCTACCAGACCCTCTACAGCTTCACCTTCGAGGGCGAGAGCGGTATGAAGAAGATGGACGAGATTATGACTACGCTCCGCAACACGCCTCCCACGGAGATTGCGGGACTCAAAGTTGTCAAGTTCGAGGACTACAAGACCTCCGTCCGCAAGGATATCCTCACGGGCGAAGAGAGCGAGATTACCCTCCCGAAGTCGAACGTGCTCGCGTTCTACCTCGAAGGCGGCTCGAAGGCTATCGTTCGTCCCTCGGGTACAGAGCCCAAGATAAAGACCTACCTCACCGCCAAGCAGCCCGACCTCGCGTCGGCTCAGGCGCTCGAAAAGAAGCTCTGCGAGGACTTCTCCAAGAATTTTAAGTAAGAACTGATAACTCAGAAGGACGCACGATCGTGCGTCCTTTTTGTTTTCTGCAAAAAAGGGACGCCTGAGCGTCCCTTGTCCTGCCTTATTCAGCTGTGAGGAGCACCTCAACAGCCTTGTTGTACTGTGCATCTACGTTCTCGTCCTCGTTCTCGACCTGATAGTCGGGAGTGATACCGATGCCGTCATAGCACTCGGACACCGTCGTACTGTATTTCGCCACCGTGAGGATAACAGCTCCGCCGCTGTCCATTTCGGTCGTCTCCTGCATTACAGCCTTGCCGTAGGTCTGCGAGCCTACCACGGGAGCATTGGCAAAATCACGGAGCGAAGCCGCAAACAGCTCTGCGGCACTCTCTGTGCCGCCGTTGACGATAGTCGTCATCGGCAGGTCAAGCGCGGATTCGTCGGAGTAGATGATAGTCTCGGTGTGACCGTCCTTGTACTCGGCATTGGCGATAACTCCCTCGGGAAGGAGCGGGTCGAGACATTCCTCAAGTGCGGGAATAAGGTCGCCGTCACAGTCACGGAGGTCGAATATCAGCGATTTAGCGCCATTTGTGGTGAGTCTCTCAAGTGCGGCAATGAACTGCTCGGGCGTGTTCTCCTTAAAGCCCGATATCTTAATGTAGCCTATCTGACTGCCGAGCATCTCCGCCCTGACCGTTTTCACCTCGATAGAGCGGCGGACGAAGGAGTAGTCGTCGTCCTTGCCGTCGCGGCGGACGGTCAGCGTGACAGGCGAGCCCTCGGTGCCGCGCATGGCGTCCATAGCCTCGCTGAAGCCTGCCTCCTTTACGTCGAGCCCGTCGATAGCAGTGATGATGTCGCCGTCGAGCAGACCCGAATCATATGCGGGAGAGTCCTCCATAATCTCGGAGATACGCATATAGCCGCTCGCGTCCTCGGCGAGTGTGAGTCCGAGACCAACCAGCTCGCCCGAGTTATCGTTCTTCTCGGTGAGGTATTCCGCGGCGGTGAGGTAGCGGCTGTACTTGTCGCCGATACCCGAAACATAGCCCTTCATAAGTCCGTCGCTGAGCTTGTTCTCGTCGATCTCTCCGAAGTAGTTCTCGCGGATATAGCCGTCGAGCACCTGCAGTGCGCTGTACTTCTTCGACTTCTCGTTGACGTCCACGACCTTCTTGTTGAAGCTCTGGAGCGAAAAAAACGAGGTGAGAATGAACGTCACCGCCATAGAAACGGCGATAAGGCTCAGTGCGAGTCCGAGGCTTATTTTTTTATTCATATGGTAATCACTTTCTTTGGGAAATGTTTGTTTAACGTTGAAAAGGGACGCCGAGGGCGGCGTCCCCTGCACCTTTGTTTCAGGTGGATCGTTTGTATTTGGCGGGACGTCGAGGACGCCGTCCCCTACAATGGTTGAATGAAGTGTGTGCGTAATTTGCGGGCGGCGGAACGCCGCCCCTACAATAATTACGAATTGCCCGTTACGGACTTACGTAGCCGAGGGGGTCATAGCGGGTGCCGTTGACATAGACCTCGAAGTGGAGGTGCTCGCCCGTAGACCAGCCTGTCGAGCCGACATAGCCGATGACGTCGCCCTGATTTACGTAGTCTCCGACGGATACCGCCGCAGATGTGAGGTGTCCGTAGAGAGTGGAGTATGTGCCGTCGTGCGAGATAACGACGTAGTTGCCGTATCCGCCGCCGCAGCCGCAGCTGCTGCTCTTGCCGTAGTTATGGCTGCACGAGTTGTTCATCCTTGTTACGGTGCCGCTCTTTGAGGCGACCACGGGAGCTCCCATAATGCCGCCGTCGCTTATATCTATACCGCCGTGGAGTGTGTTCCAGCGGTAGCCGTAGTAGCTGGAAATGCCGCTGTGACCGGGTACGGGCCACGCAAAGCCGCTCGCACCTGCCGCGACCTCATATGTCATCGGACCTGTATAGCTGCTTGTATAGCCGCTCTGCTGCGCCTGAGCGATAGCTGCCTGACGCTGCTGCTCGGCGATTATTGCCTGCTGACGTGCTATCTCAGCCTCTATCTCTGCCTGCTCGGCTGCGAGCTCGGCATTGTCAGCCTCAATTTCCGCCTTGTCGCGTTCGAGGTCCTGCTGTGCGAGTGCAAGGCGGTCTATCTCGGACTGCGTCTTCATCAGCTGAGTTGTCAGAGCAGCTACCTCGTCCGCCTTTTCGAGCTTACGTTTCTCCTGCTCCTCAAGCTTCATCTCAAGTGAGAGCTTTTCGGTCTCCATTTCGCTCTTGGACTGCTCGAGCGTGTCTATCTCGCCGAGTATCTCCTCGATGAGCTTGTCGTCGTACTCGGCTATCCTGTTTATCATCTGAACCCGCGACATCATATCGTAGAAGCTGTCAGAACCGAGCACCACGCCCGCAGACGACTCGTTGCTGCTGACGTACATCGCGCAGAGACGCTGCTTGAAGAGCTCGATGTTCCTGTCGATCTCCTCCTGCTGAGCGGTGATGTCCTCGTCGAGGAGGACGATATTGCCCTGTGTGGCGTCGATATCGAGTGCTATCGTATCGAGCTCCTGATTGAGGAGGTCGATGTTGTTCTGAATATAGCCTATCTGCTCATTGAGGCTTTCCTGATAAGCCTGCTCGCTGTTCTTGTCGCCCTCGAGAGCGTCTATCTCGCTCTGGAGAGCAGCTATCTTCTCGTTGTTTGCCTTGCGCTCCTCCTGTATCTCCTGTATCGTCTTTGCGGAGGCATCCTGACATCTGTCTGTGACCGCGGGATAAGCGGCTGCAGCTCCGACAGATACGGCTGTACAGCAGAGGAATGTGAGTATCTTCTTAGTTACTGCAAGTTTTCTCATAACCGGTGAACTTACTCCCTTCGTTTTTGTAGGGGACGACGTCCTCGACGTCCCACATACAGTGCGCGGAATAATTCCGCGGGCGAAATGACTGGCACGGCAAGTAAGGGAACGCCCTCACTTGCAGGGCGTTCCCTATTCAAAAACAGTCCACAGGACTGTTTTTGAATTCACCCTTTGCGGAGCGCCTTACGTTTATTTCGCCGTTCTTTAAAAGCTGTGAACGGTGACCAGAGGCTCTGCCTCTGGACTCTGCAAGCCTTTGAAAAGGCTTGAGCGAAACTTTCGGTTTCGCGCGATAGTTAAATGGTACGTTAGTTTATCCCCGCGTTTTATACATCTATATGACGGCGTGTGCTGACAACGCTTCCGAGAGCGCCTACGAGCGAGCCTATTACAAGGTACGCGAGCGCTACCCAGAGCTGTATCTTGTCGAACGGGATAATGCTTCCTACGCCGAACGCACGCATAAGTGTGCCCTGCTCCATAAGTATGCGGAATATCGCGCGATAAACCGCCCATGTGATGAAGAAGGCGCCTGCTCCCGCGAAAAAGCCCGTCACCATACCCTCTACGAAGAAGGGCGTCCTGATGAAGGAGTTCGTCGCGCCGACGTATTTCATTATCTGTATTTCCTCACGGCGTGCGAAAACGCTCGCCTTGGTAGTATTCGATATCATTATCATCGAAACGACCGACAGAGCCACGATAACTGCTATCGCTATAATTGATACGACCCTTCTCAGCTCGCGGAGGAATTCCGCTACCTGCGGGGACGAGCTCGCGCTCTGTACCTCTTCGATACCGCCTATCTGTGCGGTGGTATCCTCTATCCTGTCGTTGCTCACGACGGTCACCTTGAAGCCGTCGGGCATAAATTCATAGCTGTCTATGTAGTCGAAGATAGCCTCGCCCTGCTGTATCTGGTTCTTCATACGGTTGTATGCCTCCTCCTTGGAGATGTACTCCACGGAGTCGATATTGTCCATTGTTTCGAGCTGAGCCTGTATCTCCTGTACCCTTGCCGTTCCTGTGGAAGGGTCGAGGTAGACGGCAATTTCGTTCTGATTGCCGAGACCGAGTATCATCGAGTTCATATTGAAGTAGAACAGCGCCGCGCCTCCCACGAGGAGCAGTGAGATGAGCAGCACGCAGAATGTTGCGAATGCCATCATCTTGTTCTTCCATATATTTTCTATACCCTGATTTGCAAGGTACTTGAAACCGCTTATCTTCATTGCTCGGAGCCTCCATTCCTGTCGGCACCCGAGTACCCGCCGTCAGGGGTCATTATCCTCTGGTCGGGGAGTACGATATTGCCTGTATTTGCCGCAGCGGACGCCTCAGCCATCGCCTGTGCGAGCTCCTCCTCGGGGAGAACCTCGTCCACGCCCGAGATGACCTCGTCGAAGACTATCTCGCCGCCTGTGATATTGATGATACGTCCGCCGAAGTGACGAACGAGGTCGTGCTCGTGAGTGACCATAAGAATGGTCGTGCCTTGGTCGTTGATGCCCTTCAGCAGCTCCACTATCTCGTAGGAGAGCTCGGGGTCGATATTACCCGTAGGCTCGTCCGCGATGATGAGCTGAGGGTCGTTGACGAGAGCTCGCGCGATGGCAACTCTCTGCTTCTCGCCGCCCGAGAGCTCGTCGGGGTATGAATTGGTCTTGGAGTGCAGTCCCACGAGGCTTATAACGTAGGGCACTCTCTTTCTGATATATTTCAGAGGAGCGTCGATAACACGGAGCACGAAAGCGATGTTCTCGTACACGGTCATTGACGGGATAAGTCGGAAGTCCTGAAAAACGAAGCCGAGAGTACGGCGGAATTCGGGTATCTTCTTCTTTTTGAGCTTGCCGAGGTTGTAGCCGTTAACGGTGACAACTCCGCTCGTAGCGTCTATCTCCTTGAGGAGAAGCTTTATCATGGTACTTTTTCCCGCGCCCGATGAGCCCACGACGAAGGCAAAGTCGCCGTCGTTTATTTTCAGGCTGACGTTGTTCAGTGCGTCAACGCCGCTTGAATAGGTCACGGACACGTTCTGAAGCTCTACCAAAGGTTACACCTTCCTTTTGAGTTTCTATGTCTGTTTTTTTGCATTATAACGTGTAGGGGCGGATATTATCCGCCCGAACGCCAATAATCTGTGTGTTTGTGGGACGTCGAGGACGCCGTCCCCTACAATGGTTGAATCGACGTATTCCTGTAGGGACGCGCATTGCGCGTCCGCAATCACAGAAATGTAAATCAGTCGTTTTGGTGGCGGACAACCAATGGTCGTCCCTACAATCAGAACTTAACGGGATTAGCCGAGAGGTACTTCTTGACCATAAGGGCTATCTTGAAGATGATAGCGTGGTCGAACTCACGGAGGTCGAGACCTGTCAGCTTCTTGATCTTTTCAAGTCTGTATACGAGGGTATTTCTGTGTACGAAGAGCTTACGCGAGGTCTCGGACACGTTGAGGTTGTTCTCGAAGAACTTCTGTATCGTGAAGAGAGTCTCGTGGTCGAGAGAATCAATGCTGCCCACCTTGAACACCTCGTGGAGGAAGGTCTCGCAGAGGGTTGTCGGGAGGTGGTAGATAAGGCGAGCGATACCGAGGTTGTCGTAGCTTACGATTACCTTGTCGGTGTCGAATACCTTGCCGACTTCAAGAGCCATCTGAGCCTCCTTGAACGAGCGCGCGAGGTCCTTTACGCCTACAACTGCCGTACCGATACCAACGTTAACACGGGTGTAGAACTCGCTGCTGAGGGTATCAGCAATGGAGCGTGCGAGCTTTTCGAGGTCCTTGGAATCAACGGTGCTCTTGAGCTCCTTGACAAGTATGATATCGGACTCTGTGATGTTGAAGACGAAGTCCTTGTTCTTATCGGGGAAGAGGTTCTGGATAACGTCATATGCGGAGATGTCGTTCGCGGAAACTATCCTGATGAGGAATACAGCGCGGCTTATCTCAGCATTGAAGTGGAGCTCTCTTGCCTTGATGACGATGTCTCCGGGGAGAACATTGTCGAGGATAACATTCTTGATGAAGTTGTTGCGGTCGTACTTCTCATCGTAGTACTGCTTGATATTGGAAAGAGTGATAGCGAGTATAGACGCATACTTTGCAGCAGCGTCGTCAACGCCCTCTACGAAAACCGCATAGTCGGGCTTTACGCGTGAGCCGAAGGGCTTGTAGGTGAAGCCGTCGCGGATGAAGATATCGTGTGAATCGCTGAGGTCGAGAGAAACGAACTCATTGGTAGTGCCTACGCGGGTAAGGTCGCTGCAGGCGATGATGGTAGCTGTCTCGTCAACTACGCCGATCGTTGCGTCGATAGTATCGCGCATCTGATGAACTAAGCCCTGAAATAATCTGTTTGACATAATTTGCACCCTTCTTTTAATTTTATGATTTCCGCTTTCAAAGGTTGTCGTTCAGTCCGAATATATTACAGATTGTAACATATTGATATGAACATACTGTTAACAAATTGTTAACTTTTCTTTAAAAGCCTGAATTATGACCAATAAATATGTGTTGGCATTGTGATAAACTGCCAAATGGCTGACTTTGCTTGTAACCAAAAAGTAACTTTTTCTGTTTTAGCTATTAGCCTTTAGCTAAAGGTGTCTGCTTCGCAGACATCATTTAAAAATCATCGCCGAAGGCGATACCGCGAGCTAACAGCTAATGGCTAACGGCTCAAAAAATCACATCTTCTCTGGCTGCTCTATCTTCAGGATAGTCAGCACGTTGCGGAGCACCTGCCTTACCGCTATACTGAGCAGGATACGCGCGTTCATCAGCTCGTCCGAGCCTGCGTTCTTCACGCTGCACGCGTCGTAGAAGCGATGGAACAGCGTCGCGAGGTCTATCGCGTACTTCGTCAGCTTCGCGGGGTCGTATGCCTTCGCCGCGAGCTCTATCTCGTGCGGGAGCGATGCTATATGGCGTATCAGCTCTATCTCGCGCGGGTCGGTCAGGAGCGTGAAGTCCGCGCTCTCGGGTACCGCTATGCCCTCAGCTTCGAGGTTGCGGAGCATACTGCATATTCTCGCGTGTGCGTACTGCACGTAGAAGACGGGGTTCTGCGAGGACTTCTCAACTGCGAGGTCGAGGTCGAACTCGAACTGTGAGTTTGCCTCGCGGAGGTTGAAGTAGAACCTTGCCGCGTCTATCGGTATCTCGTCGAGGAGGGTCACCAGCGTGATAGCCTTGCCGCTTCTCTTCGAGAGCTTTACCGTTTCGCCCTTTCTTACGAGGCGTACCATCTGCATAAGTACCACGTCGAGCTTGCTCTCGTCAACTCCGAGAGCGTTCAGCGCTGCTTTCAGTCTCGGAACGTAGCCGTGGTGGTCGGCTCCGAGGACGTTTATCGCCTTGTCGAAGTTACGCGTCACGAGCTTGTCGTAGTGGTAGGCGATGTCGGGTACTATATAAGTATAGAGACCGTTGCTGCGCTTGAGGACGAAGTCCTTGTCCATACCGTAATCGGTGGCTCTGAACCATATCGCGCCGTCCTGCTCGTAAGCCTTGCCTGCCTCCATGAGCTTGTCAACCACGAGCTTCGTCTCATTGCGCTCGTGAATGGTGCTCTCGCGGAACCAGTTGTCATAGACTATGCGGTACTTCTTGAGGTCGCGTTCGAGTCCCGCAATATTTATCGGGAGCGCGTAATCAACGAGTGCCCTGCGCCTCTCCTCCTCGGATACGTCAGCGAGTGACGCTCCGTGCAGGTCGAAGTAGTTCTTGGCGTGCTCGATGATGTCCTGTCCGAGGTAGACGTCCTCGGGCATGGGAAAGTCTTCGGTGCTTCCCTCCTCACCGTATATCAGGCGGCAGACCTCCTCGGTGTCGGCGGCTTTCGCGAGCACCTCCTGTCCCTTCTCGGAGCAGATGTGCATATACCTGAGCGAGAGCGACTTGCCGAACTTCTCTATCTGATTGCCCGCGTCATTTACGTAGAACTCGCGCTCGGCGCGGAAGCCTGCCCAGTCGAGGACGCTTGCGAGGCAGTCTCCGATAGCGCCGCCTCTTGCGTTGCCGATATGCATAGGACCTGTCGGGTTCGCGGATACGAACTCAACGAGGACGCGCTTGCCGTTTCCGTAGTCGGTGCGTCCGTAGCTGTCCTTCTCGGCGAGTACGTTTTCAACGGTGTCGGCAAACCACTTCCTGCTGAGGAAGAAGTTCATAAAGCCCGGTCCCGCGATCTCGGCTCTCTCGAATACCGAGCCGCCAAGGTCTATCTTCCCGATGATGAGCTCGGCTATCCTGCGGGGCGGCATTTTGAACGCCTTCGCGCACACCATAGCGGTGTTCGCCGCGAAGTCTCCGTGAGACTTGTCCGCGGGTATCTCGATGACGAATGACGGGAGCGGCTCGGCGGGGGCAGTGCCCTCAGCCACGAGAACTCCCAGTGCGTCGGTTATCAGCTCCCTGAGCTGCAGCGACGCTGACTTGATGAGGTCTGACATTGGTGTGATGTCCTTTCTTTAATAAATGCGTAATTCTTCTTTTGAGCCATTAGCGCTTAGCTTTTTATATTCATAATTATCTCGTTATCCGAGAGGTAGGACGAATTAAGGTCGAGGGTGTATTTCAGGTAGAGGCGTCCGTCGGTGTCGATGGTGTTGTCTATCGCGTGGGTGTACACGCCGATGCGCATATCCCCGAATGGCGTGCCGTACTGGCAGTAGTGCTTGCGCCCTATCTCCAGCGAGAGCACCGAGTTAGCCGTTCCTCTTCTTATTATAGAGGCGGAGTCGTTGCCGTCTACCGTTATCGTTGTCACCGAGCCCTCAAAGCCAGTAGCCGAGGTGTCCTCGTAGGATATCACGTTCTGCGTTCCTGTCTTTGACAGCGATGCACGCGTGAGGAGCTCCGTTTCGTTCTTTTCGTCGTCCTGCCACTGTATGCTCGTCAGCGAGATGAGAACGTTTTTCTTCATCAGTACGCCCTTTCCGAGTTTTCCAGTGCCTGCTCGAGGAGCATATCCACGAGCTCGGGCATATCTATGCCGTATTGTGCCATAAGCTTCGGGAAAACGCTGTTTTGTCTGAGCCCGGGGGAAGTGCCTATCTTGTTGAGCAGGAGCTCTCCGTCCTCACCGAGGAGGAAGTCCACTCTCGCAAGTCCCTTGCACCCGAGCGCCTTGAATGTCTTTACTGCTGTATCGCGTATAGTTGCGGCGAGCTCGTCGGGGAGCTCCGCGGGTATCTTCAAGTCGTCGCCCGAGCTCTTTCTGACCTCTGTCGGGTCATACTTCCTGCCGACGGAGAGTATCTCTCCGACATTGGAGGCGAGCGGCTGGTCGTAGCCGAAAACGGCTACCTCAAGCTTTCGTGCCTTGATGTATCTCTCCGCGAGCACCTTGTTATCGTTCGAGAATGCGACCTTCACGGCGGCGTTGAGCTCGTCGGGGTCGTGAGCGATAGTAGTACCCGCGCTGCATCCGCTGTTTGCGGGCTTTATCACAACGGGGAAGCCGAGCTCCGCGGCTATCTCCTCGCATCGGCTGTCGATGTTGTTTATATCGCGCTGAGTGATGAGCTTCCAGTCAGCTGTGGCTATGCCGTAGTCGTCGAGCACCATATGCGTGTGCGACTTGTCCATACAGGAGGCAGCGGCAAGGTGACCGCTTCCCACGTAGGGGATACCCGACATATCGAGCAGACCCTGTATCGTGCCGTCAGCGCCTTTTTTGCCCTGTAAAACCGGAAATACCACGTCTATCCTGCGGACTGTAGCCTCGCCGTCCTCAATCACCACGATACCGCGGTGGAGCGGGTCGGGCGAGAGTATCGCGGACGCACAGTCGGGGCTGGACTCCCAGCTTCCGTCGGCTATTTCCTCCACGTCCCCCGGGAAGTAGAGCCAGCGTCCTTTCTTCGTGATACCTATGCAGGTAACATCGTATTTGTCATTGGGGATATTGCGTATCACCTCTGCGGCAGAGGCGAGGGACAGCTCGTGCTCCTGAGCTGTACCGCCGAAAATCACGGCAGCTTTTATCTTTGCCATATTGTTCTCCTTTATAAAATGCCGAAAATGTTCTTATCGTCAATTTCAAGTACCATTTAATTTTATCACATTACACAAAAAACTGCAAGCTTTTTTTGCGAAAATGAAAGAAAAATTGCAGAGGAAGTACATTGCAGACAAGTTTTAACATATTCATTTGTGCAATCTGCTGACAATGTCAAAGGTTGTGCGTACATACGTTCGGAAAATCATTGGTAAATATGACGGAGTATAAAAACCTCCGTCATGATTTGACCTCTGTTTGTTGAAATTATACGACGCTTTCATGGCGGCACTCCGCCCGCCCGAGCCTCGCCTCAGATGTAATAGACGAAAAGCGTCTTGTCTATGGCGTTTATCAGCTTCGGGTGGCGGATTATGAAGTGTATCGCGGGACTCTTCGCCTTCGACACCATCACCCACTCTCCGCGCTTCATCTCTATCTGAATGTTCCTGAAAACACACTCTCTCTGCGGCGAAATGCCGTAGTTCTGATACTCCTCCGCAAATCGGCAGGTCTGCTCGTAATGCTCGGCGTATTCCTCCGCGGTGTAGAATATCTCCTTTTCGTAGAATGCGCCCGACAGCGACAGCTTCATCGTGTCGCCCGCGCCGCCGTCCGACCTCGGGAGCGGTATGATGTCCGTGATCTTGTTCGCGGCAAGACTTTCCGTAAAGCTGCTTCGGGCTTCCCGCAAGTAGCCGATGAGAGTGCGCTGCTCCGTCTCGGGTATGCCGCTGCGTCTGAGTATACGCGAGAACAGCTCGTCGGAAATGGTGTATATCGGCAGCGTGGAGCGCATATTACAGCGCTCGCCGCCGCTCTGTGCCTCTGATGCTAAGAAGTCCATAAACTCTGCTCTGCGCGGAGCATCATAGATGTCCATAAGCGGGCGGGTCTTTGACATTATGTTCTCGGCTTTTTTTCGGTAATACGCAAGCTCGGCTTTAGAGTTGGTCAGATAGTACATCCCGTCGGCGTGATGTCCGCTAATACATTCCCCCGTGAGCGCGGCTGCTCCCGAAACGTAGCTGAGGTGGTGGAAGACGTTGGCTGCGTAATCGGGGATGTAGTACGGCGTGACCTGTCCCGTCATATATATCGGTATCCACGCCTCGAGCCCGAGCACCATTTCGTCGAGCCCGCGGTTGATGCTGTGGACTATATTGAGATGAAGTCCCTTTTTTATGCAGGCGGCTATCCCGAACATCCACTTCCTGCCGAATTCCAGATCCTTCGCCATATCAGCCATAGGCATATCGCTGTTCATAAAGAAGAGCTGCTTCGAGCGCGATACCGCCGTTGCGCGGAGAAAATCGAGCTCGCCCTGCTTCATCTGCTCTATGCCGTAATACCGCCTTGACGCAGGCAGAGTCAGCGGAGCGGTCGGCACCTTCAGCTTGTCGAATCTAATAATGGTGGTGTACTCGTTCAGGTCGAAATCATCGAGCTTTCTCAGGTAGACGTTTATCCCGCTGCTGTTTGAGACGCCCGCGTCGGCAGGCGAGCTCAAAAGGTAGCTTTCAAGAGCTGATATGCATTTCCTGCGGTCGAAGTCTCCATCCGCGGGCACGTCTCCGAGGAAACTGCGCAGGAGCGAGAGCTCGTCCTCCTCCGAGAACTGCGAAAACAGATACGACCCCACCTGCGTAACGAAGAGGTCGGTATTGGACGGCAGGCGCTCGCCCTGCTTTATGCGCGAGAGCAGCGAGGCGTCGATGTCCATATATTTTGCGAGCCTGCTGAGATTAATCTTCAGTCCGCTGACCAACGATGAAAAGCTCTGTCCGAACTGCTCGGGGGCGATGTCGGTGTAGCCCGAGGTGCGGAAGATACGGTCGTATACCTCGGCTTTGCTGATACCGTCCGTACCGCCCCTTTCGGCAAGCGCTGCTATGCCGTCTGCGAGCTTTGCGATGTTTTCCTTTTTGGGAGTGCGCTGTCCGCTGATGTAATAGCTGAGAGCCGCGGGCGTTATGCCTGCCGCCTCCGCGAGCTAGGACTGCGAGCAGCCGAGCGTTGTCATATATTCTTTCAGAAGTTCGGAGATATCCATTGCTGTCAGCTCCTTTGGCTGTGATGTCATTGCTAACATTATACCATATCAGTTCGGCTGATTCAATACTTGAAGTATAAACCGCGAAAAATATAAGCGGATTAACAAAGTTTCAGCTGAAATATTGTTAAATTCTATTTACAAAATTTAACATTTTTGGTATGCTGTTTATGTAAGCTGCTGTCAGTATTGCATAAAGGGACTAAGTAAGTGTTGATAATGACGGCGGCTCGTTACAACAAACATCACAGCAAGGAGGAATTAGAATGAAACGAAGAAAACTCGCGGCGGCTGCGCTGTCGCTGACCGTTGCCGCAGGCAGTATGGGTATGCCCGCTCAGCCTCGCATTGTCAGCTCCGCACCGCTCACCGCTTCCGCAGCCTATGAGAAGTTCGACTACGAAAACCTCAAATGTCAGGACGACGGCGGAGTCATCTCCATTATCGGCTATACCGAGGCTCCCTCGGGCGAGCTCGCTATCCCGTCGGAGATAAACGGCGAAAAGGTCACGGAGATACGAGACTTTGTCTTTATGGGCTGCGAGGGCATAACGTCGGTCGTTCTGCCCGACACTATCGAGACTATCGGTGGGAGCGCGTTCAAGGACTGCGTGAAGCTGACCTCTGTCGCGCTCCCCGATGACCTCGAGGAATTGGGCTACTCCGCATTCGAGGGCTGTACGGGGCTGACAGAGGTGACAATCCCGAAGAATATCAACACGGGCAACTACAATAACTGGTATTACGCCATGTTCAAGGGCTGCACGGGGCTGAAAAAGGTCACATTCGCCGACGGCAGGGAAACAGTGCCCGATGAGATATTCAGCGGCTGTACCTCGCTGGAGACCGTAATCCTGCCCGATACGATAAACAAGATAGGTGCAAGGTCGTTCACGGGCTGTACTTCGCTGAAAAGCATCAAACTGCCCGATGGCATACAGCAGATCACCGAATCCGCCTTCGAGGGCTGTACGGCGCTGAATACTGTCAGCTTCCCGAAGTCTCTTCTGAGCATTGGCTCGAAAGCCTTTATGGGCTGTGCCCTGCCGTCCGTTGAGTTTCCCGAGGGGCTTATTCAGATAGACAGCAAGGCGTTCGCTGACTGCAAGGGGCTGAAGACGGTGAAGCTCCCCGAGAGCCTTACATCGGTGCGTGCCGACGCATTTGACGGCACTCCCTTCGGAGAGAAGCCGACTGTCATAGTCAGGGACAACACGCTCGTGTCCGTTATCGGTGCAAAGGGCGAGTTCACTATCCCCGACGGTATCACCAAGATAGGCGGCAGCGCATTCGCGAACAACACCGAGCTCACGGCTGTGAATATCCCCGATTCCGTCACCGTGATAGGAATGAGCGCATTTTCGGGCTGCTCGGGACTTACCAGCATTGACCTTCCCGAAAGCATCAACAAGATAAGTATAAGCGCGTTCTCGGGCACGGGACTCACCTCTGTGAAGATACCCAAGAACGTGACTACGGTCGAATACGGCGTATTTTCGGGCTGTGAATCGCTGAAAACGGTGGAGCTCCACGACGGCATAAAGGAGATACACGGCGCACAGATGTACCCCGGTGCTTTCTCGGGCTGCACCGCGCTCGAAAGCATTGATATCCCGAGCAGCGTCAATGTGATAGGACCGTCTGTATTCAGCGGCTGTACGAGCCTGAAGGAGATAACCGTTCCCGAGGGCGTGACAGAGCTGAGCTTCTATGTTTTCAACGGCTGCACAAGCCTTGAAAAGGTTGCTCTCCCTGATTCGCTGGAATGGGTGGACAAGGTCGCATTCGGCGAAACTCCGTATCTTGCGAGCCTCAAGGCTGACAGCAACGGTATGATAATCGTCGGCAAGACGCTGCTTGACGGCTCTGCCTGCAAGGACGATATCACGATACCTGAGAATGTCACCTGTATAGCAGGCAGTGCATTCGAGGGAAATACGGACATTACTTCGGTCAGGTTTGCCGCGCCGATGAAAAAGATAGGTATCTTTGCTTTCAGGAAATGCACAGGTCTTACCTCTGCGGAATTGCCCGTTGCAGAGCAGTATGATTACTACACATCAAACATTTATAACGGCTGCACAGGTTTAAAATCTGTGACGATAGCTGAGGGTGTCAAGGATATACCTGACGGCGTTTTCAAGGAATGTGCTGCTCTCACAGATGTGATCATTCCCGAGGGAGTTGAGACGATAAGCAGCAGCGCATTTCTGGGCTGTACATCCCTTGGATCAGTGAAGCTCCCCGACAGTATTTCAGAGGTCAAGAGCTCTGCGTTCGAGGACTGTACCTCTCTTGAAAAAGTGACCATGCCTGCGGATTTCACAAACTTTGGCGAGAATTCATTCACGAATACTCCGTGGTTCGATTCGCAGTGTAAGGACGAGGACTTCAAGATAGTCAACGGCGTGGTGCTCGACGCGAAGCAGAAGTCGGGCGATATCGTCATTCCCGATGGCGTGAAGGCGATAAGGAGCGCATTCAGCGGCTGCGACGGTATCACATCCGTTAAGCTGCCCGAGGGGCTTGAAACTATCGGCTACGAGGCTTTCTACGGCTGCAAGGGTCTGACCTCGATAGAGCTGCCCTCAACTGTGAAAACTCTCGGCTACAGGGCTTTCGCGGGCTGTACGGGACTGACCTCGATAAAGCTCCCCGAAAGCGTTGAGCGCATAGATATGAATGCGTTTGACGGCTGCTCGAACCTCAGCAAGGTCGAGTTTGCGGAAAGCATCAAGGATATCGACGGACGCGCCTTCAATAATACGGCATGGCTCGCCGCGAAGAGAGCGGAAGACCCCATTGTTATCGTCAACGGTGTTGTCATCGACGGCAAGAGCGCGACAGGTGACGTAGTCATTGACGAGGGGCCCGATACTATCGGCGAGTACGCATTCTTCGGCAGTCAGGCAAAAACTGTTGTTGTTCCCAAGAGCGTGAACAGGATACTTGCGTGCGCGTTCACGTACTGCCCGAATCTCGAAAAGATAACTATCAGCAATGAGGACTGCTACGTTTATCCCGGAGCAGCTACCATAAGCAACACCTACTCGGTTCTCTCCTACTACGAGGGCGATATCCAGCTGGGCGACGGCAGCGGTCAGACAACGACCACCTCCGACGGCGGCGGCACGGGACAGTCCACGACCACGACGGCTTCCACCACCGACGACGGCGGCAGCGGTTCGACTACCACCGCTTCCACCACCGACGACGGCGGCAATGGCTCGACTACTGCTGCTTCCACCACCGACGACGGCGGCAATGGTTCGACTACTGCTGCTTCCACAACTGACGACGGCGGCAATGGCTCGACTACTGCTGCTTCCACAACTGACGACGGCGGCAACGGCTCGACTACTGCTGCTTCCACCACCGACGACGGCGGCAATGGTTCGACTACTGCTGCTTCCACCACCGACGACGGCGGCAACGGCTCGACTACGACCGCCGACAAGACAGTTGTCAAGTATTACGGCTACGGTACGGTCGCGAACGGCTTCTACTTCAACCACGACACAAACAAGTTCAACAGCGGTCACGCCGACGGCATAGACAAGCTTGTGTCCGTGAATGCCTCGGGCGAGAAGGAGGAGGTCACGATAGAAAAGACGAACTACACCTTCGCGGCGGCTTCAAATAATGCCGATAATCCGCAGGATACCTACTCGAGAGAGCAGAAGGACTTCACCTATCCCGTAAATGTTTTCTACGACGGCGTGCAGGTCTTCAACGAGGACGATACGCCTATGCAGTTCAAGGCGTTCATCGGAGTCAAGGGCGACGGAAACTTCGATAATGTCGTTGATTCCTCCGACGCCTCCGCAGTGCTCGTGTACTATGCGAAGATGTCAACAGGCGCAGACCCCACGGAAACACGGTTCGCTCCGTCCTCCTGCAAGGCTGTGAACGACAATCCCGAGCTCGACGAGCTTGCGGCAATGCTGGTCGATATTGATCAGGACGTCCTCTCCGACGGCAACTGGAAGAAGCAGAGGTCGCAGCGCGTGATAGACGCCAACGACGCTTCAAGGGTGCTCAGGTTCTACTCGGCGGCTTCCACGACCGCTCCCGAGGACTTCAGCGCCAAGGCAACGTGGGATACGATACTCGGCAGATGAACAAAATCTCCTGCTGACCGACCGCGATACCCATACGAGTGTAATACGGTACCCCTTTGAGAAGTTAGCCTTTTGAAAAAGGGTCGTACCCAAGAAAGAATAAAGCTTTGGTTGCAGGCTGCGCAGATCTACGCAGCCTGCCTTCTTTTGATACAGGTATTTTCCCGGGGTTAGCAGCCTCGGCTCTGAAGGCAAGCTTCCCCTTTCTCCATATCCTTACATATCACTTGCAACTTTTTTTCTGTTATGGTATAATGTCTTATATCTTGAAACGGAGGTGCGTGAATGGCTCGGATATTACTTGTCGAGGACGACAAAACACTCAGCGGCAGTATCGCACTTGCCCTGAGCACTGACGGACACGGTGTAATACAAGCATACTCCGCTGAGGAAGCTATAGAGTTCCTTCCGCAGACTGACTTGGTACTGCTCGACGTTTCACTGCCCGATAAAAGCGGCTTCGAGCTTTGCAGGGCGATACGCGAAAGCAGCGATATACCGATAATCTTCATCACCTCCTACGACGAGGAGGCTGACATTCTCCGCGGACTTGACTCGGGCGGCGACGATTACATAACCAAGCCCTTCCGCCTGAGCGTACTGCTCTCGCGCGTGCGAGCCGTACTGCGCAGATGCAGCGTGCAGCTCCCCGATATAGAGCTGACAGCGGTCGAGGAAAAGCTGCTCGAATACCTTATGCAGAACAAGGAGAGATTCCTCACCCGCGAGCAGATTCTCGCCTATCTGTGGGACTCCAAGGGCTGCTTCGTCAACGACAACACTCTGTCCGTGAACATCAGCCGCCTGCGCGACAAGCTCCGTGACAGCGGAAAGGGACAGATAATCACCAAGAGAGGTGTAGGCTACAAATGGACAGAACAGACAAGCTGATAAACAACCGCGAACCGAGGCGTATGCTGCTGATGTTCGCGGTCGTGCTTTTATTGGGCGCGGGAGCGTGGTATCTCCTGTCGGGATTCATCGCGGACGCTGCTATGGAGGAGCGTATCCGCGGCGCTCTGTCGTTTTACAGCGGACAGCGCTTCACCGACGTCCCCGACGACGAGCACGTTGAAAAGGGAGAAGAGCTCGCGGAGAGCTACGGTATAAGCGCGGATATGAACCCGCGGCTTATGGGCGGATACGGCGAGCTGCGGAAAAAGGTGTTCCTGTACGGCTTCGGAGCTGTTGCCGCACTCGACCTCATATGGCTCATTTTCGGGCTGAGTCAGCTCTTCCGTGTGTACAGCGGTATCGAAAAAGTGCGCGGTCAGTGTATGAAGCTGAGCGACGACCTCACCCAAAAGTTGCCGCTTATCGGCGATGATATGAGCTGTGTCGGGCGGCTCGCGGAGAGCGTCGCGGTGACGGGCAAGCGGCTCGGTGTCATCAACTCCGAGCTTGCGGAGGCAAAGGGCAGGCTCACGGACTTCCTCGCCGACCTTTCGCACCAGCTCAAGACCTCGCTTGCGGTGATACGGCTGAACAGCGATATCCTCGCAGATGTGGACAGTCTCGCGCCCGAGCGCCGCAGACAGCTCTCCGACGAGCTCACGAGCAACATCGACGGTATGGAGGAGCTCGTGCTTGCGGCATTGAAGCTCGCAAAGCTCAATGCGGGAGCTGTCGAGTACGAGATGAGGGAGCAGTCCCTCGCGGGCACCTGCAATGAGGCGATAACGCGTATCTCTCCCCTGCTACGCGAGCACAGTGTCACGGCGGAGCTGAAATGCGGCGATATCACGTTTAACCACGACAGGGCGTGGCTGTGCGAGGCGGTCGAGAACATTATCAAGAACGCGGTCGACCACTCCGAGTGTACGCAGATACAGGTCGAAGCCGAGGCTCTGCCCTCGGCGGTAAAGCTGTCCGTCAGCGACAACGGCAGAGGCATACCGCAGGAGGAGATACCCAAGCTGTTCGAGCGCTTCGGCAGAGCGAGCAAGGGCAGAAATATGACGAGCGTGGGCATCGGGCTCTCCATTGCACGTAAAATAGCCGCTGCCCACTCGGGAGACATTGCCGTCTACTCCGAGGAGGGCAAGGGAACAAAATTTGTGATGACCTTCCTTTTGTAACTTTAGCGTAAGATTACTATGCTAAACTGGATCCAGAAACGAAAGGAGGTCTGTTCAATGGACGACAATATTATAAGAACGGAAGCACTGGTGAAGCAGTACGGCGAGGGTGAGACAAAGGTCATGGCGCTCGACAACGTGTCGCTGGAGGTCGGGCGCGGCGAATTCGTCGCCGTCACGGGCGAGAGCGGAAGCGGCAAGACTACCCTGCTGAACGTCATCGGCTCGCTCGATACGCCTACATCGGGAAAGGTTTTCTTCGACGGACGCGAGATAACGGGCAGGTCCGACAACGAGCTCTCCGCCTACAGGCGGCGGTCTATCGGCTTCATTTTTCAGAGCTACAACCTCATTCCCGTGCTCAACGTGGAGGAGAACATCGTGCTGCCGCTCAATCTCGACAGCACCGAGCCCGATATGGCGTACCTCGAAGAGCTGCTGGAGCTGACAGGGCTGAAGTCAAAGCGCAGGAGCTATCCGAGTGAGCTTTCGGGCGGTCAGCAGCAGAGAGTGGCTTTCGCGCGCGCACTTGTACACAAGCCCGAGCTCATTCTCGCGGACGAGCCGACGGGAAACCTCGACAGCAAGAACTCCCGCGAGATCATCGAGATACTCAAAAGCTCGATAAAGAAGTACGCGCAGACGCTTATCCTCATCACGCACGATATGTCTATCGCCGCGCAGGCTGACCGCATCTTCCGTATGAAGGACGGCGTCCTCACCGAAAGTGAGGGGACGCTGAGATGAAACACCTGTTCAGACTTGCGCTCAAATATGTCACGCGGCAGAAGCTCCGCACGGCACTGATGTTCCTCAGCGTCACGCTGTCGGTATTTGTGCTGAATACCTTCCTCGTCTACACATCGAGCACTATCCGCTCGATACGCAACGCTGTCGTCGAGGAAAACGGCGAGTGGGAGGCTAACCTTCAAGGCGTGCTTGAAGCCGTAAGGGCGGGAGAGTCCGAGACGGTGAAATCGCCAATTGAGGCGGCGAAAATAATATCGAACCATGTCGCTGTGGACAAGAACCACACCTACATCTTCGACCAGTATCAGTTCCCCTATGAGCAGAATGTGGGCGACCCTGTCGGCTACTTTGATGTAAGGCTCGATGACGGCACACACAGAGTTGCAAGGTCGATATTCCGCTCCTCGCTGACCGGCAACCTCGAAATGCGGAACACTATGCTCAAGAACACCGACGACCTCACTCCCGATGAGATGATAGTTCCGTCGTGGTTTGCGAAGGCCGGCTATGAGGTCGGCGACACTGTAACGATGACTATCACGCCCACGACGGGTATGCTCGGAGAAAACTCCGAGGCGATGAAGGCTGTCCGCAGCAAGCTCGCGGAGCTGAACGCGAGCTCCGAGGAGTTCTACTATATCCTTCAAGGCGATGAGGTAGACCAAGTCCTGCGCAATAACAGAAGGACAATAAAGTACAACCTGTTCGATATGCTTTCGGCTTACGCGGACATAGATGAAATCAGGCTCGACGCGGCTGAGACGAGCACTCCCGTGAAGGTAACGGGCAGGATAGCAGGCTTTGAAAGCGGACTTGAAGGCGAGTCGGGCACATATATGAGAATTGGTACGGCGCTTGATACCGATATCGACCTCTCGCCGCTGAACGATTCGCCTATCGGCTTCATTTGCGATAACTTCGGCAACTGCTGGGTAAAGACCAACCCCAACACCTCGTTCGAGTACAATATGGAGCTCCTGCTGAAAGACCTCGGCTTCACGGACGACGACGCCTACGACGATTTCAAATTCGCAATGCACGGCTACGGAATGGAGCTCAACACGCCCTATATGCTGACCTCATTCAGGAGCGTTGAGGGCATAGGCACGGCTGTTCCGTACATCGGCGCGTACCTCGTGCTGCTCGTCATCGTGTGGCTGTTCTCGCGATTCATCATCGACAACGCCTTCGAGATTTCCGTGCAGGAGAGAAGCGTGCAGTTCGCGGCTCTGCGCATAATGGGAGCTTCAAAGGGGCAGCTCGCGACGCTCGTTTTCACTGAGGGACTTTTCTACGCGCTGACAGCTCTGCCGCTCGGTATTGTAAGCTCTACCCTTGCCTGCAAATACTTCTTCGATTCGCTCGCAGGCGTGGGAGTGGAATACGTCGAATTCTACGCCAGTCCGCTGACGATACTGATATGCACTCTGCTCTGCCTGACGGGAGTTTTCATTTCCACCTACACCTCAGCGATGTGGGCGTCAAGGAAGCTCTCGCCCGCGGAGGCTCTCAACTACGGCAAGCCAAAGAGCACGAAGAAGCGCAGGAAGCAAAAGAAGTCGAAGCTCAGTCTCAGCTCCAAGCGCTTTATGATACGCTATACGTTCAAGAACATCTTCCGTACCAAGCGCCGCTTCCTGATATCGTCGGTGGCAATGGCGCTCGGAGTACTGATATTCACGCTCTGCATACAGCTCGGACTGACGCTGTACGGCGAGGTCAAGGACTATATCGGCGAGCCGACCTACGACTTCTACATCCACACCGACGGCGCTGACGCTGATTCTATCCAGAAGGAGCTTATGGACACAGGCAATTTCAAGTCCTCGTACTATGAATGTCACGGCAGTATCGTCCTAACCGAAAAAGAGCTGAAAAAGCTCGGCGATGAAAGTGCGGCACTCGATATGAATATGCAGGGTGACATTATCCCGATGAGCATTATGACAATGGATAAAACCAGATTCGAGTGCGGTCACAAGGGACTCAGCGATATGGCTGTCCCCTATGAAGAGCGCGATATCACGACCTATTCGGAGCTCCTCGGTATCAGCTATGAGGAGTTTGAAAAGGGCGATGCGGTTCTGTTCCTTCCTCAGCAGAGATACGACGGCGATACGGACTTCGGATACGGCTATACAGAGCTCTCCGAGTCTATAACACTCAGCGGCAATCAGGACGAGGAAATAAAGATACGCGGCATTGCTCACGCCGATTACAGCACGTTCATACTTGTGCCGATGAGCAAGGCTCAGGAGCTTATCAAATACGGCAAGTCAATGTCCGCGAATATGTACTTCCTTGTCAGGGACGCCGAGCATTATCCCGCCGCTAAAACGGCAATAGATTCGATGAATTTCTCCGTGGACAACGTCTACGACGAGTACAAGGCAGGCACGGGAATAACAGAATTTGTCAACACTATCGTCAAGATCGTTCTGACGCTTATGCTGTCGATATGGCTGTGCGGTATCGTCTCGATGATGAATACCATAAACACGAGCGCTCTCAACCGCAGCCGCGAGCTCATAATGATGAGGGCGGTCGGTATGACGCGCAGGCAGCTCACGGGGACGGTCGTGCTCGAAAGCCTGCTGTTCTCGTCAGTCTCGGCAATAGCGGGAACACTCATCAGCGTCGTCGGCTATCAGCTGATAATGCGGTTCATACTCAACCTCAATGCTGCCGCAAGCGGAGCCGCCGCACTGGCAGCTTCACTCGTGCTTAACATCATTATCGCATTCCTTGCGGCTCTGCCCGCGATCCGTACGCTCAATCACTCGGTAAGCAAATAGAAAATCGGTGTGACTATAGCCGTGATACTCTTACAGCAATAATACGCGGACTTATTGAGGAAAACCCTTTTGAAAAAGGGTTCCGCTAACAGCGGCGGTCACCTCTGTCGCTTCGCGACATCTCCCCGCACTGCGGGGAGTCACCCTCAAACTCCTCCCCTAAAACTTTCAATTTAAATTTTGCCCCTATGGGGTACTCTCCTGATATGAAAAGAGTAAGTCTTACTTTTCAATGAGAGTACCCCATAGGGGCAAAATTTGGACTAAAAGTCTTTGGAAAAGGGTGTAGCATATTCTTATCGTAGTAAAGGAAAACAAACCGAATAGGACGAAAGCCGCCACTTGTATATTATAAGTGGCGGCTTTTAATACTGATGGGTATCAATTAAGCCTTATTATTACCATCTGATCAAGTGTAATTTCTGCCAAATCACATGGTTCATATTGCTTTAAATAAGGCTGTAGGTTTAGTGCCTTCATCGCACGCGTTATGCTATTAACTAAGGCTTCAGTTCGTCTTTTATAGCCAAAATCATTCAAAAGGGTTCTGAGTTTGATGCGTTGATAATCTTTTCCTGAATATAACAATTGAAGTTTTATAAGTTTAAAGTATGCTCCAAAGTAATTAGGCTCGAATTCTGTTTTTTCAATTTGGAGTTCTCGCATTATCAATTGAGTTTCAGCATATTCTTCATCACTCATTTCAAGTAATATCATTGAATTATGTATTTGGCGGCGTAACTCAAGAAAGTCATTACGATAGTTGAAAACTATTTCATCATTGTATTCTTGAAAAAAATCTTCAATTATCTTATCTTCACGAGAACGCGGCAAATCAGCTATCAATAGATATACTGCAATATCTTGAGGAGTAAACTTGTATTTAGTGTGTACCATTATTTATCACCCTTCCGCTGATTACAGAAACGGCATAATATCTGAAGATTGGATTCAACAGTTCTTCCGCCTTTAGCCATTGGCTTAATGTGGTCAACTTGCAAGTCCTTTCTGTTGCTAAATACTTTTTTGCAGCTTGCACATACATAATTACCGTCAGCGTTGCGAGCCTTATCAAATACTCTCATTTTCAGCGGTATGCCAACATTAGGATACCTATTGATGATTTCCTCTAATGGAAGGTCTTCCAGTTCGCGAAGTTCAGCCTTTGTTTGCGGTGCAGCATAGTCAGTTTCCATATATCCATCGAGTTTGTCCATTTCAATATCTATCATGCGTTTAAAAATATATGGACTGGAATAATAGAGCTTATATACGCTGTCCTCGGCATTCCATAAGCTGTCAAGATATGCCTTGCGTTCACGACCTGTCATAGCCTCTTCTTCAAATTTCTTGGCAATTTCAGAGACATCCAACTTTTTCCGCACAATATCGTCAAGAGGAACAAACAGAGGATCAACCGCTTTCTGTGCATAGAATAGAAGCAAGTGTTCAACGTCGCTGCGCTGACAAGCAGGTACCAAGTCTTCATCAAAATACTGTTCCATACAATAATCTGTCATTTCTGGTAACACATCATCTGCTATGGTTTCATCTTCAATCCCATACAATTCCATTATCTGTGAAAGGTCAGCTATTAATGACTGATATGATGACTGAGTGCTGTTATAAACAAGTATCTGATGATTCCATTCAAGTGTACTGAACATATAGTATCCAACAGGAATACGTTCTATCATCTCGATCTGTTCAAGTGCAGATGTATCAATACCTTCATTAAGCATTGCCGCGAATTCTTCGATTTTGGAAATTGAAATCACACGCAGCTCATACTGCTGTTTCTTTGCAGGGGTATCCTGTGGTTCAAATTCGTCTTTAAGTAATGACTGCGGATTTACCCACGCGATCTTTCCATTCCAGTCATCAATGAAAGGAACGATATATGCATCGGTTGTACCACCAGCCTTTTCACCGCGCAACGCTCTGCCAACCATTTGTGTCATAAAAACTCTTGATATAGTCGGTCGAGTAAGGAATACGGTATGTGTTTGTGGAAGGTCAGTTCCTTCGGTGAGGATATTAACATTGATTAGCACATCAAGTTTTCCATCTCGATAGAGTTTGATTTTTTCCTCGTTTTCTTTGCTTGATATTGTAATTCCAAGATCAGCATTACGCACATCAGAAACAATATAGTCTGAACGTATTCCTCTTTCATGAAATATTTTATTTAGTGCAATTGCATTTGTCTTGTTTATTGCAAATACGATGGTTTTACCATATTTATCCTTATTCTTAACATAGTGATTTACAATAAAAGCATTGCGCTTAGTATTATCTTGCAAGAAATCCTGAATATTTTTTGGCAGCGCATCAAAGTTTTCGATTTCCTGTATATTTTTCAGTCCAATTCTATCGCCTAATTCAATACCAGTTTCACACCCCTCAATGAATTTGGGATATGCGAGGATGTGCCTGTCAATAAGAGTCTTTAAATCAATCTTATAAACTATGTCATCAGTAAATATTTGGTAAAGAGCACCTCTTTCCTTTTCTGATGTACGGAATGGCGTTGCTGTAAGTCCCAGCAGCTTCATAGATTTTGCGTATTTCTCGACATACTGTATGGTCTTACGATATGTCTTAGCAACAGCATGATGAGCTTCATCAATAACGAGAAACACATCTTCATTCTTAAGCCATTTATCAAGTCTTTCAAGACTGCGGTTTATGCTGTCCTTGCTGACTATAAGGATGTTGTCATCATTCTTGATATGGATAGGCTTATCATGCATTCCTGATATGATACGGTAACGGAAAGATGTATGGTTTATCATAATATTGGTATAAGCATTGTTGATAAATGTATCTGCTGCCTGTTCAAGAAGGAGGTGACGATGTGCGATCCAAAGAATCTTCTTGCCCTTATCCACCGCATTCTGTAAAAGCCAATAGACAGCAGTTAATGTTTTACCTCCACCGGTTGGCAATACAAGTAGTGTACGGAATTCTTGCTTCTTATTTATCGCGTTCATAGCTTTAAGCGCATCTACTTGATGCTCATAAAGAGTACGCGGATTTGTTCCGTTAGACGGAGTAACGGTTTGGGCGTTTAAGTTTTCTACAGAAATTGGCATAATAATCACCTCATATTCAAAAATATATTATAATTATACCATATCTTATGCTTTTAAACAAGTGCTTTTGTTGCAACAACACAAAAACGTGCATATGCACAACAAATCAAGCTGTTTGTTGTTTAATTTTACGATTTATAAATTTGAATAGTTGCTAAAAAATGTCTCCACAAACGAAAAATAAATGTCTCCACATTTTATGCAAATGAAAAAAAGTTCCCATAATACATATTAGAAGGCGAACTCCGCAGTCGGTACATCTGACTGCGGTATTTTTATACCAAAATGCAAAAAGGATACTACTCCCACATTTTGCTATTTGCTGTTAGAGAAATCAGTTCGACAGGGACAGCAGTGGCAGCATATTACTATGCGCTGTGAATGATGTCCCTGCCGTCCCTTGAAATCCCACAAACGATGATATATCTTCACAAACTGTCAGTTGATTGATTGCTAAGGCTCGAAAATATGCTGTCCCTGAGTTTAATTATTGTCGTTTTGAACGAATTGAAATTGTTACCTGATTTTATGCAAAACTGGAAAATCAAACCATAATACTATTAGGGGACGATAAAAATGTGCTTAAAACAGTCCGATTTGCAAAAAGGATACTGCTCCCACTTTTTCTATCAGCAAATTACAGCGTGACAGTAGTGACGGTAGAAATGTTACCGTCACGCCCGACCTTGCAGACAGCTCGCAAACGTCTATATAGCCTCATCTGCAGGGCGTGTCAGTAGAATTCCGTGTCGGTAGAGTTACTGTCACGGCAAAGTTACCGTCACGCACAAAAATGCCCGTTTTTGCCGCCGATACCCAAAACGGACAGGTATCCCACCTGTACCCACAGAAGCGGGTTGTCGCGCAACGTGGAGCGAGTGTGGCGGCATTGACATAAGGAGAAAACTACCGCTGACGGAGCAGTACAGGCGGCAGAAGTATGAAATGCAAGCATCGCAGACGGCATTCCGCCTGCCACATTGCTTGTCAGGGAGAACCCCCGAACCCCCTCACATTACAAGTCAATTAAAGTGAAAGGAATGATGAAAATGAACAACGAAAATCACATCAGAAACATGAACGGGATCAATGGAAGGAGTATGAACGAATGGCTGAAAAAGAAGAAGTCAGATATTATTCTGATGACAAAATTGAGATTGACGGGAAGGTGTATAACGTGACCTTTACGTTTCCTCTTCCCGAAAATGAAACAGAAACAGCTTACGATAAGCTGAAGCACCTGATAAACGGCGAAAAAGTAAGCTGAAAAAAAGTCTGGACTTTCGAGCCGAATAGGAGTATACTGTTGGTAGCTCCTATTCGGTTTGATTCCAGAAGTATAGCTTCGGAACAGGAGGATAAAAATGAAAGAATCAAACGCGAATCAGATAACAGCGCTGTACTGCCGCCTCAGTCAGGAGGACTTGCGTGCAGGAGAGTCGCTGTCGATTGAAAATCAAAGGCTATTGCTGAAAGAGTACGCAGACAAAAACGGCTTCAAGAACTGCCAATACTACATAGATGACGGTTACAGCGGAGTCAACAAAAACAGACCTGAATATGTTCGTATGCTGAAAGACATAGAAAGCGGACTTGTCGGAACAGTCATAGTCAAGGACCAGTCAAGACTTGGACGTGATCACCTTGAAACAGGCAGACTTATGGAAATACTATTCCCGTCATATGACGTGCGATTCATAGCTATCTCCGACGGCGTTGACAGTATAAACGGCTTGAATGATATGTCGGGCATTAAGAATTACTTCAACGACTTTTTTGCGCAGGATACGAGCCGGAAGATTAGAACAATTCAGAAAGCCAAAGGAGAACGAGGAGAGCGTGTCGGAGCTTCATTGCCTTATGGATACATGAAAGACACGAATGACTCAAAGCGAATAATCCCCGATCCTGAGACTGCACCTGTGGTCAAACGCATCTTTGAAATGTACGCGAGCGGCATTGGTATGAAGAAGATATGCAATACTCTTGAAGAAGAGGAAGTACTGTCTCCGAGCGTATACGCCTTTAATAAGACTGGCAGTCGTTCGGGAAATCCAAAATTGGACAAGCCTTACGCTTGGTCGATTGCGTCCGTTCGCAGTATGCTTCTGAATCAGATGTACTGCGGTGATACAGTCAATTTCAAAACTTATACCAAGTCGAACAAACTGAAAAAGCGTATCAAGAATGATCCTGAAAAGGTTCTCATATTTGAAAATACTCATGAGCCAATTATCGACAGAGGATTGTTCGAGCTTGTTCAAAAACACTTTGTCGGCAGAAAACGTGCTAACGGCAACGGTGAAATGGACAAATATGCAGGGTATCTCTACTGTGCGGAGTGCGGTTCAAGGCTCTATCTTCACCGAAACAAAAAGACACATAACAACTTTATGTGCGGTCGATACGAAAAAAGAAAGAGCAACTGCACCGCCCATTATATCAGGGAAGAAGTGGTTGATGCAATCGTACTGGAAGCATTAAAAAGAGTTACAACGTATGCAAGAGAGCATTCTGAGGAGTTCTATGAAATGGCTATGAGCAAGGGCGAAAATGAAGCAATGTCCCAATCTAAAAACAACGAATCTAAGCGCAGCGAGTATGAAACAAGGATCAATCAACTTGAAAGCGCTATCAGTATGCTGTACATGGACAGAGTCACAGGCAGAGTGACTCCCGAGCGGTACGACAGCCTTGCATCCGGCTACGAGAAGGAGCAGTCTGAACTGAAGGAAAAACTTCAGGAGCTTGATTCGCATACAAGCTATCTGGCGATAAAAGAGAAATGTGTCAGAGAGTTCATCAACAACGCCAAGAAATACGTTGATGTGACGGAAGTTACTTCACAGCTTCTTCGAGCCTTCATAAAGCGTATCGAAGTTCACGAAAAGGCTGAAAAGCGTTCGAGGACCTGCATGAACGATATAACGGTACACTTCTCATTCTTAGCTGACAAGGATATCAAACTCGACGGCGTAATGATACAGACATTTGAAATGTGAAGCAGAATAAAACAAATCTCCGAGGGATCACTCCCTCGGAGACATAATAAATAATATACTTCCCTAAGAATATGCTTATGGTCTGGGAAAGAACCTTTCTTCAGAAAGGTTTTTCCCAGTAGGTTCACATAATACTGCTATATAGGCATCACAGTTATGTATCGGGATTCTTGTGTTCTATGCTGTTATGCCGTCAGCGTAATATGGGATAATAACGGGCATTATTTCTTCTGCGACACAAGCAGCTTCCTCATCATAACGAGGTCAAACGTATCCAAAAGCTCGTCCTTGC
Organism: Ruminococcus sp.; assembly: GCA_017542475.1. Taxonomy (GTDB): domain Bacteria; phylum Bacillota; class Clostridia; order Oscillospirales; family Ruminococcaceae; genus Ruminococcus. The sequence continues at coordinate 3,258 of JAFXXD010000055.1, read as the reverse complement.
AGAGGTCACCGTTCTTCCAGCTGAAAACCGTGCCGCTTCCCAAAAGCTCCTTCTGTAGCATTACGAGGTCTGCCACTGAAAATGAGCCGTCGCAGTTGACATCGCCCTTAACACCCGATGAATACGAATCAAGCTTATACGGATCTATTGCATAGATATTTACACCATTGCCGTTTGAGACATACCAGCGGATATAACCGTCAGACATCATCTGCGGCAGGCAGTCAGAAAGAGGATAGTTCAAGGAAACAATATCTGTCAGCTTGTTACCGCTTCCGTCTACCATAACAGACTTGGTTATCTTTGCCCCATTCGCAGCTTCCTCCCACATTACGAGGAACTGCTCGCTGCCGATCCTGACGATATGAGGAGTTTTAGCTGTCACACCGCTGTTCTTCTTATATTGCGTAAGCCACACTGTGCGCGGATTCTTGAGGGACTTTGAAGTGATAGCGAGCATAATATTGCGCTGACCATTCGGGTAGTTTTCGGGAAGCTGTTCAATAGTGCTCGCAGCGACGATGATATTTCCCGACGAGAGCTCAAATCCGCCTATCGAAGCACCCGTTTCGTTCCATGTGCCGTTGATAAACGAATACGGTATTACCGTTGATACCTCCTTGATGCTTCCGTCAGTCTTGCATTTGCTGACATTTATGCCGTAATCATCACCCTCACCGTGGTCTACACGGTAGACATAGCCGTCCTCCTCTATTATGAACTGATTGAAGGAATGACTTACAAAGCCCTCCTGTTCAAAATTAGACAGCGTAGAAATGGTGCTTACGAAGGTCATGGATTCAAGCAGCTCCATTTTATCCGTGTCTATCTTGAATGTCATATTTGACTGATGCCCTATAACGAGCTCCTGTGCGGCGTGGATAAACAGCAGGTTGTCCTTTTCTGCTATCCTGCATGAGCCTGCGTCGAATGGGATATATGTATCCGAGGACGGTATCTCAAGTGACGAGAGCTTCTTCCAGTCCTTTGAATACTTTTCCACGCACAGAACGTTCACGCCGCTCGACTTTGTCTTGTTCGTCTGTCCCGAGACGATATAATTGTACTTTTCTCCGAAGCAGAAGCCTCCGAAGATCGAGTATGCGGGCTCGATTTCAAATGTCTTTGCGGGAGCTCCTCCTGCCTTCTTATATCTCTCGACGATGACCTTTGAATCCGTGTATTCCACTCTTTCGAGAAGTCCGTCAGACGTCTCGCTGAGATAGCTCCTGACAGTATTGCCATACGTCATATAGCTGTTCGCGGATTCGTTCGATGACAGTGCTCCGCTGACGGATACAACAGGCTCCTGACTTGCCGCAGCGCTTCCTGCGGTAACAGTCACCTTGCATACTGCTGAATACCTGCCGCTCGCATCCGAGACAGTAATGGTACACGAGCCCTTGCTTATGCCTGTAATAACGCCGTTGTTAGCTGTTGCAACTGAATTGTTGCTGCTCTTCCATATCAATGAATCGGCAATATCAGGCGAAGCCTTGAATCCTACAGTACATTCGTCTCTCTCCTTTACCGAAACGCTCGTTTCACCGAGCTCGATACCGTTTTCGGGGAAGGCATCAAGGTCTATCCAATTGATATTCTCTGTGAATTCGTCCATAAATGTATACCAGCTCGTATCCGAGAAGTGGCAGTACACATCTGTAGTATTGGTACCGCGAGTATTGAACAGTGATTTGCTGTGGCTCGGAGCAGAGCCCTTGAATACCACCGTCGAGAGCGCGTTGCTGTACAGACAGTAATATTCAAGCGTTTTTACGCTTTCGGGTATCGTGAGACTCTTCACGCCCGTAAGAGCAAGAGCCTCCGAGCCGATATATTCAAGCTTATCGGAGAGTGTGAGCTCTTCGAGATTTTGCGCATTTTCCACGGCATAATCCTCTATCGTTGTGACTGTGTCGGGAACTGTGAAGCTCTTGTCCGTCTTTGCGTCGGGATAGAAGTAAAGCACAGACATATCCTTGCTGTACACTACGCCGTCCACCGAGCAGTATTTCCCGTTTTTGGCGTCTACATTAACAGCACTGAGGGTATCGCAGCCATTGAAGGTCGAGAACGTTATCGTTTTCAATGCGGGAGGAAGCTCCACCTCCGTCAGCTTGTAGCAGCGGACAAAAACGTGCGGTGCGATATATGATAACGAATCGGAGAACTCTATGCTTTCCATCACCTCGCACTCCGAGAAAGCATAATTATCTATTTTCGTTACACTGTCGCCCATTGTGACGGTTTTCATTTTGTCACATTCGTAGAAAGCGGCTTCTCCGACAGTGGATACTGTGCCGCCGATATCTGCGGAAAGGATAGCGTGCCTGAAGCCGTACCACGGGATATTCTGCTTTGCCTTGTAGGATTCGAGCGTATAGATGTCATACCCCGTGTACACAGGCATAGCCCCGCTTCCCGAAACAGAGAGGGAGAAGGTCTCAATATCGAATTTCCACTGTATATCATCACCGAAAGAACCGCTGAGTGAATCAACAGAATAGAAATTGAACCTGTTGTCCTGTGAATATGTCTCTGCATACGAGCCTGCTTCTCCGAAAATAACCGAGTCATCGCCGTTTCCGTTCCACATCAGGTTTTCACCTATGGAAACAACGCTCTTGGGAATATATACTCCGCGCACCTTATTGTAGAACGCCTCGGAGAGTATAGTCGTGACGGGCAGACCGTCTATCGTGTCAGGCACAATGACCGAGGTATCGCTGCCTGTATAGCCCTTTATCGTGATATTGCCGCGTGTATTCAGCATATATGTGAAGCCGTTGAAGCTGAGCTCCTCCGCCGCGTCTGAAATGTCAGCCGCAGGGAAGCCGCCGAACTGTATTGATGCTCCGAACAGACATAATGCTGTTGCTGCTGAAATTATCTTTTTTATTTGCATAGCTGTCCCTCCATTATTGTTATTCTGAGGCGAAATACAATTATGCTTTATCCGCCGTTTCCTCTCATTTCGATATCTTCGGCAAATGAGGTCAGAGCAGCCGTCGTTGACATCATACCTGCCCCACGACCGCAAGTGATGATATTATTTCATAGTAACAACTCCTTTTGTCAGATTCTTAAGTGTCACACATTATATCAAATGCTATACTATAATTAATGTCTGCTCAACAACTCAAAAATACCTATATACAGCTTTTAAAAGGCATTTTTGAGTTGTCAAAGTGCAAGAATAATAATAGCTTTTATGATTTTTCTTGCGCTTTGTTTTGCCCTTTAGGGCAAAATGAGCTT
>JAFXXD010000054.1 GCA_017542475.1 Ruminococcus sp. | reverse complement strand
GTTGTTGAGGTCCTCGAAACAGGCATCAAGGTCATCGACCTTATCGCCCCTTACGCAAAGGGCGGTAAGATAGGACTCTTCGGAGGCGCAGGCGTCGGCAAGACCGTCCTCATACAGGAGCTTATCAGAAATATCGCCACCGAGCACGGCGGCTATTCCATATTCACAGGCGTCGGAGAGCGTTCCCGTGAGGGCAACGACCTCTGGAACGAAATGCAGGAATCGGGAGTCATCTCCAAGACCGCTCTCGTTTTCGGTCAGATGAACGAGCCCCCCGGATCGCGTATGCGCGTCGCCCAGACAGGTCTTACCATGGCCGAATACTTCCGCGACCGCGAGCATAAGGACGTTCTTCTCTTCGTAGACAATATCTTCCGTTACGTACAGGCAGGCTCCGAGGTATCGGCTCTTCTCGGCCGTATGCCCTCCGCCGTCGGCTATCAGCCCACTCTGGCCAATGAGGTCGGCGAGCTCCAGGAGCGTATCACCTCTACGAAAAACGGCTCCATAACCTCGGTGCAGGCCGTATACGTCCCTGCGGACGACCTTACGGACCCCGCTCCCGCGGTAACCTTCGCTCACCTTGACGCTACCACGGTGCTTTCCCGTAAGATAGTCGAGCAGGGTATCTATCCCGCAGTCGACCCGCTGGAGTCAAATTCCCGTATCCTCGAACCCGAGATCGTCGGCGAGGAGCACTATACCGTGGCAAGACGCACTCAGGAGCTGCTCCAGAAGTACAAGGAGCTTCAGGACATCATAGCCATCCTCGGCATGGAGGAGCTCGACGAATCCGACAAGCTGGCAGTGTACCGCGCAAGAAAGATACAGAAATTCCTCTCCCAGCCCTTCAACGTTGCGGAGAACTTCACAGGACTCAAAGGCAAGTACGTGCCCCTCAAGGACACTATCGAGGGCTTCAGGGCTATAATCGACGGCGAAATGGACAAGTACCCCGAGGCGGCCTTCCTCATGGCGGGAACCATAGACGATGTACTTTTAAAGGCGCGTCAGATCAGCGACCAGTAAGGGAGGCGGCTCATTATGGCTAAGACCTTTCACCTTGAGATAATCGCCACGGACCGCGTGTTCTTCAGCGGTGAAGTGGAGCATCTCGTAATAACGGCTATAGACGGTCTCCTCGGCATCATGGCGGGACACGAGCCCCTTGTTACCTCTCTCCCCACAGGCGAGCTGAAGTACATGGTGGACGGCAGATGGAAATACGCCGCCATATCGGAGGGCTTCATACAGGTAATGCCCGATTCTTCCATAATACTCGCGGATACCTGCGAGCTTCCCGAGGAGATAGACATAAAACGCGCCCAGCAGGCAAAGGAACGCGCAGAGGAGCTCCTCAGACAGAAACAGAGCATAAAGGAGTACTATGAGACCCAGGCTGCGCTGAACCGCGCGATAAACCGACTGAAAATATCTCAGAAGCATTTCAAATGATCTCAAAAAGCACTCCACAGGAGTGCTTTTTTAGTGAGTAGTAAGTAGTGGGGGCGCACAATGTGCGCCCCTACTTAGTTCTTAGCTCTAAAAACTAATCACTAAAAACTTGCGGGACGTCGAGAACGGCGTCCCCTTCAACGGCTACAATTTGTTCATAATTCCAAATTTAAGCCGAACTAATTGTGCATATTTTTGAAAAGGGAATATTTTCAGCTCATATGCTTGACTTTTTTTGAAAAATATAGTACAATAATTGTAATTGTCAAAGAGACAGGAAATAAGAGCCGGCAGCTCCTCCCTCAACTGCGGAGGTG
>JAFXXD010000053.1 GCA_017542475.1 Ruminococcus sp. | reverse complement strand
CACTACCGAAACCACCGCGACGGAGACTTCGACCACTACCGAATCCACCACGTCGGAGACTTCGACCACTACCGAATCCACCACGTCGGAGACTTCGACCACTACCGAATCCACCACGACGGAGACTTCGACTACTACCGAATCAACCACGACGGAGACTTCGACCACTACCGAATCCACCACGACGGAGACTTCGACCACTACAGAAACCACCGTGACGGAGACTTCGACCACTACCGAATCCACCACGACGGAGACTTCGACCACTACCGAATCCACCACGATGGAGACTTCGACCACTACGGAATCGACCACAGCTTCGACTACCGAGACTGCGCCCATAACTACGACCGAGCCTGCCAAGACCTACGACTTCGGCGACACTACGGGCGACGGCAAGGTCGATGCGAAGGACGCGTCGAGGGTGCTTGAGATTTACTCCATCTATTCAACGGGCGGAACTCCCGAGGGTATGACCGAGGAATTCACCGCGGCGGCAGACGTCAACAGCGATGGCAAGGTAGACGCGAAGGACGCGTCGGAGATACTCAGCTACTATTCATACCTCTCGACAGGAGGCGACAAGGGCTTCAGGGACTACCTTGCAGCAAAAAATCTAAGCGGCTGATACAAAAGACAGGCTGTTCCTTTCGGGACAGCCTGTTTCAGTGTGGGAGACAAAAAATCGGAAGGCGTTTTCAGCCTTCCGATTTTTTGTATATGTTAGGAGGTGTTTTCTATCTCTCTGTCTGTCTTACTGTGCGAGGAAATCTACGAATTCGAGTGTTCCGCCTGTGGAGAGGTAGGAGTAGTAGCGGAGAGCGTCAGAAGAATCTCTTGCGTCGAGCTTGCCGTCGCGGTTGATGTCAGCTGCTCTTAACTGAGCGGGTGTAAGCTCTACTTCCTGACCTGTCTGGATGAGAGCGTATGTGCAGAGGATCGCGGAAGCGTCAGTAGCGTTTATTGTACCGTCGTTGTTGATATCGCCGAGGGGAAGCTCCTCTTCGGGCTCTTCCTCGATGGCGGGCTCTTCTTCGATGGTGGGCTCTTCCTCGGTAACGGGCTCTTCGATCTCAGCCTCGGTTATTCTGATGTAACCTTGCTCTATGCCGTTTGTGAAGACCCAAGCCTGCATCAGGTCGCTCTGCTCGTCGTTGCTCTTGCTGGAGAAGAGGTCGCCTGTACCGTCGATGTATCTGTAGAGTATCTCTATCGGGAACTCGTCGCCGACTGCGATGTTCTCGGGAAGCCGGAACTCCATTGTCCAGAGGACGCCGTCTCTGCCGTTGTCCTTGGAGCCGCCTGTTGTGAGGAATATCGAGCGGCTGTCTAAGTTAGCCTTCTGATCCTGCATAAGCTTGGAGCCTGCGGGTCCCATTATTCCTACGTCACCGTACTCGTCAGCAACAGCTGTGAGTCTCTCGTCGTAGCTGATGTGGAAGCCTGTGGAAGCGTACTTCTTTTCGGCGCCTGTAACTGTGAGCTCTATCTCCTGAACGGGATTCTCCTGAGCTACGTTGATGGGGAGCTCTATGCGGCTGAGCGCTATAGTAGGCTTTGTCTCTGCCTTGTTGGGGTCGAGACCGTTGAGGTCGTACTCTGTGTACATACCTGTAACGCCTGTTGCAGAACCTGCGAAAGCTGTGATAGCTGTTGTAGTTGCTGCTGTTATAGTCATTGCAGCTGTTATCATCATAGCAATTATCTGATTCTTTTTCATAAGAGCACCTCCCGAATGGATTTCCTTTTGTTGATATTATTATACCATAAATCCCTCCAAAAAGCAATACAAAACGGATAATTATACAGTTTGCAATTAACAAAAAACAAGGAGACACTTTGTGCAACGAGCACAAATTATGAATCAAATATTATCAAAATGAGCAGAAATTGATGATTTTTCGTTGATTTTGCAGCGTTTATACGAGATGTTATATTTACACTTCGTGATAATTCGAATCAAAAATATATAACAACTTGGAGAATAGCAGAAGAAAAAATACAGATTGTATATAATGCTCCAAGACGGAAATTTGACACTATATTACAACAATAGTATAATAAAAGTGATTTTTTCCTTTTTATGCAACGCGGGCAGTCGCTTTTCGTAGTAGTATTACAGAAGCTTCTACAAAAACATCGGAGGTACGGCATGGACGACGTAAAAATACTCGGGCTCTTCCTCGCACGGGACGAATCCGCCATCGCTGAGGTACAGCAGAAGTACGCGGCATACTGCGGCTCGGTCGCGGAGCGGATACTGCGTGACAGCTCCGACACCGAGGAGGCGCTCAACGATACATGGCTCGCAGCGTGGAGCTCAATACCTCCGCACGAGCCGAGCTGCCTGCGGACGTATCTGTCGCGGCTCACGCGGAACATCAGCGTAAAGAAGCTCACCCGCGAGAACGCACAGAAGCGCGGCTCAGGCGAGGTCAAGGTCATACTCGACGAGGTCGCAGACTACCTTGTATCCGACGGCGAAAGCGTCGAGGACAGCATAGATGAGCGCCTGCTCACCGACGCGCTGAACGCCTTTCTTGCAGAGCTGAGCGACACCGAGCGGAACGTATTCGTCCGCCGCTATACCTATTTCCAGCCCGTCGCGGAGATAGCGAAGGCGCATGGCTTCTCGCAGAGCAAGGTCAAGTCGATGCTGCTGCGCCTGCGGAAAAGGCTCCGCGCAAAGCTTGAAAAGGAGGAACTGATATGAAAGCAGAAGATTTTCTCGGTGTAATGGGAAATATAGACGAGCACTTCCTTGATGTGGAAGTCCCGAAGCGAAAAATACATCACAGGTGGAAGGCATGGGTCGTGGGAACTGCTGCCGCCGTGCTGCTGACAGCCTGCCCGCTGCCCGCAATGACGGCTCTCGGCTCCGACGGCGCTTACAATATGCTCTACGAGCTCGCACCGTCGCTGGCACAGACCTTCACGCCCGTGCGCAAGTCCTGCACGGACGACGGCATCGAGATGACGGTCATCTCCGAGAAATGCGACGGCAGCAGGGCGCAGGTCTGCCTTGCGTTCCGCGACCTGACGGGAGAGACCTCCTACGATTACTGGGACTTGTACGACAGCTATATGTTCAACTTCCCGTACGATATGAACGGTCACTGCAAGTTCTCGGATTACGACGAAGACACGAACACGGCGTATTTCATTGTGGAGCTCGAAACTATGAGCGGCAAGGATATGCCCAAGAATAAGGTGACGTTCTCGGTGCGGGAGCTCCTTCTCGGCAGAGAGGAGACGATGGGCGATATCGACATTGATATGTCGGCGATACCGAACGAGCCCGAGACAGTCCACCGCGATGATATCACAGGCGGAGGAGCTTACGACTATCTCCCTGACGAGGCTGACTACCGCTTCCTTGTCCCCACTGACGAGCCGATATGCCGTCCCGCGGACAACGCCTCGCTTGACGCTATCGGCTACGTGGACGGAGCTCTGCACGTGCTTATGCGCTACGAGGACGTCGGTCACACCGACAGCCACGGCTGGGTCAACCTTGTTGACAGGGAGAAGAACGAAGTCATAGCCGAGAAGGAATCAGTCGACTTCACCTACTGGTACGACGAGATGCACACGGATATGTGCTACGAGTACATTATCCCCGTAGAGTATGACAGGCTCGCGGACTGCACCCTCTGCGGCGAATTCTGTACGGCTCTCGAATACAGGTCAGGCAAATGGCGCGTGACCTTCCCGCTCAAATAAACGCAAAAAAGCAGCAGCCTTTCGGCTGCTGCTTTTTCGTAAGAAGTGATTATTTGAACAGATATCTCATAAAGTTGTACATATGAGGCTCAACGGTAGCATTACCGTGGTCGCCCTGCGGGATAACGTTCCAGAGGTGCTCAACGTTGTTGTTCTGGAGTGCCTTGTGGTAGGACTCGGGATAATTACCAACAACACCGTCGTTAGCCGCTGCCGAGATAAGGATGAGGTTAGGCATTACAGAAGGCTTGAACTGGCTCTCCTGCTTGAGCGAACCCTCGTGTACCATGAACGAATCCTGTGTCGGGAAGATTCCGGGAGCAGGACACGCACCGCCTACGTAGCCGTAGAGCTCGGAGTTTGTTATACCTGTGTAGAGAGCCTCACGGCCGCCGAGCGAGAAGCCCGAGATAGCTGTGTTCTCTCTGCCTGTAGCTACGGAGTAATTGTGCTCCATATAGGGCATAATGCTGTTCTTGATATCCTCGCGGATCTTGTCGTTGTCGCGCATGAACTCCTGTGAGAACATACCGCCGCCGCTGTTGCCAGTGGGCATATTGACGCTTACGATGATCATAGGCTCGCAGAGACCGTCAGCAAGGAGGTTGCCGAGCATTGTCTGCATACCCATCTGTACCATTGAATCCTCGTTTCCGCCGATACCGTGGAGAACGTAGAATACGGGGTACTTCTTGCTTGTGGAGTAGCCTGCGGGGAGGATAACGTTGATGCTCTTTGTGCCGCCGCCGTCAATGGACTGGTAGGTCTTCTTCTCTACCTTGCCGTAGTCAACGCCTGCACGCTTCGTATTGAAGCCGTTGGGAGCACTTGTCTTCATATCGTTTGCAATGCTTGCCATTGTGTAGCCGCCCGATGACGAGCTTCCGCCTGAGGAGGAAGTCGTGGTTGCGGGAGTCTGTGTTCTTGTTGTAGTTGTGGTTGAAGCAGCCGATGACTTCGGGAACTCCTTGATCTGACCGAGTAAGAACTTGGAGAGAACAACGAGGTCGTTTACAGCGAATGCGCCGTCGCCGTCAACATCTGCTGTGTCGAGGCTGAAGCCGCTCGTAGAGCCTGACATATACTTGAGAAGAGCCTGTCTGCCTGCGACGAGGTCGAATGTGTCGATTACCTTATCTGCGCAGAAGTCACCCTTCATCTGACCTGTGGGAGCGGGCGGGTCATCAATGACTGTGCCGCTTCCGTCAACAACGCCCTTGCCTGTGGTCACGGAAGAAGCCTTGCCCTCTTCGGATATCTTGAAGGAGTCTATCCAGAGGTCTGTGAGGCTGTCGGGAGACTCGATGTATATCGACATACCCGATGCGCCCGAAGGAACTGTGAACTTCGTGTTCGAGAGGTCTGTCCACTCGCCGCTCTTTGCGTCAGCGGAAGCGATGTCCATCCAGTCCTGATCGCCGCTCGATTTGGTGTATTCGAGCGTGAGCTTGAGCTCTGCCGTAGAGCCGCTCTTCTGGAGACCTGCCGCGCTTATGCTGTATGTCTCACCGGGAACGAGCTCGGACGAGCTGAGCGATATCGAACCGCCGTGCCAGTTGTCGCCTCTGTCTGTAACCTTGAGAGAAGCACTGCCGTCGTAGTAGTTCTTGGTGTCAACAGAAACGGTAGCGTCGCCTCTGCCCTTGAAGCTGCCCTTGCCGTCTTCAAAGCTCTCTGTGATGAAGTTTCCGTCGGCGTCAGCCTTCTGGGGCTCAGCTGTTGTTGCCTGAGTGGGAACAGGAGTACCTTCGGTAATGATGTTCTTCTTGACGTCAGCCTGACCGTCGCTCTCCCAGCCCTCAACGTTGAACGCGACCTCGTAAAGTCCGCCCATCTTCATACCGAGGTCTTCCCAAGCCTTGAAGTGCTCGGAAATGCTGATAGTACCCTTGGTTCTTGTGTCGCGGCGAACGCTGATATACTGCGTGAACGCCTTGTTTCCTTCAATTGTGTAGGAATTCATCGGGTTGGTGAAAACGTCGTAAACGCTTCCGTCGATGGTCACCTGCTTAGCGTTGTTTGAGGTAGGACGCCAGTTCTTCCAGTCCTCGATGATGTAGAACTCAACGAGGGGGTTCTGAGTCCAGCCGTAAATACAGATACGGGAGTTGCCCGACGAGCCTGCCGACCAGTCACAGTCGAAGTCGCAGGTAAATCCGCCGTAATCCTGCCAGTGCTTTGAGTTGTTGAGGCCGTAGAACAGTCCGCGGCGAGCAAGGAAGTTACCCTTTGAGTTATTGGGTCCGCACTTCCATGTCGTGCTGAATCCGCCGCCGCTCTCGTAGAGAGTCATCGTGGACGAATTCGGTGTGTCCGCCTGCCATATCTCGTGGTGATAATCGCCGTAGGTGCCTGTCTCCTGCGTATGGCTGGGACTTGTTGTGAGTACCTTGTCGGCGTGGGCATTCATCGTGATGCCTAAATTGGCAGATGAAAGGCAGATAAAGCTTGCTACTAATCCGCTTGCAACTCTTTTGATACCATTAATGTTCATGTGTATCACTCCTCACTTTCTTAAATAGATGTAAGATGAATAGATATTGCGGTCAAGTTTTTCTGTATTATCCGCCCAAATTCCCTATGCTAACACCATTATATTACAGAACTGTGAATAACACAAGTCAGAAATTGCGCAATTAATATGTAAAGTCCCATTTTTTGCTCTGATTTTTTGTATTCTTTGACTAAGAGGCTGTTTAAAGAGGTTAGCTATGCTACGCAAAAGGTTTAAAATCTTTGGAATTTATTGACTTTCGGACACTTTTAATATATAATGATTTTTGGTTTATCAGGGATTTTGGAGGATAATATGGAGGACTGTGTTTTCTGCGGACTTGTCAGCGGTTCACTGCCTTGTATGAAGGTGTATGAGGACGAGTTCACGCTCGCCTTTATGGACACCGCGGGCGACGTCGACGGGCATATCCTCGTCGTGCCGAAGGTACACGCCGAGAGCATACTCGACTGCGATGAGGCGACTTTATCGCGCCTTATGAGCACTGTCAGAAAGGTCTCGCTCCACCTTGTGGAGAACTGCGGCTATGAGGGAGTCAACCTCCTGAACGCAAGCGGAGAGAGCGCAGGACAGTCCGTACCTCACTTCCATATCCATCTGATACCGCGAAGGAGTAATGATGCTATCGACGCATGGCCGCGATTTCGCGGAGCGATGCGCGATACGAGGGATCTGTTCAGGGAGATCTCCATGGAAGGGGAATAATATGTCAGGAGAATGTAAGCTCACTTTTGAGCAGTACGACCCCAGCGAGGACAAGCAAAGCTGCGTCGTGAGGACGATGACGAAGCTTGTCGGCAGGGATTATTCGACGGTCAAGCAGGAGCTGAAGAAGCTTGCCGAGAGATCGGGCTTCGAGACCTACAACGACCAGAGCGTGTTCGAGGAGTATATGTCCCGCAACGGGATATACAAGGAGCGCGACTACAACAACAATACACAGCTTAAAGACCTCGACCTTTCGGGCGGCGCCTACTGTGTGTTCGTTACCAACAGGGTGAGCTATTTCCACCTTGTACCCGTCATCGACAACGTCATATACGACAGGCGCAACGAGAGCCTTGGGATGTACGTTGTGGCGACGTATAAGAAGTCCGATAAGGGCGCGTAAGAAAAAGCTGCAATACCCGTGCAGAGGTTTTATTCCGACTGCATAAGTCTTTAACAGCAAACTGTGAAACAGGACAGGCAGATGTTCCGCAAAAAGGAGCATCTGCCTGTTTTATGTTAAGGTCATATTATATGCAATGTAACTTCCGCGGAAGCAAGCTACCGTCCCATAAGGAGTAAGCGAGCTTGCGAGCGGCAGCGTAAACTGCACTCCTGCTCGAAAACAAAAAGTCACATTGCGTACAATGTGACTTTCGCGACAACAAGCTACCGTCCCATAAGAAGTAAGCAAGTTTACGAGCGGCAGCGTAAACTGCACTCCTGCTCGAAAACAAAAAGTCACATTGCGTACAATGTGACTTTCGCGACAACAAACTATCGTCCCATAAGAAGTAAGCGAGTTTACGAGCGGCAGCGCGAATCGCGCGCGCCCGCTCGGCGCTGGTACGCCTGACAGGAGTCGAACCTGCGCACATGGCGTCGGAGGCCACTGCTCTATCCACTGAGCTACAGGCGCATATTGTTAACATTTACTATTATATCAAAAAGTCTTGAAATTTGCAAGTGTTTGTGGTATAATTTATTAGGAAATTTTTCGGGTAACGAAAAATAGGCTCAGAACCATTCGACGGAGGTGATAATTTGGAGGATTATATCTACGTGATAGTCGCGCAGACAGGTACAGGTCCCGCGAGATTTTTCAGATTTATAACCAAAAAGCCGTTCAATCACGTTTCTCTTTCGGGAGATGTAACCCTTTCCGAGATGTACAGCTTCTGTCGTACCTACCGCCCCGTACCGCTTCCCGCGACCTTCAACAAGGAGATAGTCGGCAAGGGCACGCTCGGACAGTTCGGATACATACCCTGCGAGATATACCGCATTCCCGTCACAAAGGAGCAGAAGTCTGAGTATAACCGCATTATCCGCCATTTCGTTGACAACCGCAACATCTACTCCTACAATATACTCGGACTTCTTGCCGTGTATATGAATATAGAGTGGAAGCGCAAGAAGAACTTTGTCTGTTCGCAGTTCGTGGCGTACACGCTCGACAAGATAGGCGTGCCGCTTGAGAAGTCGTTCTGTCTGTATACTCCCGACGACTTCCGCAAGTTCCCCGGAGCTGCGCTTTATTACGCGGGCGAGCTCAACTGCTTCTACGACGACGTTATGTCGCGTCCCGAGAGCTTGTACCCGAGAACGTTCACTTCTAAGGCTAACTGATCTCTTTCCGATATCAGTGCGGCAAGCACCGCGGCGGCGCGAAGCTCGTCGGGTGTGAGCAGATACGCCGCAAGGGTGCCGCGGCTGTCCGCAAAGTATCGCAGACGGACGCTCTGCCCGAGGATATCGAGCTGTGCTGAGTCGCTCCCTACCGTCAGCCGCGCAGGAGCTATCTGCTCCTCGCTGAGCTTGTTGTGGGAGTTAGCGCAGGACAATAAAAACATTCGCAGACCGCAGGTCAGCACGACGTACATCAGTACGGCGCTGACTGCGGTCTTTTTATTATTTCGTTTCATCTGAGAATTATTGCTCCTTCACGGAATCGAGCAGGCGGCTGAGCGACTGCCCGATAAGTTGTCCGCTGTACTGGGCTTGGTCGAGGGTGTTGCAGTGTGAGCCCACCTCTATGAGCAGGCTGCCCGTCGTGAGGTCCTGATTGTAGTGGCGGTAGTCGAAGAGTATCGGGCGGGTAAGCCCCGCATAGTCGGATTCGAGCTGCTGCTGGAGACAGCACGCAAAGTGGAAGTTCTTCATATAGTCGGGCATACCGAGCGTGCCGTCGTCGCAGCCCGAGATTATCATCACCTGTGCCGCCTCTCTGCCGTTGATATCGACATAGGGCTGAGCGGCTGTGCCGTCACCCGAAATGGCGTCGCGGTGGATATCGAGCGCTACCTTTATGCTCGGGTACTGCTCAAGAATGGGGAGTATAGTCTCGCGGCTGCGGGCGTACGAGCCGTTATACGAGGGATAGTCGTGGATATCCGTCGCGTGTATGACGCTGTAGCCCGCCGCTTCGAGCTCCGCCTGTATCGCGTTGCCGACCATTACCATATTCTTGGTGTCGTCGGTGGTGCGGTAGTTGAAGTCGGCATCGTATTTGTCGCGGACATACGGCTCGAAGCTCTCGGTCGTGTGAGTATGGTATATCAGTATCTGCGGCTCGTCGGTGTCGGAGACGGTGAAATTCGGCAGGCAGCGGCTCTCCGCAATGAGGGTGTCGTTCGGGAGCTCTGTCTTGTTGTTGACCTGTCCGCCCTTCGGGAGGTCGAAGAAGGCAGTGCCGCTGTACAGACCGTAGGTCGTGCGGATTATGTCTCCGCCCTCGGTGTAGTCGGAATCGCCCGGATACGGCTTCGGACCTGCATTGCGCGAGACCATATCCAGCGGGCTTATGAGCTTCACCAGCGTATTCTCCTCTGACTCCTCCGCGAGCCCGTAGCCCTCCGAAAGCGTGATGCTGCTTTGCAGCAGCGACGCGTCGGCTTTATTGTCGGGGACGCTCCGTGTGACGACCTCCTCGTCGTTATCCCCTGCCCCGCCCACACGCAGGCTGCCGACGCTAACGACCGCCTTCCTCACCTCGGGGAGCACCTTCACGGAGACTGCCGCCGTCAGCGGAAGCGACAGCAGCAGTATGAGCCTTGCCGCAGAGACTATCCTCCTGCGCTTCATTCTGTATCTGATAATTTTCATTCTCTCACCTCTGACGATGAGCCGCGCTCATCAATAGTATTTCCATTAATTCTATCATATTCGCCCGCGCCGAAAAAAATAACCGCGCTCAAAGGTATGAACGCGATCCGTGCCGAATAAGATATTCCGAGGTGATGACAGATGTACAGGTCTTACAGCTTATCGAGGTTTCTGTGGCTGCTGCTTGCGGACGCGGTGGTCTTCGCGCTCTGCGGAGCGTTTTTCTTCGTGGGACGCTTTCTTTTCACGTCCGCCGACAGCCAGCCTGAGGAGCCCGTTCGGCTGCCCGTGATAATGTATCACAGCATATACGGCGACACTCCGTCGGAATACGTGGTGACGCCGACTCAGCTCGAAAACGACCTCCGCTGGCTGAGCGGGAACGGCTACAGGTCCGTGACAGCAGAGCAGGTCATCGCTTATGCCGCGGGCAAGGGAGGTCTGCCGCTCAAGCCCGTGATGATAACCCTCGATGACGGCTACTACAACAATCTGACGTATCTGCTGCCGCTGCTTGAGAAGTACGATATGACGGCGGTGATATCGGTCGTGGGGAGCTACACCGACAACGACGCTGCCCGCGACCCGCATATCCCCTGCTACTCCTATCTGACGTGGGACGATATAACGCTGCTTGCGGGCTCGGGACGGGTGGAATTCGGCAACCACACCTATGATATGCACTCGCTGTACAGCGGACGCACGGGCTGCAAGCGGATGAGCGGCGAGTCCGAGGAGGACTACCGACAAGCCCTCAGCGAGGACATCTCGCACCTGCAAGAGGAATTTTCAGCGAATATCGGCATAGCTCCGCGCGTGTTCACCTACCCGTTCGGAGCTGTCAGCCGCGAGAGCCTGCCAGTCATACGCGAGAACGGCTTCCTTATGACGCTGACCTGCCGCGAGCGTCCGAACTACATCACCCGCGACCCCGACTGCCTCTACGGGATAGGGCGCTACAACAGGAACGGCCTGCTCACAACTGCCGATTTTATGCGGAAGATAGCCGATGAATAAGCAACACGGGGCATAGTATGCGGATAAGCGGACTGTCAGAGGAGTAAAAAAGCGGGGAAAGTCCCTTCACCGAGAAGGTCCTTTCCCCGCAGTATTTCATAATGCTGCTGTATATATTACTTAGCGGCAGCTTCCTCGTCGGTGTGACGTATCTGCGCACGCTTTATCTTGCCGCCGAGCGTCTTGGGCAGCTCGTCCACGTACTCGATTACACGCGGATATTTATAAGGAGCAGTCTCCTTCTTTACGTGGTCCTGAAGCTCCTTGGTGAGCTCGGGTGAGGGAGTGTAGCCCTTCGCGAGAACGACCGTAGCCTTTACTACCTGACCGCGTATCGGGTCGGGAGCGCCTGTGATAGCGGACTCGACAACAGCGGGGTGAGTGAGCAGAGCGCTCTCTACCTCAAACGGTCCTATGCGGTAGCCCGAGCACTTGATAACGTCGTCGTTTCTGCCGACGAACCAGTAGTAGCCCTTGGAATCGCGCCATGCGACATCGCCTGTGTCGTAGTTCTCGCCGCCGAGCACAGCCTTTGTGAGCTCGGGGTCTTTATAGTATCCGCAGAACAGACCCGTGGGGTGCTGCTTGTCTATGCCGCACGCCATAATGCTGCCCTCTTCACCGTCGTCGCACTCGGTGCCGTCAGCACGGAGAAGGTGGATATTGTACAGCGGCGAGGGCTTGCCCGTCGAGCCCGGCTTGGGGTCTATCCACGGGAAGTTCGCGATAAGAACGGTGCCCTCGGTCTGACCGAAGCCCTCGCGCATCTTCTTGCCCGTGAGCTCGTAGATACGGTTGAATACCTCGGGATTGAGGGGCTCGCCCGCGTTGCAGAAATTCTGGATGGACGAGAGGTCGTACTGCGTCATATCCTCCTGGAGCATAAAGCGGTACATCGTAGGCGGAGCGCAGAATGTGGTCAGCTTGTAGTGGCTGATAACTTCGAGTATATCCTTGGCGTTGAATCTGCCCGTGAAGTCGTAGGCGAACTGTATCGCGCCGCATATCCACTGACCGTAGATCTTGCCCCAGCCGAACTTGGCCCAGCCAGAGTCCGAAATGGACATATGGAGCTTGTTCTCCTGTACCTGATGCCAGTATTTTGCGGTAACTATGTGACCGAGCGGGTGCGCGAAGTTATGACATACCATCTTGGGCATACCTGTCGAGCCCGATGTGAAGTAGATGAGCATCGTATCGGTCGCCTTGGTAGCCTCGTCGCCCGTGGGACGCTCGAAGGTATCGGGGTACTTAGCTATCTCGTCCTCGAAGTAGTCCCAGCCCTCGCGGGGCTCAGCGACTGCAATTTTGCGGCGGAGCGTCTTTATCTCGGGAGCCGCGGCGTCTATCTGTCCGCGTATGTACTCGTCGTCACAGGCGATGATGGCGGATATCTCAGCCATATTGCCGCGGTAGGCGATGTCGTGCGTGGTGAAGAGCAGATTGCCCGGGATAAGAATGACTCCGAGCTTGTGGAGCGCGGTAGCTATTACCCAGTACTCCCAGCGGCGGCGGAGTATCAGCAGGACAACATCGCCCTTTTTGAGTCCGAGACTGCGGAAGTAGTGGCAGGTCTGATTCGAGAGCTTCGAGATGTCTGTGAAGGTGAAGGTGCGCTCCTGCTTGTCGTGGGAAAGCCATACCAGTGCCTTCTTGTCGGGCTCTTGCTTAGCCCATTCGTCAACGATGTCCCAGCCGAAGTTGAAATCCTCGGGAACATTTACGCGGTAGTTTTCTATAAAATCCTCGTACGAGTCGAACTCGATACGGGGAAGATATCGGTCTAAAAGCATTTTAACTGAACTCCTTTTTATAGGCTCATTCCGCTATCATAGTCAGGAAGCGTGCCTTGCTGTCGCCGTGGCAGCGCTGACCGTGCGGATAAGTCGGATTGAAATATATCGAATCGCCCTCGTTGAGGATAATCTCCTTGTCCTCAAAAACAACGGCGATGCTGCCCTTCAGCACGAGGTTGAACTCCTGACCTGTATGGGTAACGAGCTTTGCGGGCTCGTCCGAGGGCTCAAGAGTAACGAGAAGGGGCTGCATTATCTTGTCCGCATAGCGGAAGGCAAGGTCCTTGAAGCGGTAGCCCGGGAAGCGGCTCACGCTCTTTCCGTGACCGCGGCGGACGACCTGATAAGTATCTATAC
This sequence comes from Ruminococcus sp., assembly GCA_017542475.1. Classification (GTDB taxonomy): domain Bacteria; phylum Bacillota; class Clostridia; order Oscillospirales; family Ruminococcaceae; genus Ruminococcus. The sequence continues at coordinate 1,858 of JAFXXD010000053.1, read as the reverse complement.
GGCTGGGCTCACCTGTGACCAGCTCGTTGAAATCGACTCGGAATTTATTGGCGATCTCGTAGATGACGCTTATCGGGAAATCGCCGTTTTCTTCATAGCCTGCATACTGAGCGGGTTCAAGTCCGAGCTCCTTGGCAAGCTGTTCCTGTGAATAGTCGCATACCTCTCGCAGCTCGCGGATACGAGCAGCGATCTCATTAATGCTTTCCATATTGCAACCTCCGTTTAATAGGATCGTATTGCGCGGGACTGCTGTCTCCGCCTGTCAATACAACCTTTATTATACCATAATAGTATCGGATTTGTCAAGCACGCACTCCCCTCTTCCGCGTTCGGGAAGCAAAAAAGTATCGGCTCCGCTGTACCGGCGGAGCCGATATGCTTGTAATACGTATTTGTGCGGCTGGTATGCTTATCCGCAGCGCCTTGCTACCTCTGCCGTAAGCTCGCCGAAGAACACCTGCGTGTCGATATTGCCGTACTCCTCGACGTAGCCTGCCCACGCGGAATCGAAGTCCTCGCTCATAACGATGAGGGGCAGGTCCTTATGCTTGAGAGCGTCTATCTGCTTCATAATGCGTCCGTAGTCGGTCTCGTCGGTGGCAGCGGTGGGATTGGCTTCAAGGTAGCTCTCGATGAGGTCGAAGAAGTCGTCGGGAGTTTTCAGCTCGGGATAATTCGCCCATTCGCGCACCTTTACCTGCACCCAGAAAGCCTCGCCGCTGTAGGTCGGGTTCATCTCCTTGATGTTGACCGAGGAGAACAGCGGGATATAGTAGATATGACCGTCGGGCTGGCGCATTCTGTCCCACTGGACGTCGGTATACAGAGCCTTGATGTTGGGGTAGTCGTCCCAGTAGTTATCAAGGGGAATGAACGCGCCCGCCTTGATGAGCTCCTGACAGTTCGTCGCGTCGGGAGCCGTAAAATCGGGGTATTTGTTCTTGATCATCATATCGCTGAAGGTCTTGTTTATGTCGTCCTGATCCGCGATGAACTGCTGCTTCAGGATAACGCCCGTCTTTTCGGCGATAAGCTGCTGTAGATGAGGTCGCCGCCGCTCATAATGTAGAGCTCGCCGTCAAAGCCGAAATCGTCCGCGAAGACGCTGATGACGCAGTCGCCGCTCTCGTGACCGTTCGTATCGTTCATCAGCTTGAGGTTGTTGACGTCAAAGTACACTACGCACAGCTGCTCGCAGCTGCGGAAGGTCTCCTCCATAGTATGGTAGCAGCGCTTGTTGAGGTGCTGGGTCATACCGTCGTGGTTGGCGTCATATAGCGCCTGCGAGAGGTGCTCCGCACCCGTGTTCATATCGAAGAATATCTTATTCTGCACGGTCTGATATTCCTCAGTCCTGTTCCTCGTAGAGAAGCACTCCTTGGCAGCGTCGGCGTCGATGGTCAGCTCCGCGAAATCGAGAGCGGCTGTGACAGCGGCTTCCTGATAGCGGCTGCCTATCCTCCTGACGGCATAATATGACGCTGCGAATGCTATCGAAACGAACAAGAACAGTACCAGAGCCGTGGACAGTGCAACTCTTTTTCTGATCGATCCTGACATATTAATACCTCTTGTATAGCGGTGTGCATTTAATGCACCGTTTATTTGTTAAGTATAATTAATGTCTGCTCAACAACTCATAAATGCCTTTATATAGCTTTTAAAAGGCGTTTTTGAGTTGTCAAAGTGCAAAAAAAAATTTATTTTTTTCTTGCACTTTGTTTTGCCCTTTAGGGCAAAATGAGCTTGACATCAATTAATGTGATGCGCAAATTCCATATATTATCAAAGAATTTGCGCACCCCGAACGAAGTTCGGGGCAATAACCGCCTAACGGCGGTTATTGAGTACACAT
>JAFXXD010000052.1 GCA_017542475.1 Ruminococcus sp. | reverse complement strand
TGGCAAGGATGCGGACGGCAATGATTTGCCGAAGACTGTTATCAGCCGCGAATTCAGTTCTGAATGGAAGCCCGGTGACGAGCCGTATTATCCTGTTAATGATGAGAAAAACGGCAAACTGTATGCGGAATACAAGAAACTCGCAGAAGCTGAGAGCAAGGTCATCTTTGGCGGACGTCTCGGCGAATACAAGTACTATGACATGGATGCAGTTATTGCATCTGCACTGGATCTCTGTAAGAGAGAGCTGTAATTTCAGAATATGAAACTGAACGGTACATGAACCATCGTGCGCCGTTCAGTTCGCATATAGACACAAACCAATCGGGAGGTGTTTCATGAAGCACAAAACATCGGAAATCCTCAACATGATGCATCAGGAGCATATCGTAAAGCATATGCAGACTTTGACAGAGCAAGAGCAGTATGAAATGGTTAGGCAAATTGAAAGCCTTGACTTTTCGGTACTGAATACGCAGGATAATGAGCTAAAACGTGGCACTTTCGCACCGCTGTTCGCAACAACGCTATTAGAGATCGAGCAGAACCGCGAACGTTATACGGAAATCGGTCTGCAAGCGATACGACACGGAAAAGTTGGTACTGTATTACTTGCTGGAGGACAAGGCAGTCGTTTGGGATTTGACCATCCAAAAGGAATGTTCAACATCGGAGTGGAGCATGAACTGTATATTTTCGAGTGCCTGATCAACAATCTGCTTGATGTAGTCAAACAAGCGGATGCATGGATCCCACTGTTCATCATGACAAGCGAGGAGAACAACAAAGAAACGCGAGAATTCATTGAAAAGAATGACTATTTTGGTTACAGTTCGGCCAATGTTTTCTTCTTTGTTCAGGAACAGTTACCAACTGTTGATACAAACGGCAAGCTGATGCTGGCAGACAAGGGCGTCATCAAGACTGCGCCGAACGGTAACGGCGGCTGGTATGCATCAATGGCAAAGACAGGAATGCTGCAAATCGTGAAAGAAGCCAAGCTCGAGTGGCTGAATGTGTTTGCGGTGGACAATGTTTTGCAGCGCATCGCAGACCCGTGTTTTATCGGTGCTGTGATTGAATCTGGCAAGGTCTCCGGCTCGAAGGTTGTGGCAAAGGCAGATCCGGAAGAACGTGTTGGTGTCTTATGTTTGGAGGATGGCAAGCCGTCAATAGTGGAGTATTACGAGATGACTGACGAGATGATTCAAAGCCGCGAATCAGACGGCACGCTGTCATATAATTACGGCGTGATTCTGAATTATTTGTTCCGCGTGGACAAGTTGAATCAGACGCTGTCGGTCAAGCTTCCTTTGCACCGTGCATTTAAGAAGATTCCGTATATGACACCTGATGGCGAATATATCAAGCCGGAAGAGCCAAATGCGTACAAGTTTGAAACACTTGCTCTGGATATGGTGAAATTGCAGGATGATTGTCTTGCGTATGAGGTTGACAGAAGCAAAGAGTTTGCGCCTGTTAAGAATAAGACTGGTGTGGATTCGGTGGAAACAGCTAGAGAACTATTACGTCTTAATGGCGTAGAGCTATAACTAACGGAGGATGAGACAATGTCAACAATATTACTCGCAGGTGGTGCAGGCTATATCGGCTCGCATACCGCCGTTGAATTATTGAATGCAGGCTATGACGTAGTAGTCGCAGACAACTACTCAAACAGCTCGCCTGAAGCGATAAAAAGAGTTGAAATGATAACGGGAAAGTCTGTAAAGCTTTACGAGCTCGACATCAAGGATAATGTCAAGCTTGCAGAAGTTTTCAAAGAGGATAAGATTGATGCAGTAATACATTTTGCTGGTTTGAAGGCAGTCGGCGAGTCAGTTCAAAAGCCGATAATGTACTACCGCAATAATATTGACACAACATTATCTTTGCTTGAGATAATGACCGAGTACGGTGTCAAGAATATGCTTTTCTCTTCGAGTGCGACGGTTTACGGAGAGGAGAACAAAGTTCCGTTTATTGAGACAATGCCGCGCGGAGCCTGTACGAATCCCTACGGTTGGACAAAATCCATGATGGAACAGATACTGACCGACGCAGCCAATGCTGACGAGAAGCTTTCCGTCGTGCTCCTCCGCTACTTCAACCCAATCGGGGCTCACGAGTCGGGGATGATAGGTGAAGACCCTCAGGGTATCCCGAACAATCTTATGCCCTATGTTACACAGGTCGCAGTCGGCAAGCGCGAGTGCCTGACCATTTTCGGCAACGACTATCCGACAGCAGACGGCACCTGCACACGTGATTATATCCACGTTGTAGACCTCGCAAAGGGTCACGTAAAGGCTATCGACTATATTCTCAACAATGACAAGTGTTGTGAGATATTTAACCTCGGTACAGGCACACCGTACAGCGTAACGGAGATAGTCGAGACTTTTGAGCGCGTGAATGATATAAAGGTCAACCATGTTTACGGAGCAAGAAGAGCGGGCGACCTTGCAGAGCTCTACGCCAATGCTGACAAGGCTTTGAAGGTGCTCGGCTGGAAGACTGAGAAAACGCTTGAAGATATGTGCCGCGACAGCTGGAACTGGCAGAAGCAGAACCCGAACGGCTACAGGAAGTGAGCACTTGACACTATCTTCTTTCTATGGTATAATTTACACATAGGCTAAGTGAAGCCCTCGGAGTCAGGCATACAGCCGATTCCGAGGGCTTGGTTTTTATTGAGCACAGAGCTTGACTTGGGGAGGTGAGAATGTGCATCAGAAAAACTATGAAAAACGAAAAACGCTGATAAACTGCACTTTCCTCATCTACATTCTCGGAGTCCTGTTTGTTACATTCATTGTCCGCGAGACAATGGTGCTGCGAACGCCCGAAAACAGGGGAGTGGTGCTTACACCGCTCCGTGAGTTCGAGGCGATGCTTGTGCAGCCGAATCACAAGTTCTGGTTTATGCAGATATTTCTGAATGTTCTGTTGTTTGTCCCGTTTGGAGCACTGCTCCCGTGCGTGGCAAAGCCGTTCCGAAATCCTGTGGTGACCGTGTTCGCGGGCTTTCTGTTCTCGTCATTCATCGAGACTATGCAGTACATAACGGGACGCGGACTGACCGAAGTTGATGACGTGATAACGAACACAATGGGAGCGGCATTCGGATACGTGTTTTTTTCGGCGGCAATGTTTTTGTACAGACAGCGTGAAAGTGAATGGTAAAAATCGTATCCCCGAGTTGAGGCTCGGGGATTTTGGTTGCGGAGCGGAGGGAAAATGACTATGGGCAATAACGTTGCTGAGAAATCAGGTGGGAAAAAGAAAACTGTCTGTATCGCGGTGTTGGCAGCTATTGCCGCGGCGTTGGCTGTCACTGTATATTTCCGCTCGAATCCGAAGTGGAGAGCCGCTGAGCTCACGATAGAGTCCGCAGGAAGATTCTTCGAGATACAGTCGCTTGTCCCCGAAGGAACGACACTGGGCACGCGGATACTGCCTCCCGAGGGATATACTCGTGTTGCCGCTGAGGACGGGAGCTTCGCTGAGTATCTGCGTGATTATCCGCTCCTGCCCGACGATACGAAGCTTCCCGTATATGACGGTACTACGCTGAATTCGACCGATATCGCGGCGATATTCGACATAAGCCTCGGCGACGAGGGCTACCAGCAGTGCGCCGACAGTGTGATAAGACTTTACAGCGATTATTTCTACGAGACAGGGCAGTACGACAGGATATCATTTCAGTTTTCAAACGGCGACGTGTGCGACTACGGACGCTGGCGAAAGGGAAAGAGAATGCTTGTGCTGGCGGGGCTGTCCTGCGAGATACCTGCGGCTCTGCCAGATAAAAGTCATCAGCAGTATATGAATTACCTGAAAGAGGTAATGCGCTATGCGGGCACGCTCTCGCTTCAGAAAGAATCCGAGGTCATACCGCCCGATGAAATGCGTATCGGAGATATCATCTGCAACGACGTTCATGTCGTGATGATAGTCGATGAAGCTGTAAACGAAAACGGCGAAAAATGCTATCTTATCGGACAGAGCTTTATTCCTGCGGTTTGCTTCCATATTCTGACTCACACAGACGGCAGGAAAGTCTCTCCGTGGTTCGCGCAGGCGGAGCTCGAAAAGGAGCAATTCACCATTGGTTCGTTTCCATTCAGAAAAGAAGACATCCGCCGCTGGAAGGACGGCTTCTGATTAAGTGAGATTTTCTGGGACGGTGAGTCAGAATAATTGTTGCGTTATATCCTAATCAACCTCTGATACTCCTCAATCTCCAGCTCACCGTCAGCAGCTTTAGTTCGCAGCTCGATAGCATACTCGCCCCACTCTGAAAACTCAGCCTTTGTCATTTTACCCTTCATAAAACGAGCGTAGTGCTGTTTGTAGCCTCGGTTGTAAATCTCCCAAATAGGATCGCTCTTGAGTTTCTCCTTGAAGTTATGACTCATAGCGTGGTCGCGGCAGGTCTTAGGAGGATTACTGCTGATGAGTCGTTTGCAGAAGTGGGAGAACGTAGTATTCTTCATTATAAACCAACGACCGCAGTTCTTGCAGCGCACAGGCATAAATTTTTCCTCAATGCACTTGAACAACTCAAAATATAGAAAGGCTCCCAGCGATGTGAAACGGTAGGTCTCACAGAGTATGGGACCTTTTTCCGTTTCGATAACTGTATGTCCCATGCACATACTGCCGCTTGAAATTACGCCCGTGTATCGTTGAAAAGTGCCAATAACTTTTTGAGTTGTCGGATAACAGTTGTGGTCACAGAGCTCGTCCACGAAAGGCATGAAAATGTTCTTGACGCGGATTATGTCTTCAATAAAAGTTAAGAACTCCGTCGTCATTTGCTCGATGCAAGTCGTGAAGTCTGCGGCGTCTTTTCTGTTCTCGTAGTTGCTGAAAACTTTCTTGCTGTCAAATTCGTAGTCTGATAATTTACGAAGTTCGTTCAGTTCTTCAGTGATATACATTTCCTCATAGGACACAGGAGTGCTCTCTGCGCTGATAAAGTGTTCGTTGTAATCATTGACTTCAAACTCCGAGTCCTCATAGAATGGCTCGTCAAAGATGTCGTTGTAGTATGCGAACAAATTTCTCAGCAGACCATGTCTGAAATGTTTTGTGTCATGTGGCGGAAGTGACTTTGCAATATCCATTATACTGTCGTATGCAAATTCTATTTCCTGTGCACGCTCACCAATGTCAGCAGGACAATATAAGGAACTGATGTTCAACTCTGACTTTGCGCGCTCGCATACGTCAAACAGTTCAGCTAAAACATACGAACTCATTGAAAAATAGCGCAGAAGCATCACTCCAAGAGGATATACTCTGCCGTCAGGTAAATATATCTTGCGGTCATGGTAGTGTGCTTCTATCTCAAACATGGCGTCTCCTTTCAGAAATAGTGTTCGATATGTTCTGAAACGATATCGCAGCTCGATATACCGTAAAATAAAGTATTTAAAGGTACGGAATAAAAGTTTACAATTTGTTCACAAAAATAGATTATAGATTGAATGCGGTAGAGATTGTATACAATATCTATTGACTTGTGCTAAATGGTCGTGTATACTGTACTCAGTTAAGCTTAACAATAAAACGAGAGGAGATTGATAAACAGTTCACTATCTGTCATAGGGGGAGTGTCATATTGTCATACGCTTATATATTAAGTATACAAGATAATATATATTAATACAGGGAAGGAAGATATATATTACTGGATAGTTATTAATTATAAATGTGCTTTCTTTTCTTTGCAATAATAACTATGACAGGTAACGTGACAGAGCGATAACTGAAACACGCACAGAAAGCCCCTTAAAAACCGACTTGCCTTAATATGAAAGTAAGGTTACCGAGATGTAAAGTTAAAGTCCGAATTTGGTGACCTGCGAAACAGGCGAAAGGGGTACCCTTTTGATGTCCTCAAAGTGAAAATGGTATAGCTGCTCCTACCGCTCCCATTGAAAGCGGTTGTCGCGCAACGTGGAGCGAGTTGGGGGATATTTCAGAGGGAGAAAAAACGGACAGAGCAGCGGTACAGAAGAGGTGGCGGTGACAAAAAGTCTTCCCTTTTGGGAAGGCAAGCATAGCAAACGGCATTCCGCCTGCCTCTGAAACGGGAGACCCCGTGCCCCTTTTCGAGCCTATTTGCAGTTTGCAGGAAAAAGGCTGGCGTCAAACCGCCAGCCAATTCACCTCGGACGGGCAGTGCCCGCCGAAATATCGGAGAATGCAGCAATTGGAAATTGGCGTCAAAAGTTGAAAGTGAGAAAAATCTTGGGGTCAAAATATGAAAAAGCTCGTGATACTGGCTGTACTTAGCGAAGTATGGCTGGCGTCTGAGAGAAAAAATACGAGTACATACTTGCAAAAACGGGGAGGTGTGAAAATGAATAATGCAGGTAGATTATTCCAAAACTGAGTGTGAAGGAGTGATGTACCATCGAAGTGAATGTATTAGAAAAAGCCAAAATAGTCGAGGTGTGGCTGACGAACGAGGATCAGCAGAGCGAGGAGATCGCGTCAGAGGTCAGACGTATCTGCACCGACTGGAGCGGTAAAAAATACAAGATAGCGGTCATCAGGTCGGGGAACGGCGACCTCTTCGCTTCCACCGAGGGACTGCTTCTGAACAATCTCGCGTGCTGAGAAAGGGAGCGCACGCCTGTGCGCTCTCGAATACTTACTGCCAGAATTTACCAGTTTTTTTATTGCTGTTGCCGATTGCTTTTGCGGTCGGAGAATGGTAGAATTGAAGGTGCGGAAAGCACAGTATATCTTGAAAAAGGAGTGGTAAGATGAGCGTGCAATACAGTATCGCAGGGTACTGCCGAATCTCGGTGGACCTTGAACTCGACCGCGACAATACCTCGATAGAGAATCAGAAATCAATAATAGCCGATTACGTCGGACGTCATTTCCCCGACAGCAGCATCGACTTCTACGAAGACCGCGACCGTTCGGGCTACACATTCGAGCAGCGTGAGGGCTATCAGGAACTCCGAAAGAAGATGATGTCACACGAATACGACATTCTCATAGTCAAGGACTTCTCGCGATTCAGCCGCCGCAATAGCAAGGGACTGGTCGAGCTTGAAGACCTACGCGACGCAGGAATGAGAATCATTTCAATCGGCGACAACATTGACTACTCAGCCGAGAGCGACAACTGGCAGATGATATCGTTCCATTTTCTAATGAACGAAATGCCCGTCACGGATACCTCGCGAAAAGTCAAGGCAGTCGTCAAGCGCAGGCAGGAGGAGGGGCAGTGGCAGTGCAGTGCTCCGTACGGTTATGCGTTCCTGCCGAATCACAGTGTAGGCAACCGCTACGTCCTTGACGAGGAAGCTGCGGAGGTCGTGAAAACTATCTTCGAGCTCTACATCAAGGGCTGGGGATATCATCGCATCGCCGAGTACTTGACAAAGAAATGTATCAGCACTCCGTCCGTACGTCGTGACGAGCTCATAACCGCGAGCGGCAGAGAGAGTCATATCCGAACAAGCCAAAAGTGGTCGGCAATGACGGTCGGGCAGATATTGCAGAACGACTTTTATATCGGCACACTGCGGCAGGGCAAGTACAGACGCAAGCGAATAAACGGTCCTGAGGAAAAGGTAGATGTGACAGAGCAGCTCGTGTTCGAGGACTTCCATGAACCACTCATCGACTACAGGCAGTTTTCACAGGTGCAGGAGCAGATACAGCTCCGCGGCAAGTCGGGCTACAACGGGAAGCGGAAGTACGATAATGTGTACTCGGGCTGTATGTATTGCGGCGACTGCGGAGCTCCGATGTTTTCGCTGAGCCGTCCCACGCTCAGCGCATACCACTGCTCAAGCTATCACAAGCACGGACTGAGCGGCTGCACCTCGCACTACGTCAGAGCTGACGTGCTGGACGAGATACTGAAAAGCTACATCAGGCGCGTGCGTGAGAACTCCGCAGAAATGCTGGAGGAGCTCCAGAAGAGCATACGCCGACAGAAGAAGGAAACCAAGGAGAGCAAGTCGCTTGTGGAGAGTATCAACAAGGAGATAGAGGAAACGAAGCTCCAGATAAAGATACTCACCCGACAGCAGGCGCGTGATATCGCTCGCAATCCCGAACGCGCGGAGATAACCGAGGAGGTCTATGCGGAGGAGATAGAGAATCTCACCCGCCACATCACGGGACTGAAAAATCAGCTCCAGATGACAGCCGACAAGCACAATACTATGGTGCAGGCGAGCCGCATAGCCAAGACTGTCATTGAGATATTCGACAGCATAGCCGAGAAGGATGTCCTCGACAAGACGGACGTTACCTTCATCGTGGACAGGATAACGGTAAACACCGACAGCGTCGAGATAAAGCTCAAGCCCGACATCGACAAACTGCTGCGGTGCGGGAAGTCAACCAAGCGTAAGAGAAAGAAGGCAGAGGAGCCCGAAAATTTTACGCAAGGCACTGAGAATTACGAAGCAAAGCCGATAACCGTCCCTATACCGAAGAAAAAGGACGGCTCTCTCAGTGTCAACACTGTCAACTACGGCGACCCCTTAGAGATATACACAAACAGCGAGGGCGAGGTCATATTCAAGAAATACTCGGCTATGAGCGAGCTCAGCGAGAACGCGGCGAATGTGGCGGAGGTCATGCACAAGACAGCGGGGTGTCCCGTGGTGGTGTTCGACAAGGACCACGTAGTCGCGTCAGCGGGAGTGCCGAAGCGCGAATTTGCGGAGCGCCGCGTAACAGCTCAGCTTGAGGAGCTCATGGACAGCCGCGGGCAGTTCTTCTGTCCCGACGGGCGGAGCAACAGCTTCTATCCTGCCGAGGGCGTGGAGCGCACCGCCATTGCGGCTGTGCCGATAATCACGGCGGGCGATGTTTCGGGAGCTGTAGCCTTTCTGACGTCGGAAAAGAGCGCGGAGGCAACAGATCTGCAAAAGAGCCTTATCACGGCGGCGGCGCAGTTTCTCGCCAAGCAGATAGAATAAAGAACAGCCCCGAGGCAGTCTCCTCGGGGCTTGTGTTTGTATTGAGTAAGTGAGGAGTATCATTACCGCTCCGTTCACAAATTATCCTTGACTAATATGGCAAAATAGGGTAAAATGTTATTGTATCTATGTGCGGAGCAGGGCTCCGCTGAACAGGAGTTTGCTATGAGAATAAAAAGAACTATCGCACTGCTTGCCGCAATGGCTGCATTAGGCGCTTCGGCGGCTGGGTGCGGAAAGAGCGGCGGTGATAATGTGGATTACGTCTGGAGTAACGTCGCAATAGGCGGCGGCGGTTACATAACGGGCATCGTGTACAATCCCGCGGAGGAGGGGCTCGCCTACGTGCGCACCGATATAGGCGGAGCATACCGCTTCGACAAGGCGCAGGACAAGTGGGTGCCTATTACCGACCACCTCGGCGGCGACGAGTGGAACCTCATCGGTATAGAGAGCATAGCCACCGACCCCGTCGAGCCGAACCGCGTGTATGCGGCGTGCGGCACATATATGGGCGAGAACGGCGCTATCCTTGCCTCCGACGACTATGGCAGGACGTGGAAGCGCTTTGACCTCGAATTCAGCTGCGGCGGCAACTGCTCGGGCAGAGGCGTCGGTGAGCGCCTGAAGGTAGACCCCGTGAACAATAACAACGTGTATTTCGGCTCGCGCACCAAGGGCTTGTGGAAGTCCGAGGACTACGGCGCTACGTGGAGCAAGGTGGAGAGCTTCCCCGTGTGGGGAGACTACTATCAGGAGGGCAATGCTATCGGCGTGATGTGGGTCGAGTTCGACCCTGCGACCGATGACGTCTACGTCGGAGCCGCGATGATGAACGGCGAGTGCGTGTACAAGTCGTCTGACGGCGGCGCTACGTGGAAGGCTCTGCCTGTGAACAACGCGGGAATGTACCCCTTGCAGGCGGTCATCTCAGAGAACGGGTATATGTACCTCGCCTACTCGGACACGGCAGGACCTAACACAGACCCCAAAAACGGCGCAGTTTCGGCTCTCGACCTCAGGACCGAGAAGTTTGAGGACATCACACCCGATGTCGGCGACGGCAGATACGGCGGCTTCGGCGGTATCACGCTCGATGCACAGGCTCAGGACACGATAGTCGTGACCTCGCTGAGCTTCTGGGACGACAGGGGACACAACATCTACCGCTCGGAGGACGGCGGCAGGAGCTGGAAGTCCCTCTACACGAAAAAGGAAAAGAACTACAAAATGGATGTGTCCGAAGCCGACTGGCTCACGTGGGGACGCGAGGAAGCTTCTATCGGCTGGTGGACGGCGGCGGTGGCGCTTGACCCGTTCAACTCCGACAAGGTAAGCTACGGAACTGGTGCGACGCTGTACTCGACCGTCAACCTCACCGACCTCGGCAGCGGCACTCCCGTGACGATAGAATTCGACGCCAAGGGCATAGAGGAGACGGCGGTGTTCGACATCGTGGCTCCGCCCTATGATGACACGAAGCCGCAGATGTACTCGATAATGGGCGACCTCACGGGCTTTGCGCATATGGACGTGACAGTCCCGCCCGACGACGCACACTTTATGAAGAACGGCAACGCTACATCGGTGGACTGCGCGTGGCTCGACAGCAATTACGGCGTATACACGAGTGAATCGAAGAAGTCGCTCAACTACACGACAGACGGCGGCGCTACGTGGAACAATGTCCGCTTCCTGCCCGACAAGTCGCAGGGCGGCTCGGCGTGTATGTCCGCGGACGGAAGCACCATTATATGGCGTCCGTCAACGCTCAGCGGCAAGCCGTATATGACCCCCGACTACGGCGAGAAGTGGTACAACTGCGAGGGACTGAGCATGGGCGCGACTGTCATCGCCGACAAGGTCGACCCCAAGAAGTTCTACGCCGTGAGCAGCGGCAGCTTCTTCGTGTCCGAGGACGGCGGCTACAACTTCAAGGCTACGGACGCCGTGCTCACCGACAACAGCAAGCTCGTTGCGGTGGGCGGTCACGAGGGACACGTCTGGGCGTACAACGGCTCGTTCCCGATGTACAGCGAGGACGGCGGAAAGACCTTCACCGTGCTGAAGACGGCGAACGCGAGGGCTCTCGGCTTCGGAGCTCCCGAGAAGGAGGGCGGCTACCCGACGATATACATAATCGGCAACGACAACGTCGAGGGCAACTCCACTCCCCACGGCGACGGCATCTACCGCTCGACTGACAAGGGCAAAACTTGGAGCCGCATAAATGACGAAAGCCACCTTTTCGGCAATATCACGCCCGTAATCACGGGAGACAGCGAGGTGTTCGGCAGGGTCTACTTTGCCACGAACGGCAGAGGCATAGTTATGGGCGACCCTGCGGCTAAATGATAGACAAGAAGAAAACTACAGTGCTCGCGCTCGGAGCGGTGATGACTGCGGCGGCAGTAGGAGTGTCGGCTCTGCTGTCAACGGCAGTGGTCAACCGCAAGCGCTACCCCGTGTTTGGAGTGGACGTCTCGAACTATCAGGGCGGGATAGACTGGCAGCGCCTTGAAGAACAGGGCGTGCAGTTCGCGTTCATCAAGGCTACCGAGGGCAGCGGGCACATCGACGAGTCCGCGCGGCGCAACATCGAGGATTCCGCGCAGACGGACATAAAGCGCTCGTGCTACCATTTTTTCAGCTTCGACAGCAGCGGTCACACGCAGGCGCAGAACTACATTTCCGTCGTCGGCGGGGACGAGATTGACCTTCCGCCCGTGGTGGATATCGAATATTACGGCGACAAGGCTTTCGACAAGCCCACCCGCGAGGAGACGGAGGAGATACTGCTCCCTCTGCTTGACGAGCTGGAGCAGTATTACGGCACAAAGCCCGTGATATATACGACTTTGCCCGTCTACTACCGCTACGTCAAGCCGATATGCGGCGGCGACTATCCGCTGTGGATACGCTGCAAGCAGACCGAGCCCGACTTCGTTGACTGGACGTTCTGGCAGTACGACGACCACGGCGAGCTCGACGGCTACTACGGCGACGAGAAATACATCGACTTCAACGTGTTCTGCGGAAGCAGCGACGAGCTTGAAGAATTAGGCAGGAGGTCGGAATGAGACCATTTGAACTTATACCTCCCATAAAGGATTATATATGGGGCGGAACGAAGCTGCGCGAGCAGTACGGCAAGGAGAGCGCTCTTGAGCGGCTCGCCGAGAGCTGGGAGCTCAGCTGTCACAGGGACGGCGTGAGTGTGATAAGCGGCGGAGAATACGACGGTATGACGCTCCCCGAATTCATCGCCGAGCACCCCGAAGCACTCGGCAGGAACTGCGGCAGGTTCGCGGATTTTCCCGTGCTGATAAAGCTCATAGACGCGCGGAATGACCTCTCCGTGCAGGTTCACCCCGACGACGAGTATGCACTGCGGGTCGAGGGCGAATACGGCAAGACCGAGGTGTGGTACATCGTTGACTGCGATGAGGGAGCGGAGCTCATATATGGCTTCGCGGAGGAGACCGACACCGAGACCTTCCGCAAGGCGATAGAGGAGGGGACGCTCCTCGATATCGTGAACCGCGTGCCCGTAAAAAAGGGCGATGTCTTCTTCATAAGGGCGGGGACGCTCCACGCCATAGGCAAGGGCATACTCATCGCGGAGATACAGCAGAGCTCCAACACCACCTACCGCGTCTACGACTATGGCAGGCTCGGAGCCGACGGTAAGCCGCGCGAGCTCCACATAGACAAGGCACTCGACGTCACCGAATGCAAGCCGCCGACAGTGAAGTACGGTCAGCCGCAGAGGATAAATATGGCGGGTATGTGGCGGACTCCGATAGCGGAGTGCGAATACTTCTTCGCCGAGAAGTACGACATCTTCCGCTCGCTGACGGTCGGCAGTCCCGACACATTCACACATCTGCTCTTCCTTGGCGGGGAGGCGGAAATAATGTATGGCGGCGAGTGCGTCATACACGCCAAAAAAGGCTCAAGCGTGTTTGTTCCCGCGGGAACCGACACGTGCGATATAAAAGGCAAGTGCACAGTAATTATTACAAAGGAATCCAAAGGAGGAAAAATCAAATGAAATATTATGTAGGTATAGACCTCGGAGGTACAAACATCGTTGCAGGCGTAGTTGACGAGGAGTACAAGATCGTCGCAAAGGCAAGCACCAAGACAAACTGCCCGCGCCCCGAGAAGGAGATAGCGGAGGATATGGCTAAGATGGCAGTACAGGCTGTCGAAAACGCGAACCTCACCATCGACGACATCGAGTGGATAGGTATCGGTACTCCCGGTATTGCCAACAGCTCGACCGGTATCATCGAGTACTCGAACAACCTCGGCTTCAAGGACACGCCTATGGTGAAGTACATCACTGAGTTCCTCGGCAGGAGCGACAAGCCCGTATTCATCGAGAACGACGCCAACGCGGCGGCTTACGGCGAATATGTTGCGGGAGCTGCAAAGGGCGCGACAAATGCGGTATGCATCACGCTCGGAACAGGTGTAGGCGGCGGAATCATCATCGACGGCAAGATATATGCAGGCTCTAACTTCGCAGGCGCTGAGATTGGTCACACCGTTATCGAGGTCGACGGAGCGCAGTGCTCGTGCGGACGCAAGGGCTGCTTCGAGGCTTATTCCTCGGCTACGGGACTTATCCGTATGACCAGGGAGGCTATGGCTGAGCACCCCGACAGCATAATGAACAAGTCTGCTGAGGAAAAGGGCAAGGTAACGGCGCGTACATCGTTTGACTGTATGAGAGCGGGCGACATCTACGCGAAGGCAGTAGTTGACAAATACATAAAGTACCTCGCGGCGGGTATCACGAATACTATCAATATATTCCAGCCCGACGTGCTCTGCATAGGCGGCGGCGTATGCAACGAGGGCGACCCGCTTCTCCTGCCGATGAAGGCGCTCGTGGAGAAGGAGGTCTACACCCGCAATTCGCCGAAGAACACGAAGATAGTCATTGCCGAGCTCGGCAACGATGCAGGCATAATCGGCGCGGCATTCCTCGGACGCGCTAATAGCTGAGAACTCAGAGCTCAGAGCTCAGAACTCAGACAAGGGCTCTGCCCTTGACCTGCCAAAGGTGACTCCCCGCAGTGCGGGGAGATGTCGCGAAGCGACAGAGGGGACGGGCTCGTTGAGCCTGCCTTTGGAATCCGTTGGGACTCTGTCCCAGACCCTGCAAAGGGGCACAGCCCCTTTGAACCCAGCTACGTTGCCGCTCGCAAGCTCGCTCACTCTGTACAAAAGACGCAGTCTGCTTTCGGCGGGTAGCAAAACAACGGATGATTTCGAGTGTAGGGGACGTCGCCCTCGGCGTCCCGTTGATAAGATACCACAATAAGAATTGGCTATATGTACCAAAAGCAAGAATAGCTATTTGTGCATATAGCCGATTTTTATTTCCGAGTGCAACAATTTCTTCCTTTTCTGACACCTTATTAGCGAATCGATTCAAAGGAGGGATTCGTATGAATGATTTCTCCACAGATGTGAAGCTCGCGAGGAAGGGCGATTCCGAAGCCTTCGCGCGGCTCTATTCTTTGGTATATAAGGACCTGTACCACATTGCTCTGTACAGTCTGAGGAGCTCCCACGACGCCTGCGATGTCGTCAGCGACACCGTCCTCGATGCTTTCACCACGATAGGCAAGCTGAAGGACGAGAAGGCGTTCCGCGGGTGGATAATGAAGATACTTTCGGCGAAGATAAAGCGCAAGCAGAGGGAGTACTTCGCGAACACCGCCGAGCTCAGGGACGAGGAGCTCCCCGAGGACGAATTCAGCTACGAGAACGTTGAGCTGAGGGACGCAGTAGAGCGGCTCGACCCGCAGTCGAGGCTGATACTGTCGATGTCCGCCCTCGAGGGCTACACAGGCGACGAGATAGCGCAGATATGCGGAATGAATGCCGCAACGGTGCGCTCGCGGCTGTCGCGCATAAAGGAGCGGCTCAGACTTGAGCTGTCAGGTACATAATGTCCGAGATCGCGGATAACAGAAAGGTGATGCACTATGAAAGAAAACGATGAGAAGCTGAGAGAAATGCTCACGAGCGAGGAAGTCCCCGAGCAGCTCAGTCCCGAGAATATGAAGAAAATGCTCGACGAGAAGGCTCCGAAGAAGAAGCGGAGCGGCATCTCCGTTGCGGGCAGGATAGCCGCGGGAGCAGCAGCCTGCGCGGTAGTGGCGGGCTCGTATGCGGGCACGGCACATCTTATGAAGGAGCGCAAAAACGGCGGCAGCACGTCGGTGAGCACTTCTGACGGCGGCGATAAGACTGTATACTCCGAGGCATCGTATATGAAAGGCGCGAAGAGCTACGAGGACGTCTACGAGCTTATGGCGGCGTCGGCGAAGAAGTACGAAAGGCAGCAGAAGAAAGACCGCCGCAAGGGGCTCGTTGAAAGCGGCTTCACGAACGAGACTATAATGGATGGGGCAATTGCTGAGGAAGCTGTAGAAGAGGCAGACGGCTACAACGGCGAGCTCGGGCTCACGACGGGCAGCAATGCCGAGGAGACACCCGAATACTCCGAGACATACGATCAGGAGGAGGGCGTGCGCGAGGCTGACATCGTCAAGACCGACGGCAGGAACATCTACTATGTGTGGAACGGTGCTGAAAACTATCACTACGACGATGATAAGCAGGTATACGTCAATCAGTACCGCTCTGTGCCTACGCTTGACATAGCCTCGGTGAAGGACGGCGAGTTCACGGATACTAAGAAGCTCGACCTCACCCCCGACCTCAGTGCACTCGACATAGAGGGCAATTACACAGTGCAGGTGTACGATATGTACATCTACAACGATATGATAGAGGTAATAGGCGGTGTCGGCGGCAATGCGCCATATTATTACTACGAAGGCGGCGGTTATTATTACGGTAACTGCAACAATACCTTCGTATCGTTATACACCACGGGCAGCGACCCCGAGCTCATCGGCACGTATTTTCAGGACGGCTTCTACAACGACGTGAGGGTAGCTCCCGACGGCTGTATGTACCTCATCTCCAACTATACCACAGAAAACTTCGCGAGCATCGAGGACGAGGACAACATCGAGCGCTATATTCCCTGTTGCGGTGTTGACGACGAGGTAGAGTGTCTGCCTCCCGAGGACGTGCTGCTGCCGAGAAAATACAGCGAGGCAAGGACTTCTATGAGCTATACCGTCATCAGCGGTATCGACCTCAGCGAGCAGGGCGGCTTCACAGTCGTTGACAGCAAGGCGCTCGCAGGCTTTGCGGGAACGATATACAGCTCCGCGGACAATATCTACGCGGCGGCATACAGCGACGGCGACAGCGATATCACGCGCATCGCGGTCAGCGGCGGAACTATCGAACCTGCGGCGTCAGGCACAGTCGAGGGCAGCGTGCTCAACCAGTTCTCGATGAGCGAGTACGGCGACTACTTCCGTGTGGCTACTTCTATCAACAAGTACCACGACAACAGCACGATAATCGGCGGCTTCTTCGGCACCGACGAGCCCTCCTATACGGAGCGCGACAACGCGGTGACAGTCCTCGATATGGATATGAACACCGTGGGTATGATAAAGGATTTCGGTATCAGCGAGTCCATCAAGTCCGTGAGCTTCAGCGGAGATATGGCTTACGTAGTCACCTACCGCCAGACCGACCCGCTCTTTGCGATAGACCTCTCAGACCCGACAGAGCCGACTATCCTCGACGAGTTCAAGATAAACGGCTTCAGCACCTATATGCAGAAGTGGGACGACGGACTGCTCCTCGGCTTCGGTATCGACGCAAACGACGACGGCATACAGACAGGCGTGAAGCTCGTTATGTTCGACAACTCAGACCCGAATAACCTCAGGGAAGTGGGCTTCTGCGCACTTAATGAAAACACGACAGATTACGGATATATCACCTCCACCGCTGCCTACCAGCGCAAGGCTCTGCTGATAGCTCCCGAGAAGAACCTGATAGGCTTCCCGATACAGGGCTACGCGAGAGATACTTACGAGACAACATACAAGTATGTATTCTACTCCTACGAGGACGGCGAGTTCGTTTTCTGCGGCGAGATTACGGATAAAATCGATGGCGAGCGTCTTACCTGTGCTGACAGAGCGCTCTACATCGGCGACTATGTATACGTGCTCTCAGGCGAGAAGTTCATCTCCGCCGACATCGACACAATGACCGTCAAGGATACTGTATCATTTATGTATTAACGTCATTATGGTTTTAAGATACAGAAGATCTCCTTGAAACAAAAAGTCCTCACAGCCTGATACTGTGAGGACTTTTTTGCGGGAAGCTGTCAATGACCTTTGTGCTTTTCCCTGCGTTTTTGCTGTTTAAGCTCAAACCGACGCTGATTTTCGGCTTCACGCTGCTCTTTTGTGAACTTCCTGCGTTCGGTCTTCATTTGCTCCTGCATAAGCTTCAGCGCTTGCTGTGACTTAGTACCGATTCCTGCGATACTGAGCTGCTTTCGAGCACTGCGCTGCCGCCGTTTGGGGTTGTCAGCAGTCTGCCTTGTTTTCGCCTTAACAGCAGGACTGAACTTCAACTTGTAGTAATGCCTCAGTACATATTCCCAGACTTCGCTGTCCTTGGGTTCTGCTCCGAATGTGACCTTAGCCGCCGAGAGTTTGCCATTTTCAGAGCGTTCAAATACTCCCACCCAGAAAGGTTCATCAAAAAAAACTGTAAGCATACCGTTCGTTTTGTCCATATCTTTCCCTCCTAAGAATACTATGGACAAAGAACGGACAACCCGGAGGGGCAGGTTACTTACCCTGTTTTCACAGGACGGCCGGGCTACCTACCGGCTCTGGCATACCAAAAGGTACACGTTGCGTTTTTATCTTTGTCATTTGATCGCACGATAGTGCTGCTTATATCATAGCATATCTGCACGCTGCGGTCAATATAACGGCAGGATAAAGTCCCTGAAAACGCTGATATCATTGTGTGCTCGTTCGCGTATAGCTGTTACCGTAATCAATACGGGAATTCAACAGATTGCGTTTATTTCTTCTGACATTTCGGGCAGTAGCAGCTGCTCCTGCCGCCGACGATCATCTTTTCAAACGGAGTTCCGCATACCTCGCAGGGCTTGCCGCTGTGACCGTACGCTCTAAGAAAAGGCGTATTGCGGTACTCTTTCCCTTTGCCTGCGAGATAGTCCTCGGGAGTTATCTCATTCGCCTCTGTTGCCCATGCAATGACTTGGGGTATCTGCTCTGCCAGACGTTTCCACTCGGCGTTTGTGAGGATATTGCAGGGCTTTTCGGGGTATATCCCTGCTGCGTGGAGTATCTCGTCCGAGTATATATTTCCGATGCCTGCAATAATGGTCTGGTCGAGGAGCATTTCCTTTATCGCCTTTCGACGTTTGGAGAGCTTCTCTTTCAGAAAATCCACAGTCAGCGCCTCGTCATCAGGCTCGATACCGAGCTTGTCCATTCCTGTTACGGTATCAGCTTCGTCCTTGCCGAGGAGCCAGAAACGTCCGAAACGGCGCACATCAATATAGCGCAGCTGTTTTCCGTCGGAAAGCTCAGCAATAAGGTGCGTATGCTTTTCTTCGGGATAGTCTGGCGGAGTTACGAGCAGCTGTCCCGTCATTCGCAGATGAAGCACCAGCCGACTTCCGTTATCAAGGTGGAATATCAGAAACTTGCCCTTGCGGCTCATTCCCGTGAATGTGCAGCCTGCGAGCGAGCTCTCAAATGTGTCTGCGTCAGGGAATGTGATTATCTTAGGATTATGTATACTTATCGAAACTACGCTCCTGCCTGCTGTCTGCGGCTCGATTATTCGGCGAATGGTCTCGACTTCGGGTAATTCGGGCATATTCTTCGTTCCTTTCACATCTCATTTTTCGCACTTTCCGCAGCTGCTGCATCCGTTGCAGGTTAGACGCATACCGCAGGTATCGCAGCGCTCCCTGAACGTCGGCTTGTATCTGTCCTCGTCGGGGAGGGGATAGCCCAGCTCGTTGCAGAGGTCAAAGTGTATCGGCTTGCCCTTGAAGCTCATTCCCGACTTGTATGCCTGTTGACTTTGCAGTCCGTTGCCCTCAATCTTGTAGAGCCTGCCGTCCTTGACGAAGCGTCTGCCTGTTCCGCAGAAAACGAATGTCACGTTGTTGTCCACGCATTCCTGTCTGAGCGAGCGCACCCAGTCGAAGTGGCAGGGACGGGCTCCGTCGTAGTTTTCGCCGTCGCATAATACCTGCTCTATCTGTCCGGTTTCGAGATACTTCCGTATACTCACCTGACCAATGAACGGAGCACACATCACGCCTTTATGCTTGAACGGCAATTCGAGAAGTATAGGAATCCGCTCGTCTGCGCGGAGCTGATTTTCAGCAGTGACGTTGAAGAAGATGTTGTCCCAACCGTCGCCCCAGTCCTTCGGCAGATGCTGGGCGACACGCTCGGGACGCTTGGTCAGCAGAAAGAAAATCACATCGCTGCGTATACGCATAAGCTCCCACGCCTCATCGCGCCAATCATCCGCCTCAGCGAGAAAGAAATCGGAGGTCATACACACGCGTATCATCTCGCCGCTCTTTATCTTGTAATTGCCATTCCTGTCTTTTTGCACGGGATAGCTGAAGCCTGCCTTTGTACGATATATGTGCGAACCGTCCTGATCGCGCATTTTATCCAGAAAATACATATAGCAGTTGTCGCAGCCCTCGCTCTTCTTGATACAGCCGTGCCACGGGTTCCATATATCGTGCATTTTATCACCTCTGCTCCAATAATTCGACTTAATTATCATAGCATAGAAATGTGGGAAAGTCAATCACGATAAATTCTCTTGTACTGTATGTGATGTCTGTTCTAACTACAGTTATACCGCTGCCAGACAAGTAAAATAACTTATTCCAGACACAAAAAATCCCCCTGAACCATAGTAGTTCAGGGGGGGACTGTTATTAACATCAGTTATCCGCATATGCAAACTTCAACATTGATATCTTCCCATATTTTGGGACGTATCGTTTGTCCGTTCGCGGCTCTGAAGGCCTTTGCGTCGTCCAATGTTATATTGAATTTGCACATTAACTCTAACGAGTCGAACTTACCTCTTATCTGCGATAGCAGCCTGACGGGAAATAAATACACCTATCTGGTATAAAGCGCGTAATATAGACGCGTGTCCTCTCTGGACTGGCGTGCTTTTACATACTGCCGTCAGAACAGAAATATATAAGAAAAACAGGCTTAACGGCTATCTTAAATATTGTCATTTGCCTATAAGCTTTAATATCTCTGCGGTCTTCAAAGTCTTACCAGAGGAAACGAGCTTCTCATTAACCACAAGCGCTGGCATTGACATTGCTCCGTACTCCATGATCTTCTGCAAATCGGTGATGTACTCGACTTCAATGCCCATTCCCTCAACTGCCTTGACAGTGTTGTCGTAGAGCTGATGACAGGCTTTGCATCCAGAACCGAGTACCTTGATACAGCAGATATCGTCAACAGATTCGCCGCAGCAAGTCGAAGCTGTTTCGCTTGCAGTCTGCTTTCCGCCGCAACAGCAGCATGAAGTTTCCTCTTTCTTCTCTTCCTTTTTCTTACCAAATAATGCCATGATATATTCCTCCTAAATGATGTAATTCTGAATGAGATTAAAGAAATATCCGACAAGGATAATTCCGATCGTACAGATAGCGATGAAAATGCCAAGCAGCTTCGGCTTAATCGCCTTTTTCAGCATTATCATCGACGGGAGTGACAGAGTGATAACTCCCATCAAAAAAGCGATAACTACGCCGAGATTTGCTCCTTTTGCGACAAGCGCTTCTGCAATGGGGATACAGCCGAATATATCGGCGTACATCGGTATTCCACATATCGCAGCAAGGATAACTCCAAAGGGATTTCCGGTGCCAAGAACGTTTACTATCCATTCCTCAGGTATCCAGTTGTGGATGATCGCTCCGATACCTACGCCTGCTATAATATAGGGCAGGACCTTCTTTGCCGTTCCCGCAACTTGCTCCCAGGCGTATCTCATTCTATCACGCTTTGTCAGTTCATTCTGCGGAGTATCAATGTTCCTGCCGTTGCGGATGAATTCCTCCACCTGATCTTCAAGGTGCAATTTTTCGATAAGCGTACCGCCTGCGACTGCAATTACAAGTCCCGCTATCACATATATAACAGCGACCTTCCAGCCGAATATACTCATCAGCAAAACAAGCGAGCCTAAGTCAACCATTGGCGACGAGATAAGGAATGAGAACGTCACTCCCAGCGGAAGTCCTGCGCTTGTAAATCCCATAAACAGCGGAATTGAAGAACACGAACAGAACGGCGTAACAGTTCCAAGCAAGGCGGCGATACAGTTTGCACCGATACCGTGAAATCTGCCAAGTATCTTCTTCGTTTTTTCAGGCGGGAAATAACTCTGTATATAGGTTATCACAAAAATCAGGAAGCCCAGCAGCATCATAATTTTTATCGTGTCATAGATGAAGAATTGCAGACTGCCGCCCAGTTTGCTTTCAGTATCAAGACCGCAGGCGTTCAGCAAAGAGCCGATAAGCCTGTTCAGCCATTTCATGCCGAATACTTCGTCCTGTATGAAGTCCCACACTATTCTTCATCGCCTCCGAGCATTTCAGTCAGTATCTCTGCTGCCGTCCTGACCATTTCCGGACAGAGCGTTCTGAACAGTCCGTTTGACCTTGCTTTGTTCCTGTCTTCCTCATTCCTGAGGTCACAGCCAAGGATATCGCGGCAGATATATGAGTCCTTGCGCTTCTCAAACTCATCAAGGAACTTAACTGCCATATCACGGCCTTTGGCACGGCTAGCTGTATCATTGAGGTCGAACTGTCCGTATTTCATTCCGAGCACCATCAGCGCACCCGTACACGCACCGCAGACCTCGCCCTTGCACATTCCTCCGCCGAAGCAGGCGCCTATCTGAAAAGCCTGTTTTTCTGTTATACCGTACTGATCTGCAAATGCTGCAAATACCGCCTGCGAACACATATAGCCATTTTCATAATACTGTACTGCTTTTGAAACATTATCCATTTTCTTATCCTCCGATTGTTATATTTAGATGTATCTATTTGTTGATATTGTTTTAAGCCGTATGGTCATACGGCTTATTTATTGCAGCATTCACAATCATTTTCAGTTACTGCTGTTATCTCTTTCAGGCAGTCAATAGCTATCTTAGCACCTTCCTGCGAAATAGAGTAGTGCATCCACTTGCCCTCTTTTCTGCCGACCACAAGTCCGCTGTCGCAGAGCACCTTCATATGGTGAGAGAGTGTCGGTTGACTCAGATGCAGATCCTCAAGGAGATGACAGGCGCATAGTTCGCCGTTTTGCAGGATTCTGAATATCTGAACTCTGTTTTCATCACACAGGGCTTTGAATATCACAGTGATCTGCTTGTTTGAAAGCTCCACGTTCTCACCTCACATCGAAGATTTTCTATATTATATCATACATATTGAGATTTGTCAATGTGTAACTGAAAATTTTCCTAATTCTTTCTAATCAAAAGAGAAGTCTTGTTGTTGAGAGCTTCTCCTTAATAATAATGATAAGACTATACTTCCAACAGATTATAGATACCGTCCTCTGAGAGAACGCCGTGTTTCATGTCTTTCGGGAGCAGTCCGGCTTCATCGGCTGCATAGTCTCGTTTCCACGCAGAGCTGCTATAATAGTCGGATAAAGCTTTCAAAAGTTCAGGAGAACCGTTTTCTGTCTCCTGCATTATTTTTTCATAATGGGCTATACGTTTTATCTGCTCTTGTACAGATTCC
>JAFXXD010000051.1 GCA_017542475.1 Ruminococcus sp. | reverse complement strand
CTCGTTGAGACTATTGGCTGCTCAGGTATGACACACTCCGCAGCTATGGCTGCTGAGATCCTCCCCGGCAGAACAATTCTCGAGGCTCTCAATACCGACCTCGTATGTGACGCTATCAACACAGCAATGAGAGAGCTCTTCCTGCAGATCGTTTACGGCAGAACACAGAGCGCTTTCTCAGAGGACGGACTCCAGATCGGTGCAGGTCTTGAGGACCTCGGTAAGGGTCTCCGCTCACAGATCGGTACTACATACGGCACACTCGCTAAGGGTCCTCGCTACCTCGAGCTCACAGACGGATATATCACAAAGGTAGCTCTTGACGCTGACGACCAGATCATCGGCTACAAGTTCGTTAACTTCGGCAAGATGATGGACTTCATCAAGGGCGGCGATGACGCTAACACAGCTTTCGAGAAGGCTCAGGGTCAGTACGGCAGAGTTGATGACGCTGTTAAGCTCGTAGACCCGAGAAAAGAATAAGGAGGATCAGTACAATGGCTTTATTTGAATCTTATGAGAGAAGAGAAAAACAGATCCTTGCTGTAATCAAGGAATACGGCATCAACTCCATCGAGGAGTGTGCTGATGTCTGCAAGTCAAAGGGTCTTGACATTTATGCACTCGTTGAGAAAATACAGCCCATCTGCTTCGAGAACGCTAAGTGGGCTTACACTGTAGGCTGCGCTATCGCTATCAAGAAGGGCTGCACAAGAGCTGCCGACGCTGCTGCTGCTATCGGTGAGGGACTTCAGGCATTCTGCATTCCCGGTTCAGTTGCTGACCAGCGTAAGGTTGGTCTCGGTCACGGCAACCTCGGCAAGATGCTCCTTGAGGAGGACACTGAGTGCTTCGCATTCCTCGCAGGTCACGAGTCATTCGCTGCTGCTGAGGGTGCTATCGGTATCGCTGAGAAGGCTAACAAGGTTCGTCAGAAGCCTCTCCGCGTTATACTCAACGGTCTCGGCAAGGACGCTGCTCAGATCATCGCTCGTATCAACGGCTTCACATACATCGAGACAGAGATGGACTACGCTACAGGCGAGGTAAAGGAAGTATTCCGCAAGGCTTACTCCGACGGTCTCCGTGCTAAGGTAAACTGCTACGGTGCAAATGACGTTCGCGAGGGCGTTGCAATTATGTGGAAGGAGAACGTAGACGTTTCCATCACAGGCAACTCCACTAACCCCACACGTTTCCAGCACCCCGTTGCTGGTACATACAAGAAGGAGCGCGTTGACGCAGGCAAGAAGTACTTCTCAGTTGCTTCAGGCGGCGGTACAGGACGTACACTCCACCCCGACAATATGGCAGCAGGTCCTGCTTCCTACGGTATGACTGATACTCTCGGTCGTATGCACTCCGACGCTCAGTTCGCAGGTTCTTCATCCGTTCCTGCTCACGTGGAGATGATGGGTCTCATCGGCATGGGCAACAACCCGATGGTTGGTGCAACAGTTGCTTGCGCAGTTGCTGTTGAAGAGGCTATGAAGTAAGATATATCATAGAATTTAAGGGCAATGATTAATTCATTGCCCTTTTTTATATGCATTATGGGATAGTTCCGATATTGACATTTATAGGTATTTATGGTACAATAAACGCAGTAATTTGTATTATTAGGAGGCAAAATACAATGTATTGTCACAAATGCGGGTATAAATTACCCGATGGCTCCAACTTCTGCAACAATTGCGGCACTGCATTGAACGGTAATGAATCTGCTAATTATTTGCAAGCACATTCTTCTCGTTCAATTGAAGATGAAAAAAAGCAGCTTATGGTCAATATAAAAGGCAGCTTTTCAGTAATGTCCGCAATAAAAGAACAGGAAATAAAAATACAAAGGTACTCACATAAGGCAGGCAAAGCAGGAAAATATTGCAGATTTAGGTGTTTTTTCTTTTTTAGCCTGATTGGATTCTTTACAGGCTATATTTATGGTGCAAGCAGAGCAAAACTTGATAGTAGTTTTAATTGGATTCGATTTTTCTTATGTGTATGGATAGGGTCAATTATCTTCGGCATTCTTTTTGTATCGTTTTTTAATAGAATCAAGAAGAAAAATCTTAAAAAATGCAATGAAGAGACAGAAGTGCTTGAACAATTGAAAAGCGACGTTGCTCTTTCGTGGCTTCCGTATGATTATCGCGACAGTGAATCCTTTGCATATATCTATTTGTATATTCGTAATCTACGTGCTCATACGCTGACTGAGGCAATAAATCTGTACGAAACTGAAAAGCATCAGCATCGCTTAGAGCAAATAAACCATATGGTTGCAAAATATACAGCGGAAGCAGCAAGAGCTGCAAACAGAGCAGCCACTGAGGCGTCTGATGTTGCATTTTTCATGCTATTTAAATGATTTTTTCATAGATTAAAAAAGGCAGTAAGTCATCAACTTACTGCCTTTCGTTTATTTTTCAGCGGCTATCTTCTCAACAGCCTCATTGAGCCATTCGCCCTCGAACAGCTCGATAGTACCGTTGTCGCAGTGCTTTGCGAGGTCGGTGCATATCGGGAGCTGTGCCAGCACAGGTATATCGTGCTGCTTTGCAATTTCCTCGATGTGGCTGTCACCGTAGATCTTGTGGCGCTTGCCGCAGTCGGGACATTCAAAATAGCTCATATTCTCGATGATACCGAGTATCGGGATATTCATCAGCTTAGCCATTTTAACGGCTTTTTCAACTATCATCGAAACGAGCTCCTGCGGAGATGTCACGATAACGATACCGTCAACGGGTATCGACTGGAACACCGTCAGCGGAACATCGCCCGTTCCCGGAGGCATATCGACGAAGAGATAGTCAATATCCTTCCAGATAACGTCGGTCCAGAACTGCTTTACAACTCCCGCGATGACAGGTCCGCGCCATACGACGGGGTCGCTCTCGTTTTCGAGCAGGAGGTTTATCGACATAACGTCAATGCCCATTTTGCTCTTCTGCGGGATAATGCCGAACTCGCAGGCGTCAGCCTTTTCGTGGATACCGAAAGCCTTCGGCACGGAAGGACCTGTGATATCGGCGTCAAGGATACCGACATTCTTGCCGAGTCTCTGCATAGATACGGCGAGAAGCGAGGAGACCATAGTCTTACCTACGCCGCCCTTACCGCTGACAATGCCGATGACCTTGCCTATATTGCTCATCTGATTGGGCTTTTCGATGAGGCTCTGCGGCTCAGTTCTGCTTGAGCAGTCGCTTCCGCAGGTCGAACAATCGTGTGTACATTCGCTCATTTGAATTACTCCTTTAAATCATGATATTCTTATTATACCAGTTTCTGAATGAATAGTCAATCACTATAAGAAACGTAGGCTTTTACCTGTACTTGTAAACAGTAGCCGTCTCGAAGCCGTCAAGCAGGGTGGTCATACTGTCGAACGCCATACCGGTACCCTTTGCGACACAGTTTATCGCGTCCTTGGCGATATTGCAGTTTATACCAAGGGTGCGCTTTATCAGCTGTGGCAGACCGCCGAGCAGAGCTCCGCCGCCCGTGAGGAGCAGACCGTTGTCGTAGATGTCGCCGACAAGCTCGGGCGGAGCATCCTCAAGCACCTTGCGTATCGCCTCCATAATGGCGAAGGTGTCGTCCTCGATAGCCTTGAACAGGTCTATCTCGCTGAGCTGTACCTGCGCGGGGAGACCTTTCAGCAGGCTTCTTCCCTTGACGGTATATGTGACTTCGTCGTTCGGGTCGTAGAGGTTACAGAGCTCTATCTTGACCTTTTCCGCCGTCCTCTCGCCGATGAGGAGCTTGAACTTGTTCTGCATATATTTGATAATGGAGCGGTCTATCGCATTGCCTGCCGTCTTTATCGTATGCGACGTAACAACGCCGTTCATCGAGACGATAGCCACATCGGTCGTACCTCCGCCGATATCGACTATCATATGACCCTTAGCCTTCGTGATGTTCACGCCCGCGCCTATCATGGCGGCGATAGGCTCCTGTATGAGGTAGACCTGCCGCGAGCCTGCGCTCTTTGCGGCATCGACCACGGCACGGCTCTCGATGTCGGTAATGAAAGATGGGATGCAGATGATTATCCTCGGTTTCAGGAGCTGATGACCTGTAACCTTCAATATGAACTCGCGAATCATACTGTGAGCGAGGTCGTCGTCGGAGATAACACCGTCGCACACAGGACGCGCCACGCATATGTAGTCAGGATTTCTGCCTATCATCTCATAGGCTTCCTTGCCGACAGCGAGCACGCGCTCGGTACGCGTATTATAGGCGATAACAGACGGTTCGCTCAGTACAACGCCCTTCTTGCCCATAGTCATAACGATATTCGAGGTACCGAGGTCGATACCGATATCAGTATTTGCCATATTATCTGTCCTTTCCTTCAGCTGTTTACCAGCATATCTCTCAGGCAGGTGTACCGCCTTGTTCTCTTGTTGTTGTCGACCATTTCGTGTATCTTTTCTTCAGAGCCGATGAGAATGAGGAGCTTCTTCGCACGTGTTACCGCGGTATACAGCAGATTGCGGTAGCTGAGCTTCTCAAATCCGCTCATTACGGGGATGATGACAGCTTCAAACTCGCAGCCCTGACTTTTATGCACGGTTATCGCATAGGCGAGCTCGAGCTGCGGAAGAGTATCGAACGGGTAGGTAGCTATGCGCCCGTCAAAATCGACCTTAGCGGTCTGCGTCGGGTAGTCGATAGCGGTTATCTTTCCGATATCGCCGTTGAATATGCCTGCGCCCTGTTCGCTGTCCTTGCTCCACACGATGTCGTAGTTGTTGCGCGTCTGCATGACCTTGTCGCCCGTGCGGTATATGTAGATGAACCCGCGGTACTCGTTCTTTCCGTTTTCGGGCGGATTGAGCTTGTCCTGCAAAATTTTGTTGAGCTCTACCGTGCCGACAGCTCCCTTCCTCGATGGCGTGATTATCTGTATATCGTCGATAGGGGAGTAGTTGTACGCTTTCGGCAGACGTCTCTGCGCGAGGTCAACGATTAGGTCAACAGCCTTGCCGTAGTCGTCACGCTTCATAAAGAAGAAATCGCTGTCCTTGCGCGTGAGGTCTGGGTACTCGCCCGAAACTATCTTATGCGCATTGGTGATTATACAGCTCTTTTTTGCCTGACGGAATATCTCCGTGAGCTGTACCACGGGTACGACCTCGCTGTAGATGATATCCTCGAGGAGGTTACCCGCACCGACAGACGGGAGCTGATGATAGTCGCCGACCATAATAAGCTTGCACCCGAGCCGCACAGCCCGCAGAAGTTTCTCGAACAGCACCGAATCGACCATTGACATCTCGTCGATGACGAGCACGTCGCAGTCAAGGGGATTGTTTTCGTTATGCGCAAAAACAGGTATATCGGAGTTGTCGTACACGACCTCAAGCAGTCGGTGAATCGTCTTCGCCTCATAGCCCGTGAGGTCGGACATACGCTTTGCCGCGCGACCTGTCGGCGCTGCAAGAAGAACCTTGTCGCCGCGCTTTTCAAATATGGAGATTATCGCATTCAGAGTAGTGGTCTTACCTGTACCCGGACCGCCCGTCAGCACCATCAATCCGCGTGAGATAGCGGTCGTGATAGCCTGCCGCTGAAGCGCTTCGTAGCTTATGCCCTTTTCCTCTTCTTCGATGTCGATGAGCGCATCATAGTTGAAGTCCTCGGGCGAGGTAAAGTCTTTCAGTACACGGATACGGTCCGCGATGAACTGCTCAGCGTAGTAATAGTCGGGCAGGTAGACGTATTCGCGTTCATTTTTCCTGTATTCAAACAGCTCGTTGTCTTCAAGGGCTGCATTATATGACTTGAAGAAATCCTTCTCGGAAATATCGAGCGCGGGAGTTGTCAGCCTCGCGAGAACGTCGAGCGGCAGACACGAGTGCCCGTTCGCCGCGTTAGCTTTGAGAATGTGCTGAACACCCGCGATAATGCGGTTATCAGCGTTCTTGTCGATGTGCATATCGTGAGCGATGGAGTCGGCTTTGTTGAAGTCGAGCCCTACCGCGTCATTGCATAGGACGTATGGGTCGTGCTGTATCAGCTCTATGGCGTCGGGACCGAAATGCCTGAACGTTTTCATCGCGAATGAGGATTTGACCTCATACTGCGACAGGAACGACATTATCAGTCTCAGCGAGAACAGCTTCCTCGCCTCATCGGATATCTCCGCGCACTTGCTGCGTGATATGCCCTTGACGGTCGCGAGCCTGTACGGGTCATTCTCAATAACATTGAGCGTATCCTCGCCAAAGACATTGACTATCCTCTTCGCGAGCGCGGGACCAATGCCTCTGATAGCTCCCGAAGCGAGGTACTTCTCAATGTTGATGACAGTGTCGGGGAGCTTGTGCTCGCAGTATTCGGCGCGGAACTGCGTGCCGAACTTGCGGTGGGTCTCGTAGCTTCCTTCGAGAATGAGGATCTCACCCTCCTCGACCTCACCGAGCGAGCCGACAACGGTAATGAGCTCGCCGCCAGCATCGAGGTCGAGCACCGCATATCCGTTTGCGCTGTTTTTATATAGCACGGTCTCGACCGAGCCTTCGATATGCAGTACCTCAGACGGCATAGCCATTCTCCCTTCCGTGAAATCATACATTATTAATTATATCACAATGTCTGCAAAAATGCAACAGCTGTCACAGGAACATTTCGCTGAAAAATTTTTCCAGCTCAGAGCAGGGGATAAACACCGCGTCGGGCGAGCTATGTACGAACGCCCTGCACAGCTCCGCCTGCTCGGGAGCAGCACCATAGTCCACGAGAATGACACGTTTACGCCCGCTTCCCTTCATTGACAGGTATTCGAGACGTTCACGAAGCTTATCATCTCCCGCAAAAACAGGCAGCACAGAAGCGTATGCGGGAGCAGCATTTGACGGCACAGCGAGAAAGAACGTAACTACTTCTATCAGCGAGATTACGGCGAGAATCACCGCAGCGGTAATAATAACAGCGTCCATAGGCGACCTCCGAAGTCTTTTTTGTATTGTATGCTCTTATTCGGGAATATGACACAAAAAGCCGAAGACGGATAACCGCCCTCGGCTCAGTGCTTCTATTGAATCTTACTTACTGCATCTTGTAAGAGTTGATCATCTTCTGGACCATACGTCCGCCGATAGAACCTGCCTCACGCGATGTGAGGTCGCCGTTGTAGCCCTGCTTGAGGTTTACGCCGAGCTCGCTTGCAGACTCCATCTTGAATCTCTCGAGGGCTTCTCTGCCCTTCTGTGTCATTTCGCCGTTGTTATTGCTGTTGTTGCTCATTTTAGTTATCTCCTTCGGATTGATTTTGATGCCGTGGTAGTATTATTACTCACCGACAGAGTAATATAACAGGAAAAAACAGCCTGCTATATTTCACATAACGAACACCCGTCCATCACATAGTTCACACTGATAAAAAGTAAAATAAATAAAATTTATATCGTTTCATCGAAGATAAGGAGGCTTCATATATGTTTTGCTCGAATTGTGGCAGTACCATTGACGACAACGCTGCTGTATGCATACACTGCGGAGCTGTTACAGCCCGCGGAATGTCTATGGGAGTAGGCGGAGTCAAGGCTCCCGTTGACCCCAATGAGCCCGCAAACGGCGGATTTATTGTGCTCAGCCTGCTTGTACCGATATTCGGCATCATATACGGTGCAATAGAGAAAGGAAACGGTAAGGAACGCGCAGGAAAAGCGTATCTGACAAGCGGAATAGCGAGTATGATATTCTGGGTCGTTATGCCTGTTGTCATCACGCTGTTGATAACATTGATATCGTTTATATTGCCTTTACTTATGATGATACCAATTATGATAGCCGGCGCAAATTGATTGTCTTATGACGGAGCATTATCCGTAAAATAAATACACTATGGAGGGTTTATTATGATTTGTCCTTATTGCGGTGAAGAGATATCCGACCTCGCAGTCGTATGTCCGAAGTGCGGAGTCTCTATCGAAAGAGTTCCGAATCCGACAGGATCGGACGGTGAGCAGAAAGCCAACGGAGGCTTTATAGCTCTTTCGTTCTTCTTCCCTATAGTAGGTATTATTCTTGGAATAATCGACATCAACAAGGGAAACAAAAAGGCAGGCAAGACCTACATCATAACAGCTATTATCTCGTGGGTGGTATGGTTCCTGCTTGGCTGCTGTATCGGAATCGTACCGTTTTTGATCGGCTTGGGCGGTGCTGCGAGTGCAGGAACTTCATCATATTCCTACTCGTATTCCTACAATTACGCGATTATGCCTTTGCTTTTCAATTAAGAGCTGCCGCCTTGGATTATCCAAGGCGGTTTAATAATACATAACAAAAAGGACGTTCCCGAAGGAACGCCCTTATTATTTGCATTGTTTCAGCTATTAGCCGAGCTCTGCGAAGTACTTGATAGTTCTTACCATCTGTGATGTGTAAGAATTCTCGTTGTCGTACCAAGAAACGACCTGTACTTCATAGAGACCGTCGCCGATCTCAGCAACCATTGTCTGAGTAGCATCGAAGAGTGAACCGAATCTCATACCGATAACATCGGAAGAAACGATCTGATCCTCGTTGTAGCCGAAGCTCTCGGAAGCAGCAGCCTTCATAGCAGCGTTGATGCCTTCCTTAGTTACGTTTGCGCCCTTAACTACAGCTGTGAGGATAGTTGTAGAACCTGTGGGAACAGGAACTCTCTGAGCAGAGCCGATGAGCTTACCGTTGAGCTCGGGGATAACAAGACCGATAGCCTTAGCAGCACCTGTGCTGTTGGGAACGATGTTAGCAGCGCCTGCACGAGCTCTTCTGAAATCGCCCTTTCTGTGAGGACCGTCAAGGATCATCTGATCGCCTGTGTAAGCGTGGATAGTGCTCATGATACCGCTCTGGATGGGAGCATAATCGTTGAGAGCCTTAGCCATGGGAGCGAGGCAGTTAGTTGTGCATGAAGCAGCAGAGATGATCTTGTCATCAGTTGTGAGAGTCTTCTCGTTTACGCTGTAAACGATAGTGGGAAGATCATTGCCTGCGGGAGCAGAGATAACAACCTTCTTAGCGCCTGCATCGATGTGAGCCTGAGACTTGTCCTTAGAGCAGTAGAAGCCTGTGCACTCGAGAACAACGTCAACGCCGAGAGTGCCCCAAGGGCAGTTTACAGCGTCCTTCTCTGCATAGATCTTGAGGGTCTTGCCGTCAACAGTGATCGTGCCTGCCTCGTCATCAGCAGAAACAGTGTGAAGGTTCTCACCGATCTTGCCGCAGTAGCCGCCCTGAGCTGTATCATACTTGAGGAGCTGAGCGAGCATTGAGGGCTTTGTAAGATCGTTGATAGCAACTACCTCGTAACCTTCAGCATCAAACATCTGTCTGAATGCAAGACGGCCGATACGGCCGAAACCATTAATAGCAACTTTAACTGACATGGGAAAATACCTCCTAAAAAATTTATATTTATATTATAACTCAATCAGGGAAATTTTGCAAGAGCTTAGATAAAAAATTATCAGGATTTCATATAAACTTGCACTTTGCACAAAAAGGCTGAAAATTTGTTGTGAAATATTACTTTCTTGGATTTGTAAAAATAACTATTCCATTTATCGTAAAAATGTAGTATAATAATTAAAAAGGAGGTGATACGCGTGAACGAGGACAAGCTTTCGGAGCTTCTGAACGACCCGTTACTGAAGGACTATCTTGCGTTGAACGACAGGCTTATCAGACTCGTAGCCTCGCGTATCGCCGCGGAAAGCGAGAGTGTGAAGACCAAGCTCAGAGAAAACGAACCTATAACGACCGAGCCCGCAAACATACTCGCATTGTGCAGCCGTCTTATGCAGGTAGCCGAGCTCTACTCGATGCTCACAAATGTTACTGCCGATAAGATATATCCCGAAGTGATAGAGATATCGGACTTTCTTGCGGTATTCACGGATAAGTGCAGCAAGCTCCTCGAGGGTGTCTGCTGCTTTGAGTACAAGCGGAAGGACAAGCTTTATGCAGACGGCTCGCGCGATGTACTGACTTATATTATGCTGTCTTACGTCAGGCAGTCCGTTCTTGACGGCGCATCATCAATACTGTTTGAGTACGGAGTTCCTGACGGTGACTGTGTCATCACCGCCGTATCAAAGAAAAAGAAGACCTCCGAATATGAGCATTTCTGCGATTTCCAGACAGTTTACAGAGATGATATTATGAAAACACTTGCCGCACGTATCGGGGCGGTATATGAGGCTGACGAAAACGGCATAAAGCTCACGATCAAGGAGAAAAGAAACATTTCGGAGGCTGAGCTGAGAGCTCCGAGACGCGAATACGAAGCGTCACTGTTCTCCGAATACAACATTATGCTCGGAGACCTTATCAAGGACGCAGGCTTGTAAAAATATGCTATGTTGAAATAATGTTGAAATATAGCGCTATATAAAAAAACTATGAACAATTATCATTTTGTTCACGGAAGAATCATATTTTTTTGTTGACATTATTCAAAAACTGTTGTATAATGTATTTGTGGATTTATGCTCAGGGGGGTAATTATGCCCATTTTGAGACATTATCTATCATTTATATGGAGCGTGAATACAACGGACAATTTAGAGATCGAAAGAAAATTTCTTGTTGAATATCCCGATGTCAGCATACTTGACGTGAGGCGTTCTGCGTCCATTGTTCAGACCTACCTTGCCGACGGTGAGGGCGGTTCACAGCGCAGAGTCCGCCGCATTACAGAAAACGGAGCCGTGAGATATACTTATACCGAAAAGATGTTCAGAACAGCTTCTGTACGCGAGGAGAGCGAACACGACATTTCCTCCGACGAGTACGCGGAATTGCTGAAGCAGGCAAAGAAGGGCTGTACTCCCGTGGATAAGACCCGCTACGCCTTCGATTATATGGGGCAGATGTTCGAGCTCGACTGCTACTCCTTTTCGCGCCGATTCGCGATAATGGAGCTCGAACTTCGCAGCGACAGCCAGCGTATATACTTTCCAGACAATGTAACAGTGCTCCGTGATGTAACTTCCGACCACGCATACTCAAATGCTGTGCTCGCCAACGAAGGAGCCTTCCCCGAGGAAAGGTGCTCCGTCAATGAAAAGGGGGAGTGCTGATGGCTGAGAAGATAGTCACGGTCGAAAACGCCGAGCAGCTTTCCGCACTATTCGGTCAGCTCGACGGCAATGTCGCAAACATCAGGAAGCAGTACGACGTCAACATTGTCAGCAGGGACGGCAATATCAAGGTGATAGGCGAGGAGCCTGCCGCCAGTGATGCCGCAAGGGCAGTTGAGGCTCTGCTAAAAATGAGCGGACGCGGTCAGCCGCTGAGCGAGCAGACTATCCGCTACGTCACTTCAATGGTAGCCGACGGTATAGAGCAGCAGCTTGAGGAGCTCGGCGGAGACGGCGTTTGTATGACAGCGTCGGGCAAGATAGTCCGCCCGCGCACAGTCGGACAGAAACGCTACCTTGATTCCATAAAGAACAACACCATTGTCCTCGGAATAGGACCCGCGGGTACAGGAAAGACCTACCTTGCCGTCGCGATGGCAGTCAAGGCTTTCCGCGAGCACAAGGTCAAGAAGATAATCCTCACACGTCCCGCAGTCGAGGCAGGCGAGAAGCTCGGCTTCCTCCCGGGCGATATGCAGGACAAGGTAGACCCCTACCTTCGCCCGCTGTACGACGCGCTGTTCGATATGTTCGGAGCAGAGAGCTTCGCACGCTATATGGAAAAGGGCATAATCGAGGTCGCACCGCTTGCCTATATGCGAGGACGCACACTTGACGAAGCCTTCATTATCCTCGACGAGGCGCAGAATACGACCTCGGAGCAGATAAAGATGTTCCTGACCCGTCTCGGCAGCGACAGCCGAATGGTCATAACAGGCGACATCACACAGATAGACCTCCCCGACGTCCGCAAATCGGGACTTGTCGAGGCTATGAAGATACTGAAGGGTATCGACGATATAGATATTCACAGATTTACCGAGAAGGATGTTGTCCGCCACAAGCTGGTGCAGGACATCATCAAGGCATACGAAAAATTTAACGAAGGGAGAAAGAATCATGCCTAAGCTTAAGGTATACGTCAGAAATAATCAGTCAGAGGTGAAGGTGCCCGTCGGCATCCGTCTCCTTATAAGAAGATGCTGTCAGGCAGTCCTCACGACTGAGAACTTCGGCAAGGATGCCGAGGTCAGCGTTTCCTTTGTAAGCAACAACGAGATCAAGAACCTCAACAAAATTTACCGCGATAAGGACAGCGTCACCGATGTTCTCTCCTTCCCGCTCACATGCGAGGACGGAACAGTCGAGGTCAACCCCGAAACAGGTGCAGTCCAGCTCGGCGACGTAGTTATATCGCTTGAGACCGCCGTAAAGCAGGCACAGAACTTCGGTCACTCTCTCGAGCGCGAGATAGGCTTCCTTACTGTACATTCAATGCTCCACCTGCTCGGCTACGACCACGAGTCCAGTCAGCTCGACCAGCGCATAATGAGGGAAAAAGAGGAATCCGTCCTCGAGAAGCTCGGTATCTCACGTGACGTGACATTCGTAACACACGGAGAGAACGAATAATGTCAAGGACTGCCTTTGTAACCATCGCAGGACGCACGAATGCGGGCAAGTCCTCGCTGCTCAACGCTATGGTAGGTGAGAAGATAGCTTCCGTCAGCAGCAAGCCGCAGACTACCCGCACCCGCATCACGGGTATCCGCAACATCGACGACGTACAGCTCGTCTTCTTTGACACACCAGGACTTCACAAGCCCGTGAACAAGCTCAGCGAGCATATGCTCGATACGGTGAAGGAGTCTGTCAGCGACATCGACGCCGTCATCTTCGTGCAGGACTGCACAAAGAAGCTCGGACAGCAGGAGCTCGACCTCCTCGCCTCGCTGAACTCGGCGAAAATGCCTGTTATCCTTGTCCTCAACAAGATCGACCTTCTGAAGAATATGGACGAGCTTGCTCCCGTTATCGCGGAGCTGACCTCGAAGTACGACTTCAAGGCTGTCATACCTGTCAGTGTTACCGAGAACAACGGAGTTGACATTGTACTCGACGAGCTTATGAACCTCGCTGAGGAGAACGTCCATTTCTTCCCTGACGATATGATAACCGACCAGCCTGAAAAGGTGCTCGCCGCAGAGATGATACGCGAGAAGCTCCTCGAACTGCTCAAGGACGAGGTACCGCACGGCATAGCTGTCGGAGTAGAGGAGATGACGGAACGCGAGGACAAGGATATCCTCGATATATCGGCTGTCATCTACTGTGAGCGCGAGTCCCACAAGGGCATTGTCATCGGCAAGGGCGGAGCTATGCTAAAAAAGGCTTCCACAGCCGCACGAATGGAGCTCGAGGACTTCTTCCGGATAAAGGTCAACCTCAAATGCTGGGTCAAGGTCAAGGAGGACTGGCGCAACCGCG
>JAFXXD010000003.1 GCA_017542475.1 Ruminococcus sp. | reverse complement strand
TGTACAGACTGAGCGAGCTTGCGAGCGGGCTCGTAGTTGGGTTCAAAGGGGCTGTGCCCCTTTGCAGGGTGACTCCCCGCAGTGCGGGGAGATGTCAGCGAAGCTGACAGAGGGGCTGGCGCGGTTAGCGTGGGACAGAGTCCCAGCAGAATCCAAGGACAGAGTCCTTGGCGGGTCAAGGGCAGAGCCCTTGAAAAAATAATAAGGAGGAAAATATGACAAAAGAGATCCTTGACAAGATAAACAAGTTCACACGCAGGGAATTCACCGCGGACGAGCTCTACACCTTCTCCGTCATTCTCTGCGACAACGAGATAGACCGCGATAACGAGCGCTTCTCCGATGACGCCCTCGAAAAGCTCAAAGACCTCTTCGTCGGCAGGACGGGCATTTTCGACCACGAGACTTCCACCTCGAACCAGACCGCCCGTATCTTCGACACCGAGCTCGTTACCGACGAGAGCCGCAAAAACAAGTGCGGCGAGCCCTACAAGTACCTTAAAGCCTCCGCCTATATGGTGCGCACCGAGGACAACAAAGACCTCATCGCCGAGATCGACGGCGGCATAAAGAAGGAGGTCAGCATTTCGTGCTCGGCGAGCAGGAGAAGGTGCTCCGTCTGCGGCTGCGATAAGGCGGTGCAGACCTGCTCCCACATCAAGGGCAAGACCTACGGCGGACAGCTCTGCCACGTAGTTCTCGACGGTATCACCGACGCCTACGAGTGGAGCTTCGTTGCCGTGCCCGCACAGGTCAATGCGGGCGTGACCAAGCGCTTCACCGACGGTGACGCGGACAAGTCCGCCTGCGAGCCCGCGGCCGAGAACGAGCGCCTGCTCCGCTGTGAGATACGCAGGCTCGCGTTCATCTCGGGCGGCAAGACAGCGGCGTTTGCGGCAGAGGTCGCGGCTCACGGTATGAACGAGGTGCAGCTCGCGGGACTGAAAAAGGCTTACGAGAAGCTCGCAGGTCACGGCAAGCCCGAGGTGCAGCTCTCGACCGAAAGCAAGCACGAGCAGACCTCGTCGTTCAAGCTTTAAGGAGGCGGCTATGAGTATCAATTTCAACAACGTAAAGGCTCTGTTCGAGCTCTTCTCGGGAGAGCAGGCGGATTCGCAGTGGGCTCCTGTGCTGTCTATGGCGCTGGTCGAGGTGCAGGCGATGCTCCTGCCCGATGCCGACGACACCGACCCGCGCCTTGAATTTCTCACGGCGTCTGTAGCGAACTACCGCGTACAGGAGATAAAGCTCTCGTCGGGCAAGGCTGAATACGAATACGTCGGGCAGATGAACAGCGGCGGCGCGAGGACTTCTCTCGCGGGAGCGGCGACCCTTATGCGCGAGTACGTTCAGCTCTGCGCCGACCTCATAAACACAAGCACCTTCGTCTTCGAGACGATTCCGCCAAAGGAGGGATAATATGCGCGATATACTCAGCCAGTTCAAGGCGGCGCTCATCGCCGCGGGAAATGAGAACGTGTACCTCGCGTTCGACGCTCTGCCTGTCCGCGGAAAAGGCGGCTACTTCACGGTGGTAGGTATGAAGAGCTTCGAAGCGAGCGCTCCCGTCTATTCGCAGTACACTATCTTCCTGCCGTTTAAGGCGGAGGTGGAGGTCGGCGTGTATACGCCCGAATCCGACGACTTGCAGAGGCTGTACCGATATTTCGAAAACGGCGTCCGCCCGACCCTCGACGGTATGTCGGGGCTTACGACCCATATCAGCAGACTCACTATGAAGCACGACAGCAACCTCAAGCGCCTCGTGCTCACGGCGGGAGTGTCGGTCTGCGGGATACGCAGGATCGCGAGGGATAGCGATGAGTGAGATATGTTCACGCGAGGCTGTCCCCGTAGCGATAGGTCAGCTCACGCTCTACTGCGAGAGCTTCAAAGCCGCCGCCAATACCGTGCTCTATGAGCAGCCGACCGTCACAGGCGGCACTGTCATCACCAACTCGTGCGCAAAGGCGACCAAGCTCACCCTCGCGGGCAGGATATACTGCGGGGACGGCGACCTCGCCGTGCTCACCGAGATAAACAATATGAACGGCTCGTCGGGCTATACCGTGGAATACCGCGGCGTGAGCTTCCCCGACTGCACGGTGGTCGGGTACTCAGCCGAGGACAGGGGCGACGATATGCTCTATGTCACGCTGACGCTCGCCACTGAGGACGAAGCCGAGGACGCGGAGGTGAGCGTATGACGGCTGCCCTCTCGATACTGTCTCCGAACGGCACCGACGCCGTCTTCAAGGTGCTCGCCTTCTCCTTCGTCAAGGACGCCTACACGCCCTTTACGCGGCTGACCGTAGAATTCGAGGCGCATACAGCCGTCCCCGAAACAGCACAGATGGCGCGATTCTACGTCAACGGGCACTTTATCCACAACGGCTATATCGACACCTTCCGTATCACCGAGAGCGGCGGCTTCCGACGCGGCGTGCTGACCTCGCGCGGGTTCACCTCGCAGTTCCTGCAAAATCAGCTTGAGCCCGATCTGTACACGAATATTTCGCTCAATGACCTCATGGACGACTATATGCAGCTTCCCTACGTCACCCACGAGGACTGCGGTACCGCAAGCTATATCTTCGTCGGCAACGGCTCTACCCAGTGGGACGGCATCGTAAACATCGCCTTCAAGGTCTACGGCAGACACCCCTATATCCGCGGCACCAACTGCGTTATGGTAAATCCTCCCGCCGCTCCGCAGACCTTCGCCTACTCCGAGGCGGATATGCTCTCGCGCGGCTCGGAGCGCGATACCCGCGGACTCGTCTACTACTGGAGCATGGCGGATATGCAGGGTCAGCACGGAAGCTACACCCTCTCCGAGCCCGCCGCCTACGACAACTATATCTACCGCTCGCGCTATTTCGAGCTCGACAGGCGCTTCCTCTACGAGCCGCAGAAGGCTGTGGAGTTCCGCGACAAAATGGCTGTGCGCGGCTGGAAGAACAGCTTCCTCACCTACAGCGGCTACCGCGGAGAAGACCTCTTCGATACGGCTTCGGTCGGCGGGGCGGCGAAGGATATCACCTCCGTGCGCATAACGGGAAACAGAAACGGTATCATCACCGAAATAGGTATGTACTCCGACAAATTCGTCAATGCGCAGTGACCGTCACTTACGCTTATGAATATGATAATAAGGAACAATATTTCCGAGGAGGTGAACAGTATTGCACAGACTGTCCTGAGCTCACTGCGCGTGGGCGATTCCTGCACCGTCCGACGGCTCGATAGTCACGGCTCTATGCGTCAGCGCCTCGGCGAGCTCGGCTTCGTCGGCGGTACCCGCGTGACCTGCCTCCATCGCAGCTTCCTCGGCGACCCCGCCGCCTACCTCGTCAAGGGCGCTGTCATCGCCCTCCGCGATTCCGACGCGCGGTGCGTCGTTGTTGATATATAAATATGTGATGCAGGGACGACCACCGGTCGTCCGCATACGATCAAAAAACTGACGGACGCGCAATGCGCGTCCCTACATATCGTTGACGCAGGTCGTTCGGTAAGATGCGGGCAGAGGGACGCCGCCCCTACATATTGTTGCCGCAAGTATTACAGTGTATTGGCGGGGCGATGTGGGCATCGCCCCCTACACAGTTTTGATTTGTACCGTTTCGGCGTTTGGCAAGGTGCATAAAACTGATAGACCGAATTTGTGAGTATATACAAAGTTTCAAAAAAGTTCGACTATTTTGCCTCTGAAAGTCACTTATATGTGATACTATGTGAATATAGTACCGATTTAGATTCACTTTAAAACGCGGGATATATTTGCC
Source organism: Ruminococcus sp. (assembly GCA_017542475.1). Classification (GTDB taxonomy): domain Bacteria; phylum Bacillota; class Clostridia; order Oscillospirales; family Ruminococcaceae; genus Ruminococcus. Next base: position 4,089 of record JAFXXD010000003.1, on the reverse strand, counting down.
TTTCGGTAAATGCTGACCCGCCGCCCGCAAGGAGGTCTTTTTTATGAAGAAAATCATTTCAGTTTTTGCCGCCGCGGCTCTGCTCGGGACGCTCTGCGCCTGCGAGGACAAGCCCTCTCGGAGCGAGCCCGTCGGGGACGTGACTGTCCCCGCCGTGACCGAGGCTCCCACCGAGCCCGCCTACCTCGAGCTCACCGAGGAGGACTTTGCTCCCGTGGATATGGTGCAGGAGATAACCGACGGCACGCCGTCTGCTGTGCATTGCACCGAGCTCGAAGGAGTAGACTTCGGGGAGAGGCTGTCGCCGTGCAAGGCTCCCGATGAGTGCGAGAAGTATTCGCCGAGGACAATATTTGAAGGCTATCCCGACATTCAGGCGCAGTACGACAGGGAGCGTCAGGCAAAGCTCGAAACGCCGTTTAAAGGGCGGACTGACACCGTTGTCTGCCTCGGCGGGAAGCTCTATTTCGCTGTCAATTTCGACGACCTGTGCTCGCGCCACGATTCGTCGGTGTTCCGCTATGACCCCGCCACAAAGGAGACGACCGAGCTCGTCCGCCGCGAAGGGCTCGAATACGACGGCGGCTTTGCGAGCTTATGTGCCGTTCACGGAAGGCTGTTCTTCACGGAAAGTGCGAAGTCGGAAACTCCGCATACGACTATATGCGAGATAGACCCCGAAAGCGGCAATGTCTCGGAGCTCCTCTCGCTCGATACCAACGTTTACAGTTTGCGCGAATCCGCGGACGGGTTGCTGATGACCTGCTATGACGGCGGAGACGCAAGCGCTTACTACAAGGAATACGTCCTTGAAACAAAGGAGATAAGGGACTATAATACAGAATCTACGAGGTTCACAGCTCTCCTCTGCGACGGCGTTCCCGCGGAGATAACGGGCGGCTTCGACGGCGAGAAGTACGAGCCTATTACTGTGAAGACCCAGTATTACACCATCTCGACCGACATCACCCACTACTCGGGCATTTTCCTGTGGCGGGACAAGGTCTGCATTGCGGTCAATGACCATATAGGCGGAGACTGGCTCTACACCTACGATATCGCCAATCGCGAGCGCCTGAAAATGAAGTTCGGCGGCTTCATCAGCGGACTTATCAAGGCGGGCGACGCCCTTGCCTGCGTCTCGCAGAGCGGAGTCAACAGCGACTCCTACTCCACGCTGTATTACATAGAGCCCACCCTCGGTGCTATTCACCGTATCGGCAAGGAATCAAGCTTGGTCATGGCGAACGGCGGCGACAAGCAGGCGTTTGTGATCACGTTCAGGCACGCCGACGAAAACGTGAATTTTTCGGGTATGACGGGCAGTGAAAGCTCCAACGGAAACGGCAGTGTCTCCTTCTGGACCTCCGAAGCCACTGTGCCCGATAAGCTCTATACGTTCGGGGAGTGATACAATCTGTAGGGGCGGCGTCCCTGCATTTTGTTGCCGCAAGGTTGTTCGGATATTTGCGGGCGGATGATATCCGCCCCTACAATAATTACGCATTAAGAAAGCCGCCTAAAAAGGCGGCTTTCGCTTATTCTACGGATATTATGTAATAGTACACGGGCTGTCCGCCGTTTACAAGCATTACCTCTATCTTGTCGCTCAGCTTCGACTGTATCATCTGCTGGAGCTGCTCTGCGTTCTCCTCCGTTACGTCCGAGCCGTATATCAGCGTCACGTAGCTCGCTCCGCTCTTGCACAGCTTCTTCGTAAGCTTCACCGTCGCCTTGTTGATGTCCTTCTCCGTGAAAGCAAGCTTGCCGTTGTCGAGCGCGAGTATCTCGCCCTCTTTGATAGCGTGTCCCTCGAATTCGGAATCGCGTGCGGCGTAGGTGACAAGTCCTGTCTGCACCTTCTCGAACGCCTTCGTCATATTTATCCTGTTCTCGGCAAGTCCCACGCTCTCGTCGAACGCCATCATCGCCGATATTCCCTGCGGTATCGTCCTCGTCTGGAGCACGCAAACGCTCTTGTCCGTCAGCTTCACCGCCTGCTCTGCCGCCATTATGATGTTCTTGTTGTTCGGCAGCACGAACACCGTCTTTGCGGGTGTTGCCAGTATCGCGCGGAGTATGTCGTCCGTGGACGGGTTCATCGTCTGTCCGCCGCGTACTACGAAATCAGCGCCGAGGTCGGTGAACAGCGTCTCTATGCCGTGACCTGCCGCCACCGCTACAAAGCCGAACTCCTTCTCGGGTACTGCGGGCGCAAAGCCTGCTTCGAGCTGCTCTGCCTCCTTGACCTTGTTGCGGTGCTGGATACGCATATTCTCTATCTTCGGCTTCGGGTCATTGATGAAGCAGCCGAACTCCAGAGCCTTCTGTATTGCCTTGCCCGGGTTGTCGGTATGTACGTGCACCTTGATTATCTTCTCGTCGTCAACTACGACTACGCAGTCGCCGATAGTTTCGAGGTAAGCCCTCAGCATAAAGGGGTCGGGGCAGTTCTCGTTCTTTTCGAGCATATACTCCGTGCAGTACGTGAACGTGATGTCGTCGTCGTACCGGCTGACTGCCGTCCTGAATGCCTCTATCGAGTTCTCCTCGACCTGCGGTACCTCCTCGGGGACGGCTATGCTGCCGCCGTTGAAGACCTCGTACATCGCCTTGATTATGATAGTGAAGCCCATACCGCCTGCGTCTACCACGCCCGCCTTCTTAAGCTGCGGGAGCATTTCCGTCGTCTTCGCGAGCGTTGCCTCTGCCTCTGCGCAGACGTCCGACCAGAAGATGATGTCGCTGCTGTTCGAGAGCGCGCTCTCCTTTGCCTTTTCGGCTGCGCATCTCGATACTGTGAGGATAGTTCCCTCAACAGGCTTCATTACTGCCTTGTACGCCGCCTTAACGCCGAGCTCGAGCGCCCTTGCGAAGTCCTCGCAGCCTGCCTCGCTGAGACCTGCCAGTCCCTTCGATATGCCGCGGAATATGAGCGACAGGATAACGCCCGAGTTTCCGCGCGCTCCCCTCAGCAGAGCCGAAGCCGCCGCCGATGCTACGTCACACACCTTTACGCTGTCGGGCAGCCTTTTCAGCTCCTCGACCGCGTTGCCGATGGTCATCGACATATTCGTTCCCGTATCGCCGTCGGGTACGGGGTATACGTTCAGCTCATCGACCTCGCGCTTCCTGTTGTTCAGCGTTATCGCGGCAGAAATAACAGCGTCTCTGAATAAAGCACCGTTTATCACGTTCTATTTCCTCCCAATCGCTCAGCAGTTCATATCATCGACGTACACATTTACCTTGCTTACGTCTATCCCTACTGCTTCCTCTATCGTAAATGTTATCTTGTGGGTTATGCTGTTCACGGCGGCTGCTATGTTCGTGCCGTATGTCACCTTGATGTGAAGGTCTATTATCAGTCCGCCGTTCTTGTCGGTGCGCACGAGCACTCCCTTGCGCTTGCACATTCTTCCTCCCGTCAGCGACGATACCGCCGAGCGGAACGTGTTTACGCTGCACACGTCGGCTACTCCGAAGCAGTCGCAGACAGCGTGGCGTATGAGCTCGGTGAGATACTGTTCCGTAACGGTGATTTTGCCGATATGGTTCTCTACTGTCACCATAAAGCGCACTCCCTCTCTTATCTTTAGTAAGCCGTGCAAAACTGCACACACTATCATTATAACACAGCTTTCCGCAACTTGCAAGTGCTGTATACGAAAAATTTACGCCTGCGGCATAGTTTGTTAATATTGTGTCATTCTGTTTTGTTATATTGTGGAAACGATATTGACTGCAGGGACGCGCATTGCGCATCCGAAGGAGCGAGGGGGACACTTCGGTCGGGGAAAAGAAAAAAACTGGAACAAAAGCCGGCACTTTCCCCCTGCCTACGTTTCCCCCTCGCGCTCCCCCTTCCTCTCCTACCCCCATTTGCCGACTTTTGCCTCTTCTTCGCCGTCCTTCGACGGCTGGCTTAGAAAGAAAAAATGGCTTTGTTTTTGCTTCCCGCCGAAAGCAGACTGCGCCCTTTGTACAGACTGAGCGAGCTTGCGAGCGGGCTCGTAGTTGGGTTCAAAGGGGCTGTGCCCCTTTGCAGGGTGACTCCCCGCAGTGCGGGGAGATGTCAGCGAAGCTGAC
>JAFXXD010000050.1 GCA_017542475.1 Ruminococcus sp. | reverse complement strand
GATCACAGGTGCTGCTCAGATGGATGGTGCTATCCTCGTTGTTGCTGCTTCTGATGGTCCTATGGCTCAGACAAGAGAGCACATCCTTCTCGCTCGTCAGGTTGGCGTTCCTGCAATCGTTGTATTCATGAACAAGGCTGACCAGGTTGACGATGAGGAGCTCCTCGAGCTCGTTGAGATGGACATTCGTGACCTTCTCTCCAGCTACGACTTCCCCGGCGATGATACACCTATCATCAAGGGTTCTGCTCTTGCTGCTCTTAACGCTCCCGACGATCTCAACGATCCCGCTTACAAGCCGATCCTTGACCTCATGGACGCTGTTGATGAGTACATCCCCAGCCCTGAGCGTGACGATGCTAAGCCCTTCCTTATGCCTATCGAGGATACAATGACCATTTCCGGTCGTGGTACCGTTGTTACAGGTAGAGTAGAGCGCGGAAAGCTCAATGTAAACGAGCCTGTTGAGATCGTTGGTCTCTCCGACGAGAAGCTCAACACAGTTGTTACAGGTCTTGAGATGTTCAGAAAGACCCTCGACTTCTGTGAGGCTGGTGATAACGTTGGTGCACTTCTCCGTGGTATCACAAGAGATCAGGTTGAGCGTGGACAGGTTCTCTGCAAGCCCGGCTCGATCCACCCCCATACAAAGTTCAGCGGTCAGGTTTACGTACTGAAGAAGGAAGAGGGCGGTCGTCATACTCCTTTCTTCAACAACTACAGACCTCAGTTCTACTTCAGAACCACTGATGTTACAGGTGTTGTAACTCTTCCTGCTGATAAGGAAATGTGCATGCCCGGCGATAACGTTGCTATGGACGTTGAGCTCATCACTCCTATCGCTATCGAAGAGGGACTCCGTTTCGCTATCCGTGAGGGTGGCAGAACAGTTGGTTCAGGCGTTGTTACAAAGATCAACGAATAATCAATTACCCTGAATAATAAAAGCCCGTTCCGTTTGGAACGGGCTTTTTGTTTGCTATATATACGCAAAGTTTAACATAAAGGCTTTTCGATGTCAATAGTTTTATGTTGAATATGAATAATGACGGACGGTCAGGATCGCACGACTGATATAGGACCAGAAGCTGATATTGAATATGCCGAAAATTAAGGAGCGGCGTTGATACATATTGTTGAATACAACTATGAAACTACGTGCTGTTATTGTGCTGAGAGGATTTTTCTTATATGTCAATTTTGCCAAGGGTATGCAAACACGTGAAAACAGCTGAAAGGTGACAAATCTCCCCACAAGTTGTGCACTGCGGGTAAAATTTGTCTGCACATATTTTGAGCGGCAGACAATCCGAGAGAGAGCAATGATGTAAAATCGCGGAAAACGCCAAATGAGATTGCGAAAAAATAACAGTAACCATAAAAAAATTATATATACGTCAAATAATCCACATATAAAAGCATATTACATACACGTCTGTGTTAAATGAATTTATTATCGGGCGGCAGAAAGGTCGAAAGTGCGTAAAATTCGGTCAAAATGTAGTTTAGAAGGTCGTATGAACTCTTTGTGCATAATGAACAATTTTTGAATTGGAATTTCTTGAATGTAGTCTTTTGTTAATACTTGAAATATCGTGTACAGTATGTTATAATATAAGTGTTAAAAATGGGCATTCTATGTCAACGCGTATGTACAAATATGGTTGACGAAGGCAAATTTTTAGAAATATGATATGGAAAGGATGGGATTACACCATGAGAAAATCATTGGGCAAACGTTTGATAAGCGGCGTTACGGCAGCTCTCACTGCGGTAATGATCTTCCCGAACGTTACACCAACATCTATGGCGGGCGAAACTGCTGATATCAACAGCGCCAAGACCGTTTTCTCATTGGAACGAGATGGTGCGCTGACCTATAAGTATACCACCAACTGGATGGGTATGCCTATGGAGCAGACGACGTATAAGTACGCCGATCAGCTGTATGCGCAGATCAATTTCGAGGACGAAGCGGGCAGTCCTGCTGCTGTTGACCTCGGAGACAATCAGTACTACCTTCTCGTTCACGCTGTCGGAAGAAGCAGCGGAGGCACGGGCTATCAGTACAAAGATGGCGAAAACCGCGACTATTACAAGCTTATCGAGATTGGGGACGGTCCGAGCTGGACTACCGAGAAATTCGGTGAAGACCTTCGTCCGTATTACGGCGAGGGATTTTTCCGCCAGCAGCCCGCTACCGAGAAGGTGGAGGGTATACTCCTCAAGAACAAGGAGAGCGGTGAGCTTTCACTTGAGGACGCGACAGCTCTCAAGAACTGCGAGGTAGTTGACTCGATAGACGGCTACACGGTAGTTCCGAGCGCAGACCTTACCGTTCGTACAACTCCAACAGAGGACGCGGCATTCGGCAACGATACCGTTTCCGTAAAGGCGGTCAAGAACGCCTACGCTGTAGACATCAATGTTTACGATGCCGACGGCATAAGGACGTTCATCGACAAGCCCGGCTACAATTACTATATGCTCACGTATATAGGCGAGAATGACGATGCGATAAGGAATCGCTCCGATCTCAAGGGCTGGGCTATCGAGAAGGTGACTCCCGACGCCGCAAATCACGGCTCTTACTATCAGCAGGCTGTCACCTTCAGCGAGTTCATACCGTTCGGCGAGGACGGCTCATCGACTGACGGAGAGAAGATAAAGTACGACAAGAACAAGTACCGTGTCGGCTATCGTCTCTATCGTACACTTGATGCAGAGACAGAGCTCAAAACCTATGCTGACTGCATTGACCCCGCAAAGGCAGCTGATTCGATACCTTCGTACATCTTTGATTCCAAAGACGGCGATAATTCAGCTACAGTAGATATCTACAGGGATCAGCTCACAGCACTCAACATCGAGTTTGAGTCCGATGAAGCACTGAATATCAGAGCTGAAGAGAGCTACTATGTTCTCGTTACAGTTGAGCACCAATCAGGCAACCCTTCGTACTTCCTCGGACAGATAGTTTCCGACGGCACGAATAAGATCACCGTTGTTGCCCAGCCGCTGGAAGGCGATAGCATGTGGGTGGACAAGAACAACGAAAAGCTTATTCACGAACGCTATAAGGGCACTGAAAAGAGCATATCGTTTGAGATCCTCCACGCCAAGCTCAACGACGGCGAGGAGTTCAAGGCAAATCAGGCGATCGACTTCGGAAGCGGCAGAACTAAGTGCGTCACTGTAGAGGACGGCACTCCGATCTCTGCTTATATCCTTAATGAAGGCGGGTTCACAAAGACCGCTAACGAAGACAAGACCGAGGCTACATTCACAAAGAAGTATACTCTTACGAAAAATCCTGTCGATACCGATAAGGATTTCCAGAGTATCCTCGGCGATGCACTGTTCTTCGGTATCACCGCAGACAGATACAACCAGGCAGGTCATGCACAGACCAATTTCGCAGCAAACTACTATCAGAATACAGCAAGCGTTCAGCAGCCCAACCTTTCGGGCGGATTCGCGGGACATATCTACATCGCGAACTATGCTGACTTCAGCGACGGAAAGACGACTGTTGATGAGAGCAACATCGTTCCTCCCGCTGATTTCGCTACCAACGCACTCGGAACATTCGCACTCGGCGACTGGGGCAAGGAAGACAGAGATGCTCCTATCGTGCACGTGCAGGATGCAAAGAGCGTAGGACCCAAGGAGCTCATCAAGACTGAGGAGAATCCTACGGGCGCGGAGGTAAGGACAGAGACGGCAGACGAAATGATGACGAAGGTCAACTCCGTTATCGACACAATGAAGGAAACCTCTGCTGAGCTTCTCACTCACCCCGCAACGATAAAGCCTATCGTTGTTGACGGCTTCGGCTTTATCGACACAATGTCATTCCCCGACAATGCTGATATATACATCGACGCAGACGAGATACTTCCCTGTCTCTCCGACGCGGGCAAGCTCAATATCAAGATGAAGCAGGGGCAGACGATCATCTTCAACTTTGATGACCCGAGCTACAACAGCGATGAGTATATCACTATCAAGCATCCCAATCTCACGATCGACGGTAAGCCTGTTGCAACAACAGACGGCGAGGAAAGCGACAAGTTCTGTCAGCACCTCGTATACAATCTCAACACTGTCAAGAACGCGCATATTGATGATGCGTACGGCATATTCCTTAATCCCAATGCCGATTCCGAGATGTATACATACACAACATCTCACGGCTGGATGGTAACGGCAGGCTACTATGAGAACACAGGTCCTGAGTGGCATTTCAACTACCAGCACCTTACAAAGGAGGATATTACTCCTCCCACACCGAGCGCTAAGTTCAGCAAGAAGGACGCGGCTACCTCCGCAGAGCTCGCGGGCGCTAAGCTCACTATCTCCAAGGAAGGCTTCGGCTTCGCGGACTTCACTAAGGTCTCGGCTACACAGGGCGGCACAGAGGTAACACTCGAAAAGAAGCCCAACGGCATTTCATTCACATCCGGCACAGCACCTACTATTATAAAAGGACTCCCCAAGGGCAACTATGTACTCAGGGAGGATACCACTCCTCTCGGCTATAAGAAGGCTGAGGAGATCAAGTTCGAGATCGACGATAAGGGCGAACTCGTAGGCAAGAGCGTTATCACAATGCAGGATGCCCCCGTCGAAGCTACCATCAGCAAGCAGGCTGTAGGCGGCGGCGCGGAGCTTCCCGGTGCAGAGCTTACCGTAACTCTTACAAATCCCAAGCCCGAGCAGAACCTTAACGGCGTGACACTCAGCGGCGGCGGAACACTCGTTTCCAGAACCGACAACAGCATCACGTTCACATCGGGCGATACAGCAACACAGCTTTCAAAGCTCCCCGAGGGCGATTACGAGCTCACAGAGAGCAAGGCTCCTCTCGGATATGCAGTCAGTGACGAGACTGTTTCGTTCAAGGTTGACAAGGACGGCAAGGTGACAGGCGATACGACAATGTTCGACAGCCTTATCACTGCCACCATCAGCAAGAAGAACGTAACAGGCGGCGGCGCGGAGCTCGCAGGAGCACAGCTCACCGTCAAGTCCAACGACAAACTCGACCTCTCGGGCATAACAGCCAAGCAGGGCGAGACTGACATCACAGCATCACTCACATTCAGCACAGACAACTCAGAAGTAACATTCACATCGGGTGCGAAGGAAACAGTTCTTTCCGCACTTCCCGCAGGTTCATACACACTCATTGAGAACACAGCTCCTCTCGGCTTCACGAAGGACACTTCCATCGACTTTGTCATCAAGGAAGACGGTACCATCGAAGGCGATAAGAAGCTCGAGCTCAAGGATGAGGTCATCACAGCTGCTATCAGCAAGCAGGCAGCTGCAAACTGCGCAGAGCTTAAGGGCGCAACACTTACCGTAAAGTCTGAGGACGGCAATGACCTCTCGGGCGTAACGGCTGCACAGGGCGCAACACCTGTTGCTCTCACAGTAAGCGATGACAAGACAGAGATCACATTCACATCGGGCGACGTTCCCACGACGCTTTCGATGCTCCCCGCAGGCGAGTACACCCTCACCGAGGTGACAGCTCCCGACGGATACGAAAAGGCTGAGTCCGCTTCGTTCACAGTTGACGAAAAGGGCAATGTAACAGGCACAACAACAATGCTCGACGATTCCTTCGTTGAAATAAGCAAGAAGGCAGTCGGCGGAAGCGAAGAGCTCGCAGGCGCTGCGATGACTCTCACGCTCGTAAAGGCTACAGGCACAGCTACCGACCTCACACAGACAGGCGATGCTGACCTCGCGGCTGACAAGAAGTCCATCAGCTGGACATCGGGCGCAGCTTCCAAGAGCATAAAGAACCTTCCCGACGGCGAGTACACTCTTGAAGAGACAGCTGCTCCCGCAGGCTACAAGAAGGTCGAATCCAAGTTCACATTCACTATCGAGAACGGTCTTATCAAGGGCGAGCCCGAGGCAGTTACCACGGGCGGTACTATCGAGGCTAAGGGCACAAACAAGATACAGGTGCTCGATAACCCCGAGAAGAAGGCAAGCGTTCCGATAACCAAGACCGATATGGGCGGCAAGGAGATAAAGGGTGCAACTCTCAGTCTCACAGGCGTTAAGCCCGATGGCACAACAAAGGTAACATTTACTCCCGAGTCCATCGCAGTACCTGCTGACGGTACTCTCGAAAATGCGGTCGGCAATACTATGGTATGGAAGAGCGGTACAGCTCCTACGACCGTTAACCTTGAGGACGGTACATATACCCTCCACGAGGAAGCAGCTCCCAGCGGCTTCTTGGTAACAACTGATATCACGTTCGTTGTTGAGGACGGCAAGGTAACATCTATCAAGGATATCAAGGGCAACACTCTTGATGCCGTAACTCTCAAGGACGACACTATCAGAGCTACTATCAGCAAGAAGGGACTCCTCGGCGATGCAGCAAAGGAGCTCCCCGGCGCTAAGCTCACAGTCAAGTCTGTTGACGAGACTCCCGCTGACCTCTCCGGCGTAACAGCCACACAGGGCGGCACAGACATCACAGCCAAGCTTGACAAGACCGTTGCAGGTCAGATAACATTCACCTCGGGCGAGAAGGAAACAGTTCTTTCACAGCTCCCCGCAGGCAAGTATCAGCTCATCGAGGACACCGCTCCTCTCGGCTACACAAAGGCGACAGCTATCACCTTCACAGTAACGAAGGACGGCAAGACTCAGGTAGATGAGAAGGATGTTGCTTCCGTTGATATGACGGATAAGCTCATCACAGCTACCATCAGCAAGAAGGAGATAAGCGGCGGCGAAGCCAAGGAGCTCGCAGGCGCAACTCTCACAGTAAAGTCCAAAGATTCCATCGACCTCTCGGGCGTAACAGCCAAGCAGGGCGAGACAGCCGTTACACTTAAACCCGGCACAGACAAGACAGCTATAACATTCACCTCGGGCGAGAAGGAAACAGTTCTTTCACAGCTTCCCGCAGGTTCGTACACTCTCATTGAGGATACCGCTCCTCTCGGCTACACAAAGGCGACATCCATCGACTTCGTTGTAACAGCGGACGGCAAGACTCAGATAAATGAGAAGGACGTCGCTTCCGTTGATATGACAGACGAGGTCATCTCGGCTGTTATCAGCAAGAAGGAGGTAAGCGGCGGCACAGCCAAGGAGCTCGCAGGAGCAAAGCTTACCGTAGTATCCAACGACAACCTCGACCTCTCGGGCGTTACCGCAAGACAGGGCGTCAAGGACGTTGAGCTCACAGTAAGCACAGACAAGCACTCGGTAACCTATACATCGGGTGAGGCTCCGACAACTCTTTCCAAGCTTCCCGCAGGCAAGTACACACTCGTTGAGGATACCGCTCCTCTCGGCTACACAAAGGCGACATCCATCGACTTCGTCGTAACAGCGGACGGCAAGACTCAGGTAAGCGAGAAGGACGTTGATTCCGTTGATATGACAGATGAGGTCATCACTGCCACTATCAGCAAGAAGGACGTAACAGGCGGCGGAAGCGAGGAGCTTCCTGGCGCAAAGCTCACTGTAAAGTCTACTGACGGCAAGGACCTCTCGGGCGTAACAGCCAAGCAGGGCGAGTCTGACGTTACACTTACAGTAAGCGAGGACAAGACTTCAGTAACATTCACATCGGGCGAGAAGGAAACAGTTCTTTCCAAGCTTCCCGCAGGCAAGTACACACTCATCGAGGATACGGCTCCTCTCGGCTATACAAAGGATACATCCGTTGACTTTGAGATAGACGAGAACGGCAAGCTCGTAGACGTTGATAAGCTCGAGCTCGACGATAAGGCTATCGAGGTTCCCTTCAGCAAGAAGGCTGCTTCCAGCGGAGCAGAGATAAAGGGCGCTACACTTACTGTCAAGTCTACAGACGGCTTCGACCTCTCGGGCGTAACAGCCAAGCAGGGCGAGAAGGCTGTAACACTCACAGTAAGCGAGGATAAGACAGCAGTATCGTTCACATCGGGCGAAGTTGACACAGTTCTCTCCAAGCTTCCCGCAGGCGAGTACACTCTCACAGAGGACAAGGCTCCCGCAGGCTACGAGAAGAACGACGAGACTATCACATTCACTATCGATGAAAACGGCAAGGTAACAGGCAAGACCGAAATGCTCGACGATGCCGTTATTGAGATAAGCAAGAAGGAAGTCGGCGGCAGCGAGGAGCTCGCAGGCGCTGAGATGACTCTCACGCTCGTAAAGGCTACAGGCACAGCTACCGACCTCACACAGACAGGCGATTCCGACCTCTCGGCAGACAAGAAGTCCATCAGCTGGACATCGGGCACATCTTCCAAGAAGATTACGAACCTCCCCGACGGCGAGTACACTCTCGAAGAGACAGTTGCTCCCGACGGATACGAGAAGGTCGAGTCCACATTCACATTCACAGTCAAGAACGGTATCATCACTGATTCCAAGGCTGCTACAACAGGCGGTTCTTCCATCACAGCCGACGGAACCAACAGGATACAGGTGCTTGATAATCCCAAGGAAAAGGTCGCTGTTCCGATAAGCAAGACTGCTGCAGGCGGAACAGAGATAAGCGGCGCTACACTTACCCTCACAGGCGTTAAGCCCGACGGTACAACAAAGGTGACATTCACCTCCGATTCCATCGTGGCAGGCACAGGCGGTAAGGTAGTCAACGCAGCAGGCGAGAAGCTCGTATGGATAAGCGGCACAAGTGCTACACTTGTATATCCCGAGGACGGTACATATACCCTCCACGAGGAGGCAGCTCCCAGCGGCTTCAAGGTAACAACAGACATCACATTCACCGTCAAGGACGGCAAGGTAACGGTGGGCGGCAAGGATGCCGAGAAGGTAAGCCTTGAGGATGACATCATCACAGCTCCGTTCAGCAAGAAGGCAGCCGCCAGCGGCGCCGAGCTGAAGGACGCAGAGCTCACTATCACACTCGTTAAGCCTCTCAACACAGGCGACGACCTCCTTAACGTAACTCTTACAGGCGGCGGAAAGCTCATCTCGCAGGACAAGACAACATTCAAGTTCAAGTCAGGCGATACAGAGTCCGTACTCTCAATGCTCCCCGCAGGTGACTACACTCTCACAGAGGATAAGGCTCCCGCAGGATACGAGAAGAGCGACGAGACAGTAAGCTTCTCGATAGACAAGGACGGCAAGGTTACAGGCAAGACTGAAATGCTTGACGACGCTGTCATCGAGATAAGCAAGAAGGAAGTTGGCGGAAGCGAAGAGCTCAAGGGCGCTAAGATGACCCTGACGCTCGTAACTCCGAGCGGCTCGGCAACAGACCTTTCACAGACAGGCGATTCCGACCTCTCGACCGATAAGAAGTCCATCACATGGACATCGGGCGATACTTCCAAGAAGATAACAAACCTCCCCGACGGCGTATACACTCTTGAAGAGGTAGTAGCTCCCGAGGGATACGACAAGGTTGAAAGCACATTCACATTCACGGTTGAAAACGGTCTTATCAAGGGCACACCCGAGGCGGTAACAACAGGCGAGTCCTCTATCTCCGCTGACGGCACAAACAAGATACAGGTACTTGACAGTCCCACACCTGTAACGACGGCTCCGACAACAACAACCACAACTTCAACCACAACGACAACCACAACCACTACTACGACAACAACAACTACCACTACCACAACCACAACAACAACAACAACG
>JAFXXD010000049.1 GCA_017542475.1 Ruminococcus sp. | reverse complement strand
TAACTCGCGCTATCTCCTTGTCTCTGCCGATTATGCGGTCGAGCTGACCGTCGGCTGCCTTCTGCGAGAGATTGGTGCAGTAGCTGCCGAGGAATTTCAGCTCCTTCTTCTTTTCCTTCTTCTCGGACTTGTCACGCCCGAAGATTCCCTTCCTGCGGGGCTTCTCGCCGTCGTCCTTCGGGAGCTCGGGAGTGCTCTCGCCGCTGTCCTCGCCGTCTCCGCCGAACATATTCGAGATGAAGTCGGGCATTATGCCCTGTCCGCCCATCTCGAAGGAGTCGCCGTCGAGCATACCCATCATCTGGTCGGAGAGCTGGTCTATCTCCTCGTCGGTGATACCGAGTTTTTCCATATATTCAGCGACCTGCGGTATCTTTCTCTCTCTTGCACAGGCGAGGCAGAGCCCCTCGTTTTTCTTTTCGCTTCCCTGTACAGAGGTGATGAATACCACGGCGGGTCGTTTTTTGCAGTTGCTGCACATTATCATAGGGTTTGACCTCCTGTTAAAGCAGATGTGCCGATAAGTCCCCGCGGCTCACCCGCGGAGCTGTTCCGTCTCAGAGCGATGAAACGAAGTCGTAGAAATATTTGAAGATTATTGATTTTTCTATGACGCTGTTGTTGAAGAAGAGCATCTCGTCGCTGCCCATAATAGCCCATATGCGTATCAGCGCGGCTGCGACCGTGACGAACAAGCCGCCCTTGATTACGCCGATAATGCCTCCGCAGATATGCGAGCCCGCGTCTGTGTGTCCCTCGTCCTTGGACATATACTGGTTGAGTATCAGGTTTATCGTTACCGCGGCAGCCGCGAACAGTATGAGGAAGCCTATCAGCTTGAACATCGTCACATAGGCGGGTGCGGTGTAGTTGTCGGCGATGAACTTCGCCGCGGGAGTGCGGTCCTCCCTGTCGGTGATGAGCGGAGCGAGCTTCTTTATGCCGCTGCTGTCGCTGCGTATCTCCTTTGCGGCGGTCTCGGCTGCGTACTTGCTCATATCCTTCGCTACGATGTCGCGTATCACGACTGCATAGCCCTCGTGAACGATGCGGAGAGCATCGTCGTCCTCGGCGACAGGGCGTCCGTTAATGCTGTTGATATACTTCACGAGCTCCTCGTCGATGTCCTTCTCGCCGCCGAAGATATTTGTCAGCTTCTCCTGATTGACCCTCAGCGAATAGCCCAGTGATTCGAGATACGATGCGTATTTGCTCACGAACGTGTCAGCTTTCAGAGTGCGGTCTATCTTGTTTATGCAGCTGCTCCTCAGTGTGTTTTTGTAGAGGTCTGCCGCCGTGCTGCTGCTTATTCCGAGCGCCAGTGCCAGCGCTAAGCCGTAGCCGACTGTTGTGATAGCAGCCTTCATAGTTCCTTTTCTGCTTGAGAAAAAAACGCAGACAAGTGTTATCGCGACGGCGATAACGTCATAGAACCACCAGAATTGAATTCCCATTTTTTCGCGTACAGGCGCCTAAACCTGTACAGCCTCCCTTCATTTGCGGATCAGCTTTCGTAGTTGATCCTGTCGATTTTATTGTAGCTTTTCAGAAATACGTAGCTGTCGCTTTTCACGAAGCCCGTATACGAGTCGTTTACCGTCGCGGTCGAGCGCAGCTTGCCCCTGAAGTCGTAGGCGAGCACGGCGTCCTTTTTCATTACGTATGCGAGACCGTCCTCGACGGTGACGTCTATGAGCGGGCTGTCGAATTCGATTATCACGGGCTCGGAGCTTCCGTCGGCGAACAGAGCCATCTCGTATCTTCGTCTGTCGTCGCTGTTGATTATCACGGCGGACTGTCCGTCCTCGCTCGAGCCGCCCGCGAAGTCGCCCTCATAGCGGTAGAACGAGCTTATCTGACCCTTGCTGTCAACGTAGCCGCACGCGTCTATACCGAGCACGAACGCGCCGCCGTCGAAGTTGTACACATCAAGACCGAGCGTATCGATTCCGGGCGAGTTCCATTTTTCCTTGTCCTCGGTGAAGCTTGCCTCCTGCACCGACGTCACGAGTGCGCCGTTCTCGGCGTAGAAGTAGCTTATCACGCAGCCCTTGCTGCCCTCCTGAAAGCTGATGTCGTTCACGCGCTCGACGCACTGTCTGCCGTAGATGAACTTGCCCTTGCGGTCGTACACCTTTATTTCGCAGTCGTAGTTGTCGGAGGTCGTCACCACAGCGGTGTAGCCCTCCTTGCTCAGCCTCGCGAACATTATATTCCTGTCGAGCTTGTTCGTATACAGCACGCCCGACTTATCCTCCACGCTGAACTCCGTGCCGCCGCTCTCGAAGAGGAGCGCCCTGCCGTTCACGGCTTCCATTACGGCATTCGAGAGCGCGTGCTGGCGGCGTTTTATCTCTCCGCCCTCCTCGTTATAGAAGTATATGTAGGCATCGCTCATAACGATAACATTTTCGTTCGAGCAGCTCAGCTGGTACTGAGCGCCGCCGTTTATCTCTATCGGGAAGTTGCCCTCCGCGAGCCGTCCGTCGTTGACGATGGTCTTGTACTGCGTGCCTATGCCGCGCAGCTTGGGCAGCCACAGCTCCTGCGTGAAGTATAGCACCGCACCGAGTATCGCAACGCAGAGTATAGCTATCAGCTTTGTCAGCCGTCTTCTTCTTTTGTCCCTGTTTTTCTGCTCAACGATGTCGTTGGCGTCATACATTGGCATTTAATTGCCTCCTTGCTTCTCTCTCTTTATAATTCGGAATTCGGAATTGTGGTATCGCTTCGCGATGATTTTTAAATAGTCTGCCGAAGGCACACCATAATTACGCATTACGCATTACGAATTCCTAATTTATATGTCGCCGAGGAGCTCGTCCTCGGAGTAGAACACCCTGTTGAGGTACAGACCGTGCGCCATGGCAGTCCTGCCCGCGCGGAGACGGTCCTTTGCGGCGAGTATCGAGGGCATATCCTCGGGCGCTATCTTACCCTCGTTGATATCCAGCAGAGTACCCGCTATTATCCTAATCATATTATACAGAAAACCATTCCCTTTTACAAGCATTATCACGGAATCACCACTATTTTCTATTTCAAGGGAATAAATTGTCCGCACCGTTGTTGATACGTTTGTACAGTCGGCACAAAACGACGCAAAATCGTGAGTTCCGACGAGATGAGCCGCCGCCTCGCGTGCCTTTTCCACATCGAAGCGCCGCCTGTAGTGGAAAGCGAGGTCCGCCGAGAAGGGGTCCTTCGACTCGCGGCAGTGCATACGGTAGAGGTACTCCTTGCCCTTGCAGTCGTAACGCGCGTGGAAATCGAGCGGCACGTCCTCGCAGCTGAGAATGGATATATCGTCGGGGAGCTCGCCGTTGACTCCGCGGCAGAAGCCGAGGGTGCGGATACTGCTCTCTGTTTTGACGTTGAAGCAGAAATTGTTCGCGTGCACGCCCGTATCCGTGCGCGAGCACCCGATAACGGTCACGGGCTCGTTGAGCACCTTCGATACGGCTTTTTCGAGCACCTCCTGTACCGTGACGGCGTTGGACTGCCGCTGAAAGCCGTGGTATCGCGTGCCGCGGTAGGCGGTCATAACTTTAAGGTTTCTCATTTGCTGTATCTTCCGTTTCGTTGTTGTTGTCCGCAGCAGCCTTCGCCGCAAGACGGGCTGCTCTGCGCTTATTTGCTGCTCTCTCGGCAGCGGTCAGCAGCAGGAAGGCTATCGCTGCCGCCACGCTTATGACGATACCCTTGGCGAGACCGTCGGGGAAGTAGCGCAGCTCTATCTCGTGCTCGCCCGGACCTATCTCCGCGCCGAGCATCGCGTCGAACACCTTCGTCGTCGAGACCTTTTTGCCGTCCACGTAGACGCTCCAGCCGCGCTCGTAGGGTATCGAGAGGTAGAGTATACCTCTGCTCCTGACATTGATATAGCCCTTCAGCTTGGTATCGCTGAATTCGGTGAGCTCGAGCTGCTCGTCGGCGAGCTCGGAGTAGGTGCGTTCAAAGGCTTCCTCGTCGAGGGCGTAGACCAGCAGATTGAAGGCGCCCGAGTTCCTCTCGTCCTCGAAATTGAGCGTGACCTCGAAATCGCTGCCCTCCTGACCGTTGCCCATCGGGAAAGCGATAGGGTAGTCGTCGGCGGAGATATCGCTGTCGGCGGGCAGACCGTCGCATTTTACATCGATGGTCTCAGCCGCGCCGCCCTTGGCATAGCCGTAGAGGCGGGCTCCCGCGATGCCGTCGTAGTACAGGGTCGCGGACGCCTTTTCGTTGGGGTCTGTCACCTCGTAGTTATAGGTGCCGAAGTCCGTTTTCTCGCCCTCGGCGTTGGTGAAGCTGTACTCGCGCACGGGCTGGCGCGTGAATATGCTCTCCTTGGTGCCTGTCGCGAGCATTGCGATGTCGTTCTGGAACTCGTACGGATTGTCGGCGGCGGCAAGCTCGAGCTTGAGCACGTCGCTGTTCATCATAAAGCCTATCGACATCGGGTATTTGCTCCTGTACAGGTGCGAGGGCAGAGCCTCGGCTATCTCAACGAGCGACATCTCGCTGTTGTTGAGTGTTCCGCTCTTGGAAATGATATAGTTTATGCCCAGCAGCTGGTTGACCATGGGCGTGGAATTGCGGTAGTAGTAGCGGTTGCCCGCCTCTGAGGCGTAGAGCCCGAGCTTTCGGAAATAGCGCGTCACCGACACATTTGCCATCGACGAGAACTGCGACACTCCGTAGTAGCTGTAGAGAGCGCTGTCGTTGAGGGTGTAGGTGTTCGTCATCTCCACGCGTGAGAAGGGGCTGTAGTCGTCGTCGCGCTTGACCTCGAGCAGAGCCTGCACGCTCTCGTTCATATACGGGTAGGAGTTGTAGCTCGATGCGCCGACGGTCCTGACGCCGATAATGGTATTGCTTGTCAGCTCCGCGATAACTGCGGCTGCAAGGGCGGCGTTGATGACGCTCCTGCGTACGGTCTCGCTCTTGAAGGGGAACATCTTTCCCGCGATGAATATGAGCAGGTAAGCTCCCACGATGAAAGCGGACGCGCGGAAGGCTCCGTCGAAGGAGAAGCCCTCTCCCTTGCACATCTTCCACACGTTTAGCCCGAATACGAGCGCGGGTGCGGGTATTAGCAGGAACAGCTGATACAGCTTTATGCCCTTTGCGGTCATAACGTCATACGCTCGGTATGCCGCCGTCACGAGCACGAAGCAGAAGATGAAGGCGAAGCGGTAGGGTATCTGATTCGTCGCGTGGAAGCCGTGCCAGATGAAGTTGAGCACGTTGAGGTTGCAGCAGACGAACACCACCGTCAGCAGCGACGAGAGCGCTATCTTCTCGCGCAGCTTTATTCCCGCCGAGAAGAGGAAGACTCCGAACAGCACCACCGCGAGCATACCGCACGCGAAGTTGGGCAGACCCTCCTTCTTGGCGGGCTCGCTGTAGGAGAGCAGATTCGCGATGATGTCGTACCACTTCTCGTACCACTTTATGGTCTTGGGGAACTGATTGTTTATGCTGTAGGTGAGCGTCAGACCGCAGTAGGCAGGTATGAGCAGAAATGCTCCGAGGGCAATGCCTATGACGGACGAGCGTATCACCAGCCACAGCTTGTACAGGAAGTCGCCGACGTCCCTGCACTCGATGACCACGACCGCGAAGAAAGCGAACAGCGTGAACACGCAGGTGAAGTAGCCGATATAGTAGTTCGATATCAGCGACAGCGCGAGCGCGAGGGTGTAGAGCTTCCACTTTCCCTCGCGGCAGAGCGCGGTAAGTCCCGTCATAACGAGCGGGAACAGCGCTATGGTATCGAACCACATAACGTTCCAGTAATAGCCGAGCATATAGCTGCACAGCGCGAACATTGTCGAAAAAATAACTATCGAGAAGTCGCGGCGCCTGTAGGTATATCTCAGGAAGCAGCTGAAAAATGCTCCCGCGAAGCCTATCTTCGCCACGAGCATAAATGTCAGTGCGTCGCGGGTGGCGGAGTTCGGCGTAAATACCGACAGCAGATACAGCGGACTTGCCGCATAGTAGGATATCAGCGAAAGGAAGTTCGTGCCCATACCGTTTTCCCACGAATACAGGAACGAGCCGCCCGTGCGCAGCTTCTCGCTTACCACGCGGAAGAACGGGTAATACTGGTGCCACAGGTCAACGACGAGCATCTGATTGCTTCCGAAGGGGTGTATGCCCTTCTGTCCGAAGCCGATGAGCATCAGCACCGCGGGTATGATAAAGGCGAGCGCGAAATACAGCACGCCCTTGTCATACAGCAGCCTGCCCGCTCTGCTCTTTCTGAAATTTGCAAATCTGTTTGAGGCGGGCTTTTCTGCCCTGCGTCTCGTTGCTTTTCTTCTTGTTTCTCTGTTTGTCATACTCTCTTATTTCATCAGTCTGTTGTTTGTGGTGGTCATTAGCCGTTAGCTGACGGCTAACGGCTCATAATGTGTTTGAATATAATGCTCACCGCTATCGCCGCCGCGTAGAACATCAGCGTTATCACCAGCGCGATAACGTCGCGGGGAGCAGCCTTCAGCTGCCTCAGCCTTGTGCGCCCCTCGCCGCCGTTGTAGCAGCGGCATTCCATAGCCGTGGCGAGCTCGTCTGCACGGCGGAACGACGATATGAACAGCGGTACGAGTATGGATATCATATTCTTTGCCCTTGTGAGGAAGCTGCCCGTGTCTATCTCGGCGCCTCTTGCCTTCTGCGCCGACATTATCTTGTCGGTCTCCTCAATGAGGGTCGGCACGAAGCGCAGCGCAATCGACATCATCATCGCCAGCTCGTGGACGGGGAATTTCAGCAGCTTCAGCGGCGAGAGCAGGCGTTCTATCGCGTCCGTCAGCGTGATGGGCGAGGTGGTGTAGGTCAGCAGCGAGCTGCCCATTATCAGCAGCACTATCCTTATTATCATAAAGACGCTGATGTTTACTCCGCCTGTGGTTATTTTCAGGAATTTCCACTTGTACAGGACATCGCCGCTGTCAACGAGGAGTATGTTCAGCAGCGCCGTTATCAGCAGGAACGGCAGCAGCGGCTTTACGCTCTTCCAGAACATTTTCAGCGGTATCCGCGACAGGAACACGGCTATCAGCGTGTATACGGCTCCGACTGCGAGGCAGACCACGTTGCTGCCCGTGAAGAGCATAAGGATGTATATCAGCGTGATGACTATCTTGAAGCGCGGGTCGAGGCGGTGTATCAAGCTGTTGCCCGGGAAATACTGTCCTATTGTAACGTCTCTCAGCACTGCCCGTCACCTGCCTTTCCGTGCAGGTGCTTCAGCAGCAGGTCGCGTGCATAGGGCACGGTGTAGACCTCCTTGCCGAAGTCGAGCCCCTGCTTTTTGAGCTCCATAAAGACCTTGGTTATCTGCGGCACATCAAGCCCTATCTCGGATATCTCCTGCGCTCTGCCGAAGACCTTCTCGGTGTCGTCGTAGCAGAAGAGCTTCGCCTTGTTCATTACGAGTATCTTGTCCGCGAAGCCTGCGATGTCCTCCATGCTGTGGGAAACTATCAGTATCGTGTTCTTCTTTCGCTCGTGGTAGCGCTTGATGTGGGAGAGTATCTTGTCCCTGCCCGCGGGGTCGAGACCAGCCGTGGGCTCGTCGAGAATGAGCACCTTCGGCTCCATAGCCATAACGCCCGCAATAGCGACGCGGCGCTTCTGTCCGCCCGAGAGGTCGAACGGTGAGCGCTTGAGGAGCTCCTCGCGCAGACCGATATCGTGCGCTGTTTCGAGCACGCGGCGCTTTATCTCCTTCTCGGCAAGTCCCATATTGCGCGGACCGAACGCTATGTCCCTGAACACCGTCTCCTCGAATATCTGGTACTCGGGGTACTGGAAAACAAGTCCCACCTGAAAGCGGACGTCGCGTATCTTTTTCTTGTCCGCCCATATGTCCTGCCCGTCGAGGAGCACCTGCCCCGATGTCGGGCGGAGCAGACCGTTGAAATGCTGTATCAGCGTGGACTTGCCCGAGCCTGTGTGACCCATTACGCCGACCATTTCGCCTTCTTCGATTTTGAGGTCTACGTGGTCGACCGCCGTTTTCTCGAACGGCGAGCCGATACTGTAGGTGTATGTGAGCTGTCGGGTCTCAAGAATTGCCAATGTGTTTTCGCTCCTTCAATTCAATGCGTAATTCGTAATGCGTAATGCGTAATTATAATTCGGAATTCGGAATGCGGGATTCGGAATTATTTATATCGCCTTCGGCGATGTCATTGTAGGGGCGCACAGTTAAGCAGTGCCCCAAATCTTTAATTTGGATGGCAATGCTATATGCAGCTCTGCTGTAGTGCACCCGTGAATTTATGTTTAGCTTGCGGGCGGCGGGATGCCGCCCCTACAGGGTTATTTCGCGGCGAATAGTTTCTGTATCGCCGCGACGCATTCGTCCTCGGTGATGATGTCCTGCGGGATATCGCAGCCCGCCTTGCGGAGCTCCCATGCGAGCTCCGTCACCTGCGGCACGTCAAGCCCTATCTCCATGACCTGCTCGACGTGCGAGAAGACCTCGCGCGGGGTGGCGTCGAGGGCGACCGTGCCCTTGTCCATAACGACCACACGGTCGCACTGTGCCGCCTCGTCCATATAGTGCGTGATAAGGACAATGGTTATGCCCTGCTCGCGGTTCATTTTTCTTATCGTAGCCATTACCTCTTTGCGTCCCTGCGGGTCGAGCATGGCTGTCGGCTCGTCGAGGATAATGCATTTCGGCTGCATCGCGATTATGCCCGCAATGGCGATACGCTGCTTCTGTCCGCCCGAGAGCTGGCTCGGCGAGTGCTGGCGGTAGTCGTACATATTGACGGCTTTGAGCGAGTCGTCAACGCGCCGCCTCATCTCCTCATAGGGTACGCCGAGGTTTTCGAGCGCGAATGCCACGTCCTCCTCGACCACCGACGAAACTATCTGGTTGTCGGGGTTCTGGAAGACCATTCCCGCGCGCTGTCTCAGCTCGAAAAGGCGGGATTCGTCGGCGGTGTCTATGCCGTCAACGACGACCTTTCCCTCCGTCGGGAGCAGTATCGCGTTGATATGCTTGGCGAGCGTCGATTTGCCCGAGCCGTTGTGCCCGAGCACTGCCACGAACTCGCCCTCTTTTATTGTAAGGTCTATGCCCTTCAGTACCTCCGCGGGCTCGGTGTCACCGTCCGCGGGATAGCTGAAGTGCAGACCGCTTATCTCAATGATGTTTTCCATATTATTCCTTTGCTTGAATCTGCTTTTTTGCGCGGCGTTTCTTAACATAGTCGATTATTGCCATGACAACGAATAATGTTGTCATTATGATGAACAGCGCAGGTGCGCCAAATATTCCCACATAACAGAGCGTTGATTGTATCGGGTGTTCTACAGCAAAGCTGTCGGCACCTTTCAATCGATATGGAGTGTCATCAGAACACACAAGACAGAAAATAAAAATTAAAGGTGTAAAGAACCAGACGAGCGCCGTAATAATGTTAATTACATATCGCGTCTTTTGAAATTTGTTTTCTTTCATTATTCATACACCTCGATTTCGGGACGCCGTTTCCTACAAAGAATCGTTGTAGGTGCTGCCTTTGGCAGTCCGCAGTTTTATTCTCCGAACGGACGCCCAAAGGGCGCCCCTACAGAATGTAGCCGCGGGGTTTGCGGTGTGTTCGCGGGCGCACAATGTGCGCCCCTACAGTCGGGACGTCGGGTGACTCCCTACAGTGTAGGGAGATGTCAGCAAAGCTGACAGAGGGTACGGGCGGCTGTTAGCCGCGCCGTCCCCTACAGATTATTTCTGCCAAATGGCGGTAGAGCCGCAGGGGAGTGTCATTCCCGTGGACTGCACGGGCAAGCCTATCTCGTCAAAGCTGACCGCGCCGCCAAAACGCTCCGTCAGCACGCTGCCGAGGATATATCCCATTACCGACGGTGAAAGTCCCGTGGTATAGCTGTTTATCAGGAAGAAGAGCGGCTCGTCCGAGAGCACGCCCGAGCACAGCTTTACGAGGTCATACACGCAGTCCTCAAGCTTCCAGACCTCGCCGCCGGGACCTCTGCCATAGCTGGGCGGGTCCATGATAACGGCGTCGTATCTGCGTCCGCGGCGTATCTCACGCGCGATGAACTTCTCGCAGTCGTCCACTATCCAGCGTATGGGCTTGTCGGCAAGTCCCGAAGCCGCGGCGTTGTCGCGAGCCCACTGCACCATTCCCTTCGACGCGTCCACGTGGCACACGTTAGCGCCCGCCTCCGCACACGCGAGAGTAGCTCCGCCCGTGTAGGCAAAAAGGTTCAGGACGTTTATCTCACGTCCTGCGCCGCGTATCTTTTCAGCCATGAAGTCCCAGTTGACCGCCTGCTCGGGGAACAAGCCCGTGTGCTTGAAGCCTGTGGGACGTATGATGAACGTCAGTGCTCCGTAGCTTATCCTCCAGCTCTCGGGCAGGCGCTTGCGGAACTCCCACTCGCCGCCGCCCTTATTCGAGCGGTGATAGTGACCGTCAGCGCCCGTCCACAGCGGGTCAGCCTTGTCGGTCTTCCATATTATCTGCGGGTCGGGTCGCACGAGCGACACCTTTCCCCATTTTTCGAGCTTTTCGCCGTCCGACGTGTCAAGTATGACATAGTCCTTCCAGTTGCTTGCTGTCCTCAATTCGTGTACTCCTTAATGCGGCTGTGTAAGCGTCAGCCGCTCCTTTATGGTATCGGCAATTTGCAGTGCCATTGTGTTTATCGTGGTGAAGTCTCTGCCCTCTATCATTATGCGGATAACGGGGTCTGCGCCTACCTCGCGGACGACGACTCTGCCCTCCTCGCCGAGTATGCCCTCGAATTCGTCGATGATACCTGTGACGGCGCGGTCGTTCTTCCACACCTCGCGGAAGCGCTTGTCTATCGGCACATTCAGCATTACCTGCGGGCATTTCTCAATGACCGCCGACAGCTCGCTGAGCTTCTTTCCCGAGCGCTTGAGTGTGTCGAGCAGACGTATTCCCGTGAGCTGTCCGTCTGCGGACGGTGCTTCGTCGGGGAAGAGGATATGACCCGCGGGGTCGCCTCCGAGACTGTAGCCGCATTCGAGCATACGGCGTATCATACTCCGCTCGCCTGCAGAGGAAGCTGATGTGCCGATGTTGTTGGTGCGTGCGAATTGCAGCAGTCCGAGGTTGTTCGCCTGCGTGAATATTATCGAGTTGTTGCGGAGAGTGCCGCGCTCCTTCATATCCTTGGCGCATACGGCGACTATCATATCTCCGTCCACAATGCCGCCGTTCTCATCAACGGCGAGACAGCGCTCAGCCGCGCCGTCGAAGGCAATGCCACAGTCGCACTTGTTCTCGGTGACGAACCGCATAAGAGCGTCGATGTGCGTGCTGCCGCAGTCCTTGTTGATGTTCGAGCCGTCGGAGCATTGCCCATCAGCACGACCTTTGCTCCGAGGGCGGTGAATATCTCTTCCGCAGTCGCCGAAGCGCAGCCGTTCGCGCAGTCTATCGCGACCTTCAGTCCGCTGAGGTCGGCGTTGGCGATCTCCCTGATATGAGCTGTGTATTTCTCATTCGCCTTGTCGGAGAATGTGAGCTTTCCGTATTCTCTGCGCGGTATCGGTACTATCTCGGCGGGAGCGTCCAGTATAAGGCGCTCTATCTCCTCCTCGCGGTCGTCGCTGAGACGGTGACCGCTCGACGAGAACAGCTTGATACCGCTGAACTCAGCATTAATATGCGAAGCTGTGACCATAATGCCGCCGTTTGCGCCGCTGTCCTTCACCAGCCACGCGAGCGCGGGAGTAGGCACCTCGCCGATGAGCTCCGCGTCCGCACCTGCCGAGCATATGCCCGCACAGAGAGCCGCGGCTATGCAGTCGGAGGAGCTTCGCGTGTCCATTCCGATGAGTATTTTCGTTTTCTCGGGCTCATGTCCCGCGAGCACGACCGCCGCCGCGCGTCCTATTTGCAGTGCAAGCTCGCAGGTCAGCTCCGTGACGGCTATGCCGCGCATACCGTCGCGTCCGAACATTCTTCCCATTTTTGCTCCTCCCTTCTTTCGTCAAGGCTCTGCCTTGACAATCCGCCAGAGGCTCTGCCTCCGGACTCCGCGAGGGCTCTGCCCTCGACCCGCTGGGACGCTGTCCCACGCTAACCGCGCCAGCCCCTCTGTCAGCTTCGCTGACATCTCCCCGCACTGCGGGGAGTCACCCTGCAAAGGGGCACAGCCCTTTGGAATCCAACTACGAACCCGCTCGCAAGCTCGCTCACCGTGTACAAAAGGCTCAGTCTGCTTTCGGCGGGCAACGCTCGAAGCGCGGACACCCCCGCATTGAACGGACGCCCAGAGGGCGCCCCTACAGGCTTATTTCTTTATCGCATAGACGACAACAGGCTTGCGGTTCTTGAGCAGCTGCTCGGGCGAATCCACATAGCGGATAGTCTTACAGCTGTTGTACCTGTTGTATATCCTTATCCTGCCGTGATCCTGAGTGCAGAACACGGTATGGATAGCCGACCTGAACGGCTTGCCTGTCCAGAACGAGACGATAAAAGCGGGCGTAGTGCCTATCTCGTCGATACGCTCATACGCCGCGCCGTATTTCTTCAGCGCCTTTCCGAGGCGGAACACATTGCAGCCGAATACACCCATCAGCACGCGGTACTTCTCAAGGTAGAACGCGATATCCTGCAAGGGCTGCGGCTTTCCGATATAGCAGAGCGCATTGTACACCGATATGACCTCGCAGCCGTTGTAGCTCATATGGAAAAGCCCGTATTTCAGCTTCGAGACGTCGCCCGTGCCCTGACCGTTTATCATATGGCTGTCGAGCTTGCAGCCGAGGTTGTGGTCGTAATTTGCTTTTCGTGTAGTCTGTATCTTCATAGCTTTCAATAGGGTCAGAACGAGAGCTGACCGTCGTCGGTGCCCGAGGGAGCCTCAGGCGGTACTATTCCGAGGTGTTCGTATGCGAGGCGTGTGGCGACACGTCCGCGCGGAGTCCTTCCGAGGAAGCCAAGCTGCATAAGGAAGGGCTCGCATATATCCTCGAGAGTTACCGATTCCTCGCCTATTGCCGAGGCGAGAGTTTCGAGCCCGACGGGACCTCCGCCGTAGCCCTTGATTATCATCTGGAGCATACGCCTGTCGAGGCTGTCGAGCCCGAGATTGTCTATCTCGAGCCTGCTGAGCGCTATCGAGGCTATCTCCTTCGTTATCTGTCCGTTGCCCATAACGTCCGCGAAGTCGCGCACGCGCTTGAGCAGTCGGTTGGCTATACGCGGCGTACCGCGTGCTCTGCCCGCTATCTCGGCGGCGCCGTCGGTGTCGCAGGGGATACAGAGTATCATCGCGCTGCGGCGGACGATGTCGGTGAGCTGCTCGGTCGTGTAGAGCTCAAGGCGCTCGATGACGCCGAAGCGGTCGCGCAGAGGAGCGGAGAGCTGTCCCGCGCGTGTGGTAGCACCGATGAGCGTGAAGGGCTTAAGGTCCATACGTATCGAGCGTGCGGACGGACCCTTTCCGATGATGATGTCTATGACCCTGTCCTCGAGGGCGGGGTAGAGTATCTCCTCGACGGCACGCGAAAGGCGGTGTATCTCGTCGATGAAGAGTACGTCGTTGTCGTTGAGGCTCGTCAGCAGCGAAACGAGGTCGCCGGGCTTTTCAATGGCGGGACCCGTGGTCACGCGCAGATTAACGCCGAGCTCGTGCGCGATTATCGACGAGAGCGTGGTCTTGCCGAGACCGGGAGGTCCGTACAGCAGGACGTGGTCGAGAGGCTCGCCGCGCTTTTTTGCGGCTTCGATGTATATCGCTATCTTCTCCTTGACCTTGTCTTGACCGATGTATTCGTGGAGATTCTGCGGGCGGAGAGAAATCTCTATATCGCCGTCGTCCTGTGTCACCTCGGGAGAAATGACTCTCGGGGCAAATTCCATTTCCTCTGTTTCTATCATGGCGGTTCTCTCCTTTCTTGTATTTTGCTGCTTGCAGGTATAATGTCGGACGCCCGATGGGCGTCCCTACATTGGCTGCCGCAGGTTTGTCCTTGTATTGGCGGGCGGATGATATCTGCCCCTACAGTTGGTCGCCGTTGGTTTTACGGTGAATTGGCGGGCGCACGGAATGCGCCCCTACACGGCTTATCTCTCGAAATAGCGCTTCTTGCGGACATAGAACGGTTCTACCGTCTTTGCCGCCTTCTTGCCCATATCCTGCTCGTAGCTGATGAAGCACAGGTGCTCGTTCGCCTTTACGGTCTTGGAGAGGTACTTCGACAGCGGCACGAAGAGCTTTCTCGTGCTGCCCATCATATCGAGGACTATCAGTATCTGCGGACGCTCGCAGCCCTTTATCATCTCCATAATGTACGCCTTGTCAACGTTCGGCTGCTTCGACAGGAACTTCGTAGCCGCCTTGATGATGTGCATAACATCGTGCTCGCACTGGCGGTAGCTTATAGTGTCCGCCTCGTTGTAGGAGATAGCCTTTATCTTGAGGTTTCGGGCTATCATCAGTATGCTCTTTATCTCCTGCGACGAGAACTCCTTGCCGTAGGAATTTGGGTTGAGAACTGCCGATACCGACTGGATAAGGTCGAAAAGGCGCAGGCAGTTTATCTTGTAGCAGTCAACGTATCTCTTCGCGAACTGCTGGAGCGAGCGGTAGCTCGTAAAGAACGGGATAAAGATATCTCCGTGCGGGTTCTGGGTGGTTATCAGCTCGAGCTGTATGCCGCCCTCCTCTCTGCTTCTGTCCTCCTTAACGGGGTTCTTGCAGATTACGTACACGTCGCTCTTTATGAGGGTCTGCAAGAAGAGCGAGCGCTTTGACGGGTCCTTGATAGCAGCCTTTAATAACTCGTCAAGATTCATGGTGGTTTCTTCCTTTCGTATGTTATATTTTACCGCATATTCTTTGCGTTAATTATTCTCAGTGTTTCCTTTATCATATCCTGCGTGGAGAGCGACGGGTCGAGCTTTCCGAGTATCGGAGCGACCTCTCCCTGCGTGTAGCCGAGCACCATCAGCGCCTCGAGAGCCTCCGTGACCGCCGAGGGAACAGCTCCGCTCGGAGCAGCCGCAAAGCTTGCGGCGTCAACGGCTACCGAGCCGCCTATCGCCTCCGCGGACATCTTGTCCTTGAGCTCGAGGACTATCCTCTGCGCTGTTTTAGCGCCTATGCCCTTGGTGCGGGTGAAGCTCTTGCTGTCGCCCGAGGCAACTGTCAGCGCGAAACGCTCGGGGGTCATATCCGAGAGTATCGCAGTAGCCGCCTTTGGTCCGACGCCCGTCACCGAAATGAGCAGGCGGAAGCAGCTGAGCTCCTGCAGCGTCGCGAAGCCGAAGAGCTCCACGGCGTCCTCCCTCACGTAGAGGTGGGTGTATACGGTCACCTCGCTGCCTGTTTCGCCGAGCTGCGACACGGTATTGTATGACGTGCGGCAGCCGTATCCCACGCCGCCGCATTCCACGACAACGAATCCGAGCTCCTTCAGTGCGAGCCTGCCGCGCAGACTGTATATCATCTTTATCTCCTCCCGAGGTCAGCCCCAGCGTGTGGAGTGACCGTGACATATAGCAATTGCGAGTGCGTCCGCGGCGTCATCGGGCTTGGGTATCTGTGCCAGCCCGAGGAGCTGACGGGTCATCTCCATGACCTGCTTCTTCTCGGCTTTTCCGTAGCCCACCACCGCCGACTTCACCTGTAAGGGCGTGTACTCGAATATAGGCACGCCGCGTTCAGCCGCCGAGAGCACCGTGACTCCCCTTGCCTGTGCGACGTCTATGCCCGTTTTCTGGTTGTTGGTGAAGTAGAGCTTCTCTATCGCCATACATTCGGGTGCGTACTTTCCGAAGATGAACTCCATATCGTGGTGGATAGCCTTCAGCCTCTCGGGGAAGGGCGTGCCTGCCTCGGTGAGGATAGCGCCGTATTCCACGGGAGTGAAGCGGAGCCCGTCGTAGTCGAGCACGCCGAAGCCGACGATGGCATAGCCGGGGTCAACGCCTAAAATACGTACTTTCTTCACAATGACCTACCTGTGTTCCGTTAAAATAACTGATACAGAGCGGCAAGAATTGGTAATATCAGCAAACGATATTTCAGCGCATAGCCGCACTGTCTCATAATATACTTTATTATTATACCACAGATGAACAACACTTGCAACAATTTGTGCATTTTTATTTTGTTTTGACTAATTGCCCGCTGGAGAACTCAGAACTAAGAGCTCAGAGCTCAGAATGTAGGGGCGGCGTCCCGCCGCCCGCTGTTTTACCGACATATTTGCCGCAAGCACATAAATACGGCGGACGACCAATGGTCGCCCCTACAGAATGTGGCGGGACATTGCCTGTTTATTGACAAATCGAGCGATGTGTGATAAAATCAGAATGGATAATTATGAGTTCATCGGAGGTTACTTATGGATCTACAACAGCTTCGTGACGGTATAGATGTGATAGACAGCGAAATTCTCGGACTTTTTATGAAGCGTATGGAGCTCTGCCGCGATGTGGCGGAGTACAAGCGTCAGCACAGTATGCCCGTCTTTCAGGGCGGACGCGAGCAGCAGGTAATCGACAGGATACGCGCTCTGACGGGCGACCCCGAGCTCGAGGCTGGAACGGCGGCGCTGTTCACCTCGATAATGGACATCAGCAAGATTTTGCAGAACCGCAGGCTCCTTTCCGAGAGCCCTGACTATAACTTCACCGTCCCCGATTTCGCGGGCGCGGAGCGCATCGGCTGTCAGGGCACATCGGGTGCGAACTCCGAGACTGCCACACGTAAATTTTTCGGCGATAAACAGCCGACATTCTACAAGACCTTCGAGGACGTTTTCGCCGCTGTGCAGTCGGGTGAGCTCGACTACGGCGTGCTGCCCGTCCACAACTCCACGGCGGGAAGCGTCAACAGCACCTACGACCTTATGGCGAAATACAGCGTTTACACGGTCGGGGAGGTGTGCGTGGACATCAACCACTGTCTCGCCGCGAGAGCCGGCGTGTCCGAATCGGAGCTGACGGTGGTCTACTCCCACCCGCAGGCTATCGCCCAGTGCTGCGACTACCTCACCGCGCACGGGCTGAAAACGGCTGAATACGGCAATACAGCGACCGCCGCGGCAATGGTCGCGGAGAGCGACCCCGCCGAAAAGATAGCGGCGATATGCTCCGTGGACTGCGCGGAAAAGCTCGGGCTGAACATCATCGCCCGCGACATCACCGACTGCGCGCTCAACCGCACCCGCTTCGTCTGCATAACCCGCGAGCTGCAGGTCTCGCCCGAATCCGACGCTATATCGGTAATGCTGAAGATACCGCACACCGAGGGAAGCCTTTACCGACTGCTGACAAAGTTCTACGTGAACGGGATGAATCTGCTCCGAATCGAGAGCAGACCCATCAAGGACGGCAGCTTCGATGTCGTTTTCTACCTCGATTTCAGCGGCAGGATAGACGACCCGAGCGTCAAGGCACTGATGAACGACCTCGCGGAAAACCTCGAATATTTCCGCTTCCTCGGTACATTCAAGAGTGAATGATTCCACAGTGTAGGGACGCGCATTGCGCGTCCGCGAATCAATAAACGCACGCTGAAACGTAATTCGCGGACGACCGCTGGTCGTCCCTACATTTCGTTGATTCAAACCGATAGCATAAGGTGCGGACGCCCAAAGGGCGCCCCTAAAAAATCCGCCTCAGGAGGAATATTTATGTCCGACAGATTCAATGAATTGCTCGAAAACAACAGCTTCGTCTTTCTCGACGGCGGTATGGGCACGATGCTGCAGGCGGCAGGTCTCGGGACCGACCACGTCCCCGAGCTGCTCAGCCTCACCGCCCCCGATGCCATAATCTCGATACACTCGCAGTACGTGGAAAGCGGCGCTGACATCATATACACCAACACCTTCGGCGCGAACAGGTACAAGCTCGAGGGCAGCGGTCATACGGTCGCGGAGGTCGTATCCGCCGCCGTTGCGAATGCGAAAAAAGCCGCCGCGGGACGCGCTCTCGCGGCGCTCGATATAGGTCCGATAGGTCAGCTCCTCGAGCCCGCGGGCACGCTCGGCTTCGAGGAGGCTTACGACATCTTCCGCGAGGTGGTGCTCGCAGGAGCGGACGCCGACCTCATCGTCATCGAGACGATGACCGACCTCTACGAGGTCAAGGCGGCGGTGCTCGCGGCAAAGGAGAACTCTGACAAGCCCGTCATGGTGACGATGACCTTCGAGGAGAATATGCGCACGTTCACGGGCGTTTCCGCGGAGTGTATGGTCGCGGTGCTGGAGGGTCTCGGCGCGGACGCGATAGGCGTGAACTGCTCGCTCGGTCCCGAGGAGCTCTTCCCCGTGGTTGACAGGATATGCAGCCTCACGATACTTCCCGTCATCGCCAAGCCGAACGCGGGTCTGCCCGACCCCGTGACGAACCAGTTCAACGTAGGTCCCGAGGAGTTCGCGGCGAGCGCCGTGAAGCTCGCAGAGGCGGGCGTGAAGATATTCGGCGGCTGCTGCGGAACTACTCCCGCGCACATATCAGCCGTTATCGCGGCTCTCGAGGACTGCACGTACTCGCCGCGCGAGGTGAAGAGCCGCAGCGTTGCGTGCTCGGCGGTCAACTGCGTGACGATAGATCAGCCGCGCGTCATCGGCGAGCGCATCAACCCCACGGGCAAGAAGCGCTTCAAGGAAGCGCTCCTCGCGCACGATATCGACTATATCCTCGGTCAGGCGGTAGAGCAGATACACGCGGGCGCGGAGATACTCGACGTGAACGTGGGTCTGCCCGGCATCGACGAAAAGGCTATGATGGTGACTGCCGTCAAGGCGATACAGAGCGTGTGCGATACGCCGCTCCAGCTCGATTCCACGATACCCGAGGTGCTCGAAGCGGGTCTGCGCGTGTATAACGGCAAGCCCATAGTCAACTCCGTAAACGGCGAGGACGACTCGCTCGATACGATACTCCCGATAGTGAAAAAATACGGCGCGGCTGTGGTCGGACTTACCCTCGACAAGGGCGGTATCCCCAAGACCGCCGACGGCAGATTCGCCATAGCGAAGAAGATACTCGAACGCGCGATGTCCTACGGAATAGCCAAGGAGGACGTCTTCATCGACTGCCTCACCCTTACCGCCTCCGCCGAGCAGGACGGCGTTATGGAGACGCTGAATGCCCTCCGCCGCGTAAAGACGGAGCTCGGACTGCGCACGGTGCTCGGCGTGTCGAATATCTCGTTCGGTCTGCCGAACAGGGAGCTCATCACGCGCACCTTCCTTACGATGGCTCTCCACAGCGGGCTCGACCTGCCCATCATCAACCCCAACATCGACTCCATCATCGGAGCTGTACGCGCGTACAGGCTGCTTGCGGGTATCGACCGCGATTCGGCGGAGTTCATCTCCGTGTACGCGGACGGCGACACCGCTCCCAAGCCCGCTCCCGCGACTGCCGACAAGGGCAAGCCCGACCTCATTTATGCTGTCGGCAACGGTCTGAAGGCGGACGCTGTCAAGGCGGCAGAGGAGCTCCTCTATACCACCGACGCGATGGAGATAATCAACAGCTACCTCATACCCGCGCTCGATTCGGCGGGTGAGAAGTTCGAGAAGGGCAAGATATTCCTGCCCCAGCTCATACTCACCGCAGGAGCGGCACAGGCGTGCTTCGAGGTCATCAAGGACAAGCTCGCTCTCACCAGCGGCGAGACCGTGTCGAAGGGCAAGGTCGTGCTCGCGACCGTAAAGGGAGATATCCACGACATCGGCAAGAACATCGTGAAGGTGCTCCTCGACAGCTATGGCTTCACGGTCATCGACCTCGGCAAGGACGTAGACCCGCAGGTCATCGTCGATGCGGCGATAGAGCACAAGGTCAGCCTTGTGGGACTTTCCGCCCTTATGACGACGACGCTCGGCTCTATGGCGGAGACGATACGCCTGCTGAATGAGCAGTACCCCGAGTGCAAGACCGTCGTGGGCGGAGCTGTGCTGACGGCTTCCTACGCCGAGCAGATACACGCCGACTACTACGCCAAGGACGCAAAGCAATCCGTAGACATCGCCGCGAAGGTCTATTCATAAGCGGCGGGGGGGTGTCAGCGCTGACGCCCGCAGGCTCACTTACAACATAAAAGGGCAGGTCTGTTACCGCCGTCGTTACATACGCGGGGGCAGACCTGCCTTTATTATTGTCTGCGGGGCGGGCACTGTGCCTGTCCGTCACTCGCGTACAAGCGTATTCACCAAAAACACACGTCAACTCCCCGTGAAATTTGACTTTCTGTCAATAGATTTTCCCGATATTTTGAGGTATAATTGATATTGTCGTATTATTATCAATTATCCGAAAGAGGTTTTTCATATGGCTTACAAGGTTGTTAAATTCGGCGGAAGCTCGCTCGCTGACGCCAACCAGTTCAAAAAGGTCGCCGCTATCATCAGGTCCGACGACAAGCGCCGCTTCGTTGTGCCGTCCGCACCCGGCAAGCGCTTCTCCGACGACATAAAGGTAACGGATATGCTCTACAAGTGCTGCGAGCTCGCGGGAAGCGGCGTTGACTTCGCCGACGACCTCGCTATGATTCGCGACCGCTACAACGGCATAATCTCCGAGCTCGGCATGGATATGTCCCTCGACGAGGAGTTCGCTACAATAGAGCGCGAGCTGAAGGCTCGTCCCGCCAAGGACTACGCCGCAAGCCGCGGTGAGTACCTCAACGGCAAGGTGCTCGCGAAGTACCTCGGCTTCAACTTCGTAGACGCCGCCGACGTCATCGTGTTCAATACAAAGGGAGCTCTCCTGCTCGATGAGACGGTCAAGGCTGTACGCGAGCGCATAAAGGGTCTCGAAAATGCCGTTATCCCGGGATTCTACGGAAGGACCACCGAGGGCGTCATCAAGACCTTCTCGCGCGGCGGCTCGGACGTTACGGGCTCTATCATCGCAAACGCCGTAAGAGCCGATATATACGAGAACTGGACGGATGTTTCGGGCTTCCTCGTAGCCGACCCCCGCATAGTCGACCACCCTGACGTTATTGAGACGATCACCTACCGTGAGCTCCGCGAGCTCGCTTATATGGGAGCTTCCGTGCTCCACGAGGACGCTATCTTCCCCGTGCGCTCGGCAGGCATACCGATAAATATCCGCAATACAAACGCTCCCGAGGACGCGGGCACGATGATAGTTTCCAACGACCACGATTTCAGCAAGGAGTCACTCGGTCACACTATCACGGGTATCGCGGGCAAGAAGGGCTTCAGCTCCATCAACATCGAAAAGGCTATGATGAACAACGAGCACGGCTTCGGAATGAAGGTGCTGAAGGTGCTCTACGACAACGGTCTCTCCTTCGAGCATATGCCCTCTGGTATCGACACCATGAGCATCACCCTCGAGACAGCAAAGCTCGAGCCTGTGCGCGATAAGGTCATCGCAGAGCTCCGCCGCGAGGTAGAGCCCGACCACATCGACGTCGAGGACGGTCTTGCTATCCTCGCGGTAGTCGGCAGACGTATGAAGAACACCCGCGGTACTGTTGCACGCGTTTTCGCGGCGATGGCTCACGCAAGAATAAACGTAAAGCTTATAGATCAGGGCTCGAGCGAGCTGAACGTCATCATCGGCGT
The DNA here is from genome assembly GCA_017542475.1 of Ruminococcus sp. Classification (GTDB taxonomy): domain Bacteria; phylum Bacillota; class Clostridia; order Oscillospirales; family Ruminococcaceae; genus Ruminococcus. The sequence continues at coordinate 33,227 of JAFXXD010000049.1, read as the reverse complement.
GAGCGAGAACGACCTCCCCGAGGCTATCCGCCGTATCTATGATATGTTCATCAACTCCGAGAAGCAGTAAAATATGACGCAGTACCGCCTCCGCGGCATTGTGCGTACCCGTCGGGGGCAAGCCTTTCACCCAAAGGCTTGCCCCCGAAGCTTTTTCGCAGGTGCACTTTCCTTTATATGCTCATATGAAATATGAATGTTAAATCCATGTAAAATCATTCTGTTTCCTATTGACTGGCTGTCCCGTTTCTGTATAATATAAAGTAGAGAAATATTAAAAGGGAATTGTATCAATTACAGAAACGAGGTTACTTCTGTATGAGTGGAACTGATTTTTCCATCTTCAACATCTTCACTATGCTCGGAGGACTTGCCTTCTTCCTGTACGGAATGAACGTAATGTCCACAGGTCTTGAGAAGCTCACGGGCGGAAAGCTCGAGATAGCGCTCAAGAAAATGACATCGAACAAGTTCATGGCTATCATACTCGGTATGGTGGTCACCATAGCGATACAGTCGTCGTCGGCGATGACCGTAATGCTTGTCGGCTTCGTAAACTCGGGACTTATGTCGCTGGAACAGACTGTCGGCGTATGTTTCGGCTCGGATATAGGTACCACACTAACGGCTTGGATACTCAGTCTTGCAGGAGTGGACGGAACGAACCCGTTCATAAAGATGCTCAAGCCGACATCATTTGCACCGATAGTCGCTATCATCGGTGTAATGCTGATAATGGCTGCAAAGAAGAACAAACACAAGGACGTGGGACGTATCCTTGTCGGCTTTGCTATCATAATGACGGGTATGTCGCTGATGTCGGATTCGGTATCGCCACTTGCAAATTCACCGAAATTCCAGGAAATACTGACAGCCTTCCACAATCCTATCCTCGGCGTGCTCGTGGGCGCAGGATTCACCGGCATAATCCAGAGCTCTGCTGCTTCTGTCGGCATATTGCAGGCTTTCTCTCAGACTGGCGCTCTGACATATGGTATGGCGCTGCCGATAATCATGGGTCTGAACATAGGTACCTGCGTGACCGCACTCATTTCAAGTATCGGCGTAAACAAAAATGCAAAGAGAGTTGCTTGCATACACATTCTAATAAAGGTCCTCGGTACTCTGATACTGCTTCCTGTGGCGCTTATCCTTCAGCACGTTGTACAGCTCAGCATTTTTGACCAGACAGTTGGATTTGTCGGTATCGCTGTAATGCATTCAATATTCAATATTGCCACAACAATAATCCTTCTGCCATTTACTCCAATGCTTGTCAAGCTGTCCCGCATCATCATACGTGATAAGGAGGGCGGAGAGGCAGAGGTCGAGGAGAACCGTCTCCGCGGACTCGACGAGCGCTTTCTCAAGACTCCCGCTGTCGCAGTAGAGACCTGCCGCAGCACTACCATTGAAATGGCAAACATCACCAGCGAGGCTATAAACGACGCGCTCGAGCTGCTCGTTTCACCGTATAACGAGGAAAAGGTCAAGTCGGTCATCGACGCCGAGGACCTCATCGATCACTACGAGGACAAGATAAACAGCTACCTTGTGCGCCTGTCGAAGAGCTCGGTTACGGGCAAGGACAGCCGCAAGGTCTCGAAGATGATGCACTGCGTCGGCAACTTCGAGCGTATCTCCGACCACGCCGTGAACCTCATAGAATCGGTGCAGGAGTGCAAGGAGAAGGGGATAAAGTTCTCCGACGAGTGCGTAAACGAGCTGAAGGTAATATCCGAGGCTATATCCGAGAACATCTCGATAGCGTTCAATGCCTATATCACCGACGACCTCAGCGCCGCCCACAAGGTAGAGCCGCTCGAGGAGGTCGTGGACAACCTCAGCACCGAGCTGAAAAACCGTCATATCCGCCGCCTGCAAAACGACGAGTGCACGGTGGAGCTCGGCTACATCTTCCAGGATATACTGACCAATCTTGAACGAATTTCCGACCACTGTTCAAACATTGCGGGCTGTCTTATCGAGACAGACGAGAAGACCAATATCCACGCCTATCTCCACGACGTAAAGGAGAATGACGAGACCTTCCGCAACGAGTACCGCAGCTACTCCGAGAGGTACTTCGCCCGCCTTGATGAAGTGATAAGTCAGGAGCACTGATGAGCTCATAATCCTTTTATAAACGGAAAAGAGAGTTCCCGCGGGAGCTCTCTTTTCCGTTTTATTATGCCTTGAATATGAATCTGATGAAGTTGTACATCATCGGAGTGACGGTCTTGCTGTCGTGTCCGCCGCCGGGTACTGAGAGATATATGTTCTCGGTGCCGTGCTGCGTGAAGAGGTCGCTGTACTGCTTGGGGTAGTCGTTGACCATTCCGTCGTTTGTTCCGCCCGCTATCAGCAGCAGATACGGCGAGTAGGGCGGGTCGATGCGCATATCGTCCTTGCTCATTACGCCGGGGTGGTCCATAAACTGGTCCTTGGTCGGGAAGATACCCGGTGCGGGAGCTCCCGCGCCTATGTATCCGACCTTGTCGCAGCACTTGATACCCACGTAGAGTGCCTCTCTGCCGCCCATCGAGAAGCCCGTTATCGCGGTGTTCTCGCGTCCCGTTTTGACGGGGTAGTGCGACTCGATATAGGGCATAAGGCTGTCGGGGAGGTCCTCCACGAAGTTGTCGTAGCCGGGGACGTCCGCCTGACCGTTGCCCGTCTGCTTCTCGTGGTTCGGGTCGGTGTACTGGTTCGTGAATACTATTATCATAGGTACAGCGTCGCCGCTCTTGATGAGGTTGGTGGCTATCTCACGCACGCCCATACCGTTCACCATCGAGGACTCGTCGCCGCCGTAGCCGTGGTTGACGTAGAGTACGGGGTACTTCTCGTTCTCGCTGTAGTTGGGCGGGAGCCATACATTCGCGCCCTTATTGCGGTTCGCCTTCTTCGAGAAGTAGGTGATGTGCTCGAGCTTGCCCTCCGCATTCGACAGCACCGACGCGGGCACATTGGGCGTTATCTGATCCTTTATGCCTGCCATATAGTCGGAATTGGCGGCAGTAGTGGTCGTCACGGGAGCCGTGGTCGTGATAGTGGTCGTTGTCATCGTCGCACGCGGGAACTCTCTTGTCTGCCCGAGCACGAACTTCGCGAGTACAACGAGGTCGTTGACCGCAAATGCACCGTCTCCGTCAACGTCTGCGACGTCCATACTCACGCTCGCCGAGCCGCCGTCGGTATAGCTCAGCAGAGCCCTTCTCGCGCCTATGAGGTCGAAGGCGGTGACGGCTCCGTCGCCGTCAAAATCGCCCCATATCTTGGAGATATTCGCCGCGGGAGGAAGCTCTCCTGCCGCCGTGATTATGACCTCGTCAATGCTGAGGTCGCCCGTGCCGTCCTCAGTCTCGACGTAGAGGACGTAGTCCGAGCCCTCGGGGAATTTGTAAGCTGTATTTGTGAGAACTACGTAGTCTCCCGACGCCTGACCGCTCGCGATGTGGTCGTAGACATTCTTGCCCGAGGAGGCGGTATATTGCAGCGAGAGCATCATCACTCCCGTGCCCGAGACTGCCGCGCTGAAGGCGTACTCCTCTCCCGCATTGAATGTCGCCGCGGCGAGAGACTTCTGAGCACCGTTCCACGCGCTGCTCCTGCCTGTGACCGTAAGCGCCCTGTCACCGAGATAGGCGTTGCTGCCTATATCGACGGAGGCGCCGCCTCTGCCTGTCCAGCCGTCAGTGCCGTCCTCAAAGGTGCAGTAGTACCCGACAGGGTCAAGGGCGTCAGCCGTGTATTGCTGAATGTACGTGCCTGTCGGCGACAGTGCCGCCGAGAGCACCGCTGCTCCCGCGAGTATTCCCGCGAGCGCCTTTATTTTGCTCATAATTGATTCCTCCTGACATAACCCAAAAATAAACCGCTACTTTAATCATATAGCATTTTGCTAAGATTTTAAACCCATATTTTACATTTTTGGTGGATAAAAAGCTACCGATACAAAACCGCGGTACTCCCGTATGAGTATCGCGGTCACGCAGAGCTTATTAAGTTGCCTTCAGCGGCTGAATGAACAGCCCGTGCTCGGTGCAGTACCAGATGAGGCTCCCCGAGCGGTATCGCGGGAGTATCAGCTGTAAGTCCCATTCGGGGTACTGCTTGTAGACGGCGGCGGAGCTGTCGGAGACATACGCCGCGAAGGAGATGTAGTGCTCCTTCTTCATCTCGTGGTCGGAGGATATCAGCCATTCCCCGCCGATGTCCTCTATGCGGAGCATATCCGCTCCCTCGGCTTTTTTCGGTTCGAGAGCGGCGAGCCTGTTCCCGCAGCAGCTCACGGCGGCATCGGAGGTCGCGGTGATGATGTTACCGCAGTCCCTGCATACGTAAAATCTGAGCTTTTTCATATTTCCCTTCTCGCTTTCGTTTTTATTCATACTGCCCGTCAGCAGCGTGTGTATGTCCGTGCCGAGGACGTCGGCGAGCTCCGGCAGCAGCGATATATCGGGAGCTCCGTTCCCGCACTCCCACTTCGAGACCGCCTTGCCGCTCACACCGAGCCTCTCGGCAAGCTGATTCTGAGTGAGTCCCGCGTCCGTTCTGAGCTGACGTATCAGCGCTCCTGTTTTTATCTGATCCATAGCTTTCACCTCTTGCATACATTGTAACCCGCCGCGCGGGAAAAGTCAATCCACGCTCCGTAGACAGCAGAAAGGGCTGCACGGGATATCCCGCGCAGTCCTTGGTCGCAGCTTATCTTATTCGTCCTTGCCTGTGAGCTTGTCGATGATGCCGCTTATCTTGCCGCCGATACCGTCGGCAGCCACCTTAGCCTTTACGCCGTCAACGATCTTGTTGATCTGATCGTCGGGAAGGTCAACGCCGAGGACGCCCTCAACAGCCTTGACAGGGTCATTCTTGAACTTTTCAGCGAAGTCCTTGTCGTTCTTAACCTTGTTTACGAGTTCTTCGATCTTTGCTTTGATATCCATAGCGGAATACCTTCTTTCATTAAGTATCAGCAAACGACAATTCTATTTTGTCGCTCACTATATACATTTATCATACCACGCAATGATGAAAAAATCAATAGTTTAACTGATTTTTTTCAAAAAGCAGCACAGGATAGCCCTCGTAGTAGGGCTTGACTATCTCGGGGTGGAGGTCGGCGTAGGCGAATATCTCGTCCGCGAGCCCTGCCCTGAGGAAGCCCACGAGCTCCGAGAGCGGGCGGCTGAACATCTCCTCGCATATCGAGGCTATGACTATCGCACGCCTGCCGCCGACGTCCATTATCCTGTACGGCCATATGCGGCAGTCGAAGGGCTTGTCGTCGCCGAGCATACAGCCCGTCTCAGTCAGTGCGGGACAGGTGAACAGCTCATTCTCGTCGAGCTCCTTCACCCTGAAAATGTAGCCGCCGTCCTTGGTCACGAACTCGGTATCGGGCTTGGCTTCGCGGATACGGCGGCAGAGCTCCTCGGTGAATACGGGAGTTTCCCACACATCGTACCTGTTGAATATGCAGCACAGCCGACACGCGGCACAGCTTTTGGGGTCAAGTATCTTTTTCAGCAAGGCTGTCTCCTCCTGTGTCGTTGATGAATTCCGCGACTATATAGCGCGGGCGCTGCTTTACCTCGGCGTATATCTTGCCGATGTACTCGCCGATAATGCCGAGGGCAAGTATCTGTATGCCGCCGATGAGCCATATCGAGCACATCGTGCTCGACCAGCCGAGCTCGGAGTGACCGAGTATCTTCACGACGAATGCCCATATTATCGCCGCCGCGCTTATCGCGGACATTATGAAGCCTATCGCGGTTATGAGCTTGAGCGGCTTGGTGCTGAACGAGGTTATGCCGTTGACGGCGAAGGACAGCATCTTCCCGAGCGGGTACTTGCTCTTTCCCGCGAAGCGCTCGTGGCGCTCGTAGTAGACCTTGCAGCTCTTGAAGCCTATGAGCGGCACAAGTCCGCGCAGGAAGAGGTTGACCTCCCTGAATTCGGCGAGCTCCTGCAATACGCGGGCGCTCATCAGGCGGAAGTCGGCGTGGTCGTAGATGACGTCCGCGCCCATAAGCTTCATAAAGCGGTAGAAGCTCCGCGCGGTGAAGCGCTTGAAGAAGGAGTCGGTCTTGCGGGTGCTCCTCACGCCGTACACGACCTGATTGCCCTCGTAATACTTCACGAGCATTTCGTCAACCGCGTTGATGTCGTCCTGCAGGTCGGCGTCCATAGTTATCGACACGTCACAGATGTCCTTCACGGTCATAAGTCCTGCGAGCACGGCGTTCTGATGACCGCTGTTGTGCGCGAGGTCAACGCCCGAGAACATCGCGTCCGAGCGGTGGAGCTCCTGAATTAAATTCCATGTATTGTCCCGCGAGCCGTCGTTGACGAAGACGACCCTGCTCTCGGGAGATATCAGTCCCGCGGCGATGAGGGCGGTGTATTTCTCACGCAGGCGCTTTGCCGTCTCGGGGAGCACCTCCTCCTCGTTGTAGCAGGGGACTATCATAAACAGTTTATCAGCCATTATATTTTCCTCATTTCGGGATATATCGCAAGAGAAGCAGCCGCGCGGGGACAGCTGACGGTCCGAACGTACTGCGGCGCGAAACCGAAAGTTTCGCTCAAGCCTTTTCAAAGGCTTGCAGAGTCCAGAGACAGCGTCTCTGGCGGGTCAAGGGCAGAGCCATTGTGGGTGCTAAGGGGGACTCCCCACAGTGTGGGGAGATGTCAGCGAAGCTGACAGAGGGGACGGGCTGTTCAGCAGCCCTTAGTCGCCGTCTATGGCGGCGAAACAATCGCTTCAAATCAAAACCACCCTTCGCAAACAATCCAGTGAATTGTTTGCGAAGATAAACAGTTACAGCTTTGGGCGCACGGGAGGAAACCGCCCTGCACATTTCAGATATCTCCCAATAATTCTACCACTTTGCAGCGTTTAAGTCAAGCACTTGACAATGCTGGGCATATGGGTTAAAATTGAAGTATACTTTCTACAGGGAGGCACACCATGCCCGAATTAAAACCGAAAATGTTCAGAGAGTCGGAGAAATCATCCGTCTCCGAGAACCTTATAGCGAATATAGTTTCATTCGTACTGATAATGGCGATAATACTCGTCGCCGAGTCGGTGATACCGTGGATAATGGCTCGTGACAGAGTCTACGAGCGCCTTGAAGAGATGAAGAACGCGGGCTCGAGCCTCAGCTTTTCGGAGATACGCGACGCAACCGTGTCTATCTCGATGGAGAGCAAAATATTCATAGTTATGCTGTTCTGCACGGCGTTCGGAACTATCATCAGTATGCTTTACTGCCGCTACGGCGAGGCAAGACCTCTCCGCTCGATGGGCGTCACCAAGCATAAGGCGGGACTTCACTACGCGCAGGGCGCTCTCGTCGGAGCGGTGCTGATGAGCACGATAGCGCTCGGCTCGGTGATATGCCGCGTGAGCGACATCTCCCTCTGCAAGGATATAGGCTTCGGCGTGATATTCCTGACCCTGCTCGGCTTTCTTGTGCAGGGAATGAGCGAGGAATTCATCTTCCGCGGCTTCTTTATGAACACCCTCGGCGGACGTCATCACCCGTTCGTAGCCATAGGCGTGAGCGCTGTTGCATTCAGTCTTGCACACGTCCTCAACCCTGGCTACGGAGTGCTCGTGTTCATCAACCTCACGATGTTCGGCGTGTTCGCGGGACTGTATATGATAGCCTTCGACGACATATGGGGAGCGTGCGCGATACATTCCGTGTGGAACTTCCTACAGGGCAGCTTCTACGGCATAAGCGTCAGCGGCTCGGGAATGAACGAGTCGGTGTTCCGCACGACGGCAAGGAGCTCCTCAAAGCTGCTCACAGGCGGAGCTTTCGGCATTGAGGGCAGTATATTCACGACGGTAGTCCTCGCGGCAGGCATAGCCGCAGTGTGGTGGAGACTGAGCAAGGCTCCCGCCGACAAAACCGAATAAACGCAGTCGATATGTATTGTCTCCGGGGAGAGTATCCTCGGAGATTTTTTATGCGGGAGATTTCATATTATAAATGTTAATTGAGTTACAGGCGTCTAACTTACTGATAGTATCGCTTAGTCCCGCATAAGTCGGGCTGTTTTGAGTGTATTTGTATCCGCTGACAAAATTAAGTTAGCGCGTGCAAATATTTTGTTATTGTATACAAACTTTGTGCTTTTTGATTGACAAATCAGTCCGCAGGTGATATTCTTTAATTGTTATAAAGCGCTAACTGACATCAAGGAATGGGAGTGTTGTAATGATGCCGCTCAGTATGGCAGATCAGGAGAAGGAATGTATTATCCGCAAGATAGGCGGAAATCCCGAGGTCAAGAAGCACCTTGAGGATCTCGGTTTCCACGTTGGCGGTACTGTTAGCCTTGTCTCGAGACTTGGCGAAAATGTGATAGTTAAGGTCAAGGAATCGCGAGTTGCGATAAGCGAAGAGCTTGCAAGAAAAATAATGGTGTGAGGTGGAGAAGATGAAAACATTGAGAGAAACGGCTATCGGCAAGACTGTTAAGATAGTCAAGGTACACGGAGAGGGCGCTGTAAGACGCCGCATTATGGATATGGGAATAACCAAGGGCGCAGAGGTCACCGTCCGCAAGGTAGCTCCGCTGGGCGACCCTATCGAGGTCACCGTGCGCGGCTATGAGCTGTCCATACGCAAGGCTGACGCGGAAATGATAGAGGTCAATTGAGTTCTCTTTTTATTTCAAATAAGTTAGTTAATGCTATCAAATTGAAAGGAAGAATATATAATGAGTATTCGCATTGCCCTTGCAGGCAACCCGAACTGCGGCAAGACTACGCTGTTCAACGCGCTGACGGGCGCTAACCAGTTCGTCGGAAACTGGCCCGGAGTTACTGTCGAGAAGAAGGAGGGAAAGCTCAAAAAGCACGGCGACGTTATAGTCACCGACCTTCCCGGTATCTACTCGCTGTCGCCGTACACACTTGAAGAGGTCGTGGCGAGAAATTACCTCATCGGCGAGCGTCCCGACGCTATCCTCAACATTATCGACGGTACCAACCTTGAGCGCAACCTCTATCTCACGACTCAGCTCGTGGAGCTCGGTATTCCCGTTGTCGTTGCCGTGAATATGATGGACGTTGTCAAGAAGAACGGCGACAAGATAAACATTGCGGAGCTTTCAAAGCAGCTCGGATGTAAGATAGTTGAGATATCCGCGCTGAAGGGCACGGGCGTTGACGAAGCTGCGGAGGCTGCTATTTCGGCTGCCAAGAACAGCAAGACTATTCCCCAGCATACGTTCAGCGGACCCGTCGAGCACGCTATCGCTCACATCGAGGAGGCGGTAGTGCACGATATGCCCGAGGAGCAGCAGCGCTGGTACGCTCTGAAGGTGTTCGAGCGCGATGACAAGGTTATGGAGAAGCTCAGCATCTCCGAAAAGGTCAGGGCTCACATCGAGGAGGACATCTGCGCCGCCGAGAAGGAGCTCGACGACGATGCTGAGTCTATCATCACCAACGAGCGCTACATTTACATAGCCGATGTTATCAAGTCCTGCTACAAGAAGAAAAGTGCGGGCAAGCTCACGTCGTCCGACAAGATAGACAAGATAGTTACCAACCGCTGGCTGGGACTTCCTATTTTTGCGGTCATTATGACGCTTGTCTACCTCATCGCTATGAAGGGTCCCGGAGCTTGGGCTACCGACTGGACGAACGATAATCTCTTCGGTGACGGCTTCCACCTGCTGGGAATCGGCTCGTCGGAGTATAACGAGATCGCGGAAGAATACGCGGGCGCACAGCAGATAATCGACGGCTATGACGCTTACGTCGAGGAAAACGGCTCGGCTCCCGACGGAGAGTTCACCTACTCTGTCGAGGACGAGGAGACACTCGAAACAACAGACGAAACTGCAACTATCGAGGATTACAACGAGGCGCTCGCGACCGTTGAGCGTATCGGCGATGAGCCCGACCCTGCGGACTACGGCGTTTTCGTTCCGAGTATCCCCGCTATCATTGAAAGCGGACTCGACAAGGTCGGCGCGGCTGACTGGCTGAAGGGTCTTATCCTTGACGGTATCGTCGCAGGTGTGGGAGCTGTTCTCGGCTTCGTGCCGCAGATGCTGGTGCTCTTCTTCCTGCTCGCAGCTCTTGAAGCCTGCGGCTATATGGCTCGTATCGCCTTCGTGCTCGACCGTGTGTTCCGCAAGTTCGGTCTCTCTGGCAAGTCCTTCATTCCTATGCTCGTCGGCGTAGGCTGCGGCGTGCCCGGTATCATGGCTTCGAGAACTATCGAGAACGAGCGTGACAGGCGTATGACTATCATCACGACCACCTTTATCCCCTGCGGTGCAAAGCTGCCCTTCATCGCAATGATAGCGGGCGCTATTTTCAGCGGCTCGTGGATAATCTCGGTATCGGCTTATTTCATCGGTATGGCAGCGATAATCATTTCGGGAATAATGCTGAAAAAGACAGTGATGTTCTCGGGCGAGCCCGCTCCCTTCGTTATGGAGCTCCCCGCCTACCATATGCCCACGCTCAGCAACGTGCTCCGTTCAATGTGGGAGCGCGGCTGGTCGTTCATCAAGAAGGCTGGCTCGATAATCCTCCTCTCCACTATCGTTATCTGGTTCCTGTCACGCTTCGGAACTGTTGACGGCAGCTTCACAATGCTTGAAGAGGATGAGCTCGACAGCTCGCTGCTTGCAGGCTTCGGCTCTCTTATCTCATGGATATTCGCTCCTCTCGGCTGGGGCAACTGGCAGGCAGCCGTTGCGTCTATCACAGGACTTGTCGCAAAGGAGAACATCGTCGGAACAATGGGCGTGCTCTACGGCGGCGGAGACGGCACCGTATGGCAGACTCTCGCTGACAAGTTCACAGGTATCACAGGCTTCTCGTTCCTCGTGTTCAACCTGCTCTGTGCTCCCTGCTTCGCGGCTATCGGAGCTATCAAGCGCGAGATGAACAACGCGAAGTGGACTATCTTCGCTATCGCTTATCAGTGCGGATTCGCCTATGCTATCGCACTTATGATAACTCAGATTGGCGGACTCTTCACGGGTGAATCCAACATCATCGGTGTTATCGCGGCAGTGGCGATACTCGCATTTATGTGCTATATGCTCTTTGTGAAGAAGTACCACGAGGCTTCAAAGCTCAAGGGCGATGTAAAGGTCAAGGCGTAAAGGAGTGGTAATATGCTCGCGTGGCTGACGGCAAATATCGGAACTATCGTTGTTTCGCTGATACTTATCGGTATCGTGACAGCGGTCATTGTGAAAATGATAAAGGATAAGAAAAGCGGCAAGGGTTCCTGCGGCTGCGGCTGCGAGCACTGTGCGATGCACGGAAAATGCCATAAATAAACATTCAAAGCAGAGGGGCGATGAGTTCATCGCCCCATGCAAAAATATCGTTGTTAGTATCAGCTAATAAAGGAGGAATCTATGAGCATAGTTATAGTCGGCGGCAATGACCGCATGGCAACACGTTATCAGGATATCTGCAAATCGTTCAACCACAAGTCGAAGGTCTTCACTCAGATGCCTGCCGACTTCGAGAGCAAGCTCGGTACTCCTGACCTTATGGTCGTCTTCACGGGGACCTGTTCCCATAAAATGCTCGGCGCTGTCAAGAAAAGCTCCGAGAAAAACGGCGTGCCCGTCGAGCACGTTCACAGCTCCAGCGTGAGCGCACTGAAGCAGCTCCTCACCAATATAAAGGGGAGGAAATATGTCCGAAGTTGAACGCAGAAATATTGACAATGCACTTGCATTTCACGGCGCTCCGACGCTTCTCGGAGTGAAGTGCGCGAACCTCATCTCATTTGATATGTGCGAGGAAAATATCGCGGAGTATCTGCGTAAGTTCAGGTGCAGACTGTCCGAAAACGGACTTACCGCAATGCGGCTGTGCAATTGCCGCAAGCGCACGCTCGTCTATATCTACAACGAGAAAATGCTGACCGCTTGGCTCGGTATGCCGCAGGTTCGGCAATTCCTTTCAGAGTACGGCTATACCTGCGATATGAGCCTTGAACAAAGACTCCGCAGGCTGTCCTGCCGTATGAGCTGCGGCAGCTTTCCCCACGAGATAGGAGCGTTTCTCGGCTATCCCGTTGAGGATATACGCGGCTTTATCAGCAACAGCGGCAAAAACTGTCTGCTGTGCGGCTACTGGAAGGTCTATGCAAACGCAGAAAAAGCACAGCGCACATTCAACAAATACGATCGCTGCAGGAGTATCCTGTTCGATAAATTAAAATCAGGTCTGGACTTGTTTCAGGCTATTTCCAAGGAGGAAAATATATGAAAACAGCAGTAATCTATTGGAGCGGCACAGGCAACACCGAGGCTATGGCTAAGGCAGCAGCCGAGGGCGCAAACGCAGAGCTTTTCGAGGTATCTGAGTTCGGCGGAAATGTTGCTGACTACGACGCATTCGCGTTCGGCTGCCCTGCAATGGGCGCAGAGGTACTCGAGGAGGATACCTTCGAGCCCTTCTTCACAGATATCGAGGGCTCGCTCAGCGGCAAGAAGGTCCTGCTCTTCGGCTCCTACGGCTGGGGCGACGGCGAGTGGATGCGCAACTGGTACGACCGTACTAAGGCAGCGGGCGCAGAGCTTATCGGCGACGAGGGCTTCATCGTGAACGAGGCTGCTTCCGATGACGATCTTGCAAAGCTGAAAGAGCTTGCTTCACAGCTTGCATAAGGAGGAAATATGAAAAAGACGATCTCACTTATAAGCGCCGCGGCTATCGCAGCGCTCAGCACAGCCTCTCTCCCTGTCAGTGCGGCTGACGGCGACAAGGTTTACGGCACGATGAATATCCCCTACGCTGACTTCTACGCGGCTGAGATAGACAGCGCGTATGATGTTGACGCGGTTTCGTCCGCGACCGAGAAGAAGTGGTCGATGAACGAAGCAGGACAGCTTGTTGCGGGCACCTACAACGACGGCAGCGGTACGATCCTCGGCGTTACATTCCCCGTTGAGGTCAGCTCCGCGGACGCCGACAAGCTCGAGGAGTACGGCTTCAAGGCACTCGACGAGAAGCCTGCCGCATACAAGGAGGTATCGCTCTCGGGCGACAAGCTGACAGTTTCCAAGCTCGTTGACACCAACGGAGAGCAGAGCGTCAGCGGCTCGGCAGAGGTGTCCACCTTCACGAGATACGGTGACTATCAGCTCAACGTCAAGGGCTACCCCGAGGAGACCGACCTCTACGGCGTTATCGTGAACACCAAAGAAGGCGACAAGTACGCGCTCCGTCACCTTGAAAACATCTGGCGCGCGGGACAGCTCTCGTGGTCTGCGGGTATCACGACCAAGGAGGGCCACGGCAATGAGCTCAAATACGACAACTACAAGAGCTCTATGGGCAAGACGGTAACTTCCGTGACCTTCATCACCCTCGACGGATACACGACTGTTGACGTCGGCGAGAATTATCTTCCCGTCAAGTTCGCAGGCGAGGTCAAGGCTGAGGATTCCACCGCAGGAACAGGCAAGACTGCTCTCACGCTGACTGGCTTTCCCGACGATTACAAGAAGAATATCACGGTCGGCGAGGGCTTCACCGTGAACGAAAACGAGATAAGCTACACGAACGCAAAGGCGGGCAAGTACACCGTCACAGTCACAGACGAGAGCGGCAAGTACGCTCCGATGTCGAGCGATTTCACACTCACGACCGATGAGATCCCCGTTAAGTACGAGGACGGCAAGCTCGTCAAGGCTGACGGCTCCTCCGACGACGATGCGGCGAACTTCATCAAGAATATCGCGAGCGTCGAGGTGAACGGAACTGCGTACAATGCCGCAGGCAAGCGCTCCGTGAAAATCATCGGCGAGGACGGCGCGTTCGATTTCGACGTGAAGTCGGGCGAGAACAATGTATTCGACGGCAGCGGTAATTACACGATAAAGGTAACGGCTACGGGCTACACAAAGGCACTCGAGATCGAGATAAAGCCCGAGGCAGAGACCACAGCAGCGACGTCAAGCACTACGACAGCAACGACCTCCGCGACTTCTACTTCAAAATCGACGTCATCGGGAGCAACAACGAACCCGAGAACGGGCGTCCCGAGCGCGGCTGCACCCGTGGCAGTCCTCGCACTTGCGGGAGCTGCGGCATTTGCTTTCAGAAAAAAGAATTCCTGATTTTTCCTTTCTCCTATAACAATGACCTCCGCGATGTTCTTCTGCGGAGGTCAACTACTGTAAAGAGGTATTTTTATGCTGTTTCTTATATCAATCGCAATTGCGCTTATAGTCGCATTTCTGCTCGGCAAGCCGCTGAAAAAGCACCCCGCTGTGTTCTATATCACAGCCGCGGTGCTTACAGTTTCTTCTATCGTTATCACGCAGTCGGACATTGATATCTCAAATCGTTTTATCAGAGGGTATGTCCTCGGTATCTTTACCCGCGGAGCTCTCGGAGCCGCCTTCTGGGCAGTCGTTATGTGGGCGGGAGCTCTGCCGAACGGCTCTGCTCCTATAAAAAAGCTTATGCCCATACGCGGTGAGCTCTCGATAACTGCGGCTATACTCACGCTCTCGCACATCATAACATACGGTATGATGTACATATCAAATCTGATCAGAGGCAGAACAGGCTCGGACTTCATCGTTACAAGCGCGGTAAGCCTTGCAATGGTACTGATAATGACACCGCTGACAGTTATGTCGTTCAAGGCTGTCCGCAAAAAGATGAACGCCAAAACGTGGAAGAAGATACAAAGGCTCGCCTATGCGTTTTATGCGCTGATATACATACATATAATGGTGCTTTTCATACCCAAGGCGCAGAGGGGCGCGGACGGCTATTTCCTGAGCATTATTGTGTACAGCGCAGTATTTGTCGGCTACGCTGTTATGCGAAGCCGCAAGGCGTATGTCGCGAATAAAAAGCCTTCTGCAATGGCTGCCCTTAACGTCGTCTGCACCTGTGCGATAATAGCGCCGCTTTGTCTGATAGGCTTCATTTCGCGGAATACAAGCGGCAGAGAGCCTGTAAAGGCGAACAAGGGAGCTCCCGCAACATTTACGTTTGAAGCTCCCGAAACCACGGCTTCAACATCAGCAGAGGAAAATGCTTCCGTCAGCAATACCGTATCGACGGCGGCAGCGGCTCTCACTTCGTCAACGGCGGAGACCGAATTAACGACCACTGCCGAAACGGCGGCAGAGAGCGAAGCCGAGACCGAGACAGAAACAGCGACCGAAGCCGTCAGCGAGGAGCCTGATGAAATCGTGACCGATGAGCCGACCACCGAAGCTCAGCCTGTGTACCGCTACAAAAACGGTACGTTTGAGGGCTCGGGAGAGGGCTATTCGGGTACTGTCCACGTTTCCATAACCATCGAAAACGACTGTATCACGGCTTTTTCAGCCTATGCCGATGATGATGACCCCGACTATTTCAGCGACGCCATGCAGTATGTTATCCCTCAGATACAGCGCAGTCTGAGTGCCGATGTTGACGCCTGCTCGGGAGCGACCTACAGCTCAAAGGGTATCATGGAGGCGGCTAATGACGCTCTCGGAAAGGCTCTTTCTGAATAATAATCAAATTAACCGAAGGTACAATATGCAGTAAGCTCTGCCTTGACAGTGCTGTATTCTTTACCTGTGAGCTTTGTCATTGTTCTCACAACGCAGCTCCTGCTTTCATCGCTTGGATTATAGTATTCAAATTCCATATCAATTCTCACCTGTTCGCATTTTTTCCTTTACTGGGTGACGAATAACTGTTTTCCACTTCTCAGGCGGAGTTTTTCTTGGGTCTGACAGGTATATTTCATGGTGCAGACGCTCACTGTTCATATCGTTGAGACAGCCTTTTTCGGAAATAAATTCGTCCATTATCTCAACAGTCGCAGGCTCGTCATCGTAAGAGCCGTTATGCATTATCTGAACGCAAAGTCCTTCATTGACAGTCAGGAATTCCGCCGACGAACAGTCCGGTTTTTTCTTCTTTGAAGCAGTCTCAACCGCCCACTGAAAGTCCTTCTCCGTAACAAAATCAGGCAGCCTGATAACGGATATCCACCTCAGCTGTGACTTGTCTGCGTAGTCAAAAGTGTCCCCGTTATCGCTCCACCAGAATCCCTCCAGCGGCGGTACAACGTACTCAAAGAATCCGTCGATTGTATAGTCGGTCTTATAGCTCATTTTCAGAGTATAAGCCACTGCGTAAAGCACGCTTATAGCCTGTTTGTATTCACCGTTTTCATCGTTCGGGTCACCCTGCCCTCTCACTGCAATGTAGTTCATAGGCGGTATCTCGATGATTTGCGGTTTGTTCTTCGGCATATAGAATTCCTTGTATTCTTTCTTAAAATCAAACGCCATAATTACCTCCGTTAATATCAATTGTTTTCATTTTTCTCCATATACACAAATTCGAGTTCATCATTTACGGCTTTTCGTGCGAATATAGAATAACCCAGCTTCTGATAAAGACGGATATTATCGAGACTTCGGGTACTTGTGAAAAGCTCGTACCGCTTATCAGGAAAGCATTTCTCTATCTCGCACAGAAGCCTTGTACCGTAGCCTTTATGACGGTGATCAGGGTGTACCATAAGCTTGCCGATATAGACCGTTCCGTCACGTTCCTGCGCCCGCACTGAGCCTATAATGACATTCTTATCATCGACCATTTTCAGTATAATGCCGCTTCTGAACTCTTCAACGACTTCATCAAGAGTCTGTTTCAGCGGAGGAATGTCACGACTTCCAAACAAGTCAGCTTCGCTCTGATACGCAAGATATTGAAGCTGTAATATCTCTTGCAGGTCGTTTACTTGTGCTTTGTGTATCATATTATTCTCCTATAATTCAATCAGCTTTCCCGAATTGAAGTAATAAATATTCTCCTTCTTGTATCCGTATTTCGAGTTCGGAATGCTTATATGCGGCTCAAATGTGAAATAGTCCACCGACGAAAGCGGAGCGGTATTGCCTTTTTCAGTATAGATACGGTCATTCTTGTCTTTGACAATAGAATGACCGAGATTTCCGAGAAAATCAAGGTTTATAAAGCCGTGCGAGGCTATGAGCTGATTGATATGGTAATAAAGCTCCTCAAATGTAGTCTGCGAAGTTGCAAATGCGACAAGCTCCTTGTGGAGTTCCTCCTCCATAAGCAGACCTCTGCGCCATTCATCGTTGCGAATACTGTTTATATCATCAGCCACGCTTCCGTTTTCAAGTATTATCGTTCGGGCGTAGTCGCCCCAGATGTTATTGTTCTGAGGGCTGAGGTCTATTGTTATGATATCATCTGAAGCTATAATTCTGTCGGAAGTAACGTATTCTCTGCCAGAAACTGAAACCGTAGTTTCATCTCCTGCAAATACAAAAGCTCCTATATCCCAGTACCAGAACGAATCAGCTCCTGATTCGAGCATTTTATCTTCGCAAAGCTGTCTGATATCCGTGAGTTTCATTCCTGCGGTTATCTTAGTTTTTATGAATTCTATCGTATCTTTTGCTATTTTCTGTACTTCTGCGTATTTCATTTCTCTACTCCAATTTTAATATATCGAATCGCCCGATTCATACGCTTCTTTCATATTGCTCGGCGTGCCGGTTTCTACAAGGAATTGGATAACTCTCTGCCTGACTGTTTCCTTAGGCGTAACATTTATCAGCTTATTTCTTATGGGGTCAAGATAACATTCCTTGCCCGCGCGTTTATAAACCTTTGGAAGTTTCGTATAATTCTCGTCAAATGTCATAGTTCATTCCTCCTTTGGCAATCCATTTTATCCCTTTGGAGATACGTTTCTCAGGCTCGTTGAAGCGTCCGCCGTGATTTCGTTCAAGTATACAACAGATACGAGATTATCAATAATTATACTTCGCAAAGCTGAAAATGTCAATCTCTGTTGGCTATAATCAGATATAAGCCATCGTATTTCGCACTTGAATTATAAGAAATGCCAGTGCGAAACTTACAGTTTCACATCGCTGGGAGCCTTTCTGTATTTTGAGCTGTTCAAGTGCATTGAAGAGAAGTTTATGCCTGTCCGCTGCAAGAACTGCGGTCGCTGGTTCATCATGAAGAACACAACATTCTCACACTACTGCAAGCGGCTAATCAGCAGCAATCCTCCGAAGACTTGTCGAGACCACGCTATGAGTCACAACTTCAAGGACAAGCTCAAAAATGATCCTATATGGGAGATATACAACCGCGGCTACAAGCAGCACTACGCTCACTTTATGAAAGATAAAATGACAAAGGCTGAGTTTTCAGAGTGGGGAGAGTATGCAATTGAGCTGCGAACTAAAGCAGCTAACGGCGAGCTGGAGATTGAAGAGTATCAGAAGCTGATCAGAATATAGCCTAAAAACTGTTTTAACAAAGCTCTTGATTAAACCGCTCTGTTGTGGTATAATAACTACACTAAACGAAAGGAGGCGGTAACATGGCATATGAACTGCGGCACTTTGATACTCCGCTAATGAGGTTCACAGCAACTGAGGATACAAGCACACCCGAGATAGAAATACTCTGGGTGAACGAAGAAAAAAAGGCGTTACTGCCTCTCGATATGACCGCAGACGGCGACAGCGTTTCGCGTTGGCTGAGGCACAGGACTATTCCGAAAAATCGAGCATACGTCCACAGCTTTCTAAGCAAGTGCGGACTCAATCTCAACCGTCCTATGAGTATACTCAGCGTATCAAAGGGACTGTCGCTGAACGACTGCTACTGGGTAGTTGAGGAAGGCTTTGAGGGCAGCTTTGCGGAGTACAACCTGTACGAAAACAGGTTCAGCAGAGTGCTGGGACTTATCGCCTTCACTGGCTGCGGCAGCTCTGTGAGGACTTCTCTGGCGTCCTGTCCTGAGTTCACAACGAATGGTATGCTGCCTAAGTGCTGGCGCAGAGAAAGCGGTGCTATCAGGCTCTACAAGGGCGGAACGAGCGGAGCTTCAAACACGGGCAACGAGCCCTATTCGGAGTTCTACGCTGCTCAGATAGCATACGCTCTGGGTATCAATGCTATCTCCTACGGACTTTCAAAATGGCAGGGCGAGCTGTGCTCCACCTGCGAGCTGTTCACAAGCAAGGACTATTCTTTTATGCCTATCGGCAGACTGGTCACAAAAGGCGGTATGAAAGCTGTCCGTGAGTATTACGAATCACTGGGCGAGGAGTTCATAAATGCGCTTGACGATATGCTGGTGCTTGACGCAGTAATTTGCAACGTCGACAGGCACTTCGGAAACTTTGGCTTCTTAGTCGATAACCGCACGAATAAGATAGCTGCTCCTGCACCTCTGTTCGACCACGGCAACTCGCTTTTCAACCTTGCAGGCAGAGACGTCCTTGCTTCTGATAAGACGCTCAGCGGCTATGCAGATACGCTTGTTCCCTGCGTGTATGACGACTTCATCGGCACAGCCAAAAATGTGCTTACCAACAGACACAGAGACGGACTTCGCAGTTTGCTCGACTTCTGCTTCAAGCGTCATTCAAGATATAATCTTGGCAGCAAGCGGCTGAAACTAATCGAAGAACAGGTACACAAAAGGGCAAATGAATTGCTGAAATAAAGCAACTCATCAAATCGAAGGGAGGCTTCGCCGTGTATTATATAATGAATAAAGACCGTATCATCGCGGAATTTGACTATACTAAAAACGAGCTCGGCACAGCCGTCCCGAAGCTTATCTCAGGCAGTCTCCCCGAGATATACGGTGATATGAAGTTGAAAAACTGGCTCGAAACTCGCCGCAGTGCCAAGCACCGCGCGGAGATAGCAAAGCTGCTGCGAAGCCTCGGAATGACCGACATCAAGAGCTTCATCGACGTATCCCTCGGACTGACTCTCACGGATACGCTGTGGGTAAAGGAAGAGCACTCTGACAGCAAGTGGAGCGATGTCAACCTTTACGACAACGAGTTCAGCGAAATAGTTTCACAGACCGCATTCATGGGCGGCATATCCGACCTCAGCTTCAAGACCACTTCTCCCGAGTACGGAACTGACGGTATGCTTCCTAAGTGCTGGGTTCGGTGTCCCGACGGAGTTTATCTGCTCAAGGGCGGTACAAAGGGCTTTGACGGTGCGGGCTACGAGACTTACTCCGAATACTTCGTCTCACTGCTCGAAAATGCACTCGGCGTTGAGCATATTGGATATGACCTCGACAGCTATCACGACAGGATCGTCAGCACCTGCAAGCTGATAACTTCCAAGGAAGTCAGCATGATACCTTCGGTGTATTATTTCAGAAACTGCTTTGAACTGCTCGAATATCTCAATACTGCGGACAAACTGGGCGCAGGTGATAAGCTGCGCGATATGCTCGTGCTTGACGCTCTTACCTGCAACTACGACAGGCATCTGAACAACATTCAGTTCCTTGTTGATTCGGATACTTACGAGATAATAAGCCTTGCTCCGATTTTCGATAACGGTATGGGACTTTGCAGTCATTGCAAAAACGAAACTGCCGAAGACTTTATCGAATACGGCATCAACCACGTTCCCTTTGCTTATTACAGCTTCGACGATCATATTCCGACGCTTATGAGCGAGGATATGCACCGCCGACTTGATAATATAAAGGATTTCAGCTTTGCGAACCACAAGGACTATCCTGTTACTGATGAAAGGCTTTCTGCTCTGAACGGCTTTATTAAGCGCAGGATAGACAGACTGCTTGAATTGTATAATGCGTAAAATAGCCGCAGGAAAAACTCCTGCGGCTTGTTTTTATCATGTTTTTCGCTTGATAATTGACTTCATAAAATCATCTCCGCCGCCGTAAACTTCGGTAGTTAGTTTACCGTGTTTTATTACCTCAAACTCGCCCATATGGCTTCTGTACGAAACCAACAAAATCGGCTTTGAAATCGGTTGAAAATTCTATATTCGGTTTTTGGGTGTTTTCTGAGCTTTTTCGTGTTTTTATCCCTGACTACCTTTGTATCAGTTCTCAAAGCGCCTTTTGGCGCGTTCGTGTCGTATTTTTACGGTTTGGGATCTACGGTAACACATAAAAAATTTTTGCTCTTTGCAACGCAAAAACTCCCGATAAAGTGCGGCGCTGATATATGCGCGTTAAGAATGTTTTTATGCCGTTTGCAGACAAGCTCTGCGCCCACAACAACTATCCGTCCAATCAAAAGGTGATAGAAGTTTTTCAGCAGTTCACAGAGAACTGTTACTCTGAATCACATTGTGATCTTGTATCAAGTGGCAGTATGTGCATGGGACATACGCTTCTCGAAACGAAAAAAGGTCCCATACTCTGTGAGACTTATCGTTTCACATCGCTGGGAGCCTTTCTGTATTTTGAGTTGTTTAAATGCATTTAAGAGAAATACATGCCAGTCAAGTGCCGCAACTGCGGACGCTGGTTCATCATGAAGCATACAACGTTTTCTCACTACTGCAAACGCCTGATAAGCAGTAATCCTCCGAAATCCTGCCGCGACAATGCTATGCGTCACAACTTCAAGGAAAAGATAAAGAATGATCCTGTATGGGAAATCTACAACCGTGCTTACAAGCAGCACTACGCTCGCTTCATGAAAAAGAAAATGAGCAAGTCCGAGTTCGCCGAGTGGGGAGAGAATGCTATCCAACTGCGAACTAAAGCTGCTGATGGTGAACTGGAAATCGAGGAGTATCAGGAGCTTATTAGGATATAAACTAAAAGTATGCTTGCATATACTCGTTTTCATTATGCTCCAATCGGAACAGTATCCTTATTTCTTAGCTATAACGGTTATCCATGGTTTTGAAGGATGATGATCTGTCTTAACACTCGTAAAACCAGCCGCTTTCAAAGCTGCTGTTATCTCAGCAGGTGTATAGCAGCGCATACCGTCGATAATAGATTCAAACTTCTTGCTTGTCTTATCTGTACCGTCAGATTCATTGCATATCATAAAATAACCGCCGTCTTTCAGAATATTAGCGACCTGAGAAAAACACTTTTCAAGTCCTGGCCAGAAATAAATAGTTTCAAACGCAGTCACAAGCTCAAAGCTGTCAGCTTCAAGAGGCAGCTTTGAAACATCGCCCTGAATCACCCTGCATCTGCCTGCGTCTATCATTGCCTGATTGTATTCCTTTGCCTTTTGAACTGAAAGTGCAGAATAGTCCATTGCGGTGACTTTTGCCTGCGGATATTTTTTCAGCAGCTCTCCTGCATTTCTTCCTGCACCGCAGCCAAGGTCGGCAGCCTTTTTCGGAGAGAGCTTCGGTAAATGCTCAAATCCCCAGTCTGCCAGCTTTGCGTGACCGGAGTTCATTCCGGAAAGCATCATCTTTCCGAGTGTGCCTTCCGGTTTTCTTGTCTGACTAAAAAATTTCTTCATAAGTCCCATAGTATTATCCTCCATTGTTTTTTACTAAATAAGGTTAAGTATGCCTTTTAGCCCGAACAAAGAAAGTCCAAAGCTCGGCATGATGATTCCGGGAAGATCCTGAAATTTCACAGGATCAATTTTTCGGCAGATCGTTCCAAATATCAGAAATACGATTGGATTCAAAACCACACATATCTTCGGCACATCAAGTGCTCCATTCAGAATTGCGATTATCACAAGAACTGTCGGTACTAAAAGTGTTGCATAACCTAAAAGGAATGTCGGCATGATCTGCTTGTATATTTTTTCGAGAATATCGTCGGCAACTTGAAGATTTCCATGTATCATTGCACCTTTGTAAATAAGAGCCTGGACGCAGAGAAATGCATGGATGAAAATGCCAGCCATTACACCGAAATATCCGAAGCCAATTGTCAGATAGCCGAGCAGAGAATGTGTTTCAGCGATTTGCATACCGATAGAATAAAAGCCTAGTCCCACCAGTGCATCGCCTATCATTGCAAGCGCAATGGACAGACCGAATCTCCAGTCAGCCATTTTGAGCCAGTTGCTGTCAATATTCTTAGAAGTTCCGAGCTTTTCATTTCCTTTGCCTTTCAAATCAAAGAGAATATCTCCCGTGCAGCAAAGCAGTCCTCCGATTAATCCTAATATTGAGAATACTAAATACATATCCCTATTCTTTCGCGCTTATCCATTTTTTCTTGCAACACAATGCAGACGGCAGAATCCACGCTTTTCAAAGGATTCCATGTGCAGTCCTGCATTTTTGCAGAGCTCTTGCACCTCATTCCTGTTGTACATATGAACATCGCCTTTACCTTTCAGATTTATCAGCGGTATCTCAATTTTATTGCAGAACCAACGTCCGAAAGAGGTACCCATAGTCACATCGCGCAGTACAAGTCTGCCGTTCGGACGGAGGACACGATACACGCTGTTGAAGAAATCCTGCGGATTTGGATAGTGATGAAAGCTCTCGCAGCATATAACCACATCAAAGGAATTCTCTGCAAATGGCAGATTCTCGCAATCACCGACCACAAGCTCCACGCCCTTCATATTTTTCTTTTTTGCGACCTCGATCATTTTCGGTGTCAGGTCAATGCCTGTATAATGCTTGTCGGGATACTTTTTATGAAGCAGCGTCAGCATCGGACCTGTTCCGCAGCCGCAGTCCAGCAGGTCGGTGAAGTTTTCCTTTTCAAGCTCTGCCAGTACGTCGGGATAATCTTTCTTGCACATATTATAGACGCCTGCATTGTCCGATTCATAGATCTCGGCAGCTTTTGTAAACTCCTTCACGGATAGGTCCTTGTATTCTTTGCTTGTCATGTTTTTTCTCCTTTCGTTTAACCAAGCGCAACATCCAATATCATCATCAGCGTAAAGCCAACAGAAAACAATATAACGCCGATGTTTGAATGCTCGCCCTCTGACATTTCGGGTATCAGTTCTTCCACTACGACATATATCATTGCACCGGCGGCAAAACTCAGCAAATAGGGCATTACTTGCAACAATCGACTTGCAAACAGTATAGTGAGAAGTGCGCCAATCGGTTCAACTGCACCTGACAGAACGCCACCTGCAAAAGCCTTTCCTTTGCTTTTTCCCTCTATATGAAGCGGCATAGATATGATTGCTCCTTCGGGGAAATTCTGTATCGCAATACCGAGAGCCAGTGCCAGTGCGCCGCCTGCTGTCATATCTGCCGAACCCGTCAGAAAGCCTGCATATACGATTCCTACAGCCATTCCTTCCGGGATATTATGGAGCGTGACAGCAAGCACCATCATTGTAGTCCGCGCCAGCTTTGAGGGAAGCCCCTCAGCTTTCTCAGAGTTCATGTGCAGATGCGGTATCAGGCTGTCAAGCAGCAAGAGGAACAGGATACCGCACCAGAATCCGACCACCGCAGGAATAAAAGCCAGTTTTCCCATACTCTCTGACATATCCATCGCAGGAATGATAAGACTCCATATGGAGGCGACTGTCATCACACCTGCGGCAAATCCGGTCAATGCCCGCTGAACGCCTCTGCTCAGGGCGTGTTTCATGAAAAACACGCAGGCTGCGCCAAATGATGTGCCTAGAAAAGGTATCAATAGTCCTGAGATTATTTCTGTTTTCATTTTCTGCCCACAAGTAGTGACGAACCGCTTAGTCCGAGGATAGTGGCTTCGCCCTTTGACATTAACATACCGTTTGTCGTGTCGATCAGCTCAACGACTTCATAGCCCTTGTTATACAGCTCATTGACAAACTGCTGCATATCGCCGTAGCGTGCCTTTGACATAATATCATGAATGGCGAATGTGCCGCCTTTTTTCAGTACACGCAGCGTTTCACGCAGAAGCTCCTGTTTGTTTACACCTGTAATATTGTGATAAACATAATTGCTTGTCACTGCGTCAAAATACTCATCAGGATAATCGAGCTTGCAGGCATCGCCCTGATGGAATTCCGTATTCTGAACGCCCTCTGCATCAGAATTATCCTCGCAAAGCTGCTGACTGAATGATGCATATTCCTTGCCCCACCGGTCAATACCGATCATTCTGCCCTGAGGATTCTCCTTTGCACAAGCAATGGTCAGCGCACCGCTTCCGCAACCTACGTCAAGTCCGATACCTCCTTCAGGCAGCGTGACATATTTGGCAGTACCTTCAACGATTTCTTTTGAAAGCTTACGCTTGCCACCATAAGAAAATTTACCGTGTGCATAAATGCTCCAGGTAGCCATTGCACCGCAAAAAAGCGTTCCTGCGCATGTCGTTCCGACAACTGCCATTTTCAGTTTCGGATTCATATTTGCACACACCAGTGCTGCTGTTCCTGCACCGAGAATTGCTGTTCCTGCGGTCAATGCCGTTATCATTCCGTTGGGTACCCAGTTCTTGTAATTCGCACTCATAATGCCACTCCTTTATCGTTTATATCCCATAACTAAAAACAGATTCTCCTTTTTATTTACTGATATTTCAGTAAATCCTGCCGCTTTAAGCATTTCAACTATCTGTTCTGCCGTGTATCTGGTCATGCATGGAACTTTCCTCTCCCAATCCACATTTGGATCGCCGTAATTATTGATGACCGCAAAGCTGCCTTCCTTTACAAGCGAACGATAAATCTCTCTGAATGCTTTATCAGGATTTTTCCAGAAGAAAACGGTCTCAAAGGCTGTGATAAGGTCGATACTGTTATCCTTGAACGGCAGCTTTTCGGCACTACCCTTGATGACCTTTACACGCCTGCCAAGCTCATCTTTATTGACCTTCTGAGCCTTTTTCACGCTTTCATCAGAAATATCCAGTCCAACGAATTTCGCCTTAGCACTCTTTTCCAGCATACGTTTGATATTGTATCCTCCACCGCATCCTAAATCAGCGACCTTGCCATTCTCTGGAATCCTGATCTGACCCAGCGCCCATTGCGACATCGGAAGATGTTCCCTGTCCATACTGACAAGCATCATTCGTCCGAGAAGCCCTTTTGGATTTCCAAAATTGTCCGTAAAACTCATACTCTGCTCCTTATTACTGTTCAAATCTGAACAGCTTTTTCGTTATATTATAATTCACCACTGCAAGCACTATTCCGATAATTATAACAAGTGGAAACGCCCAAGAGGGGCTGCAGTTCATAAGAGTGTCCGCATATCCGGCAGGCATTTCCTCAACAGCACACTCATAGGTGTAATCACGGTTGAACCATATCTGTCCGTAGTATCCAAATGTTGAAAACGACATGATTACAGAAGCTATCAAATCGCCCGTTGTGTTATACTTAAATGCCAAGCGAACGATTTCGGCAAGCACTGCGATGATGATAACCGGCAAACAATGCCACAGATTTGCATCCTGCATCGCAAAGAAAGCAACAAGCATTCCCAGCGACAGACAGCAGGCAACTCCAAATGCTCTGATCTTATCAAAGGCTTTTGCTGCAACGCCTGTTACAATCAATCCGGCTGTGATCTGATATAGCTCTGATATCCGTTTTTGATAATGCCCTTTATTTTGACAGTGTACACTTCAAGGCTTGCAATGCTGCGGAAAGTGAATTCGTCTCCCGCTCTGACGCCGAACATCTTTGCGCAAAGAGAGCTCATATACCAGCCGTCCTCAATATCAGCACGAGCGCCTGTATCTCTGTCCGTAAGATTCCAGCGCTGACAGTCCGTATCAACGCCCATAAGCGAGAAGCGCTTACCGCTCGTATTTTCGTATGGAACGACCATTACCGCATCAGCATTTTCAGTTTCATCGTCCTGCATCGTATTAAGAATGTATTCGTACTTGAACGTGCCGAACTCGTCCATTGCCTGAGAACCTACTGCTTTTACTGAGTCGATAAATATATAGCTGAACGAAACTATCATGGCACCGAGGAATACGCCTAAGAACACTACAAAGCTGCGTCCGGGACTTCCGAGCACAGAACGTATAGCAAATTTTCTGCGAACCTTTATTTTCGTATCTCTCAGCATTCTGTGAGTTTTCGACTGCGTTCCGACCGAGCCGCTGAGAAGCTCCACAGTATCATGCTTCAGCAACTTTTTCACCTTGAGGAGTGCTGCAATAAAATAGATGAATGTAGGGATAATAATACCTGCAAGCGCGATAAGTATCGGCAGCCTGAACTTCGGCTGCATCGGTTCATAGTCGGCAAGCCCTATCCCTCCGAACCAATCGGAAAGCAGCACTGATGCCGCCGCCATGAGCAATCCGCCTGCAAGTCCAGGTATGACAGCAAGCAGGCTGTAATGCAGCATAAGCGTTGAGCGCTTGTAGCCCTGTGCGGAAAGCGTGCCGATTATCTTCTGTTCACTGCGTATTTTTCTGCCGATAATTATACTGATGAGGGCAACCGTAACGAAGGGCAGCAATACAAGCATGAGCCATGCGCATAGAATGAACATATCCGCCTGTTCATGAACAAAAGTTATTCTTGTATTCTCGTCGGCAGAAAGATAGGAAAGCGTGTAATGCTTCTCATTGACCTCAAGACGGAAGTCCTTTTCATTTGCAGTGTCATTATATATGACCTTATAGGCTGTGGAAGGCTGCTCAAATGCCTTGTCAAAAGCCTCGTCAGTCAGCGACGCAAGAAAAAACGTGGTTATATTCTTATAATCGTCAGTGATATTCTCCAGCATATACAGATAATCGGGACGCAGGAACCAGCCTGTGACCTTGTACTCTCTGCCGCCTATCGTCACCTTGTCACCGATATGTATGTCGTTATTCTCAGCGTATCCTGCGGAAATAACAGCCTCGTCGTCTGCCTTCGGAGCAGTTCCCTCTATAAGCTCATAGAGGTCGATATCCTTATTAGCCCTGAACACGCGAACGTGCTTGCCGTCATTTTCTTCCGTGTTGACACAACGTTCCTTTTCAAGCTGAACGTCGTACTTCCTTTCGAGCTCGTCGAGTTCGTCCCCGCTTATCTCGTTCATGACCGTAAAGCTCGCATCCTCACGGTGATTGCGCGAAAAGAATTTGTCGCCGTATTCTCCGATACCCGTACCTGCAACATAGAACAGAAAAAACAGCAGAAGTCCCACCATTGTCAGGACAGAAGCCGACACATAAAACGAAAGATTTGAGCGTATGCTCCTTGCATACCTTTTATTTAACTTCATGCCACACCGCCTTACAGTTCCAGTTCAGCGGCCGCTTTTTTCTGTATGTTCTGCTTTATCTTGGCAATCTTACCGTCACGTATCTTGATAACGCTGTCCGCCATATCCGCAATAGCTTCGTTATGAGTGATGATAATAATTGTAGTACCGTAGCTCTTATTGATCTTCTCCACGAATTTCAACACGGCAAGAGAGGACTTCGTATCAAGTGCGCCTGTAAGTTCGTCGCATAAAAGGAGCTTTGGATTTTTTATCATTGCTCTGCCAATTGCAACTCTCTGCTGCTGACCACCTGATAATTCCTTGGGAAAGCGCTTGCGGTATTTCTCAATATCAAGTGCTTTGAGCACTTCGTCTATATCAAGCGGAGACTTGGATATATCTGCCACGACCTCGATGTTTTCCTCGACTGACAGGTCGGGGATAAGGTTGTAGAACTGGAATACAAATCCCACGTCCTCCTGACGATATAAAGTAAGTTCTTTTTTATCAGCATTGGAAATATCTCTGCCGTCAATGATAAGCTCACCTGAATCAAGGCTGTCCAGACCGCCTATCATATTCAGAAGAGTGGATTTTCCCGAGCCTGACGGTCCGAGAATGACGTAGACCTTTCCCTTTTCGAGCGAAAGATCGACTCCGTCAAGGGCGTATACGGCGGCTTCTCCCGTACCGTACTGCTTTTTTGCGTTTTTGATCTCAATAAACATATTTAAACCTCTTTCTCTTAGGATTTGCTGTACATCAGGTCATATATCTTGCAGTTTGCCGCTGTCCGAGTCTGAACTAGCTTCATTCCAAGATGCATATAACGATCACATTTACCCTTCGCATCGGTATCCAGTATGCATGGGCAACTGTTTTTGTCTGCCATTTTATAAGCAAACTCCATTAGCCTACGCATATATCCTTGTCCCTGATATTGCTCCGTTACTACGAGCATCTCAACCTTGACGTAAGGCTTTTTCTGCTTTTTCATCTGGATCTCAAGAGGCTTTTTATCGCAACCACTGTTTGCCTGTTTCAAGAATGAGAAAAGTTTACTCCAACCGCCAAGGGCATTTTTCATACGTCTTGCCATTTTTACGATGCTCCGAAATCCCGGGTGATTGCCCTTCGTGTCGGTGATGAGGATGTATCCTTCGCCATAATCTGTACTGTAAAAAGTTCCGCTTTCCATGCCTGCGATGACAAATGACTTCATATATTCCGTCATTGCCGCCTTCGAGGGAAAGAACGGCTTTAATCCGCCTTCGCCGGGTTCATAGGGATAATCCCAGAACGACGCACCGATCAGGGCAGAGATCTCATCTATTTTCTCTTTTGATAACGAACGTACCTTTTTCAATACTATGACCTCCAGCCGCAATATAGTTAGCATAGACAAACTCATGATTATATTATAGCATATGCTAACATATATTTCAAGATGTTAGCAGAAAAAAGCCGTCCAATTATGAACGGCTTTCTGCTTTTACTTCTGTATGAAATATATATCAGTTGGCGAAGAACTGACGCAATCGTGCGGCAATGTCTTTATACAGCTTATAATTCTCAGCTGCTTCTCCTTTTTCCAATCTTACGATATGGTCGCAGCAGGACAGTATTAATTCTAGGTCGTGCGTCACGATAAAGACAGTCTTGCCCATGTCACGCAGCTTCAATATCTCGACTGCTACCTGCTTCATGTGAGCAAGGTCAAGTCCGCTGGTCGGTTCGTCAAATATGATTATCGGCTTACTTGAAGCGATACCCGAAGCGATTGCCGTGCGCTGTTTCTGTCCTCCTGAAAGTGCCATAGGGTGCGTATCTGCATATTCGATAAGATCAAGCTGTGTAAGTATCTCATCGGCTTTTTGAGCCTTCTGTTCATCGGGCATGGACTTATCTGTCATGCTCAGCATTACTTCATCACGAACGCTCTCGGTGAAAAGCTGGTGGTTCACGTCCTGCATGATCATATAGCAGTAATGCAACCGGTCTTTTGCTTTCAGCTTTTTACCGTTCAGAGTGAGAGTCCCCTTGCATTTCTTTTCAAGTCCGCAGATATTTCTCGCAAGCGTGCTCTTTCCTGCACCGTTGTGACCGATGATAGCGATAACACTATTTGTCGGCAGCTCCAGCTTCGGGATATTGATACCGTGCTTTCCGTCCTTGTAGGTGAATATGAAGCTTTCAAGTGTGAGCATTTCATTATGATTTGAAGAGCTTTCACGTGAAAAGCTGATATCCTCAAGCGAAAGCGGACGTATGCCCATTCTCTCAGTATCGGCAAAGGTCAGCTTATTTACTTCGTCGGCTTGCAGTTCTTTTGTGATTCTTCCGCCTTCGAGTATCAACATTCTGTCTGCAAGCTCGCGCAGGAAATACAGCCTGTGTTCGGCAATAATGATCGTCTTGCCCTGCGACTTCCAGTCTGCAAGAATGGATTTCAGCTTCATTATCGCACTGCTGTCAAGGTTCGAGGAAGGCTCGTCTAGCACGACGATGTCGGGGGAGAGCACATTTATCCCTGCACAGGCGATTATCTGTTTTTCACCACCCGAAAGCTCGAATATGCTGCGGTCAAGCAGCTTTTCTATCTGCATATTCCTTGTTGTTTCGGCTATATGCGATAGTATTCTTTCTGGTGCTATGCACTGATTTTCAGCTGCGAATGCAATCTCGTCCGTTGTGTTGACATTGAAGAACTGCGAGCGAGGATTTTGAAAAACACTCCCGACTTTTTTAGCAGTTTCAAATATAGGAGTGTTGGGAACGCTCTTTCCGTCGATCAGCACATCACCATTCAAAGTTCCGCTGTAATAGTGAGGAATGAGTCCATTGATAAGTCTTGTAATCGTTGTTTTTCCGCAGCCTGAGCCCCCTGTTAGAACGACAAACTCGCCGTTCTGTATCGTAAGATCAATTCCGCTGATACTTCCTTGTTCGATTGCCCTGCCGTCGGCATCTGTTGAGCTGTATGCAAATGTCACATTTTTAAATTCTATCATGTTCTCACCCTAAAATACGAAAAATAAAACGATCATAACCAATGAACCGAGCATAAGCAACCAATCATAAAACTTGATGCTGATTTGACAGATATGTGTTCGCTTTCCGCCTGCACACAGTCCCTTTGTAAGCGATGCAGCAGAAAGCTCGTCCGCAATTCGTACAGTTGACATCATGATCGGTACAAGCACATATTCGATGTATATAAACGGATTCTTCACGCTTTGCCCGATCTCGCGCATTTTCATGGCATCGTGTATACTGCGGTATTCCTCGCCCAGTGTTGGAAAATAACGGAACATTACAGAAAACGGTATCGTTATAAAATATGGAACACGCATCCTGTCCATTGCAGTCATAAACTCGCTGACAGAGGTGGAACGGACAGTGTACCAGCCCATCATATATCCGGGAACAAACCTTGATATGATACCGCATAATATCATCAGTATCAGATTAGGCGCTCCGCTGATATTTGGAATCACACTGCCTTCACAAAATACAGATAATCCGAGAAGCATGACATATATCAATGCTGATTTTATGTGCCTGACTGTCAGAAGAAGCACAAATGGAATTGCTGCACATATCACCCTCAGAATGTATTCCACGCCGACTGTTTTTCCCCCGACCATAATAAGACTGATCGCTATCAGCAGACAAAGTTTTGTTCTCGGATCGAGTTTCTGTACGCTATTGTCCGAAGTTGATGAAAGTCCAAGCTCCATCAGACTATACCTGCCTTACGGAAGTGCTTTTTGAGTACCTTTGCGCCAAGCAGACCGCCGATCAGTCCGCCGACGATACACATAGCTATCATAGTGAAAAACACCCATGTCGGAGTATATTCCGACATTTTATCGACGTATTCCTGACCGTATCCGTCAACGAGCGAATTGAGATATGATTCACGGAATCCGAAGAAGAATGCGATCACCATACCGAGCATCCAGAGACTGAAAGTCGATGAACCGAGAACGCATGACCTGATACTCTGGTAATCCCCAGCTTTCAGCACAAGCTCCGTAAGAAGTCCTGCGCCGATACAGAAAATAAAGATAGGGTAAGGATGTCCTGTGATAAACATAAGGATCGCAATAATTACGCTTGTGATAGTGATCATTCCAAAATGCTTGATCTTGGAAAAATACAGCATAAGCGGTATGCCGGTAAAAATCGGTCCGATCAACGGCATAAACACCATAACAATCGGGATAAAGCCGATACACGCAACCGCAAAAGTGACTGCAAAATACAATGCGGTAAAAATACCTGCCGTGATAAGGTCTTTGATCTCAAATTTTCTTTCCATAATAATACTCCTTCAGATTTAATTTTTCCAGCCCGAGCTGACTGCACGTTTTGTAACCATATTATGATAGATACCGCCAATATCCATAAGGCTCTTATGGTTGCCCGATTCGGCAATTTGTCCGTCTTTGATGACGCAGATGCAGTCCGCACCGACAATGGTATTGAGCCTGTGTGCGATAACTAACAGTGTTTTACCCTTGCAAAGCTCAGATATTGCCTGCTGTATGTAGCTTTCATTGTCAGCATCAACGCTTGCAGTCGCCTCGTCAAGAATGACAATGGGCGAATCTTTCAAAATACATCTTGCAATTGAAAGCCGCTGTGCCTGACCGCCCGAAAGCGAAGCACCACCCTCGCCGATCACAGTATCAAAGCCGTCAGGCAGCTCCATAATGAAATCATAGCACCGTGCTTTTTTCGCAGCTTCCATGACCTCCTCACGGCTTGCATCCGGTCTGCCGAGGGCAATATTGTTGTAGACTGTATCCTGAAACAGATATACCCTCTGGAACACCATACTGATATTGTCCATGAGTGCGGCAAGCGGAATTTTGCGGATATCCGTACCCCTCAGAAGTATCTCGCCGCTTTTCACATCCCAGAACCGAGTCAGCAGACTTGCAATTGTTGATTTGCCGCCGCCGGACGGTCCGACCAGTGCGGTCATTGTGCCTTTATCGGCTTTGAATGATACGTTTTTGAGTATGTCGTTTTTATCGTAGGCGAAGGTCACATTCCGATATTCGATCTCCGGTGCATTGCTGTCTGTCAGCGTTTGTGTGCCGTTATATTCAAGCTCTTTCTCTGCAAAGAGTGCTTCTATCCTGTCCATACAAGCACTCATGACAGTGAGTCTTGCCTCCTGATCGTAGAACGATTTTATCGGCACGAACAGGTCAAACAGGCACAGGAGCATACCGAAGAAATATTT
>JAFXXD010000048.1 GCA_017542475.1 Ruminococcus sp. | reverse complement strand
TCAATCCTGTTCAATAACGCTTGCGTTATTACTGCGCATTTTTTACTCTTTGCTTGAGTTCATTCTTCTGATCCCTCAAAAGAATCTCAAGGGTCGTTACTTTTTCTTAGCATTGTTCAATTTTCAAGATGCTGTGCCGTCACACTCTCTTGCGGCGACTTAATTATTATAGCACACCCTCACCTTCTTGTCAACTAAAAGAATCGGCTTTGTTTTTTTGTATTTTTAGTTATTTTCACCACTGATTAAAAAATAAAAGAGCGCAGCTAAAAAGCTGCGCTCTCTCGTTATCAGACAATTACGATATATCAGTCTTATCAAGATCAAAGTACGTCATAACAGCTTCCTTTGTCTTCGTAGCCTGAAGATCGTCCACGTCGATCACACCCAGATCACCAATCTGATCCGTATTCGTCGGATAAGCACCGATGTATCTGTCTGACTCATAGCGGGCAGAAACCACCGACTGTACCTTGTAGTCCTTGACATAGATCTTGTAAACGAGATCATCGTCGATGACCTTGTCGATATAGGTTGTTATCTTATCGTTCCACTCGGAAATAGCAAGCGCGTTGAAATCAGCGTCCGCATAGCCCGCATTATCGGCTGTAAGCACAGCACCTGTAGAATCGCAGCGATAACCGTTAATGCCATCGTAGTAGAAATACCACTCGCGGGTCGTATCGACCGACGGAACCTGGCTGTAAAGATGACCCAATGCATCCTTTTTCTTGGCAGCATCAGTAGTATTCTTATATGCATCAACATATCTGCGCTCAGCAAAATCCAGATCGGTAACTATTGTCTGAGCCGCATTGAAAACAGCCTTGGCTTTATTATTCTGAGTCCTTATGCGTCCACGCTCAAGGAAATAGCCCCATGAAGGGACGAGCACGCCCAAGAGTATACCTATGATCGCGACAACGATAACCAACTCGATAAGGGTAAAACCCTTTTGCTTTCTCATAAAAATGCACCCTCCTTTTTATCGAGATTAACGCTACACTTATTATAGCAAAAAGTTCACAATTTGTCAACAAATAGGCGCGTAAAAACTGCCCAATTTTTGTATTGTATTATTGTGCATTTCAATCAAGAAGGGCTATTGCTTTCTTCAGCTGAACGTCATTATCGCTTCCGATGAGGCTGCTGTCCATCGGTACCTCAACATCGGGAGCTATACCCGTTCCGTCCCAGTTATCCCAGCCCTCGACGGTAAAGGAGCCCGCGGTATAGTGCAGGCGACCGCCGTTGCTGAGCACAGCCTCGCGCTGATATATGCCCTTGCCGTAGGTGTTGACACCGACAAGCTTCGCATCTGCGTTGCTTTTGAGGACTGCCGTGAATATCTCTGCCGAGCTCGCCGTCATCTCATTTATGAGCACGACAGCCTTGCGCTCCGAAGCTTCAAGTTCAAAATCCTGCTCAATGACCTCTTCCTCCTCGTTGAAGTCGTTCAGCACGCACTTAGCGTGACCGCAGAACTCCGCTGCCATATATATACCCGCTTCCGTTTCGCCGCCGCCGTTGCCGCGGACATCAAAAATATACTTCTTCTTGCCTTCAGCATTATCAAGCACCTGATTGAGCTGTCCCTTCGCTATCTGGTCAAAGCCAGAAATACGGATATAAGCCACGTCACCCATCTCGGTATACTTCACGCTGCTCGTCATC
The DNA here is from genome assembly GCA_017542475.1 of Ruminococcus sp. Classification (GTDB taxonomy): domain Bacteria; phylum Bacillota; class Clostridia; order Oscillospirales; family Ruminococcaceae; genus Ruminococcus. The sequence continues at coordinate 48,404 of JAFXXD010000048.1, read as the reverse complement.
TCGGACGCGCGGATAAAGCTGATATCGAACGTTTCTCCGCCCCTGAGCACGGTGAATGTGACTCTTGTTTCATCCTTGCCGAGCATTTTGTTCGCGATATTCTCGACGCCTGCCTCGCTCACGGAATTGCCGTCGATAGCGGTTATCTCGTCGCCTGCTCTCAGCCCCTGCGTATAGGCAGGCATACCCTCCGTCACCTCGGTGAGCAGAATATTCCCGTCATCGGAAACGCCGACCTGAAATCCGCTGCACTTAGCTGTGCCCGAGCCGTTGACATATTTAATAGTATCGCCCAAAGCGTCCTCCGGAAAATATGCGGTATACCTGTCCACGGCTATGCTGCTGACATACGCCTCCAGAGCACTGTTAACGGCGTTATTGTCCGAGATGCCGGCATTTTTCTCAAGTATCTCGCGGCATTCCTTAGTGACAACGAAGTCCTCGCCGACAGACCTGACATCGCGCTTGGAATAATCCATCGTGTACCAGCAGAGCCCGCCCGCAATGAGCGCACCCGCCAGAAAAGCAGCGATATAGCCCGAGAACTTATCCACGGATGCAGAGCCGCTCTTCGCCTTTTCTTTGATTTCTTTTTTCTCTTCCATATTGACCTCAAAAAGAAAACCTCTCTCCGAAGAGAGAGGTTTATTCTTATTCAGTTAGTATTCAGGTTATCCCCCAAATCACGCGGACTTCTCGAAGCCAGCGGAACCAGAAGTCTTCTTGTAGCCAGCCTTGTTAAGAGCAGCCTCGAAAGCTGTAGCGAACTTAGTAGTGCCCTTGTATGTCTCGAATGTATCAGATGTAACGATACCAGCGGGATATGTTCCGTTGTAAGTAGAGTCGAGACGTGAGCAGAGAGCTACGCAAGAACCGCCGGAAACAGCAGCGCTAGCTTCCTTAACCTTTGTGATGTCCGAGAAGAAGTTAGATACCTTCTTGTTGAGCTTGTCAGCACTGGTAAGACCTGTCGGAAGTGCAGACCAAGTTGTGCCGTTGTAAGAGAGGATGTAGTCGCCGCCTACGTCGATACCCTCTTCATCAAGCTCTGTCAGTGCAGAGTTGATTGCCTTGTAAACAGAAGAAGCAGCAGAGTTAGCAGAAGAGATCTTGGACTTTCTTACATAACCGAGCATTGTGGGTACGAGGATAGCTGCGAGAACACCGATGATAGCGATAACAACGATGAGCTCAATGAGGGTAAAACCTTTCTTTGTAGTTTTCATAACAGAAAACCTCCTTTTATAAAATTTTGTGCTTTTCGCACGTTTCATTTTGGGATCGGGTTTTTATGTCCCCTTCCCTTTCCTGTGATTATAGTATAGCATTTCATTCATAAAAAGTCAATAGAATCCCAAAAAATAATTCACGAAATTCGTATTTTTTACATCGAAACGGTAAATCGGCATTTATTTTTTCGCATTTTCGTCATAGTGCACAGTATTCTGTGAATTGATAAATTATAATATCTTTATTTTCTCCGTTCCGTATATTTTGGGTGTTCGCCGCCGCAGGATTTTTCCCTTGATTTTTTCTCGGAACTTCCCGCGTGTGGTAATTGTCGGGGGACTTCAAGCCGCTTTTATTTTACAGCGTGTTATTATTTCCGCCCGATTTACACTTTGAACATCACGCGACTTCTTAACCGTTTGTTCATATTTTGTTACACTTTCTTTAATATTGTGTCATTTTCTTCACCCGAGGTGGATTTATCGGATTTTTCTCCGCCGCGAACAATGCTTTTCGCGACCTCCGCATACGTCATTCCGAGGAAGATGTACCAGAACGGCGTAGTGTAAAATATTGCTACGCCCAGCATTGAGCTTATCAGGTAGGAAGTTGCACAACAGAAGCACAGTATCCCGCTCCTCGGGAGCTTTTTTCTCTTTGCAGCAGCCTCCCCCATCACGACCGTCACGCCCGCTAAATACAGCAGTGTTACGGGGATTCCGAAGTTCACCGCATATTGCAGAGGCTCGTTGTGCGGAGTTCCGCCCACCGTGTAATTCTCTATTCCGCAGCCCACAAGAGGCCTCCTCTTTATGTGCTCAACGGCATTTTTCCAGAGCTCCCAGCGTCCCGAGCCCGCTTCGTCGCTGTTTTCGGGGTCGGTGATGACCTTGCCTAAGTCGAAGAATGTGCGTATTATGCTCGCTATGAACGTATCCACGAGAGCCGACATCATCACATTAATAAGGAGGATTATCCCCAGCGCACACAGCGCCGAGCGGAAGCTCTCCCTGTCGTTTTTTCGGCTGAATACTGCAAACATCACCAGCGACATCACCACAGCGATATACGGTCCGAGTGAATCCGCCGATATCATCGCCGCCATCGCAAGCGCGAGGTTTGCTCCGTGGAAGGTCTTGTATACCGCCCTTTTCTCGTATATGAACAGCATCGCCATACACACCGCCGCCACCGCGAGGTAATAGCAGTAGTGGTTGGTGTTGTTGAATATCGCGCTTCCCTTCAGACCCGTAAAGCACTTGTTCGCAACGACCCACTTGTCTATCATCGAGGCTCCGTTCAAGAACATCGCCGACACCGTGAATATATACATCAGGAGCTTCCGCGGCTTCTCGCTCAGCACGAACATTCCGCAGAAGAAGTACGTGAACGGGTGCCGCATAAATTCGTATATAGTTTCGCCCATATAGAAATGCGCGACTATGTCGAACTCCGTTACGCCCCTTATCTGCGTCACGATGTAGATTCCCGCCACGTATGCTCCGAAGATGATGAGCGGTGCCGCAGCCTTGATATAGCCCTTTATATTGCCCTTCACCCTGTCCCACGAGATGAGCGCATATATGAAAGCCGCTCCCGCTATTATCTTTGCCATCAGCGCGGATATGCTCTGGATAAGCCTCATCATTATCTGGTACGCCTCGACGGAATCGCCCATACGGTTGTGCTGCTCGTTCTCCAAATGATCGTAGTATATCATACCCGTGCCCGTCTTCAGCATATAGAGGCGCTCTGCCCACTGGAACATCGGAGACAGTATCGCCACGGCAACTCCGATGAACGCCGCTATCTGTATGACCTTTTCAAGCTTCGGCTTCAAAGCCGCATATTTTTCACTCAATACGATTTCACCCGTTCTTAAAACACATTATCCCCTGCAGCTTGTACAGGGGATAATTATGTATACTATTATAGCTTATTCCTGAATGGAGGCCTGCTGCATACTTGTCATACCGCCCGAAGGAGTACCGCCCATCTGAGTGAGGAAGCGGTAGAATTCCTGCTTGTCCTGACACTTGTCGAGAGCGTCCACCTCGTTGATAACGTTCTTGTAAACGAGACGTGCAAGCTCCTGGTCGAGGGACATCATTCCCTGCTGCTTACCTGTCTGGATAGCAGACTGGATAAGGTGGATCTTGTTATCACGGATCATAGCGGAGATAGCGTCTGTAACGTTGAGGATTTCCATTACAGCGATACGTCCTGTACCGTCTCTCTTCGGGATAAGTGTCTGAGAGATGATACCTACGAGGTTGTTAGCGAGCTGAGTTCTGATCTGCTGCTGCTGATGCTCGGGGTAAACGTCGATGATACGGTTGATGGTATCAGCTGCGGAAGTTGTATGAAGTGTAGACATAACGAGATGTCCTGTTTCGGCAGCGGTTACGGCAGCCTGAATGGTCTCGAAGTCACGCATTTCTCCTACGAGGATAACATCGGGGTCCTCACGGAGGGCAGCTCTGAGGGCGAGAGCGAAGTTCGGAACGTCGTCGCCGATCTCACGCTGGTTTACCATACATCTCTTGTGGTCGTGAACGTACTCGATAGGGTCCTCAACTGTGATAACGTGAGCACTTCTGTTGAGGTTTACGAAGTCGATCATACCTGCGAGGGTAGTTGACTTACCTGAACCTGTAGGACCTGTTACGAGAACGAGTCCGCGGGGACGCATAGCGAAATCCGCAAGGATGGGAGGAAGCATAAGGTCCTCAAGAGTAGGGATGTCGTTGCGGAGGAGACGGATAGCGATAGCGGGCTTGCCCTTCTGGAAGTAAACGTTTACACGGTGACGGTAACCGCTCTTTGTCTGGAAGGAGAAGTCGGTATCGTGGTGGTTGTTGATCGAGGTCTGCTGAGCCTCGTTGGTCATCTGGTTAACTATATCGAGTATCTCCTCCTCGTCCATCTCGGGGTACTGCGAACGCATAGTTCTGAGAGTACCGTTGAGACGTACAACAGGAGCGATAGCGTTTGTAAAATGAAGGTCCGAGCAGCCGAGGAGACGAACCTCGTCAAGGATCTTGTGAATATTGATAATGCCCATGGTGAATTCCTCCTAATATATATATGTATAGATCAAACAGAGAATGTGGATCTTACGAGCTCGTCGATAGAAGTCTCGCCTGCCTGAACAAGCTCGGAAGCGTTGTCACGGAGGAGCTTCGTACCGTTAGCCTTAGCAGCAGCCTCTATCTCTTCCTTGCCGCCGCCTGCCGCGATGATAGCGGAAACCTTGGCAGTACAGTGAATGATCTCGTGGATAGCGGTTCTTCCGCGGTAGCCTGTGTTGTTGCAGTTCGGGCAGCCAACAGGCTCATATATCTGGATAGATGAAGGAATACCCATCAGCTCGTTCTCCTCGTCAGTGGACATTCTTGCTCTCTTGCAGTTCGGGCAGAGAACCTTAACGAGTCGCTGAGCGATAACGCCGATAAGTGAAGTAGCGACCATGTACGGAGCAACGCCCATATCAACAAGACGTACAACAGTCGAAGCAGCGTCGTTGGTATGGAGGGTGGAAAGTACAAGGTGTCCGGTGATAGCGGCACGGATACCGATATCGGCAGTTTCGGTATCACGCATCTCACCGATCATTACGATGTCAGGGTCCTGACGGAGGATAGAACGGAGGGCAGCGGCGAAGGTCATACCTGCCTTCTGGTTGACCTGACACTGGTTGATTCCGTCGATAGCCTTCTCGACAGGGTCCTCAACAGTAACGACGTTTACGTTGGGCTTGGCGATCTCGCCGAGAGCAGCGTAAAGGGTCGTTGTTTTACCTGAACCTGTAGGTCCTGTTACGAGGATAACGCCGTGAGGAACACGGAGCATCGACTCGAACAGCTGATAGTTATAGTCGGACATACCGAGGTCTGTGATCTTACGGAGAGCGATCTGTCCTGTTGAAAGGATACGGATAACGATCTTTTCGCCGTGTACCATAGGAAGTGACGAAACACGGACGTCGAGGGTGGTACCGTCAACGACCTGAGTGAAACGTCCGTCCTGAGGGATACGCTTCTCGGCGATGTTCATACCGCTTATGAGCTTGAAACGTGTTGTAAGAGCGCTGTGAACAGCTGAGGAGATGTTCATCAGCTCAACAAGGTCGCCGTTTACACGGATACGGATCCTTGTGTACTTGTCGAACGGCTCGATATGGATATCGGTAGCGTCCGCTCTGAAGGAGTTCTCAACGATTGTGGTTGCGAGCTTAACGATAGGAGCACTCTCTACACGGTCGTTAGCCTCTTCGTCCATAGCACCGCCGAGGTCGGAAGCCATAGCTGTAACGCCCTCGAGCACGCTGTCAACGTTCTGCATTGAGTAGCACTTACCGATAGCCTTGTTGATTGCGGAAGTAGTAGCAAGAACAGGAACAGTATCCATACCTGTTGATACCTTGATATCTTCCAGAACGATGAAGTTTACAGGGTCATTCGTCGCAACTGTTAGACGCTTACCTGTAATAGCTATAGCGATTACCGTATGCTTTCTTGCGAGAGCCTCGGGAACCTTCTGTACAGCGTCCGTGTTGATGTCCGTATTGTCGAGGTCAACGTACTGAACTCTCAGCTTACCGGCAAGTGCCTTGGTAAAGTTGATCTCTGTCATAAATCCAAGCTCAACAACAACGTCGCCGAACTTCTTGGCTCCATTCGACTCCTTCTGAGCCGCAAGAACCTTCTGAAGCTGTTCTTCGGTGAGCAGCCCCTGACTAACTAAGTAGTCGCCAATTCTCTCGTTTCTCATATACAAACCTCCGCTTATTTTTTAGAATCCGTTCATTAAAGAACAAACTCTTAATTTACACTTGAATTTTACTCAGAATATGATATAATAATAATACGTCAATATTCTGAATGAAAAGGAGTGTGGAAAAACAATGTTTGGATTTGAAGATATGCTTCACAGTGAATTCACTGATCTTCCCTTCAAAATCATGTTTTTATCCATCGTTTTTGTCTTCGGCATCTGTATCGGCAGCTTTCTGAATGTCGTGATACTTCGTTTGCCGCGGCATGAATCTCTCATCAAGCGCTCGTCCCACTGTATGACCTGCGGAGCCAAGATAAGACCGATCGACCTTATCCCCGTGCTCAGCTGGATACTTCTGAGAGGCAAGTGCCATTCCTGCGGCGAGAAGATATCTGTCCGATACCCCATCGTCGAGTCGCTCAACGGCTTACTATATGTCCTGACCTTCATAGTGCTGGATATAAATGCTAAAGCCATAATAACCTGCGTTCTTATGTCGCTCCTCATCGTCATCGCCTTTATGGACTGGGACACACAGGAGATAGATATGATAATCGTAGGACTCATTCTCCTGCTTGCGGTCCCTGCCGCGATATTCACGGACGATGTTGAGCTCAAGCACCGCATTATCGGCGCTCTTGCTATCAGCGTTCCCTTCTTCATCATCGGCGAGATAAGCCGCCCGATAATCAGGAAGAAGTTTGAGGAGGATTTCCGTGCGATAGAGCTTGGCGATACGCTGCTCATGTTCGCGGCGGGCGCTCTCCTCGGAACGCGGGCTATTATCGTTTCAGCATTAGTCGGGATCATCACAGCCGCAGTCGGCGGAGTGATAATCAAGGTGCTTACAAAGGATTCAAAGTTTGCTTTCGGACCCTATCTTTCGATAGGCATTGCTTTCGGAATGCTCTGGGGAAACAAGGTAGCTGACTGGTACATAAACCTCATCACCTACAAGCCCGAGTAAAACCAAAAAAGCGCAAAAATAAATTACAGGCAGCAGCAATTATTACTGCTGCCTGTTTTTTATTATCAGTTGTATACTTCACTGGGAACAACATAGATGAAATAGATGTTGCTCGTATTCTGTGAAGGATTGGGCATCTCGCCCTTATAGCGCGAGAACGGGTCGTCGTAGATAGCTACCTGAACGAGCTCTCCGCTCGCCTTTGGTGCTCCGCCGATCTCCTGATCCTTCATAACGCAGGTCGGGTTGACCGTGATAGAAGTGTTGATATTTGCGAGAGCCATACTTGAAGTTGCCATATAGCAGGGAGACTTGAATATCGCTACATTCTCCGTAATGGAGGGATCGTCAGCGTAGGTCTTCTCTGCGAACACCTTATTGTCGCCCTTGGAATCATTCGGATACGCAACCATTGTTACGGCAAAGCTGTACTTGTTGATCACCATCTCATTGCCGGTATTGTCGCGCATAGGAATGAGCTCCTTGTAGTAGAAATCGGATTCGTTCGAGCTCTTAACGGGTATAGCACCTGAGGCAGGCGCGTAGAGATTAGCTGTTCCGTCTGCCTTGGTTATCAGCGAAGCATCATATGCACCCGACTCTGTAGTGGGATTGTTTGTTGTTACAGTGCGGTTGCTGACGGGAATGAACTCGTGGAAGCCGAGCTTGTAGTAGTAGGAATAGTGCTGATAGTGCTCGGGATTAACTGCGAGGTCGTCCTTGGACGGACCCGTTATAGTCGCATTGGGGAAGGTTCCGCCGAATTCTCTGATCTTGGCACCGACTGCGTTATTTTCGGGCTTGCTGTCGCCTGCCTTGAAGCTGTAAACGGTATCCACAAGAACGCCGTCCTTGTATCCGAGATCTGCATACTGCTTTGTATCATCGCTTGCACAGACCGCATTCTCCGGCTCATTGAGGAGCTTGAGAACGTGCACCTTACCTTCTACAGGTGCGCCTGTACTGTCGATAGCTCCGTCGAAGTAATCGTCGATGAAATTCTGAACCGCCTTCTTCTCGTTGATGATAGCGTGGGGATCGGATGTCTCGCAGAAGCGGCTCTCGAATATTCTTACGAAGGAAGCATATCTAAGCGACTTATCGACATACTCGTTGATATTGTCAACGTAAGCCGCGGTCTTTTCACGCGTTGAGGTCTTGCTCATAAGCTTCGACGCGGGGTCGATAAAGCTCATAACGAGCACCATAATAACGCTGAACAGAGCCATAACGATTATGAGCTCCATAAGGGTGAAGCCCTTTTTAGTAGTCTTTCTCATACGTCTCCCCTCCTTATGTCGTAGTAGTGGGTTCAACATATGCGGGACTGTTTACGAACTTCAGCCCGAGGTTTCCGCCGAGCTCATCATCGCTCACGGGAGCGGAGGGGTCTACGGTAATGTAGCCCTCGCCCTCGAATTCAATGTTGTTATTGATCGTGATCTTGATCTTGTTGTCGGTACCTGTCGGGTCGATCTTATACGCCTTGGTGGTGTAGCCCGCCTCGGCGATAGGAGCCTGAACAGCCACCTTCTTATTGACATTATTGGCTGAACGCGTATAATTGTCGATAAGGTTTGCGGTTCCTACGACGAGGGTGGTCAGAACACCGAGCACTGCGAGAGAAACGATGATCTCAACAAGTGTCATGCCCTTGAGCTTTTTCTTTTTAGAAGAATTGACTTTCATTGCTTCTCCCTCCTTAATATTCGTCATAGTAAAGCATCTTGTACCAATGTGTTGAATCGGGAAGATGGATAGGTGTTCCGCCTGTGCTCAAATCGGGAACGTATACCATATTCGCCTGGTTCTCAAAGGACGAAGACTGTGTATTCAGACAGCCGAAAATAGTTCTGTTGTCAGTTGTATTGAGCTTATAGCCGTTGTAGTAGATATCCTGCCCCTTTACAAAGTTGACCTGATCGTCAGTGGCAGCAGCTGTGAACTTAACATTAGGCGAGATTATCTGAGCTGTAACAGTGTTGAAATTGCGTATCTTCAGCTCGGAATTTGTACCGCCGTAGATCTTTGCGCCTGGTGAATACTTCTGTGCAGTCGAAGGAATCGAAAGACCGAGGCTGTCATCAGTGAACGATACAGGACCTGACATTGCATAAGTTGAATCAGTAAAGAACTGGATAGATGTCTGAGCGCCGTTGGATGAATCACCGTCAGCATCTCCGTCCTTCAGATTCTTGAAGAGTTCGAGGTACTTTGTAGTGTACATAGCCCACTGGATATTTGTCTTGGTGTTCGGTTGTACATAGAAGTAAACCGTACCGCCCTGTGAATCATTTACGAGGAAGCACATCTCATCGTCAAATCCGTCGAGAACTACAAGCATTTCGCCTGCGCCGGGATCGAATACGAGTGAGCGCTTCATTCCGTCGATCCACTCGGGATTATTATTTTTGATATCGCCCGAAAGAACGCAGCTCTCTCTGATAACAGGCCAGTAATTATTCATTGCAGCCGTATCATCATACGTCAGTTCAACCTTCTTGGTTGTGCTGTTCCACCAACCCGTGCACTTCGTAAAGCCAGAGCCGAGCTTTGATATAGCATCTGCTTCGCTGGCTATCCTCTTGTCGTTATTTGCAAGAAGCTGTGTACGCTTTGTCTGCATTGAAGCAGGCATATCGTCACTGTCATAGGGGTTGATAACGTTCTTGAGGACCTCGTCCATCTTCTTGACAACCTTTGTCTTCTCAACAGGGATATCGTTGTTAGAAGTGTCCTTTAACTGTCTCTCACCGAGAATAACATCTCTTTCAGCATACTCGGGGTAGATAACTCCAGAATAATCGTCGATATCTTCGATATTAGCATTGGAAGCACCTGTAAATGCAGCTGCGTGCTTTCCTGTAAGGGACACGCTGTCAGCATATACATCACCTGCTACCTCGATCTTGCCCTCATTCTTGAGATTGCCTGTGATAGCGCCGTTTACAACAAGATCGCCCGACATTTCGAGCTTACCCTCAAGATCGTCAACATTAAGGTCGCCGTCGATATAGAGGCTCTTGAGCTTGATCGTCTGCTGTCCGCCTACGACGAAATCGCCCTTGCTGTAGATATTGCCCTGAACCTTGGAGACTGCCGAGTCACCCGATTTGTTGATAACGGATGCTGTCCAGCTGTAAAGCTCAGTTGTAGCACCCGGCTTGAGAATATTATCCTGAGCAGGATTCATCAGATAGATATCGCCGCTCATAGCAAACTTAGCATTGTTTGAGAACGAGTTTTTCTGGACCTCAAGGTTACCCGCGAAAATATTGAACGGGAACTGGCTCGTTCCGCCTGTCAGATACGGACCTATTCTTACCGAGCCTCCAAGAGTGCCGTCAACATATATGTAGGGCATCTTGTTGAAGTCGATAGTGGTCGGATTTGTAAGCGTCAGATTCGATGTAACATTCTTGATCTTGTCGAATGTATTATCATCGTATAACATATCGCCCCATACAGTTATACCCTGACCCTGTCCGGGGAAGCGCATAGCTGTAAGATGGTGAAGCATAAGGTTACCGTTAATAACGGTATCAGCCTCGATGAGTGAGCCGTCATTATCAAAGGTAAATGTATTACCTGATAAATAGTTACCGCTGTAGGTATTGTATCCTGTCAGATAATCATATGTCTCAGCGGTAGCGAGCTTAGGCAGGTTAACGTAAGAACCACCGAAAAGGTTTGTCTTACATGTAAAGTCAGCGCCACCCGTTGTAACGAAGCCTGCACCGCCGCCGCCGCCGCCGGGAGGAGGTGACGGAGGGTCCTTAACGATATACGCATTTGAAGTAGTGGTGATACCGTTCATCGTAGCCTCAGCAGTGATCTTGACGAGGTCGCAGTCCTGCCACTTCTTCTGATTTGCATTGTAGAACTTTCTCGTGCCTGCGTACTCAGCCGTAAGCGAGTCGAGGTGACCGAGCGTGTTTACATTCGTACCGCTGCTGCTGATAGTAACAGGAATATCCAGAGTGGTATTCGTGCTGCTCAGCGCAGTGATAGCGTCTGCATAGTCCTTGTTCTTCGCGATAGCGTTGTAAGCAGTATTAACAACGGTTCTCGCCGTGATATTTGTCTGCGCGGTAGAGTAGTTGACGTGCGCTCTGTTGTTGGCAGCAGTCGCAAGAACCAGTGTACCGAACAGGAAAATTATCAGCAGCGCCATTACTGATACAACTGTAAGAAGAACGGAACCTTTCATTTTTCTATTCTTAATACTTTTCATTTCTTAACCGCCTTTCAAGTTATATTTCTCTAATAACTGTAAGCGAAGGGTCAGGTCATTAATCTGCTTCTACGTTAGGTTCTGAGAGTGCAAATACCGAATAGAGTGATATATTGAGAGTTGCATTAACCTCCGCATCATCCTCGAGCTGTTCCTTTTCATCATCGGAAAGCTCGATATCAAGAACTTCCGCGCGCTTCTCATAAGCCTCGGGGTTGATGATCAGACCGTCTGCCTGAACCGAGTTGATGATGATCGTCTTATCCTGATCCTCGATAGCCTGAAGGTACTTATAGAGGTTTTCCTTTGTGCCGGTAACATTGATCTCGTATGAACCCAAAAGAACGCTCTCCTGTGTTCTTGACGAGAGGCTGTCGCTCTCAGCCTTATCCTCTGCGATAGCAGCCTGTCTGTCGCCGTTGAGGTCAGCCTCACCGAGCATTGTCTCGCCTACGTATGTAGGAGTGAAGTAATAATAACCGAGTGAACCGTCAGCAAGATCAGAAGCAGAAAGCTGAGTGATCTTCACTTCGCAGTCCTCTGCGAAATGCTGCATATACTGATCGAGCTTGCGTGCATTGTAGATATCGTTGTAAGCAACGAAATCATTTGTGAGCTTTGTTGTTGCGTCGTATGTAGCCTTGATCTCGTCCTGAAGGGGCTTGATCTCTGCTATCTTGGCGTCAACTTCATCTCTTTCCGCCTGAACCTTTGTCAGCTGGTCGGAATCGTCCTTTATCGCTGTATACTTGGGCTTGATAAGAAGGAAGAAGCCTGCAAGAAGTATAACGAAGGCAAGGAGCGCGCCTAATATGATCTTATCTCTGTAATTGAGTTTCATTTCTATCTACCTCCCCATTAGTTATCGGATTTCTCAGGCTTGTAAGCGCTCTCACGCTCTTTCAGAGCCATTGTAACGCTGAAGTCAACTGATTCCTTGTCCTCGTTGATCTCACCGTTTTCATCTTTATCAATGTTAACGGTATATCCCGAGTACGAAGCACTTGAATAGTACTCATTATTATCAGAGAATTCCTCATCGAGAAGGTTGTCGATGTAGAGTGAAGGAAGCTTCTGGACCATTTCCTTGCTTCCTGCAGCAGATACGCTAAATGTGAATACGCCGTTATCATATGTAGGAGTCGAGATAGCTGCGAAATCGAGCTCGAGATCCTCGGCTGTCTTATCGAGGACTACCTGTATCGTCTCGTACTTATCCTGATCGATAGCCGGCTGCGAGTAGAATGCATCGTGAGCATTTACCATCTTGGTGTTGTAAGCATCGACCTTGCTCTTGATACCGAGAAGCTTCTCGCGGTGAGCGAGCTTCTTCTGGGTCTCGGGAGAGTCGATATACTCTCTGATGTCCTTGATCTCGTGCTTGATGCCGAAGTCGATCACCGACATAACGCCCCAGATACCGCCGACGATAACGCCTGCACCGAGTATCATAGCGAGCATCGGGATAGTACCGCCGGTACCGTTTGCACCGCCGCTTGCTCTCTTGATCGCTGCGCCAAGCTCGGTATCGAGAAGGTTGATCTTCTCGGTCTCCTTATTACGCTTGAACATAGCGCCGATAGCGTTAGCGTAGAGTGAGAACTCGAGGTTCTCGTGACCGTGTATCTGCGGAGGAACGTTGATAAGGCTCGTATTGAGGTCGAGCTTTTCAAGTTCGTCCGTAAGTCTTACATAATCGTGGGTATCGCCGTAGAATACAACGTTCTCGATAGTCTCGCCCGTATTGCGGCTTCTGTGGAACTGCAGCATACGGAAGATATTCTCGTTGACAGCCTCGAAAACGTAGTCAGCGGATCCGCCGTAGTCATCGGGGTCGATGGTGGCGAAACGTGAGAACGAGAGCTGACCTGCCTCATAGAGGTTGAGAGAGATGAAGTTGTTGTCGATCTGAACAGCGAGGAGGGGCATCTTCGACTTGATCCTTGTATCAGCAAGAAGAACCTTTGTGATACAGTTACAGCCGACCATTACCGACCTGAGTGAGATACCGAGGAGCTTGAAGACCTCTCTGTAGCTGTTTACGATCTCATAGGGGCAGGCTGTAGCGAGGATGCGTACCAGCGGCTCGCCTGTATCGCCTCTCTCCATAGCCTCGCCTACTATAACGTAAGTAACGCTGTAGGAATCGTCGAGGTTGAGCTCAGCCTGAACCTGCTGCTTTACGGTCTTCTGGAGATCCTGACCCTTAACGCGGGCAACAGTCATTTCCTTGAATATCGTGAGGTTCGAGGAGATAGAAACGATAGCCTCCTTGTCGGGCATCTTGTTTCTCTTGAGCACGCCGTTGATAAGTGTGGCAACGTTGGGAACGTCCCTGACGTGGCCGTTTACGATAAGACCCTCTTCGAGGTTAAGTGTGGCAGCGGAGCTGATCTTGATCTTTCCGTTGCTCTCAACGCCCTTAACGACACGGACGTTTCTGTCAGTTATATCAAATGAAAGCATTTTCCTTTTTCCACCTTTCCATTATTCTTCGTTTTCGAGACCTGCCAGCGATCCGTAGAGCGCGGGGTAGATACCGATAACAACAAGACCTATGATAACGCCTATGAAGATGAGGAGCACAGGCTCAACAAGACTTACAAGGCGCTGTACAGCCGAGTCGGATTCTTCCTCGTAGTAATCGGAAGTTTTCTCGAGGATGGAATCGAGGGCACCCGACTCCTCACCAACGTAGATTACCGAGCAGAACATAGGCTCAAAGAGCTCGGTCCTCGTGATGGAAGCCGATAGAGTTTCACCCTGCTTTACCTCATCGACAACGTCGAGGAACTTCTCATCAACGTATCTGTTCGAGAGGATAGCCGAGGATTTCTGTAAGCACTCTACCATAGGGATACCACTGGAATAAAGTGAAGAAAGGGTTCTTGCGAAACGTCCCGTATAGATCTTTGTTACGAGAGGGCCCCACATTGGTCCCTTGAGGATAAGTCTGTCTACCTTGTAGCGGAAGCTCGGGACCTTCATTGCATATCTGAAGCCGAAGAAAGCACCGAGTACAAGGATGATAACTATATACCACTTTGTTCTGAGGAAGTCCGAGATAGCCGACATGATCTTGGTCAGTGCAGGCATCTGGTCGGGATCCTCATACATTGCGAGGAAGTTAGGCATGATAACGATGAAGAGAAACATTACGATAACTACGCAGAGCACCGCGAGTATCGCAGGGTAGACCATAGCGCCCTTGACGGTGTTCTTGAGCTTGTTCTCCTTGGCGTAATGCTCAGCCATTCTTGTCATAATAACGTCCAGCGAACCGCTCGACTCGCCCGCATTTGCCATCGAAATGAGGAACTCGGGGAAAGAACCCGAATGCATCTCAAGAGTTGACGAGAAGGATTCACCCTTCTGTACGTTCTCGTAGATGTCCTGCCAGATAGCTCTTGCTTTTTCGTTTTCCTGTTCCTTGACAAGAATGTCGATCGCCTTTACAAGCGTCAGACCCGAGGTAAGCATCGCGCTGAGCTGTCGACAGCAGAACGCAAGCTCTTTCGTGCTGAACTTGTAGATTGATCTCGTGTTACTTGAATCGTCTTCCTTGTAATCCTTGATGAACACTCCTCGTTCTTTCATCTTTTCGAGGAATTCCTGTTCATTCTCGGCATTCGCCTTGCCCTTGACCTGCTTGCCGTGCGCGTCCTGAGCAACGTAGGAATAACTCTTCATACAACCACCTCCATAGTTTTTGTTTAAGCCGGAACAATCCATACTGCCCTAATAATAACAATTATACCATTTTAACAGTTACTTTTCAATCGTTTTTTTGCCATAAATAATCAATCGGATTTTATTAATATTCACCAACAATTATACCATTTGTATTATTCGTCAGGACATAGTTCGATTATTCTACAAAAAACAATCTCAAGGCAGAACAAAACGCAGCATTGATGTACCCATGCTGCACATTGTTTAACTTACACAAATATTATATCACAACGCAACTCAAATTGCAACATAAAATCGTACATTTTCATATTTTTTGATATAATTGTAAACTGAGACAAAAGCATTAACTTGTAATTCGTCATTTTGCACTGATAAAGTGTCCAAATCCCCTTTTTCAAAGCACTAAATAGTAAATATAATTCCCTTATATACCGATACTATTATAATATAATCATTTACTGCCGCGGCGGCGGAGCCCGCCTCCCTTCCGCCGCCCCGACCCAACTCACCTCAGACGAGCTTTATCGAATACCGCTTCAGCCAGTAGTCGAGCTGCACGAAAAAGGCTATGGTCTGCGGGAGATTCATCAGCTGCCCGTACCACTGCACCCTCTCCTCATGAGTGAGCAGCCGCTCGAGCTCCTCGCGGCGGACAAGCTCCGTCAGCGGCGTACCCTCGGCGAGTACCGCCCTCAGCCGCTCCGTCACAGCCGCTAAAAAGGCGGGGTTGTGCGTCTTCGGGTAGGGGCTCTTCTTCCGCCACAGCACCTCGTCAGGCAGGAGCCCGCTCACCGCCTCGCGGAGCAGCCCCTTCTCGCGCCCCTTATAGTCCTTGAATTCCCACGGCACGCTGTACATATACTCCGCGATACGGTAGTCGCAGAAGGGCACGCGCACCTCCAGCCCGCTGTACATCGACATTCTGTCCTTGCGGTCGAGGAGATTCTGCATAAACCAGCGGAAATTGAGCTCCGTCATCTCGCGCATACGGCTCTCGAGCGGGCTGTCCGAGGGCAGTCTGTCAGCGCTGTCGGCAGTGCGCCGATACGCGGAATATACGTACTCGTCGGCGTCGATGAGCCGCGCGTACCTCTCACAGAGGAAGCGCCCGCGGTAGGCGGTGCTCTGCGCCCACGGGAAGCCGTCCGTCTCGCGGATATCCTTGTCACGGTACCACGGATAGCCGCCGAAGAGCTCGTCTGCGCACTCGCCCGAGAGCGCGACCGTCCCTGTCTTCTTTATCTCGCGGCAGAGCAGGAGCATGGAAGCGTCCACGTCCGCCATAGCAGGCAGACCGCGGGCTTCCACGGCGGCTTCGAGAGCTCCGACGAGCTCGGGCGTATCGACGATGACCCGGTGGTGCTCCGAGCCGAGGTAATCCGCCATAATATTGATGTATTCGGGGTCGCTGTTCGGCTGAAAACGGGACTTCTGGAAGTACCTGTCATTGTCGCGGTAATCCACGGAGAAGGTGTCGAGCCGCTTGCCCTGCTTTTTCAGCTCCGACGCCGCGACCGACGATATCAGGCTCGAATCGAGCCCTCCCGAGAGGAAGGTGCACACGGGCACATCGGACACGAGCTGCCGCCGTATCGCGTCGAGGACGAGCTCGCGGGTGTGCTCGACAGTCTGCTCAAAGGTCTCGGTGTGCTCATGTGCACGGAGCTGCCAGTAGGTGCGGAGCTCCAGCCCGTCTGCCGAATAGTAGCCGCATTCACCGCTTTTCAGCTCCCGCACGCCGCGTATCACGCCGCAGCCCTGCGTCCGCGAGGGAGATATCAGCAGGAGCTCCGCCGCTCCGTACTCGTCTATTTCGTGCGGGATATCGGGATTTTCGAGGAGAGCGGGCAGCTCCGAGGCGAAAATGAGCTTATCCGCCGTCTCATAGAAGAAAAGCGGCTTCACGCCTATCCTGTCGCGGGCGAGGAAGACGCGGTGCTCGGCGGCGTCATAGACCGCGAACGCGAAAATGCCGTTGAATCGATCAACGCAGCTCTCGCCCCACTCGATGTAGCTCCGCAGTACGACCTCGGTATCGGAGCGGGTGCTGAACTCGCAGCCGAGCTCTCCGCGGAGCTCGTCGGTGTTGTAGAGCTCGCCGTTGTATACGATGGTGTACTCGCGCCCGCCGACGGTGAGGGTCATTGGCTGTCTGCCGCCCGATATGTCGATGACCGCGAGCCGCGTGTGGACGAGCGCAGCCTCCTGCGAGAGGTATACTCCGCGCTGGTCGGGACCGCGGTGAAGCAGGGCGGTCTGCATTTTCCTGCACGCGCCGAGCTCGGCGCGCATATCGTCTTTAAAGCTGATGATACCTGCGATTCCGCACATAATGTGACCTCCGCCGCTTCACGGCATACGGCACGCCGTAGTTATACGGTACATTATATGCGGCAGAGCGTGGAAAAGTGACAATCGCATAAGAACAAAATGATGTAGGGACGCGCATTGCGCGTCCGCAAATTTGTGCAAATATTCGGCGGACGACCAATGGTCGTCCCTACAACAGAACTGCGTAGAGGTCGATGCCTACATCGACCCGCAAAATACAGACGGGCTGATGTGGGCATCAGCCCCTACAACAATTCCGAATTAACAATTACGCATTACGCATTGAGCGGGCTCACACCGCCGCCCCTACATTCCCACAATTCTTCTCTCTTCGTCATTTCCCGCTATTGACAAGCTCTCCCCGCAGGTGCTATAATAATACAAATCCAACGAACGGAGAGAAACACCTTGAAAAACCTCTTATTCATCGGCGACGTGGTCGGCAGGTCGGGCAGCGACTTCCTCACCTCGAAGCTCAGCCTGATAAAGCGGCAGTACGCCGTAGATATCACGATAGTCAACGGCGAGAACTCCGCCGCAGGCGACGGAATAACAGCCGCCTCCGCAGACGCTCTCGTCCGCGCAGGAGCAGACGTCATCACCACGGGAAACCACGCCTTCAAGCGCCGTGAGGCTCTCGGTCTCTTCGACGCCGAATATATCCTCCGCCCCGCCAACTACCCCGACGGCGGCGCTGTCGGGCACGGCATATACACGCTCGATATGGGCGCCTACTCCGTAGCCGTGATAAACCTTATGGGCACGGTGTTTATGGAGCCTCTCGACAACCCCTTCACGAAGGCGGACGAGCTGCTCGCCGACATTGACACGCCCAACATTTTCGTGGACTTCCACGCGGAGGCTACCTCCGAGAAAAAGGCTATGGGACACTATCTCACGGGTAAGGTCAGCGGCGTATTCGGCACGCACACCCACGTGCAGACCGCCGACGAGGCTATACTCGGCGGACACACCGCCTATATCACCGACGCGGGTATGACGGGCGTCGAGCTCTCAAGCCTCGGAGCCGCCATAGACCCTTGCGTGGAGCGCTTCCGCTTCCGCACGCCTGTCCGCTTCAAGGAAGCGGAGGGCGGCTGCTTCCTCTGCGGAGTATGTGTCGAATTTGACGAGAAATGCGGCAAATCGCACAAAATTGAACGCCTGATTATAAGATAATCTACAAAGTTTTTCTCAAACTATTGCAATTTGGGAAAAATTGTGCTATGATGTATGTATGTACTAAAACTATTAAATATTTTGCGAAAGTTTTTGTATTTCATTTCACAAAAATCAATAGTAAAACCAGTGCAAATATCATTTTACAGGAGGTCACAACTATGGAGGTCTTAAAAGTATCATCACATTCAACACCAAACTCAGTCGCAGGCGCTATTGCAGGAGTTATCAGAGAGCAGAAAGCTGTTGAGGTACAGGCAGTAGGTGCAGGCGCGTCAAATCAGGCGATAAAGGCTATCGCAATAGCACGAGGCTACCTTGCTCCCATAGGTATCGACCTCATCTGCATACCCGCATTCGCAAACATCCAGATAGACGGCGAGGAAAGAACAGCTATAAAGCTTATCTGTGAACAGAGATGATTTATCAAGGCGGGCGGTGAACGTGCCCGCCTTTGCTTTTTTCAGCGACAGTATATCTGCACAAGGAGACATAGCATGAATATAGAAGTTACCAGAATAAACAGCGGTATCAGCTCCGACCCCAAGGGCTACGTGAGCGCCGTGAACGAGGAGTACCACTACCAGCTCAGCAAGATAACCGAAAACATCATCAATGCCCGCAACGAAAAGCCCGTTATACTGCTGTCGGGACCGTCGGGTTCGGGCAAGACCACCACAGCCTTTATGATAGAGAAAATTCTCGACGAGGCAGGCTGCGAAACGCATACCATATCTATGGACAACTACTTCTGCCCGCTCACACAGGAGGAAAAGGAGCTTGCCGCTCTCGGAAAAATGGACCTCGAATCTCCCGACCGCATCGACGCCGACCTGCTCAATGAGCATATCCTCGCGATAGAGATGTGCGAGGAATTTGAGATACCCCAGTACGACTTCAAATCCTCCACGCGTGAATACACAGGCAGAAAATTCCGCCGCAAGCCCGGAGAGCTCGTCATATTCGAGGGCATACATGCCCTCAATCCCAACGTTATCTTCGTCCCCGACAGCAAGCTCACCAAGCTCTATGTCAGCGTGCGCACAAGGGTGACCTGCGGCAATATCATACTCCACCCGTCAAAGGTGAGGCTTATGCGCCGTATGATACGCGACAAGAACTTCCGCAAGCGTGCTCTGCGCGAGACGATGAATATGTTCCACAGCGTAGAGGCGGGCGAGAACAAGTACATAATGCCGTACAAGCACCGCTCGGACTACGATATCGACACCTTTATGGCGTATGAGCTCAACGCCTACCGCAATGCTCTCATAGACCAGCTCCGCGAGATGAGCGATGTCCCCGAGCTCGCCGACGTGACAGAGGTGCTCGAGCAGCTCGTGCCGCTCGATAAGAAGGATATTTCCCGCGACTCGCTCATATGCGAGTTCATCGGCAGCGGACAGTTCAAATACTGACTCGAATGGGGACGCTGTGCGTCCCCTTCCTTATTGCCCCCCCCGAGATAAGACTTGACACGTGCGGGCGGAATGCATTATAATATAAAATGGTATATTGTATTGATTTCAGTACATACAGATGTTTATTGAGCGGAGATTCACAATGAGAGTATTGAAGGTTTGTGCAAGCGAATGGATAAACGCAAGCAGAGATGAAAGAGAGCTGCATCTGTGCGAGGAATCAGGCGCAGAGGTCTGCGTGCTGGCTAAAGGCAGCCCCGACGACAGAGGACGCATAGATCACGTGGACGGATTCAGGGTCTACAGGTATACAACAAGACCATTTTCCAAGCTTCCGTCGGGTGTTAACAGGATCATCTCCGTTCTGCTGTGGGCAAGGTATATCAGAAAAATAAAGCCCGATATCATCAGCGGACACGACCTCGTCGGAGCAACTATCGGCTTGCTTTATTCGATTGGAAGGAAAACACGTCTCGTATATGATTCACACGAATTCGAGCTTGGCAGAAACGTCAAAAGGAGTCGGCTCCGATTGAAGATGATAAAGCTGTGGGAGGATCTCATAATCAGGAGGTCCGATTTCACGATAGTGGTCAACACAAGTATCGCAAATGAGCTGGTGAGAATATACGGACTGAAAAAGCCTCCTGTTGTGGTGAGGAATATTCCCGATAAATGGGATATAAGCGAGAGCGGGACAGCAGATATGAGAAGAAGGTTCACCAATCACTTCGGCGATGGCTCCTATATAGTGATGTATCACGGGATACTAAGCAGAAACAGAGGCGTCGAAAAGCTGATAGAAGCGGTCGCAAAGCTCAGCCGCGACGTCAAGCTCGTACTGCTCGGAAATGCGGACACTCCCGAATACAGGAAATATCTTTGCAGAATGGTCGCGGCTAAGAACCTGACCGACAGGGTTTGCATACTCGATGCGGTGCCGCACAGCGAGCTCTGGAAATACATAGGTGCCTCCGACCTCTGTGCCGCACCGATCATCCCGCAGTACAAAAGCTATTACTTTGCACTCCCGAACAAGCTCTTTGAGAGCATACAGTGCGGCACACCCATAATAGGCTCGGAGCTTCCCGAGATGTCAAGAATAATAAACGGATACGGCGTAGGTATGACGTTTGATCCGTATGACCCCGACAGCATTGCAGATGCCATAGTAAAAATGAAGGCAAAAGGAAGAGACGCATACAGTGCCGCGCTTGAAGCAGCCAACTGTTCCCTGAACTGGGAAAACGAAAAGAAGCAGCTCTACAAGGCTTACAAAAGGTATCTGTAAGTCGCCTGACGCTTGTCAGTACATATTAAAAGAGGTAATAAAAAAAATGAGCATTAAAAGATGCACGCGATGCGTAATGGACGATTCATCAGATCCGACTATAAGATTCGACAGCAGCGGCGTCTGCAATTATTGCAGGGACGCCATCGAAGCGAGAAAGACCACATATTTTCCCAACAAGGAGGGACAGAGGAAGCTCCGCGCCCTGCTTGCCGAGGTCAAGAGGAACGGCAGAGGCAGGAAATACGACTGCATAATGGGCATATCGGGAGGTCTGGATTCCTCCTACCTCGCATATCTCGGCTATAAATGGAGGCTCAGGGTGCTGGCTGTCCACATTGACGACGGCTACGACACCGAGATATCAAAGAACAACATCAGGAAGCTCATCGAAGCCACGCACTTCGACTACGAGGTGATAACTCCCGATGCCGAGCAGTTCAACGCCCTGACTCTGGCTTATATGAGAGCAGGTGTGCCGAATATAGCCGTTCCGCAGGACAACGTTCTGTTCGCCTTCCTCTACAGGAAGATGAAAGAGGAAAAGATAAAATACTTTTTCAGCGGCGGCAACTTCGCGCTGGAGTCCATACTCCAGAAGGGAAACACATACAAGGCAAGCGACATCGTGAATCTGAAGGATATACACAGGCACTACGGCACAAAGCCGATAGACAAGCTCAGGTTCATATCCTCGCTGCAGCGCGGGATAGATGACAAGCTGCTGGGTATAAAGTCGCCGAGACCGCTCGACTATATCAACTACAACCGTGCCCGCGCCTTCAGGGAGCTGAACGAATTCTGCGGATTCGAGTATTACGGACGCAAGCACCTCGAGAATATCCTCACCGCCTTTGTACAGCTTTACTGGTTCCCGAAGAAGTTCGGCGTGGATAAGAGGACGTCGCACCTTTCAAGTATGATAGTATCGGGACAGATGACCCGCAGCGAAGCACTGGCAGAGCTGTCGGAGCCGCTGTACGACGAGGAAATGATGAACGGATACATCTCATACATAAAGAAGCAGATGAAGCTATCCGACAAGGAATTCGAGGATATAATGAATGCTCCCACCCACCAGTGCAGCGAGTTCGCCACTGAGGACGATACGCTCATATACAAGCTTGCCAAAGAAGCACACAAGCTCGCAGGTAAACTGTGATACCACGGAGGTCTGACATATGAAATACGCGCTTATCGGCTGCGGAAGAATATCTCCCAACCACATCGAAGCCGCAAAGAACAATTCGCTCGAGATAGCCGCGATATGCGACATCATTCCCGAAAATACAGCTGAAAAGGCTGAGAGGTTCTCCCTCGGCAGCAGCGTGAAGCAATACACCGATTACAAGGAGATGCTCGCGAACGAGCGCCCAGAGCTCGTCGCCATCGCGACCGAGAGCGGCAAGCACGCGCAGATCGCGATAGACTGTATCAATGCGGGCTGCAATGTTATCATAGAGAAACCGATTGCGCTCTCTATAGCCGACGCAGACGCGATAATAAAAGCGGGAAAGGAAAAGGGCGTCGTAGTGTGCGCCAATCACCAGAATCGCTTCAACAAATCCATACAGTACATCAGAAAGGCTCTCGAGGGCGGCAGATTCGGGCGACTCTCGCACGGAGCAGCCCACGTTCGCTGGAACCGCGGCAAGCAATACTACGATCAGGCTCCGTGGCGCGGAACATGGGCGCAGGACGGCGGCTGCCTGATGAACCAGTGCATACACAACATCGACCTTCTCAGGTGGATGATGGGTGACGACATCGACGAGGTGATGGCTTACACCGACCAGCTCGAGCACCCCTACCTTGAGGGCGAGGACCTCGGTATGGCTATAATAAAGTTCTCCAACGGCTCCTACGGACTTATCGAGGGCACGACCAACGTCTACCCGAAAAACCTTGAGGAAACGCTTTACATATTCGGTCAGACAGGCACCGCTAAGGCTGCGGGCACCTCTGACAATATCATCGAGGAGTGGGCGTTTGCGGACGGAGCTGACGACCCCGAGCACGTAAAGGCTGTGTATGCAGAGAATCCGCCAAATGTGTACGGGTACGGTCATACGCCGCTGTATGCTGACGTCATCGACGCAATAAAGACGCACCGTCAGCCCTACGTTGACGGCGAGGCAGGAAAACGTGCGCTGGAGCTCGTGCTCGCTATATATAAGTCGGCAGCGGAGCACAGACCCGTAAAGCTGCCGCTCGGCAGCTGCTCGACGCTGGATTTCGTCGGCAGATTCGACAAGGAGCAGTAAGGCTATGGGCGATTATTTCGTTCACCCGACAAGTGTCGTCGATGAGGGCGCAGAGATCGGGGAAGGAACAAGGATATGGCATTTCAGCCACATACAGTCGGGAGCAAGGATAGGCAGGAACTGCTCGCTCGGGCAGAATGTGAACGTATCGAACAATGTAAGGATAGGAAACGGCGTAAAGATACAGAACAACGTGTCCGTATATGAGGGCGTGGAGCTCGGGGACTACGTGTTCTGCGGTCCATCCTGCGTGTTCACGAACGACCTGACTCCGCGTGCGAAATACCCCAAGGGAAGCGCGCGCTATCTCCGCACGATCGTTGAGGAGGGCGCCTCCATAGGCGCAAACGCGACGGTAGTCTGCGGTCACACCATAGGCAGATGCGCCCTGATAGGCGCAGGAGCGGTAGTCACATCTGACGTGCCCGCGTATGCGCTTATGCTCGGAGTTCCCGCCAGAAGAGCAGGCTGGGTCTGCGAGTGCGGTGAGCTGCTGGACGGCTCTCTCGCCTGCCCCGAGTGCAGGCGCAGCTACAGGGAAACCGAAAACGGATTAGAGGAGATAGTGTAAATGCAGTTCAGAGACCTGAAAGCACAGTACAATGCACTGAAAAATGAAATAGACGCGGGTATGCGGAACGCGATAGAAAGCTCCGCCTTCATACTCGGAAAGCCCGTGGCGGAGCTCGAAAACGAGCTGGCGGCTTATGTCGGCAGGAAGCACTGCGTCACCTGCGGCAACGGCACGGACGCCCTCCAGCTCGCGCTGATGATATGGGGCGTGGGCGCGGGAGACGCCGTGTTCACGTCGGATTTCACCTACTTCGCGTCTGCGGGGACTGCCTCGATACTCGGCGCCACGCCCGTGCTCGTGGATATAGACCCCGATACCTTCAATATGAGCGCAGAAGCCCTCGAAGCACAGATACAGCGTGTTATCGCGGAGGGCAGGCTCAGACCGCGGGTCATCGTCCCCGTTGACCTGTTCGGACAGCCCGCCGACTATGACAGGATACTCCCCATCGCGGAAAAGTACGGGCTGAAGGTGCTCGAGGACGGCGCACAGGGCTTCGGCGGAAATATCCGTGGAAAGCTGGCGTGCTCGTTCGGCGATATGTCAACTACCTCGTTCTTTCCCGCAAAGCCGCTCGGCTGCTACGGAGATGGCGGAGCAGTCTTCACCGATGACGACGATACCGCCGAGAGGCTGCGCTCGCTGAGGGCGCAGGGCAAGAGCCCGACCGATAAATACGACAACCGCGAGATAGGTATGAACTCGCGCCTCGACACGATTCAGGCGGCTGTCCTGCTCCCGAAGCTGAAGGCCTTCAGGGACTATGAGCTTGCCGCAGTGAACAGGGCGGCAGAGCTCTATACGGAGCGCCTTTCCGCGGTGTGCAAAACGCCCGCTGTGCCCGAGGGCTTCTATTCGAGCTGGGCGCAGTACACCGTCCTCTTCGGCAGCTCCGGGGAGCGCGGCGAAATACAGGCAAAGCTAAAGGAGAAAGGGATACCCTCGATGATATACTATCCTCGCGGACTGCATCAGCAGAAGGCTTATGCGGATATGAAGCTTTCGGACGAGATGTTCCCGAATACCCTCTATGCCACGGAGCGTGTGCTCAGCCTGCCCATGCACCCCTACCTTACCGAGGAAGACATCGCACTGGTAACAGATACTATCATCAGCTGAACTATGGAGTGAACGATATGAGATTTGATGACATTTACTGCGGACTGATAACAGGAAACGAAAAGCTCGCGCTTGTCGGACTGGGCTACGTCGGTATGCCCATCGCAGTCGAGTTTGCGAAGCATATCCCCGTTATCGGCTTCGATATAAACGAAAAGCGCGTGAACGAATACAGGAACGGCATAGACGCGACAAACGAAGTCGGCGAGGCTATAAAGGATACGGCTGTGGAGTTTACCTCAGACCCCGCAAGGCTGAAGGAGGCACGCTTTATAATCGTGGCTGTCCCCACCCCCGTAAACGAAGACAAGAGCCCCGACCTCAGACCCGTTGAAGCCGCATCACGGACTATCGGTCAGAACCTTTCGGCAGGCTCGATCGTCGTATTCGAGTCCACCGTCTACCCCGGGGTCACCGAGGACATCTGCGTCCCCATAATTGAGAAGGAATCGGGACTGAAATGCGGCGTCGACTGGAAGATAGGCTACAGCCCCGAGAGAATAAACCCGGGCGACAGAGTCCACACGCTCACGTCCATACGCAAGGTCGTATCGGGAACGGACGCGGAATCCGCCGCTGAGATACAGAAGGTCTACGATATCATCATCAGGGCAGGCACGTTTATGGTCTCCGACATCAAGACCGCAGAAGCAGTGAAGGTCGTCGAGAACAGCCAGCGTGACATAAATATCGCCTTTATGAACGAGATAGCTATCATCTGCGACAAGCTCGGCATCGACACCGCCGAGGTGCTGGCAGGTATGAACACCAAGTGGAACGCGCTCGGCTTCAAGCCGGGTCTCGTGGGCGGACACTGTATAGGCGTAGACCCGTACTACCTCACCAACGTGGCTGAAAAGCTCGGTTACCACAGCAGGATAATCCTAAATGGCAGAAAGGTCAATGACAGTATGGGAGCATACGTCGCCGACGCGTCCATAAAGCAGATGATAGAGGCGGGAATGGCTCCCAAGAAGGCGACCGTGGTCATACTCGGCATAACCTTCAAGGAGAATTGTCCCGACACCCGCAACAGCAAGGTAGTCGATATCATCGAACGCCTGAGGGAATACGAGATATCCCCGATAGTCACCGACGGCTGGGCAGATGTCGCCGTAGCAAAGCAGGAGTACGGCGTGGACGTCGTCCCCTTAGACAGCATTCCCAAGGCTGACTGTATAATCGTCGCAGTAGGTCACAGCGAATACCGCTCGCTGTCGATGATGCAGCTGAAAGCCCTCTTCAAGGACGGTATCCCCGACGACGAAAAGGTGCTCATCGACGTCAAAAGCCTCTACCGTATGGACGAGCTGAAGGCATCGGGACTGCGGTTCTGGAGACTGTGACGGCAGGGGTGAGCGGCAGGTTTATATAAGATGTCAAAGAAGAATAAGATACTGCAGGTTTCAGCCCTGCTGATGCTGTGCACCGTGATATCGAAGATACTGGGCTTCGGGCGCGAGCTGCTGGTAGCATACAAGTTCGGCGCTGGCAGCATAAGCGACGCCTTCGTGCTGACGAACAGTATACCTACGCTGATATTCACCTCGCTGGCGACGGCGATAAATATCAATTTCATCCCGTGCTATCAGAGGATCGAAAGCAGCGGCGAGAAGAGCCGCTTTACCTCGAATCTTACCAATATCAGCCTGTTGATAATGTCGGCCGGCTGTCTCCTTGTCGAGCTTTTCCCGAGGATAGTCCTGAAGTTTTTCGCAAGCGGTCTGCCTGACGAGACCGAACGCATATCCGT
This sequence comes from Ruminococcus sp., assembly GCA_017542475.1. Lineage (GTDB taxonomy): Bacteria > Bacillota > Clostridia > Oscillospirales > Ruminococcaceae > Ruminococcus. The sequence continues at coordinate 21,569 of JAFXXD010000048.1, read as the reverse complement.
GCTTATGCTGAGGATAGTGATATTCTCCATATATCCGATAATCCTCGCCTACCTGTATCAGGCGTATATGCAGGCGAACAGCTTCTATATCGGCACCGCACTCTACGGAGTGGTGACGAACATAGTTGTGATACTGTTCACGTTTATCTCAACAGCAGAGCACTCGTTCCTCCTCAGCGTGGGCACAGTTACTGCACACCTTCTGGGACTTGGAATGATACTGTTCGGCGTGCGTCTGAAAGCTCCTTTCAGATATACCCCGCGCATTGATGTGAGGGAAGAGCACACAAGGAATATGGTCATACTCACTATCCCGCTCCTGATCGAGGACCTTGCCTCGTCGATGAGCCTGATAGTGGACAGGAACCTCGCATCTTTTCTTGATGAGGGAACTATATCGGGACTGGGATATGCGGGTACCATTGGAAACATCGCTTCCTCGATGATAGCAACGGCAATAATGACAGCCACATTCCCCTTCTTTTCAAAGCTTCTGGCTGGCGGGAAGAAAGAGGAATTCAGTGCCGAGTTCAGGAAATATGCGTCCGCACTGTGCTTTCTGCTGAGCCCTGTTTCGGTGTTTCTCATCTTCAACGCAAACGACATCGTGGCACTGATATTCCGTCACGGCCAGTTCAGCGACACGGCAGCAAAGGTCGTATCCGAAAGTATGATATGCTATGCGGTCGGAGTATTGCCGATGGGGATGCAGTCCTATTTTATACGCGGCTTTTATGCAATGCAGGACACAAAAACGCCAGTAAAGATAAAGGTATTTGCTCTCGTGTGCAATATCGTGCTAAACCTGCTGTCCGTAAAGCTTCTCAGGCATATGGGTATCGCATTATCGACGAGTTTCTCGTATGTCATATCCTACTTCCTGCTGCTGCACTGTCTTAAAAAGCACGGGACCGAGAACACCGGTAGGATAACGGCGGAGTGTGCTGTATCACTGCTTCTCAGCGTTATCCCTGCCGTTATACTATATTTCAGCTTCGGAAGACTCATTGTCATCAGCAGCCTTCTTGTCAGAACGCTGTTCGGGGGCTTGGCATTTACGCTGATGTATTTCGGGCTGGTAATGCTGTTCAGAAGGAAACAGCTTACAGTCGTTCTTGATCTGCGGAAAAACAGGAGCTGAAGCTGCTCCGTACCCGTCAACTCCCTGCAAATTCGTACAATAGCAAAAGAGGTACAAAATGAACATAGCTAACGACCCTCGCTTCGCGGGGATAAGACCGTTTGAAAAGAAGATTTGGCTCGCTTCTCCGACAATGCACGGAGACGAGGAAAAATGGGTGTCCGACGCCTTTGCCAGAAACTGGATAACTACCGCGGGAGAAAACGTGAACGAATGTGAAAGGCTCATAGCCGAGAAGCTCGGCTGCGGGTATGCGGTAGCGCTCGCGAGCGGTACCGGAGCTCTGCATCTCGCGGTAAGACTTGCGGGCGAGAAGCTGTATGGTAGACCACAGTCTGCTGAGGGCACTCTCCGCGGACACAGGGTATTCTGCTCCGACCTCACCTTTGCCGCAACAGTAAATCCCGTCGCATACGAAAACGGGGAAGCGGTGTTCATAGACTCTGAGCGCGATACGTGGAATATGGAGCCCGCCGCTCTCGAAAGAGCATTTGATGCCTTCCCCGAGGTAAGGCTGGTCGTTCTTGTCCATCTGTACGGAACTCCCGCAAAGCTTGACGAAATAAGGGCTGTCTGCGAGAGGCACGGAGCTCTCCTCGTCGAGGACGCCGCCGAATCGCTCGGTGCGGCATACAACGGCAGACAGACAGGCACATTCGGCAATATGAGCATTATCTCCTTCAACGGCAATAAGATAATCACAGGCTCGAGCGGAGGAATGTTCCTGACCGACGACAGGGAAGCCGCCGACAGAGTGAGAAAGTGGTCTACCCAGAGCCGTGAAGCCGCTCCGTGGTATCAGCACGAGGACATCGGCTTCAACTACCGTATGAGCAATATCGTTGCAGGCGTGGTAAGGGGACAGCTCCCGCACCTTGGCGGGCATATCACCGCAAAAAAGCGGATATACGAAAGATACAGGGACGGTCTGGCAGACCTCCCCGTACGTATGAACCCGTTCGACGGCGCGAAAAGCGAGCCCAATTACTGGCTCAGCTGTATGACCGTGGACGAAACGGCGATGGCTCAGCAGCTCCGCAGCGGGTGCAGCTTCTCCTACTCCTCCGAGAGCGGCAAGAGCTCGCCGCAGGAGATACTCGACGCGCTGGCAGCCTTCAATGCGGAAGGACGTCCGATATGGAAGCCTATGCATATGCAGCCGCTCTACGAAAATAACACGCTCGTAACATCTGAGCGTGTATACAGAGACCGCAGCGGAGATGAAACGTGCGTCGGGGCTGATATATTCCGCAGAGGCTTGTGTCTGCCGTCAGACAACAAAATGACAGCAGCCGAACAGGATATCATCATTGACATTATTCACAGGTGCTTCAGATGAGAGCTGTGATACTTCAGTACGGGATAGGAGCATATTGAATTGAAGCGCAGGATAGGATTCTACGAAAAATACATAAAGCGGGGACTGGATATAGCTCTGTCGCTGCTGGCGCTGGCTGCATTCGGCTGGCTGTTCGCGCTCATAGCGCTCCTTGTACGCATAAATATGGGAAGCCCCGTCATTTTCAGGCAGCCCCGCCCGGGTATAATAGACCCCGAAACAGGCAGAGAAACAATTTTCGATATGTATAAATTCCGCACTATGACCGACGCAAGGGACAAGGACGGCAGGCTTCTCCCCGATTCACAGAGACTGCCGAAGTTCGGCAGGATGCTGAGAGCCTCGAGCCTCGATGAGCTGCCCGAGTTCATCAATATACTGAAGGGCGATATGAGCTTCATCGGACCGCGTCCCCAGCTCGTCCGCGATATGGTCTTTATGAGCGACAGGGTGCGTATGCGCCATACCGCCAGACCGGGACTCACGGGACTTGCGCAGGTCAACGGCAGGAATGCCATAACATGGGAGCAGAAGTTTGAATGGGATCTGAAATACATTTCCGATGTAAGCCTTGCCAAGGATACGAAGATAGCTCTGCTTACCTTCAAGAAGGTGTTCGGCAGGGGTAAGAGCTCCGCCGAAACAGAGGTCACCGACGATTACGGCGACGCTCTGCTGAAGGCGGGAAAGGTCAGCAGAGAGGAATACGAGGCATTGCAGGCAAAAGCCCTGCGTATTCTGGAGGCGAGAAAATGATCGACGGCTGGAGCTATTACAACCACGCTGCGCTGCCAAAATGCGCTCCGCACGAGGAGCCCGATACCGCACCGATAAAAAACGGAGCTGTTTTCAGGAACTGTAAGGAGGGGCTGCTGCTCTTTGCGAGGTGGACAACAGACTGGGACTGCGGCTCGGAGACAAGCGGCAAAAAACACACCGGAGATAGATGACCAATGAAGATATGGCTGATAAACCACTATGCGGTACCGCCGCAGTATTACCCGCTGGCACGGCCGTCGCTGTTTGCGAAGAACCTCATAAAGGCGGGGCACGACGTGACCGTCATAGCCGCGAGCACTGTGCACAACTCGGAAAGCGTGAACCTTATCACGGATGGACAGCGCGTAAAGCGCATCACCGACGACGGTATCCCATATGTGCTCATCAACTGCACGCCCTATCAGGGCAACGGAATGAAGCGCGTGCTCAACATCAGGGACTTTGCTAAGAGGCTGCCGAAGGTGCTCGATACGCTTGACAGACCTGATGCGGCAGTCGCCACCTCCTTCGATCCGATATCGTGCTACGAGGGCATAAGGTACGCGAAGAAGCACGGCATAAAGGCAGTCGCCGAGATCGCCGACCTGTGGCCCGAGACCTTGGTCGCATACAAGGGGGTAAGTCCCGCGAACCCGATAGTGAAATATCTGCGCCGCGTAGAGAAGAGCATTTACACACAGGCAGACAGGATAGTCTTCACAATGGAGGGCGCATACGACTACATAAAGGAACAGGGCTGGGAGCACGATGTCCCGCGGGATAAGGTCTTCTACATCAACAACGGCATTGATCTGGAGCAGTTTGACAGGAACAGGGAGGTCTTCCGCACAGAGGATGCAGACCTGATGAACAGTGAGCTTTTCAAGGTCGTATACACTGGCGCGATAAGACGAGTGAACAATATAGACAAGCTTCTGGACATCGCCAAAAAGGTGACGGAGCCGCGGGTGAGATTCCTCATATGGGGAGGCGGCGACGAGCTGGAGCGTCTGGAGGAGCGTCAGAGGAGCGAGAACATAGATAATGTCGTTTTCAAGGGCTGGGTCAAGAAGGAAAATATCCCGTTCATAACGGGCAGCGCAGACCTGAACCTCGTGCACAACGAGGCTTCACCGCTGTTCAGGTTCGGTATCAGCTTCAACAAGATATTCGATTATATGGCAGCAGGCAGACCGATACTGTGCGATTTCAGTGCAAAATACAATCCCGTGCTCAAGGAGGGTGCAGGCTTTTCTGTCGAGAGCGGCGACGTAGACGACATCGCCCGAAAGATAGACGAGCTGTCGCGTCAGTCCGCGCAGGAGCTGCTCGGTACAGCCGCTGCAGCCCGAAGCGCCGCAAAAAAATACGACTTCAGCGTGCTGACCTCGGAGCTTCTCGGAGTAATAGCAGGTATCGAAGGCAAATGACGGGAGCATATCCGCAATGCAAAAGATCCCCCGAACAGAAGCTTTGCTTCTGTTCGGGGGATAGCTTTATCAGTGACTTATCATCATTCCTCGCTGTCGGCGGGGAGAATCTCTATGATGACCTTTTCCACGCTCTGCTCGCTGACCTCAGCTGCCGTGAGCCTGAACACGCCCGACTCGGTGCTCTCGCCCGCCTCGGGGATATGCTCGAGGAGGTCGGTCATCCAGCCGCCCACGGTCGAATACTCGGTGACTATCATATCATCGTCGAGCCCGAGCATTTCGAGCAGGTCACTGATATTGACGTCGCCGGCGCACTCATATTTATCGTCGGCGAGCTTGATTATGTTCGTGATTATCTCGTCGTCCTCGTCGTAAATCTCGCCGACGAGCTCCTCGATGATGTCCTCGAGGGTTATCATGCCCTTTGTGCCGCCGTACTGGTCGGTGACGATGGCGAGATGCACCTTCGAGCGCTGCATCGAGCGCATAGCCTCGCTGATGAGCTTGGTATCGGCGATATGCGGCACCTCCTGAATGATACCGCGGATATCGCTGCCGCCCTCGATGAGCATCTTGAAGAAAGCCTTATTCGTGATGATACCGAGGATATTGTCGAGGCTCTTCTCGTACACAGGCAGGCGCGAGTACATCTCGCGGGTGAAGGTCTCCTTTATCTCGTCGATGGAGTCGGTCACGTCCACGCCTATCATCTTGACGCGAGGGATAAGGATCTCCTCGACTGATATCTCGTCGAATTCGAGGGCACTCTTGACGAGCTCGCTCTCCTGCTCCTCGATGACGCCCTCCTCCTCTATCTCGTCGATCATATATTTGAGCTCGTCCTCGGTGACGGTGGGAGCCTCATCGCCCTTTGAAAACAGCGACGAGAGCTTATTGAGCACCCATACGAAGGGCTTGAGCAGTATGACCAGCACCCACAGCGGCGAGGCGAACGCGAGGGATATCTTCTCGGCGTTCTTCTTGGCATAGGACTTGGGCAGCACCTCGCAGAAGACGAGCACCAGCACGGTTATGACGGCGGTGGAGATACCCGCGCCCTTGCTGCCGAATATGCTGACGAAGAGGAGCGTGCTGACGGACGAAGCCGCGATATTGACGATATTGTTGCCGATGAGCACGGCGGTGAGCACCTCGTCGAAGCGGTTGGCGAGCCTGAGCGCCTTGGCGGCTTTTTTATTTCCCTGCGACTCATAGTTTTTGAGTCTGAGCTTATTCACGCTGGAATAGGCGGTCTCGGTACCCGAGAAGAGGGCAGAGAACGCCATCATCGCGACCACGAGCGCGATTTTCCAAATATCATTTTTATCCATAAATATCCTTTCCGTCTTGTATGACAGGTTAATTCTACCATATTTCCGCCGATAATGCAATAGCAAACGAGTTTTTCTCTGAAATCGCCTTGTAGGGGCGGCGATGATTTGTAGGGGCTGATGCCCACATCAGCCCGTCTGTTATCGGCGGGTCGATGTAGGCATCGACCCCTACACGGTAAAACTGTAGGGGCGAGTTCCGCTCGCCCGTCGATTGTCGAGATAATCGGGCGCACGGAATGCGCCCCTACAATTCGCGTTTTCCACATAAACAGGTACGGCAGAAGGCATAATTCGGGCAAAATTTTGATTGACATATATTATTAATAGTGGTATAATATAAGTTGTCAGTTTTTTGACAGGAAAATAACAATTGAGAAGAAGGAGAAAACTATGGAAAACATCATTGCACTTTCCGCAGTATTCGCGGGAACAAAGCTCGCATATCTTGACCCGAGCTCCACAACGCTCATAATTCAGATAGTAGCAGGCGTAGTCATCACAGTCGGAACCGTACTGGGTATCTACTGGAGAAAGATGAAGAACGCCGTCAAGAAAAAGAAGCCCGGGGACGACGCTCCCGCAGCAGAGATGAAGGGCGCTGACGACGGCAAGGACGTTATCACCGCAGACGACCTTCTCGATGACGACGACGAGGACGACGAGTAATACGGGAGCACACTGATGATCGTAATAAGCTTTTTAGGCAATATCCTCGGCAAGGCGATGACGTTCATATTCAACATAGTCGGCGACTACGGACTCAGTATCATCATCTTCACGTTCCTGACGAAGATACTGCTGTTCCCGCTGAATATGGTGACGCAGAAGAACTCGATAAATATGGTCCGTCTGATGCCCGAGGAGAACGCACTCAAGATAAAATACATCGACGACAAGGACAAGCTCGGCGAGGAGCAGCTCAAGCTGTACAAGAAGTACCACTACCACCCGCTGCTGAGCTCCGTGCCGCTGCTGATACAGATACCGCTCGTGCTCGGACTCGTGTACGTTATGTATCACCCGCTGACGTTCATACTCCAGTTTGACGCAGGAATAATAAGCAGCTTCAGGGACTGGCTGGGCGAATTCGCCGACCCGTCCAAGCTCGCAGAGAACTCCTACCAGCTCGAGATAGTCAGCCTCATCAAGGGAGCACTTATCCCCGAGGGACACACCCTCCCCGATATGCTCCTCGCACCTGCCGAGCAGATAAAGGAACTGAATATGATGTTCCTCGGCATAGACCTGAGCAAGACGCCCTCGTTCAAGCACGACTATATACTGCTGCTGATACCGCTGCTGTCGGGACTCAGCGCATGGCTGATGTGCTGGATACAGAACAAGATAAACGTGCTTCAGGTGTCGCAGGGCAATCTCAACAAGGTGCTCACCACCCTGTTTATGATAGCCTTCTCGACCTACTTTGCCTTCCTCGTACCCGCAGGCGTGGGTCTGTACTGGATATTCGGCAACCTCTTCGCGATACCGTTTATGTACCTGTACAATATCCTTATGCCGCCGAAGAAGTACATCGACTACGAGTACCTCAAGAAGATGAACGAGCAGCGCATAGAGAAGGAAAAGGTGCACAAGAAGTACAATGCCCGCGAGAAGGAGGACTACAAGAAGTTCTTCGCAGTGAAGGATATGAAGCTGATGTTCTACTCCGAGTCGAACGGCTTCTACAAATACTTCAAGGGCACTATCGACTACATCTGCGAGCACTCCGACCTCGACATACACTATGTAACGAGCGACCCGAATGACAAGATATTCGAGGACACACGTCCGCAGATACACCCCTACTACATCGGCTCTGACAGACGTCTCGTGCCGCTGTTTATGAAGCTTGAGTGCGATATGGTCGTGATGACTATGCCCGACCTTGAAAAGTACCACATCAAGCGTTCGCGCGTGAAGAAGGACGTCGAGTACGTTTTCGCCAGCCACGGTATAGGCAGTCTTGCCACATTCCGAAAGGGTGCGCTCGACTGGTTCGATACGATACTTGTCCCGAGCGTTGACCAGTTCAACGAGATACGCGCCTCCGAGGACGTCTACAATACTCAGAAGAAGCGCCTCGTCGAGACAGGCTACCCGCTTATGGACGATATGCTCGCGACCTACAACAGCTCCGAGCACGAGCCCAACAAGGTGCCGAAGATACTGATAGCTCCGTCGTGGCAGGCGGACAACATCATCGACCTGTGCATAGACGGACTGCTCGCCGAGCTCGGCAAGACGGACTATGAGATAATCCTCCGCCCGCATCCCCAGCAGGTGCGCCACGAGCCCGAGAAGTTCGAGGAGCTCAAGGACAAGTTCAAGGACAACGGCAATATCACGGTACAGACCGATTTCTCCTCGAACAATCCTGTTATGGAATCGGATATACTCATCACCGACTGGAGCGATATCGCGTGGGAGTTCGCATTTGTAACGAAGCGTCCCGTGCTGTTCATCGACACGCCGATGAAGGTGATGAACAACGAGTACGACAAGCTTGGGATGGAGCCGATGAACCTCACGCTGAGGACGGAGGTCGGCGCTGTAGTGAAGCCCGACGAGCTTGAAAAGGCCAACGGTGTCATAGCGGATATGCTTGCAAAGCATGAGGAATACGCAGAGAAGATACAGAAGGTCTACGAGGAGCACGTATACAACATCGGCAAGAGCGACAAGCTCAGCGGACGTTACATCATCAAACGACTTACAGGAAAGTAAAATACACTCTGACAGCAGAAAGCCGCCGTTTTTAAAACGGCGGCTTTTTGTATGTGCCGAACCGATTTACTATGTAGGGGCGGATATTATCCGCCCGCGCCATACGGAATCACCCGCGGCTGCGATTTGTAGGGGACGGCGTCCTCGACGTCCCGTCATTATACCGACAATTTAACGGCGACCAATCGTAGGGGCTGCCTTTGGCAGTCCGCACAATAACCGACCGACCACCTGACACGATTTGTAGGGGCGCATTCCGTGCGCCCGTCAATACACCGCCAAATCTACGGCTACAAGATGTAGGGGACGCCGCCCTCGGCGTCCCGATGCAGGAGGCGGCGTCCCGCCGCCCGTGAACATAACGACAAATTACCTGAAGCGAACTGTAGGGACGCGCATTGCGCGTCCGCAACTTCTCCATATACGCGCGGACGACCAATGGTCGTCCCTACAAATCATCGCCGCAGGCGATACATACAATTCCGAATTCCGATTTCCTAATTCCGAATTTTACGGACGCCCAAAGGGCACCCCTACACCTTATCCCTCTGCCTGAAAACGAGCGAAGCCGCCAGTCCCGCGAGGAGAGCCGCGGCGATACCTCCCGCGGCGGCGGTGAGCTCGCCCGTGAATACGCCCGCGAAGCCGTTTTCGTCAACGGCTTTTTTCATACCCTCGGCGAGGGCGTGCCCGAAGCCTGTCAGCGGCACGGACGCACCCGCGCCCGCGAAGTCGGCGAGCGGACGGTACAGCCCGAGCGCCGAAAGCACCACTCCCGCGACGACATAGCCCGTGAGGATACGTGCGGGCGTGAGCTTGGTGAAGTCGATGAGAAGCTGTCCCACGGCGCAGATAGCTCCGCCGACGAGGAAAGCCCTGATAATTTCGGTCATAGTTACTCCTTTACACTCTGAATGTGGACGAGGTGGGCGATAGCGGGGATACTCTCCCCCTGCTGGAGCGACATCGTGGACATCAGCGCACCCGTGGCGGCGAAGAGGATATTGTCTATCCTTCCCTCCTCTATCATCGGCAGGAAGAGCCCGCACAGCACGCTCGCGCTGCACCCGCACCCCGAGCCGCCGCAGTGGGTGTCCTGCCTGTCGCTGTCGAAGATGAGCTCGCCGCAGTCGCGGTGCTGCTTGGTGATATCGACTCCCTGCTTTTGCAGAACGTCCCTGACGAGCGTGCTGCCGACGGTGCCGAGGTCGCCTGTGACGATGTAGTCATAGTCCGCAGGAGCAGTCCCCGTCGCCTCAAGGTAGCGCAAAATAGTTGTCGCGGCGGCGGGAGCCATCGCGCTGCCCATATTGGTGATGTCGCTTATGCCCATATCGGCAATGCGCCCGATACAGCCTCCGACGACAGCCGCTCTGCCCTTATCGCGGGAGAGCACCACTGCTCCCGAGGCGGTACACGTCCACTGCGAGGTGGGAGTCCTCTGCCCGCCGTATGAGAGCGGCGCACGGAACTGCCTTTCCGCGGTGGAGAAGTGGGAGGAGGTGACGGCGGCGGCGCGTTTGGAGACACCGCAGTCCACGAGCACGGACGAGACAAGCATACCCTCCGCCATAGTCGAGCACGCGCCGTATATGCCGAGGAAAGGGATACCGAGCTCCCGCAGCCCGTAGGACGAGCCCGTGCACTGGTTGATGAGGTCGCCCGCGCATATGGAGTCGATGTCCTCCTTGACGAGCCCCGCCTTCTTCACGGCGAGGCTGACGGCTTCGAGCTGGAAGCGGCTCTCCGCCTGCTCCCACGTACTGCGTCCGAAGTGGCTGTCGCTTATTATCTCGTCGAAGCACTTGCCGAGCGGTCCCCGCCCCTCCTTATCGCCGACGACAGCGGCGTGGCTCTCAATGCGGACAGGAGCACCGAGCCGAAACGCTCCCCGTGAAAGATACTCAGCCATAGAAAAAACCTCCGTTCGGGGATATTATCCCACGGACGGAGGCTATTATTCATCCCTTGTAGTCTTGGAATGCGAGCAGGGCGAAGCCTATATTCATAACGACGAATGCCAGTATGGAGATACAGCTGAATATCCAGCCGTAGTGCTTGGCGGGCGGGTTGTTCTCGCGGACATAGGATGAAGCGTGCTTCCTCTTGACGATGAACACCGCAACACCCGCGGCGAACATAACTCCAAGCACGGAATATCCGAGTATATCACCCGCAGGCTCGGGGAGCTTGTTCTCGATGAAGGTCATCACATCGCCGAACAGGAAGTTGTTGATGATATGGAGGGCTATCGACCATATCAGACCGTACTCCATAGCCGCGTAGCCGAAGATCACGCCTACGTATATAGCGAATATCGACTGCGTGGGATTGGCGTGCATGATACCGAAGAGTATCGCCGACGAGAGTATCGCACAGAACTTTCCGCAGCCCGCTCTCTCGAAGGTATGCATAACGAAGCCGCGGTAGACTATCTCCTCGGCTATCGGACCCAGAAAGCTCGCATATATGAACATAGATATCGTAGTGCTTCCCGACTGCGAGGACTCTATCGCCTGCTGCAGCGAGTAGCCTATCTGATTGAGCAGCCACTCGACGCCCTCGTCAAAGAAAAGGAACGGCAGCTGACAGCACATAAGTACGCACACCAGCATTACGAGCTTGCCGAATGTCATTTTCCTGTGCGAAGCGAATATCTTTTTCAGCGGCAGAGCCTTTATGAAAAACAGCGACAGGAACAAGACACCGACGAGAACGCCCGCTATCAGTCCGCCCGCACTTTCGAGCAGGTTTTCGCTGTATTCCTTTATGAGCCTCGTGTACTCCGCCTGATCGCCCATAGTTTTTATCGCGTAGTAGATGAAATGCGCGAACATATCTGCAAAGAACATACCGTAGAAGATACAGGTATATATCAGCAGTCCCGCGCCCATATACTCGACCTTGCCCTTGAAGCTCTTACGCGCGGCTGTCTCGGAGGGCAGCGCTCCCGTCGGCGGAGGAGCGGGCTGAACCGTGTTTATGTGTTCGTTGTTATCCATTTTCTCACCCTTCTTAGTAAAAGATTAATCTTATTATAACACGACCGCGCGGATTTGTCAATCCGCGCGGTCGGAAGTCATATTTCGAGCCCGAAGCTTATCGAGAGGGCGGTATTGACCTTATCCATCGAATTGAGATCGAGCTCGCCCATCTTGTCCCTGAGCCGCTTCTTATCTATGGTGCGCACCTGCTCAAGCAGGACTATGCTGTCCTTGGCAAGTCCGCACTTCTCAGCCTGCACCTCGATATGCGTGGGCAGGCGGTTCTTGTCGCGCTGACTCGTGATAGCCGCCGCGATGACGGTGGGGCTGTGGCGGTTGCCGACGTCGTTCTGGACTATAAGTACGGGTCGTATGCCGCCCTGCTCCGAGCCGACCACGGGGCTCAGGTCTGCGTAGTATATCTCTCCTCTTTTAACTGACATAGCATTTATCTCCTGTGAAAATATTTGGTTTTCTGCCTATATTATCCCACTTGAGCACGGATTTATACAGCCGCCGTATATTATATGCTGCCGCTGATGAAATTGTTTGGACATTTCATAGTATTATCAGCCGCAGAGCTGTGATAATTTTTGCAAATTCACAAAATAGCACTTGTAAAATAATACAGGATGTGATATCATATATAATAGGGAAAAATTCTTACAGTACGGCAGAAAGATACGAGCCGTACCAGTAAACGGCGCTCTGCACAGGGGAATATGCAGCCGCCAAAGCATAAGGATGTGTTATCAATGAAAAAACTAATCGCACTCGCTCTTTCGGGGCTCATCGGATTCTGCTCGCTGACGTTCAACGTCGCGCACACCGAGAAGCTGCCCGCTACGGCTTATGCCGCCGACGAGTACACCCAGGGCACCTTCGAGAACTTCAACTACAGGAAGTACTCGGATTTCACGGTCATCAGCGGCACGAACGGCACGCTCAGCGGAGCCGTCACCGTCCCCGAGACCATTGAGGGACTGCCCGTTATCACTATATTTTCCGACGTGTTCAAGGGACAGGACAAAATGACCTCTCTCTCCCTTCCTTCGAGTCTGGAAAATCTCGGCGAGACAGCGCTCAATACGGTCGATTACAAAGACGGCGCTTATATGGAGGGCGACAAGTTCTCGGCTCTCGCGAGCATAACGGTATCACCGTCCAACCCCAAGTATGCAAGCTCTGACGGCGTGCTCTACACTAAGGACTTCTCAACCGTCGTCGCCTATCCCCCCGCAAGAGACGGCGCGTACACTGCTCCGTCGAGCGTCACAGCGATCGCACCGCACGCGTTCGACTACTGTGCCGTTACGTCGGTCACTCTGCCCGACGGCTTCAGGACCATCTCCGATTACGGCTTCTACCGCTGCATCTATCTCAAGAGCATACATCTCCCCGATTCGCTCACCTCGATAGGACAGCGTGCCTTCCAGAACACAGGGCTTGAAAACATCATCATACCCGCAAATTGCAGCAGTATAGGTCTTTACTGCTTCTTCTACACCACCCCGCTCGAATCCGTCACCATTATGAACCCGAAGTGCAGCATCGCGGGCAACAACTACACGATATGCAACTGCTACACCAGCGACTACTCGTACAACGGCACGATAAAGGGCTATTCGGGCTCGACCGCACAGACCTTCGCGAACAGGTACGGCTACACCTTCCAGTCGCTCGGCGAGGCGCCCGATGTCACGACGACAACGACGGAGACCACGACGACCACCACCGAGACTACCACCACTACCACGACCGAGACGACCACTACCACTACCGAAACCACCACCACTACCACCACGACGACTGCAACGACCCAGCCCACGACGACCACGGCAAAGCAGGACAGCTACACGCTCCTCGACTATGACGATTCCCCGCTGTATGTCGGCGAAAAGCGTGCGATATACGTGTACAACTCCGACACATATGAGTGCTCGGGCGTGTACGTGACGGATATGTCCGACAACGTATCCTACAGATACAGCGAAGCACGAGGCGTGGTATACATAACCGCTCTTGCCGAGGGCACGGCTTACCTCACCATACGCGAGAAGGACAGCATCATCGGCGAGAAGGTCAAGATATCCTTCGTCGAGCGCCCCGAGACTACCACAGCACCGCCCGAAACACAGCCGCCCGTCACCACCACGACCACCGTCCCCGCCGACAGGAGCGTCCGTATCAAGATAGTCAGCTACCCGACGAAGACGGTCTACAACATAGGCGAAAGGCTCGATATATCAGGACTTTCCGTCAAGACGTGGTACATCGACGGCTACGGCGACGAACGCGCCGACAACTACGGCAACGCCTACTCCGTGGCGGATTACAGCTCACGTTTCCAGATAACAGGCTTTGACAGCGACACTGCGGGCGAGTACGTCATCACGGTGACCTACAAGAAGTACAACACGGATATGAAGCTCCTCACCGACAGCGAGACTTTCACCGTGTATGTGCTCCCTCCCGAGACTACGACGGAATCGACTACGACTACGACCACGACGACTACAACTACCACGACAACTACAACAACTACCGCTACCGAGACCCAAACCACAAGAAAAGACACTACTACTACGACAACAACCACAACAACCACAACGACCACCACTACTACGACCACCACGCCCCCCGCGACCACTACCCAGTGCGGCGTGCGCTTACAGGTGATAAGCTACCCGACCAAGACCGTCTATGAGTTCGGCGAGCAGCTTGACCTGTCGGGACTCACGATACTGGTAACGGTGTGGGACGAGTACGGCAATGAGACAGTCGAAAACAACGGTCAGCCATACTCCGTAGCCGATAACCCGTCGCTGTTCAGCTACTGGGGATTCAACAGCAATATCGCGGGCGAGCGTGATATAACCGTACAGTTCGGCAACTACATCGCCCATATCGGCAGTTATGTGTCAACAACCACTCAGGTTAAGGTCTACGTCAACGAGAAGCCGACTCCCACCACCTCCGAGACCACGACAGCTTCCTCGACAGTGACTACGGCTGTCACGACCTCGACCACTCCCGTGTCCACAACAGAGCCCGTCAAGCCCGCGGATTACGACCTCGGCGATGTCAACCGCGACGGCGCTGTCAACTCCAAGGACGCGACCGAGATACTCAAGGCGTATGCGGCTTACTCGACGGGTACTACTCCCAAGCTGACCGAGTCGCAGAAGCTCGCCGCCGACATCAACGACGACGGCACGATAAATTCGAAGGACGCGTCGCTTGTCCTCGCGTACTATTCGTACCTGTCCACAGGCGGTAAGATGTCGCTGAAGGATTACCTGACACAATAGCTTATTTGCAGGCGGTTCATTATGAGCCGCCTGTTTTTTCGGCTGTAGGGGTCGATGCCCTCATCGACCCGCCGATAATGTCGGGCTGATGTGGGCGTCAGCCCCTACACAGCATTTTTTGTAGGGTCGCATTCCGTGCGCCCATTTGATCATCGGTATCATTTCGGGCGGGCGAGCGAAACGCCGCCCTACAAATTTGCTTGTAGGGACGCGCAGTGCGCGTCCGCAATGGATTATCAATCGGCGGACGACCAATGGTCGTCCCTACATTCGGTTGAATGGGGTCTGTCGGGATATCGGCGGGCGGCGCTCCGAATTGTTGACATTTTTCGGCAATTGTGGTATCATTAGAGCGTGTTACGCACCCCGCAAAATCAAAATGTCCTGCGGATACTATAATATTAAGGAGAATTATTATGGGCTTCACAAATCTTTCAGGCGGCAGAAAACAGCCGTCACCTGTTGTTGCGATCATCTTTCTGGCGCTTCTTGCGGCACTCGGACTCTTTATGGGGATATCAGGCTTTTTTAAGGCTGAAATGTCCCTTGGCGACGCTTTGGCAACAGGTCCGAAATCAGGAAAATGCGTCAGCGGAGTTCCCGCCTATGGTGCAGCTCACCCAAATTTCGAGTATTCACACAAGCTCAGCTTTATCCCGCTGATAAACGAATACTACTACCTCGTAATGTCGGAGGATATGCAGAGCGGTGTTCTTGTACGTGCAGACAAGGACTTCGGCAAAAACTTCAGCAGCGAGGACTATTCCAATATCACAGGAATAAGGATAAAGGGCAACGTAAAAAGCACAAGCAAAAAGGTTCGGGAGACCTTCACGGGTATTGACTACAGAGCAGTACACAGCTCATACTACATAGACCTGCTCAGCACCAAAATGAGCATATACTGGCTCATAATAGGCATATACAATGTCATAGCCCTTGTGTGCGTCATCATAAACCTCATAAAGAACGGCGTCGGTGCCTCACCTGCTACTGTAGCGGGCAAGATAACCGCAGGCGTACTGATGCTGGGCGCATTTTACTGCACATATCTCCTTGTAGTTATGATAGTTCAGATAGCGTGAGGAATTATGCGGATATGACTGTCTCCAATTGACAAAACCGCACTTCAATGGTATAATGTAATTACTTATGTTACTATAACAGAAAAGAGGACTTCATATATGGCAAAGGATAAAAAGCTTGTCACCGCGATAACCTCTATGGACGAGGATTTCGCGCAGTGGTACACCGACATCTGCAAGAAGGCGGAGCTCATCGAGTACACCAGCGTCAAGGGCTGTATGGTAATACGTCCCTACGGCTACGCTATCTGGGAGAATATCCAGCATATACTCGACAGCAAGTTCAAGGAAACAGGTCACGAGAACGTGTGTATGCCTATGTTCATCCCCGAGAGCCTGCTCCAGAAGGAGAAGGACCACGTCGAGGGCTTTGCTCCCGAGGTCGCGTGGGTAACTCACGGCGGAAGCGAAAAGCTCGAGGACAGGCTCTGCGTGCGCCCGACATCCGAGACGCTCTTCTGCGAGCACTACGCTAATATCGTTCACTCCTACCGCGACCTCCCCAAGCTGTACAACCAGTGGGTAAGCGTTGTCCGCTGGGAGAAGACCACACGTCCCTTCCTCCGTTCGAGAGAGTTTCTGTGGCAGGAGGGGCACACTATCCACGCTACTGCCGAGGAGGCTATCGAGGAGACCGAGCGTATGCTCAACGTGTATGCCGACTTCTGCGCTGACGCCCTCGCTATGCCCGTAGTAAAGGGCAGGAAGACCGAGAGCGACAAGTTCGCGGGAGCTGTCTCCACCTACGCTATCGAGGCTCTTATGCACGACGGCAAGGCTCTTCAGGCAGGTACCTCGCACTATTTCGGCGACGGC
The DNA here is from genome assembly GCA_017542475.1 of Ruminococcus sp. Lineage (GTDB taxonomy): Bacteria > Bacillota > Clostridia > Oscillospirales > Ruminococcaceae > Ruminococcus. Next base: position 4,643 of record JAFXXD010000048.1, on the reverse strand, counting down.
TTCGCTAAAGCCTTCGACATCGAATACACCGACAAGGAAAACAAGCGCGTGTTCCCGCACCAGACAAGCTGGGGCGTTACAACTCGTCTCATCGGCGCTGTAATTATGACTCACGGCGACGACAACGGTCTTGTGCTCCCCCCTGCTGTTGCTCCGATACAGGTAGTCATCATACCCGTTGCCCAGCACAAGGAGGGCGTTCTCGAAAAGGCAAACGAGCTCAAGGACAGACTTGCTAAGCTCGGTCTGCGCGTGAAGCTCGACGACAGCGAGAACTCGCCCGGCTGGAAGTTCGCGGAGTACGAGATGAAGGGCGTGCCGCTCCGTGTGGAGATAGGTCCGCGCGACATCGAGGAGGGCAGCTGCGTTATCGCTTCCCGCTGGAACGGCGAGAAGGCAACTGTAGCTCTCGCTGACCTTGAAACTGCCACCGAGCAGAAGCTCAAGGAGGCTCACGACGGAATGTATCAGAAGGCTCTCGATAATCAGGTAAGACGCACCTACGCCTGCACGACTATCGACGAGATAAACAAGGCTCTCGAGCAGGGCGACGGCTTCATCAAGGCTATGTGGTGCGGCGAGGAAGCCTGCGAGGACTCCGTGAAGGAGCAGACGGGCGTTGGCTCGCGCTGTATCCCCTTCGAGCAGGAGCACCTCTCCGACGTGTGCGTATGCTGCGGCAAGCCCGCCAAGCATATGGTATACTGGGGCAAGGCATATTGATAAGCAAGGCGCGGTAAAGAGGTCTTTACCGCGCCTCTTTAGTGAAGAGTGACCTCACTATGTAGCCGCACTTATGTGCGGCTTTTTCTTATCAATCGTCTGCGTCCCTGATATACCACGCGCCGTTGGTTATGAAGGGAGCTCCGTCAATGAGGACGGAATTGAGCGCCTCGGCGTTGAGCTGCGTCGATATAGCCGCAAACGCATAGGGCAGAACGAGGGTGTTGTCTATGCCCTGTGCCGATATCTGTGCGAGCGACGTGAGGCTCGAGCCGTAGAACGGACGACATTCACGCTGCGCCACAGACGTCGAGCCCGCTGCACACGTGTTCCACACCGATATCTGCGATGATGAGCTCGTGGCAGCCGATGTGGAAAGCACTGCCGCAAGCTTTCCGCTGCTGTCAACAGTGAGGCATATGCCGTAGTAGTCATTGGCTTTCTCGGTATTGTAGTTGCCGTAGATGTGGATAAGAAGTCCCTTGCTGCAAAGCAGGGCTCCGACTACATATGCGTTAGAGCCGGATGAGATAGAAGTCTTTATCTCGTGCTCGACGGTACCGCCCACATACCTGAATACCACCGCGTTGCTTGCTGTGCGCGAGATTATCTGCGCCGAGGAATCGGTATCCGTTATCGTGAGCGTATCATTCGTCTGGGTGGTCGTTGTGTTCGTCAGGGTGAGGTCTTCAAGGAAGGTGCCCTCCTTGTGAGCATTCAACCAGTCCAAGAAGGCTGACAGGTCGGCTGTGCCGCTCGCCCGCTGAAATCTTACTATTGCCATTTATTCTTCCTCCTGTTCCGTGAGATCGCCGACGACAGGAGCTCCTGCCGAGGTGCAGGAAATTATCGCTGACGTCGATGTTCCGAGAGAGCTCGCCGAATTCTGCTTCTTCCACAGCCCCGAGCTGTTGAGGCAGTAGCGGTCTCCCGTGTTGATGTCGAGTGCTGTCGAGCCCCTGGCAAGTATCCTGCCCGTAATGTCTTCCGCATCGGGGAGGTCGCCCGCGGTATCTGCCATTATCTCCGCAAGAACTACCATTCTGCCGTTTCTGAAGCTGACAAATCTTTCATTGCTTATCCAGTTCAAAATATACTCCTTTCTGAGCGTATCCGCACCGAGGAGCGCTTTGCCCCTCTGTAAGGGGTGCGGAAAAGGCACTTTTTCAACGGAAAACCATTGATTATTGAAAAAATAATTCCGAACTTTGTATAGATGCACAGTTTTGACAAAGGCTTTTTGTGCAGGTCTGCCAAGGTTATCCTGCCCGCTTGTGTATGCCATTCGTTTTGTCGCTATTATGTGTTATTTCTTCGCACCACTTGATAATTTATATATGGTGTGATATAATTATTATATCCATTTTTAGGAGGTATGTTTGATGGATTGGAGAAAAATACTGGCTGTCGGTACCGCGATGGCAGCCGTCGGTGCATTTACGCCGACCTCTCTGGTGCAGGAGTGTGCATACAGAGTATTCGCGGCAGAAGAAAGCGTTGTCACGGTGCAGCCCACGGCGTTCACCTACTACAGGGACTACGACGGCTCTAAGACCGTTGAGAACGACGACGGCACGACCGAGGAAGTAAGTGTCTACTGTGCCGCGATAACAGGCTTCGAGGGCGAAGCTGCGGGCGATATCGTTCTTCCCGAGGAGATAGACGGTCTGCCCGTCAAGAAGTTCGAGTGGGACTTCCGCTATGCCGACCTCAGCAGGGTAAGGTCTATTACGGTAACAAAGGCGTTCAATGGAGGTCTGGGATATGTTTCCTCCGATGTTGACATCATCATCCCCGAGGGCAATGAAAGCTTCATTCTCAAGGACGGCGTGGTGTATTCAAAGTATACCAGCAGCATCCGTAAGGATAAGGACGACGGCTCATACGAGTACGTCGAGCAGACAAAGCTGAAGATAGAGCATATCAACAGCGACGCTCCCAAGGACTACGTTATGCCCGCCGAGATAGACGGCATGCCCGTTGCCGAGATCGGCTGGAATGCCGATATGAGCAGGCTCAGCTCCATTACGATACCCGACGATTTCACGGAGATCGGTATTTCAAGAAGAGTCGATATCATCTTCTCCGAGACACATTCCAAGTACAAGACCTATAACGGCTTGAAGTACTATACCTATACATCTACCCGCTACGAATACGATGAAGAGGGCAACTACAAGTACGACGAAAACAACAACAAAATAACCAAGGACGTCATCTGTGCCACGATAATCGGCTTCGACGACTCCGTCAAGGGCGATGTCGTTATCCCCGACGAGATAGACGGCGCAAATGTCGAGACGCTCGATATACACGGCTCGGCGTGGAAGGACAAGGTCACTTCTATCACGCTGCCGAAGTACCTCAGCTACTTCGAGACTATCAATGTCCCCGATACCTGCGGCATCAAGACCAAGGAGGGCAGCAAGCTCTTCGAGGTGAGCGGCGACTTCCTCATCAACAAGGAGGGCGATTACCGCTATGACAGCGAGCAGGAAAAATACGTTCCGCATGCCAAGGCTGTAAAGGTGCTCAAGCACCTCACGGGCGAGGTGACCATACCCGAGGGTATCGAGTCGATGAGCGCGTTGTTCAGAGGCAATCCCGATATCACCGTCATCAACATCCCCGCGAGCCTTACATATATGGACAAATACTTCTGCTCGGATATGCCGTCGCTGACCGCTATCAACGTCGATAAGGACAACCCCTATTACTTCTCGGTCGGCGGCGCTCTCGGCAGACAGTACACATGGGAGAAATATATCGGCTACGACGAGGAAGAGGGACGTTACCTGTACGATGAAGTCGAGCAGAAGGACCTCATCGCGCTCCCCGAGGGCTTTGAGGGCGAGTTCACCACCGACGACGATATCAGCATCACGGTATGCGGTCTTGCCTTCGAGAACTGCAAAAAGGTCACATCCGTAAAGCTCGGCAAGGGCACTGACCTCGACAGGCAGTTTGCGGGCTTCATAGGCTGCGACTCGCTCGAGAACATCGAGCTGAACGGCAGCCTCAGCTACTTCGATAAATCGTGGATAGATACGACGAAATGGTACAAGGAGACTACCGACGGCGTGCTCTACAGCGGCACGACTGCCGTTGCCTATAAGGGCTCGGATACTCCCGCAGAGGTCACCATCAAGGACGGCACCAAGCAGATACCGTGGTTCTTCGTCTGCGAGGGCGCGATAAGCGAGCTCAATATCCCCGCATCTGTCGAGGAGATAGGCTCGTATGTGCTCGACCAGAAGAGCATTTCCGCGGTAAATGTTGACCCCGACAACAAGGTCTATGCGTCCGTGGACGGCGTCCTCTTCAGCAAGGATATGAAAACGCTCAAGTTCTATCCGCAGTCGAAGACCGACAGCTCTTACACTATCCCCGACGGCGTTGAGCTCATCGCAGCAAGCGCCTTCGCGGGCAATACCTACATCAAACACGTCGATATACCCGAAACTGTCGAGAATATCTACGGCAACTACTGGTGGGGCGGCGCCTTCGAGGGCTGCACCTCGCTCGAGGAGATAAAGGTCCCCAGCAAGGTAAAGGATATGGACTGGGGCGAGCTCTCAAAGTGTAACCTCAATGTGCTCGACCTCCCCGAAACTATGAACCAGTATGCGGGTCACCTCAGCCCCGAGTACAAGTACAACTACGAGACATGGTCCTATGAGCCCACAGGAAATTACGTCAAGGGCGTCAACGGCGGCTGCGGCGCTAAGTGCGAGAGGATAGTGTTCAGAAATGAGAACTGCGAGATAAGCGGCGTTTCCGATACTATAATCGTCGGCAAGAAGGGCTCGACCGCCGAGACCTACGCAAGCGAGAATAACCTCACCTTCGAGCTCCTCGACGACTACGACAAGGCGCAGGAGACGGCTACAACTACGACAACAACAACAACAACAACAACG
>JAFXXD010000006.1 GCA_017542475.1 Ruminococcus sp. | reverse complement strand
TTGTAGGAGAATATCAGAAGCCTCGGAATGAGGAAAACGTCATGGCGCATAGTCATGATAAGGTACCTCCGCGGGGGTACAGGACTATCGACGGGATAGTCAGCATTTCACGGGCTAACTATGCCCTTTTGTAAATGAAATGCGGTTTGTTTTTGGAATAATATGCATGGCACGGGTAGCTATGTCCAAATATAAGTTAAGAGAAGGCAGAGTAACGTAAAAGGCGTTGCTCTGCCTTTTTATTTTGTCAAAAATTAAATATAAAGCGCGCAGCGGTTCGTCACGGACTGCTGTGCGCTTTTTTGTTTGCTCAGGAGGTGAAAAATGATTACATCAGGAACTCCACCATAATATTTGCTAACTTGCTACCAAGTGGGCTCAGGCGCTGATATATCTTCGCTTCTGCCGATAGCAAAGCTGATAGCTGTTAGTTTAACGACAGCAGTTTGCTAACGCTGAAAAAGGTCTGTATCAGGTGATTTGCAGGCTTTTGGTAGTTTAATAGTAAAATCTTAGAGAAGAGCGGCAAGTCTGAGCTCACGCTTACTTTCAAAAACTGAATTGTCATAGGGTGCGCGTCATTATGTCATACGCTTATACTAAGTATACAATATAATACTTAATAATACAAAGAAGGAAGATATATTACTTGATAATTATAAATATAAATGCGCCTTCTTTCTTTTGCAAATGACTATGACAGGACACGTTACAGGTTGATAACTGAAACACGCGCAGAAAGCCCCGTGTTTGCCGCCTTCAAATCCAAAATGGTATAGTTATCCCACCACTCCCGTTGAACGCGATTGTCGCGCAACGTGGAGCGAGTGTGGGGATACCACACAAATACTATGGGCAGAGAAAAAGTGGCGGCGGTGACAAAAAGTCTTCCCTTCTGGGAAGGCAAGCATCGCAGACGGCATTCCGCCTGCCGCTGAAAACGGGAGAACCCGTGCCCCTTTTTGGTTTGCAGGAAAAAGGCTGGCGTCATTTGCGCCCGCCATTCCACATCGGACGGGCAGTGCCCGCCGAAATATCGGAACTTACAGTATTTGCAAATTGAGGTCAAAATAAGAAACGAAGAAAAATCTTGGTGCCAAAAATTGAAAAAAGTCTTGACAACGCCTATATTCAGGGAGGTGTGACCGGAGTCAAAGAGGATTTTTATGCAATTATTCATCAGCTATCGTGTAAATGAAAGGAGCTTGTATGCAAGAGAATAAACAGGAAGAGATGTTTTTTGCAGATAAAACAATGACCATTGACGGTCAGAAGTTTGAGATTACTCTCGTGTTCAGGTCTCCTGACAGTGAACCCGAAACCATTGAGGATAAGATCAAACACTTGATAAACGGCGACAGGATCTGCTGAAAAAGTTCTGGACTTTCGAGCCGAGTAGTGATATACTGTGGGTGTATCCTATTCGGTTTAATTCCAAGAAGCAGCCGCTTCGGAACAGGAGGATATGATGAGAGAATCAAACACGGAACAGATAACAGCGCTCTATTGCCGCCTTAGCCAAGAGGATATGCGTGCAGGAGAGTCGCTGTCAATTGAATATCAAAGATTGATGTTGAAGGAATACGCAGACAAGAACGGCTTTCGTAACTGTCAGTATTATATTGACGACGGATACAGTGGAACTGACAACACTCGTCCAGAGTACGTTCATATGCTTGATGATGTACAGAATGGACTTGTTGGAACAGTTATCGTCAAAGACCAGTCGAGACTTGGACGCGACCACTTGGAGACTGACAGGCTAATGGAATTGGTATTTCCTGCATACGACGTACGCTTCATTGCTGTCACGGATAACGTGGACAGTGCGAACGGATTCAACGAGATGTCTGGTATTAAAAACTTGTTCAATGATATGTACGCCCGGGACTGCTCGAAGAAGATACGTGCAGTGCAGCGAGCTAAAGGTGAACGAGGCGAGCGTGTCGGAACGACAACTCCCTACGGTTACATGAAAGATGAAAACAAACATCTGATACCAAATCCAGAGACTGCACCTATCGTCAAGCGCATATTTGAAATGAGTGCTGATGGTAAAGGTGTCCGAAAGATATGCGACATACTTACCGCCGAGGAAGTGCTTACTCCGAGTGCATATGCAACTCGCAAATATGGCAAGCAGAAAACAAGCTCGCCTTATCGCTGGTCGCTGAAAACAGTCAGGGAGATGTTAAAAAATCGAATCTACTGCGGCGACACTGTGAATTTCAGCACCTATACAAAGTCATACAAGCTAAAAAAGACGCTCAAGAACGAGCCTGAGAAAATGCTTATCTTTGAAGATACTCACGAAGCTATAATCTCACGGAAGCTGTTTGATGTCGTTCAGAAGCACTACGAGGGCAGAAAAAAGTCGGACAAGTTCGGCGAAACAGATAAGTACGCTGGTTACCTCTACTGCGCTGAGTGCGGCTCAAAGCTCTACCTTCACAGAGCGCGAACGCTTGACCCGAAGAAGAATAACTATATGTGCGGCGGCTATCAGAGCCGTGTCACGGACTGCACCGCTCACTATATTCGAGAAAATGTGCTTGACAGTATTGTACTTCGGTATCTGAGACAGGTTGTCAGCTATGCGCGTAACAAATCTGACGAGTTCTACGCTATGGCAATGGCTAACGGTGAGGTCGAGGCGAAGAAGCAGTTCAAGGAAAACGAAAAGCTCCGAGTTGAATACAAAACCAAGATATCTCAGCTCGACAATGCAATACAGCTACTCTACATGGACAGGTCTAACGGAAAGGTCGCGGACGAGCGATACGACCTCCTCTCAGCTAACTTTGAAAAGGAGCAGTCCGACCTGAAAGCAAAGCTTATCGCTCTTGATTCACAGCTTGACGAAACGAGAGCACGCGAAAAGCGTGTCAGAGACTTCATCAACAACGCTAAGCAGTACACGGAGATACGCAGGCTCACTCCCGAGATACTGAAAACTTTCATTGAGCGTATCGAAGTCTACGAAAAGGCTGTCAAGCATTCAAGGACTTGCGGAAATCACATAGTCATCTACTTCACATTCATGCCCGACAAGGCAATAGCTATTGACAGGATGATATCCGAGAATGGTGAGACCGTAACCCTTTAAAAATATAATCTCCGAGGGAATATTCCCTCGGAGATACCATACATATTAATGTTCGTTAACAAACGTGAGCGAAACTCCCTTCCTAAAACTTTCAATTTAAATTTTGCCCCTATGGGGTACTCTCAATGAAAAGTAAGACTTACTCTTTTCATATCAGGAGAGTACCCCATAGGGGCAAAATTTGGACTAAAAGTCTTTGGAAAAGGGTCTGGGAAAGAACCTTTCTTCAGAAAGGTTTTTCCCAGTAGGTTCACATAATGCTTCTATATGAGTATAACGGTTAAGGTAACGGCTTTTCTTCATTATTCAGCGACAAATATCTTCACATCGCCCGATGAAGTGTCGATGTCGAGCGTGTTCGTACCGTCGCCGCACACGTAGGTGTCGCCCTTTTTTGAGAGCAAGAGCTCGGAGTCGAAATCACCCGATGCAGTGTCAACGTCGGCGGTAAAGGAGGCGTCCTTGGGCAGATAGAGCGTGATATCGCCCGATGAAGCGTCCATAACTGTCTCGGCGGGCATTGCTCCGAGGCGGAGCTCCACGTCGCCGCTTGAGCTGTCGGTGCTTACCTTGTCAGCGCTGGCGATATTGAACTTCAGCTTGCCTGATGAGGTATCAGCTTTGAGCTCGCCGATCTTTTCGGCGTCGAAGGTGAGAGTGCCCGACGACGAGTCAGCGGAGAGCTTCTCGGTCTCGCCCTTCTGCGAGAGGATAATGTCGCCGGAAGAGGAGTCGATGCTGAAGGTCTTTGCGGAGCAGTCACTGAGGGTGACATCGCCCGACGAGGTATCCACGCTGAAATCAGTCGCGGAAATGTCCTCGAATCTCGCCTCTGCGGACGAGCCGTCATATGAGAGCTTTTCGAGCTCGATAGTCTTGGGAAGCTTCACCTCGAGCTTCTTCTCGGCATTGGTGAGATTGAAGCTCTCGCCCGACTTGCAGAAGCGGATATGCAGAGTCTTGCCGTCGAGCCACGTGTGCACCTTCTGCGAGTCCTTGAGCTCGACATTGCAGGTCTCGGTGACGGAAACGGTGTCCTTGTCGTGGTGTGAAACGTTCACTAAGCCCGAGCTCCAGTCGATGTCGAGAGCGGTGACCTCGGAGCTTGTCTCGAAGTCGCCGGCGGTATAGCTGTCGCCGTGGTCGTAGAGGTTCACGTTGGCAACACAGCTTGTGAGGCTGAATATCATCACAGCGGTCAGAATAACGGTAATAAGCTTGGCAGTCATTTTCATTTTGAAGTCTCCTTTTTATCCTTTTTTGAAAGCTTTATGAATCCGAATAATGCGAAAATCGCAGATGTGAGGACGCCGAGCACAAGCACGCTCCAGCACATTACGCTGTTGAGGCTGTCGGTGGTGGTGAGTGACGGCTCAAACGCGGGGAAGTGCAGCCCCTGTCCGAGGAGCAGGTACACGATAGTGTCGTTGAAGAAGAATATCAGCGAGCCCGCGAGTATGCACGAAGCGGCTTTGAGCAGCCCGTTCCACTTGGGGTAGCGTATCAGCGCGAAGATCGCCCACATAAAGAGCAGGTACGGCAGCGAGAACGCCGCAGCATAGCGGAAGAAGCTGAGCGAGCCCGCCTTTATGCCGATGAAGAGCATCATCAGCGCGTAGGTGAGAGTGTAGGTGCTGAATATCGCAAGCCCCTTGTTATTGCCGAGGAGCTTCGCGACGGGTTTGCAGTGAACGACGAACGGCATAAGCGGTATCGAAAGTCCGAACAGCGTTGTCGAAGCAGCGATGAAGAACCAGCCACCGTGCGAGTAGATACTGCACACGGCGAAGAGCACGAGCAGACTTGCCACGAACGAGCCGACCGCCCACAGGAACCTGTTTTCAGGCACCATTAGCGGCACGATTATGAGCGAGGCGGGAATGAGCATCGCGGCGAGCACGATGAAGAACCACGTCAGTCCCGCACCCGTGGCGATGTTGACGATGAGGCATACAAGTATCGGTATTGCGAATATCGCACCGATTATGCTTCCCGCGATAGCGGAGCGCCGCTTGAAGAATTTCGCCTGCTTGGAGATGACCTCCGTGCGCTCCTTTTCGATAGCCTTGTCGATGACGGTGTCGCACTTCTTCATATTCTCGAGCACTCCCGCGCAGGCAGGACACTCGCTGAGGTGCTGCTCGACAGCTTCCGCGCTCGATCTGCTGCACGCCTTATCCATATACAGCGGGAGCAGGTCGCTTATCATATCGCAGTTATATTTCATTTTTATCCATCCTTTCCTTGAGCTTTAATCTGGCGCGGTGATACGTGACTCTTGCCCATGTTTTGGTCTTCTGGAAGATAGCTCCTATCTGAGTGAAGGAGAGCTCTCCGAACACACGGAGCTCAAAGACTTCCTTGTACGGTTCTTCCATTTCGTGCAGGAGCATATGTATCCTGAAAGACGTCTCGGAATCGGTGATGCTCTGCTCGATATCGGTGCCGCTGTCTGCGATAGGCTCGTCAGGCTCGTCCTGAAGCCGTGATGACCTGCGGGTCTCGTCTATGAAGAGGTTCTTCGCGATAGCGCACAGCCACGAGAGACACTCGGATTCGCCGCGGAAGGTCTGCTTGGTGGTCATAGCCTTAAAAAAGGTATCCTGAGTTATCTCCTGAGCTTTATGGCTGTCCTTCGCGAGGGTCATCACGTAGGAATACACCTGCATATAGCAGGTCTCGTACAGCTTTTCGGCAGTCTTATTGTCCAATCATCGCACCTCCTTCCTTGGCTTCTGTCGGTTAGACGTAGAAAGAACAGAAACGTTACAAGAAATTTTCAAATTTTTCCAAAAAAATTTTTTTCAGCCTATTATACCATAAAATATAGATGATTTCAAGCCGCTCGACACCGTTCGACGCGTCGCGACAGAAAAAGTCCGCGGAAGCTATTGATTCCGCCTATAATATATAGTATCATATCATAGGCAGAAACGAAACTCTACACCAGCTCCTTTATTACATCACAGCAAGTGACATATTACTTTTCTGCCAAATATCTCCCCTCGCGCCGTGAGCTGAGGGGAGATATGAGAGGATCTGAATATTAGAGAAAAACGGCGGAGGTACTGCTTGAGTACCTCCGCCGCCTTTTTATATGGAGGAGAACTGATGGTGTTATCGGAATTTCAGCTCTGAGCGGAACTCGCTGTCGGAGCACGAGAGCTTGACAGCCATACCGTTCATCGCGGCGGAGCGCTCGGCTAACGAGAGCCCGAGCCCGCTGCCCTGAACGTTGCTCCTCGAAGCGTCGCCGCGCACGAAGGGCTGCTTGAGCTCCTTCACGTCTATCCTTGAGGCGACGCTGTTGGTGATGACGAGCCTCTTCCTGTCGAGCTCTGCCCTTATCGTGCCGTTCTCGGAGGTGTACTTCACCGCATTGGATACGAGGTTCTCGACAATGGTATCGAGTGCGGAGCGGTCAGCCCTGACCTCCGCCGAGCCCTTGGAGGTGAAGGTGATGTTCTTCTCCTCGAGCATTATCTCGTACTTCTTCATCGCGGACTCCACGAGCTCCGCGACATTGACCTTCTCGCGTTTCGGCTTCTTGTCGCTCATCGTGTTGAGCTGGAGGGTGCGGCTGACCATCGAATCCGTGAATGCCACATTGTCGAGTATAGACCGCAGGTACTTTTCCTTCTCGTCCTCGGAGAGCCCGCCGTCGAGGATATTCTCGGCGTACCCGCCTATCGCGGTGAGCGGGGTCTTGATGTCGTGGGCGAGGGTATTGGTGAGGTCGCGCTGATAGTCCTCCATCGCGTATTTCGCCTTGTTTTTGACGTTTCTGCGCCAGGCGTACAGTGAAGCGATGATCAGCAGCAGAGCCGCCACAAGAATGGTGTACGTCCAGTAATACTTCACAAGCTCGGGCTCACGGTAGTTGATGATGTAGCGCATCATCAGATTATACCTTTCCTTGCCGATGGTGAGGGAAGTATTGTCGGCGACGACAGCCGTTCCGTCGCCGCTGCCGTTATATACGTATGACGCCCGGTCTTCATCGGGGTGGTTGAACTCATTTTCAAATCTGTCACACACCTCTTTATTCTCGCCGTAGAAGTTGAGCAGCGCATAGGTGGGATAATTCTCGTTGCTTATGCCCTGATAGACATCGTTCAGCACAAAGTCGGGGTCATTGATCTCTATCTCAAAATCTTTTGTTTCTGTTTTTATATCTGTTTTGTCCATGAGGTACGACTGTCCGCTTTCTTCGTCTTTGAAGAAGCTATGTGTCTTGTACGTCTCGACCTTGAATCTGCCCTTGTGCGGAACGAAGGTGTGGTCTTTTTTGTTGATGTAGAGGCTGTCCGCTTCGAGCTCGACGTAGACGCTTTTCGCGTCGTCGCCGCAGAGCTCCGCGTAGTCCGCAAAGAAGTTGCTGACCTCGGTCATACCGAGCTTTTCCTCGTCGCAGATGTAGAAGCCGCGGTCAGGGTCATTCTCCTTTCCCTTGTCGAACAGCAGCAGTGTTATGAGCTTTCGGCTGTTTGAAGCCACGATATTGCCATCGCTGTCAACGAGAGCCGCCACCGCGTGACAGTTCTCGCTGTACTGCGGAACTATCTGTACCATATGCTTGCAGTTCGGGTCAAAGAGCCCGAGCTGTTCAAGGCAGACGTTATATCCCGTGTAAATAGTCAGACGGGTATTTATTTCGCGTAATATCTCCTCGTCGGACTCCTTTTCCGCAACGACACTGCTGATTTTTTGCAGATGACTCGTCATATCGTCCTTAATATTGTTTCTGCACTGAGACGATACCGTCTCATATACGAATGTCTGAAATCCCACGGCGAACGCACACGCGAGCGCGAGCGCTGCCGCTTCCGATTTCACGAACACCCACCACGCCTTTTCTCGTTTTGCTTTCTTGTATTTTTTCATAGCTATGCCTCCTTTACTTGTCGATCAGCCTGTAGCCTCTCCCGACGGCGGTGTGTATCTGCCCGCCCGCGCTGCCGAGAGCCTTTCTTAGCCTTTTTATATGGTTATCCACGACTCTGTCCGCGCCGAAGTAATCGCGTCCCCACACTCTGTCGAGCAGTGTATCGCGGTCAACGTTCCAGCCCTGATGCTCCATAAGGTAGCGCAGGATAGCGAAGCCCTTGGGCGTGAGCTCGACCTCCTCGCCGCTTACGGTGCAGGTGAGCTTGCGCGTGTCGAGAGTTATCGCTCCGCAGACGAGCACGGTATCGGCATTTCCCTCGGTTCGCTTTACTATCGCGGAGCACTTCGCGTACAGCGCCGACAGCATAAAAGGCTTGACGATGTAGTCGTCGCAGCCGAGGTCATACCCGCGGAGGATGTCCTCCTCACGACCTCTTGCCGTGATGAACACGACGGGGATATCGCTGACCCTTCGTATAGCGCGGCATACGGTGAAGCCGTCAGCCTCGGGGAGCATTATATCGAGCAGTACAAGGGAGTAGCCGTCCAGCCCATCCTCCGCGATTTGCAGAGCGTCCGCTCCGTTGTGTACGGCGGTGATATCGGCGCCTCTGTTGGTGAAATATTTCACAGTGACATCGCAAATTTGCAGGTCATCTTCGATAAGCAGTATTTTCATAGTAACGAGCTCCTTTACTGTCATCATTATATCACACCGATGTGTCATTTGTATATCATTTTCTGATTATTTTTGTGTTATTTCAAAAAACGCCATAGAGGCGCAAGCCTCTATGGCGTTTTCGTTTATTTGTAGAGCTCCGTACCGAAGAGCACCTTGTTGAAGAAGTCCTTGGTCTTTTCCTCGCCGAGCTCCTTCTTGAAGACGTCGGTGGAGACACCGCCCTTTTCAACGAGGTTGTCGCAGTATTCCTGCGTGATACCTACCTTTTCAGCCTCAGCCTCATCGGAGAGGAGCTCAAGCCCGTCGGCTTGCTCCATATACGTTTCTATCGCGTCGGAGAACATCTCGCGAATCTTGTCGTCGTCCTTTTTCTTGCCCGCCTTGTGGAGCACGACCGTGAGCAGGTCATCGTACCAAGCAGGCTCGGTGGCGATGTCCTCGAGGTCGGCGTACCTGCCCTCGAATTCGCGGATATTGTCGAGCACCGCCGCATATTCGGGAGCCTCCTTATCGGCGGTGAGGTCGTAGAATTCCGCGTAAGCCTTACGGTTTCCGAGTATGTACATAAAGTCCATCGAGAGCATGGGCATATCCTTCTCGTAGGGCGTGATGATGTAGGACACCATCTGCATAAAGCCCATATTCACCTTCATCACTGAGAGGTTGCCGAGCTCCTCCACCTCATACTGCTTCACGTCGAACTTCATCACGCCGTAGAGCTTTATCTCGCTGTACTCGCCTGCATCTAGCTCATTCACGTTTGCAGCGCCTTCAAGTGTGTGCATACCGTAGTCGAGGGTACTGTTCATGACCTTCATATTCTGATGTGCATTGTACGCGATAAATCCAGCGAGAGCGCCGATCATCAGCACGATGACGAGCAGTATCATCAGCAGTACCCTGCCGACTTTTTTCTTTTTTGGTGTTGCTGTGTTTTCCATTCGTATTCTCCTTATGTAATGTCCCTGCGGCGGAAAAGCCGCAGGCTTTTGTCAGTATGCAGTCACGATATTACGAACATACTGCTTCATCTCGCTCCCCGAGCCGACCGCGTGAGTGCCGCTCACGACCTCCCACTTCTGCCGCTCGGTCAGCGTTGCGAATTTGTGCATAGCCTCGGGGTCGGCGGCGAGCGCCATACTCAGACCCGCGGGCATATCAAAGCTTTCCATAGCCACACCTCCTGCGGTTAGTATGCGCGGAATCGGTGTGCGTATACGTCAGCGGTTGTTGACTTCCTCAGGGAACATATCGTGCTTGGAGAGCCGTTCCCACGCGACCTCCTCCCACTTCGTGCCCGCCTGACCGTAGTTGCAGTACGGGTCGATGGAGATACCGCCGCGCGGCAGGAATTTTCCCCACACCTCGATGTATTTCGGTTCCATGAGCTTGATGAGGTCATTCATGATGATGTTGACGCAGTCCTCGTGGAAGTCGCCGTGGTTGCGGAAGCTGAAGAGGTAGAGCTTCAGCGACTTGCTCTCGACCATTCTCTCCGCGGGGACATATGATATGTAAATCGTCGCGAAATCGGGCTGACCCGTAATAGGGCAAAGGCTCGTGAATTCGGGACAGTTGAACTTGACGAAGTAATCGCGGTCGGGGTGCTTGTTGGGGAAGGTCTCGAGGACATCTGGGTTATAGTCCTGTGAATACTTGGTATTCTGATTGCCGAGGAGGGTGATATCGCCCTTCTCGTTTTCATTTCTGCCAGTCATTGTAATCCTCCTGATTATTAATTCGGAATTCGGAGTTCGGAATTAGGAATTGCGTTATCGCCTTCGGCGATATTTTTTGATATGTGCCGTCAGGCACACTATAATTCCGCATTCCGAATTCCGAATTGCTAATTCTATTTCAACAGCGGGTCGGTGACTCCGTTCGCCTCGAATGCGGCTTTTCTGTCGCGGCACGTACCGCACACGCCGCAGGGCTTGTCGCCGCCCTCGTAGCAGCTCCACGTGAGCTCGTAGGGCACATTCAGCTCCAGTCCCTTTTTTACGACGTCAGCCTTTGTGAGCTTCACGAACGGCGCTTCTATGCGGAGCTGTTGCCCGCTTCCGAGGAAAATGGCGCGGTTCATAGCCTCGTTGAACTCGTCGGAGCAGTCGGGGTAGGCGTTGCCCGCGGCGTCGTCGGAGTGGGCGCCGTAGTAGATGACATCGCAGCCGTTGGAGAGCGCAATGCTCGCCGCCGAGGAGAGGAAGAGCCCGTTCCTGAACGGCACATAGGTCGAGACGGGCTTGCCGTCGGTCTTCTTGAGCTGCTCAGCGTAGCTCTCCTGCGGGATATCGCCGTTGCCCGAGAGGAGGGTGCAGTCGGAGTCCGCGAAGATGAGCGCAAGGTCGAGGGTACGGAGCTCCACGCCGTAGTGAGCTGCGGTGCGCCGAGCCGCCTGCATTTCCTTGTCATGCTTCTGCCCGTAGTAGATGCAGAGCGCAAGGACATTATCGGCGCCGAATTTATCGATAGCCATAGCGAGGCAGGTTGAGCTGTCCACGCCGCCGCTGAAAAGAACGAGTGCTTTCATATTTACTCCTTTGTAAGAATCGCGGCGAAAGACCGCCGTCTTGAATATCTACAGCGCGAAACCGAAAGTTTCGCTCAAGCCTTTTCAAAGGCTTGCGGGTCGAGGGCAGAGCCCCGCGGATTCCAAAGGCAGAGCCTTTGGCGGGTTCCAAGGGCAGAGCCCTTGGGGACGAAGTGCGCTCCGCAAGGGGTGAATCCAAAAACGATTCAGTGAATCGTTTTTGGAGAGGGGACGCCCTGCAAGTGAGGGCGTTCCCTTCTGCCGTTACTCATATGCTTGCCCGCGGAATTATTCCGCGCAGTGTAACAATGCCGTTTGTTGGCGGGCGCACGGAATGCGCCCCTACACATTGTCAGTGCCCCTCGTATTCACTCCGCAGAATGGAGAAATACAGCCTGCCGACGTATTGTCCGTTCATGAAGAAGTAGTCGCGGAGCGTGCCCTCATAGTGGAAGCCGCATTTTTCGATGACGCGCTTCGAGGGAGCATTGATAGTCTTTGTGCAGATCTGCACCTTATGCAGATTCATCTTGTCGAAGCCGAAAGCGATGACCGCCTTAGTCGCCTCGGTAGCGTAGCCCCTGCACTGGAAATCCGCGCCTATGCAGTACTCTATCTCCGCGAAATGGTTCTTGCTGTCGACGAGGAAATAGGCTATCTGTCCGATACACTCGCCAGAGCTCTTCTCGATGACAGCCCAGCGGTAGTAGTCGTCCCTCTCGTAGGAGCCGATATACTTGTCGAGCAGCCCCTTTACCTCCTCCTTGGTGGAGTACACGGGCTCGGAGTACATCATCTGGATCTTCTCGTCGGCTACCCAGTTCCTGAGCATACCGTCGTCGTCTGTATATTCAAAACGTCGGAGAATGAGCCTTTCTGTTTCGATAGTCTGAGTTCCGTTATGGGTGAGCATGGTATTCCTCCTGTGCTGATTTAAGTTTTGAGACTGCCCAATAAAGCCGCCTTCTGCGTTCCGAATTTTCGTTTGTGGATTTCCTTACTAATATAAATCAGAATTTGCCGCCAAGCGGGCGGCGGCGCGGTTCGCGCTGTCGCTCGCAAGCTCGCTCACTTTCAACAGAACAGCAGTCTGCTTTCGCGATTTGTAATTTGCGGACTGCCAAAGGCAGCCCCTACAAATGTGTTACACCTTTAACCATGTAGGGGCGCCCTTTGGGCGTCCGTTGGCTTTGTAATGATTGATGTATGATTGCGGCAAATTCCGATTAACAGCTGTACTTCCTCAGTCCAGCAGCTCCTGCAAATCGCGGCGAGACTTAAACTCGCCCGTGTAGGTGCGGGTCTCGGTGCGGGCGGAGGGATTGCGTATTCCTCTTGCGGTCATACAGCTGTGCGAGCCGACAATCTTCACGCCGACGTCGGGAGTCCCCGCCGCCTCGGAGATAATCTCGGCGATGTCGCGACCGAGCCTTTCCTGCAATTGCAGACGCTTAGCCGCCATATCGCAGATACGCGCAATCTTGCTGAGCCCGAGCACCTTTCCGCGAGGGATATAGGCAACATTGACGTACATATCGTACATCAGCGCAAAGTGGTGCTCGCAGTAGCTGAACACGGTGATGTCCTTCATCACGACAGCTTCGGACGAGCCGTTGTCCTCGGCGGGGAAGGTCTTGCCGAACATCTCGGCGATGTCGTGGTTGCTGTACTGGATGCCCTCGAGCATTTCCGCGAGCATACCCGCCACGCGCTGGGGAGTTTCCCTCAGCCCCTCACGGTCGGGGTCTTCGCCGATAGCCTCAAGCAGCCCGCGAACGTGATATTCTATCTTATCCTTATCCATATCAAACGCCCCTCCTTGTGGGCTCCCATATAAACTTGTGGAGCTGCAGCTGCAAGCGCACGCCGTTCATCTTGTGCTCCTCCATGAACTCGACAATAGCGGCGGGCTCTATCTCGCCGAAAACGGGGCTGATGTAGACGTGGCAGCGCTCCGTCAGACGGTACCTTTCGATGAGCTCCGCAGCCTTTTCGAGGTCTTCATTGCTGCCAGAGACGAACTTCACAGTGTCGTGACAGCCGAGCAGGCGGAAATTGTCAATGCACATAAACTCCTCCATACCGCTCGAGGGCAGCTTATAATCCATAGTGAAAATGGGTCTGTCGTCGCCGCAGGCAAGCCTTTCGAGGGAAATGCTGCCGTTTGTCTCAATCTCGACGCGGCAGCCGTCTGCGATAAGCAGCCTTGCCAGCGTCCCCGCTTCTTTATGGAGCAGCGGCTCGCCGCCTGTGAGGGTCACGTTATGGACACCCGTCTCGGCGACCCATTCTGTGAGCTCCTCCACAGTCTCGTACTCCGCGGGCGCATTCTCGGTATTAGCCCAGCAGGTATCGCAGTACGAGCAGCAGAGGTTGCAGCCGCGGAATCGTATAAACACGGCAAGCTCGCCCGCGTGGGCACCCTCGCCGTTTATGCTTATGAATTTTTCAACAACAGGCAGCATCACATTACCTCCTCGTATGTTGCGCAGTTTTCGGGAGTTTCATACACGGTCACGGAGCCGACGGGCAGCCCCTCTGCTCTCAGGACTTCAAAAAAATGCCGTGCAAAGTTCTCGGCAGTCGGGCGGAACGGCACCGCGATGAGGCGGAAACCCTCCTCATTCAGAGCGGCGACAGTCGCAGCTTTAAGCGAGCCCTCCTCGTAGATGAGGGAGTGGTCGCAGCTGTCGGCGAGTGCACGGACAGCTTTTTTGAGGTCGCCGAAGTCGATTATCATACCGCGCTTTTCGCCCGAATCAACGAGCATTTCGCTCCCGACGATGACCTCGACCGTCCAGCGGTGACCGTGGATATTGGCGCATTTGCCGTTATATCCCGCGAGGAAGTGGGCGCTGTCGAAAGCGGCTGACGTTTTCAATCTGTACATGGTACGACCTCCAATAAAAAATACGCCTGCGAAAAGACAGGCGTATCCGAACATCATAATAAGCGCGATCTGCCGCGCATTTTTGATATTATAGCCCGTGGTTTTGTTTAACGACAGGATGGCGCAAACGAACTGTCGGATACTATTATAACAGCTTGCCGCGAAAAAGTCAAGACCAAACGGCAGGAATCGGCTCAATATCCGTCGGCACAGTCTATATACCTCAAAAGGCAGAAGCTTTTTGATGAAAATGCAAAAAAACAAAGCGCGGACAAGAGCCGCGCTTTGTGCGTTTATACAAAGTTCAAAAAAGTTTTTTCAATAATCAATGGTTTTCCGTTGCAAAAACGCCTTTTTCGCACCCCTTATAGAAGGACGCTTTACGAATTGGCTATCATATGCTTCCTCATCAGAACGAGGTCGAACATATCAATGACGTCGTCGTTGTCGAAGTCACCGTTCTTCCACTTCACGAGCTCACCGTTTCCGAGCAGGAACTTCTGCATCAGCACGAGGTCGTTCACGTGGAGATCGCCGCTTCCGTCAACGTCTCCGAGGACTTCCTTCGGAGGCTCATCCTTCTTCGTTCCGTAGAGTGAAATCTCCGCGATATTGCAGCAGAAAACGCTGTCCTTGTTGACCGTTCCGTCGGGAGTACCGTCGGGCACCTGATATCTTATGTATCTGCCGACAGCCTCTCCGCTGAACTGCGTCACGTAGTTCATACCGAAGCTCGGAGTGTACTCGATGGTGTAGAGATCGGTCCAGTTCTCGCCGTCCTCGGATATGGAGAACTTGCCTGCCACAGCGCGGTATTCGTAGCCGCTTCTCGGGCTGAAGCCTATAGCCGAGAGCTCATAGGTGTCGCCGAGGTCAGCCTGCACCCAGCCGTGACCGAGACCGTCAAAGAAGGTGCTGGTCTTGCCGTCGAAAGCCTTTGTGCAGTCGTAGTTGGTATCGTCCTTCCACGGAGAGGAGCCCGTTACCTTTGAGAGGTCAACGTCAATCTTGTCCGTGAACTCAACGCCGCCCTTGACATCGTCGATGATGAAGGTGGTAACGGAGTTGGGCTCGAGCGACACGCTGAGCACGCCGTTCCTGATATCGTAGGAGCCCGCGTCAGCCCAGTCCTCGGTATTGCTGGTGCGTATAGCCTTGGCGCTCGCACCGACCTTGCTGAACTGGCTGAGGTTGTAGTTCATATCAGCCTTGCCCGAAGACGTGTTATAGCTTACGATAACGAGCTGACCGTTCTCCTCGTCGAAAGCCGCCATAGTGCTTCCCGAGGATTTCAGCATCGTCATACCGGGGCGGATATAGCGTGTATACTGACCGAAGCAGTAATACTTCTTGGAGAGGACTATCGTGTTCTGGTCGTGGTCGGCAACAGCTGTGCCCCAGAAGCCCTTGGTCATATCGACCATGCCCGAGTCCTTCTTGCCGTTGTAGCCTGCCGCGCAGACGTGCTTGTCTATGACCTGCCACAGTATCCACGCGGACGCATTCAGCCCGTTGCAGTCGGCGGTGATACGCTCGGACAGCCACAGTCCCGGAGCCATAGCTCCCGCATTAGTGCCAGCCGTGCCGTTGCCGTCAACCTCGCTCATCCAGAGGTTCTTGCCCGAATCAACGGCGAGCTGTCTCAGCTCGGAGCGCTTGCTTCCGCCGTAGGTGTGGGTGTCGATACGCCCGACAGCGTTCTTCGCGTCGCCCGACAGAGCCTTGAAGGCGTCTATCTGCGTATCAATGGAGGTCTCGTCGCTGGCGCTGATAATAACATCGCCCATGCCTTTTTCGTTCATGGCCTTCTGTAGCTCAAGGATGATCTTGCTCTCACAGTTGCCGATATCGAAGTGACATCCCTCCTGTTTCGGGCTTCCCGCATACCAGAAGTTGGTATACGGCTCGTTGGTCGGAGTGATGCTCTGTATGTCGATTCCCCAGTCGTTCTTGTAGTGGTAGCTTACCTCAGCGAGATACTTGGCGAAATCGTCGTAGTAATCGTCCTTGAGGTTGTTCTTTCCGCCGTCGCGGTTTCCGCTTGAGCAGCCGCTGTTCGTCATGTAGTACGGGGGAGAGTTCGAGAACATCTCGACTATCATATCATCTCCCGCCGCCTCTATGCACTTTCTGAGCACATTGCGCTGGTTGTAGTCGGCATTCCAGTCGTATGTGACATTTCCGTTGCTGAACTTGGTATAGCCGGGCATATTCGAGTCGGTACGCGTGATGTGGTTATGAGTCGGGTCGTCACCACCGCCGATGTTGAAGCGGGCGATGTTCAGGCGCAGACCGTTCTCGCCGTAGAAGGTGTCAGCCGCCTTCTGAGCGAGGCTGTCGGAGTAGCCGACTCTGTTCGCCCACCAGCACAGGGACGTGCCCCAGCCCTCGAATTTGCCGTCGTTGATGTCGTAGACGCTGTACGGCGAGAGCGTGACCGTAGTCGCCGCGTCCGCCCTGACGCCCGTACCGCCGAAGGACGGCACGGCTACTGCCGCAGTCAGCACGACAGCGACAGCCCTTGCAAATAGTTTCATAGTTGATTCCCCTTATTCCTTATTATCTTCTTATCCGTCCCTCACCCTTTTCAGGGTGCAAATTTATACATCTTAATTATATCATTTCCCGTTCATTTTTACAATCATCATTACATACAATTATCCGCCGATTTTTTGGTCGTTTTCACCATTTTTAAGCACCGCACATTATATCATTGACACGTGCTTTCCCGCCGTGATATAATGAGGGTGACATAGTTGTACGAACAATTCAAAATGAACGGAGGTTTGAAATATGAAAAGGCTCTACAGACCTGCCGCAGTCGCCGTATGTGGGGGACTTCTTGCGGCTGTCGCTCCGATTCCTGCTTCCGCGGGGACTGCCGAGGGCTCCGAGGTGCTATCGGCTGTGTACGCGGACACCTACGGCGATGTTGTGAGCGGCGCTGACTACACGATAATGGTGCGCCTGAGCGGCAAATTCGTCACCGCGGCGAGCGACGGCAACGTCTGCCAGTGGGAGAAGACGGGCGACAAGTCCCAGCAGTGGCGGATAGTCTCGGCAGGGGACGGCAAGTGCAATATCCTCTCCGCGCAGGACAGCTCCCGTGCGATGACCGTCAGGAACGGCGACAGCACCGACGGCAACACCATCTACCTCGACGAATTCACGGATTCGCCCGCGCAGAGATTCATTCTCCACCGCACCGACGATGCCTACTACATCACGGCGGAGTGCTCGGGAAATGCGGCACTCGACGTGTACGACATCAGCTACGAAAACGGCGCCGACATCGACCAGTGGGACTACTGGGCGGGTGAGGGACAGAAATTCTACATACGACCTGTTGACGAGACATACCGCCTCATCAGCGGCGACCTCAATTTCGACGGCTCTGTCGATACCTTCGACCGTATACTGATGGAGAAGGCGGTGCTCTGCGGCGGTGACAGGTTCGTGTCCGCGGTCGCCGACCTCAACTCCGACAATATCGTCAGCGAGAAGGACTACGACCTCCTCACTCAGCAGATACTCGGCGCAAAGCCCGATATCAAGCCGTACTGTGAGATAGCTTACTCCAAGCCCGATGTTGCGTATCTCTTCGCGTACTTCCTCGGCAATGCTCCAGAGCAGGAGAGGCTGTCATATGCGGTCAGCCTCGACGGCTACAACTTCAAGGCTCTCAACGGCGGCAAGGCTGTATGGGGCTCGAGCTCGGGTACGAAGTGTATCCGCGACCCGTACATATTCAAGGGCGAGGACGGGCTGTACCATATGCTCGCGACCGATATGAAGTCGTCGCTCGGCTGGAACAGCAACCGCGATCTCATATCCGCGAAGTCCACCGACCTTGTACATTGGTTCGATGAGGCGATAATCCCGATTGCAAATCAGTACCCGAATATGCAGGGCGCTGACCGCGCATGGGCTCCGCAGGCGATATACGACCCTGCGAAGGATTCGTATATGATATACTTCGCGGCGAGAGTCCCGAATATCGACGACAGAACGGTTATGTACTATGCCTACAGCAAGGATCTGAAGACGCTTGATACAGCGCCTGCTCTGCTATTTGCTCCCGCGAACGGAAACGATGCTATCGACTCCGATATCATCTGCGAGAACGGCACCTACTATATGTACTACAAGAACGAGACGAACAAGCGCATCTACCTTGCGAAGTCCGACAATGCGAGCGGTCCGTATAAGGAGATAAAGCAGGTCTCCGAGGGCAGTATCGGCGTTGAGGGACCGAATATCTACAGGAAGCTCGGCACCGACGAGTGGCTGATGATGTCCGACGCCTACGGCAACGGCTACTACGTTATGCAGTCAACTACCGACCTCGAAAACTTCACCACCGTTGACCGCGGACAGTACAGCTTCGATTTCACGCCGCGTCACGGCTACGTGATACCGATAAATGCCGACCAGTACAACGCTCTCGTGAGCGCGTACCCGTCGGACGGGCTCCAGCCGATAATCAGCGACATAGAGCCGCCTGTGTACTACTGTCCCTACAGCATAAAGAGCTTCAAGCCCACAACTGTGCAGGCGAAGCTGAGCGACGGCTCTACCGCCGATATCAAGGTCAAATGGGACAACGACGACGAGTTCTGCGTGGTCGATACGTGTCAGAAGGGCGTGTTCACGATAACGGGGGAGCTCACCTCTGCGGAGGAGGGCTACGCGAACCCCTTCATAACCGAGCGCGCCGACCCCTACATAGTTGACGGCGAGAACGGCTACTACTATTTCACGGCTTCGTATCCCGCCTACGGAAGCGTCGATAAGGGCTACGACAGGATAGTCCTGCGGTGCAGTCAGGAGATAGCGGGACTTGCAAACGCTGAGGAAAAGACAATATGGAAAGCCCATTCGAGCGGCATTATGGCGAAGCATATATGGGCTCCCGAAATGCATAAGATAGGCGGAAAGTGGTACATCTTCTTCGCGGCGGGCGCAAGCTCCGATGTGTGGGCGATACGTCCGTATGTGCTGAGATGTGAGGGCGATAACCCATACCTCGACGAGTGGACGGAGTGCGGACAGATGCAGGCTTCGGCAGGCGATACCGATTCGTTCACGAGCTTCTCGCTCGATATGACCTACTTCGAGAACAACGGCAGGCACTACGTGATATGGGCGGAGATAAAGGGCGATTCCTCGCTGTTTATGGCGGAGATAGACCCGTCCGAGCCGTGGAAGCTCACATCAAAGCCCATTCTCCTCACCAAGCCAGAATACGACTGGGAGCTCGTCAACCACCGCGTGAATGAAGGTCCTGCCGTGCTGAAAACGGACAAGAAGGTGTATGTGTACTTCTCGGCTTCGGGTACGGGCTCGGAATACTGCGTGGGACGTATGGAAGCCGATATCAGCTCCGACCTTATGGATATAAAGAGCTGGAAGAAGCTCGACAAGCCCGTGCTCTCGACTGCCGACCTCGTCGGTGAATCGGGTCCCGGTCACAACTGCTTCGTTAAGGACACAAACGGCGACACGCTGTTCGTGTACCATGCGCGTCCGACCTCGCACATCAACAAGGCGTGCGGTACCTACGCGAGCGACCCGCTCTATGACCCGTGCCGTCACACACGCATACGCAAGGTCAGCTTCAACAGCGACGGAGAGCCTGTGATAAATACGGTCAACGAGCCGTATATCCCCGAAACTCTACGAAAAGTCACGGCAACAGTAATAGTTAAGTAGACATAAAAAGCTCCCGAGTTTAAGCTCGGGAGCTTTGCTTTTACTTGATGAATCCTGTCTTGCGAAGCGTATTCACCGTGATGAATGCGGGACTCTGAATCGAGGCTGTAGCAGCTCCCGTAGGAACAGGCGCATCGGCCTCGTTTACGCCGAAGCTCTTGCTCTTGCCGATAGTGTAGTTCAGAAGCTGTACAAGGTCGTTTACTTTGAAATCGCCGCTGCCGTCTACGTCTGCCGCCTTCAGCACCTTCGTGTCGATAGGCTGTCCGCCGTCGTTAAGGCTGCGGATAAGTGTCTGACGAGCGATGATAACGTCGAAGCTGTCGACTCTCTCGTCGAAGTTGAGGTCGCCGAGTGTGACAGGCTCGTCAACTGTTACAGGCTTGCCTGCGCCCTCTATCTCTGTGCCGTCAACTGCCGCGAAGATGTTGTCAACGTAGAAGTTTGTCGCGGGTGTATCGTCGTCGGAGTCGTCCTCTGTCTCGATGTAAATGAGCGGCTTCTTAGCGCCCTCGGGGATCTTGAAGCTCGTGTTCGCGAGCTGTACCCATTCGCCCTTCTTGACGTCCTGCGTGTCTATCTTCACGTACTGCGTCTCGCCCGAAGCGTCGTCGTACTGGAGCGTGAAGTGGAACTTGACCGTGGGTGCGCCCTCCGTATATTTTACATTAGCCGAGAAGCTGTAGCTCTCGCCTGCCTTGAACTTGTAGTTGAGGCTCTTGCCGATGCCCTTCCAAGAAGCTGAGCGGTCGGAGCAGTATGCCGAGCCGTCGCCCTCGTATGCCTCGTCCGTGCTTGCTGTGACGGTCGCTCCGCCTCTGTCTGACCAGCCGTCGAGCTTGCCCTCAAAGGTGCTCTTGAAGATGTAGGTCTGGTCAACCTCTGTTGATGATGAACCCGCGCCGTCGAACTTCCACCAGTCCACGTTCATCAGGTAGTCGTCGCCGCCGTTGAATACGAGGTAGAGATCGTGCTCGCCGTCTGCGCCCATAACGTCGCAGGATACCTCCTCCCAGTCGTGCCAGCCGCCTGTGCCGCCTGTCTTGAGGTTGCCGACTATCGGTCCTGTCTTGCTGTCGAGGTGGAGCTCAATGTTGCCGCCGCTGTTTGCGGAAGCCACGCAGGCTGTGAATTTATCGGCGCCCTCGCCGAAGTCAACGCCCGCTACCTTGATGTAAGCGCCCTTCTTTATGCTTCCGATACATACCGAGTTGTTCTCGTCCTTCTCGGTCTTGATGCCCTCGCTCCAGCATATCGTTTCAGCCTCGACTCTCTCGAACGGGTTGAGAGGCTCAAGCTGGTCGGGACCTGTGGTGGTAAGCTTCATTACTGGGATAGAGCCGTCAGCGTTGAAGGTGAACTCCTCGCACGCTGCGCTTCTGTTGAACGAGCCGCCGCCCGGCAGACCGCTCTTGTGGTAGAAGAAATATGAGTGATCCTTATAGTCGATGATACCGCCGTGTGTGGTGAAGCAGTTCGAGCCCTGCTGGATAACGCCGCCGTATGTCCATGGACCGGTTACGGAAGGACCTGTAGCGTAGCACTGGCTCTCGCCGCCGAAGCCGTCAACGAATGACGCCCATATCAGGTAGTAGCGGCTGTCATGCTTGCATATCCACGGACCTTCGCCGTAGGTAGTGCCCTTGCTTCCCGAGCCGAACGCCTGTGTGGTCATATCGAACTGCTTTATCTGACCGTTCAGCGACGTCATATCCTCATTCAGCTTGACATAGTAGCACTTCGGGTTTCCGAACATCAGCCATGCCTGACCGTCGTCGTCTATCATTACCGTCGGGTCGATGTAGTCCCAGTTGGGTCCGCAGAGAGGCTTGCCGTTGGGGTCGCTGTAGGGACCCTCGGGAGAGTCTGCGACCGCTACGCCGATAGCACGTCCGCCGCCGCTCTTGTTCGTGGTGGTGAAGTAGAAGTAATACTTGCCGTTGCGCTCGATACACTGGGAAGCCCATGCGTCGTTCGCGTTGCACCAGCTGAAGCTCGTGTCCTCGAGGATGCGTCCGTGGTCTGTCCAGTTCTTCATATCCTTCGTGGAGAAAGCCTGCCAGCCTGTCATGTAGTAGAAGTCGTTGTTGCCCTGACGGTCACAGCCTGTGAATACCCACAGCTCGTCGTCGAATACGACGGGAGCGGGGTCGGGCGTGAAAGATGTCTGTACAATCGGATTCTCCGCGTGCGATACGGCAGGAGCCGCAACACACAGCGCCGCACCCGACACTAAAGCCAGTGTAGCTGCCTTGATTACCTTTTTCATTCCAATTCTCCTTTTATAATTATTTCCCTTCCTGATCGGTTTACCCTTTTTTTGACTGCCAATTTGCTCGGCAGTTCTTTTCACGTACATACTTATTAATACAATATTAACATAATCGTCAGACAATTTCAATCCGCATTTTTGCAGATTAAGTGGAGAAAATGAATATATCGTTAAACTTTTTCCGCGCTTTCAACAAAAAAGACCGAAAGCTGCCACGGGTGTGACAGCTTTCGGCTCAGGGAAAAATTCTATCATAAGTTGTGAGGGAATCTCTTGGATATCACTCTATCTCCTCGAGGCGGACGTTCTTGATGTAGATGGTCGCGGTCGAGCCCTTGTTGCCCATATTGAACTCAAGGCGTCCGTTCTCGTCGTCCTTCTTTGTCATATCGAATTCATAGGTGTAGGTCGTCTGCTCTGTAGAGAGAGTGAGAAGTGTGTCGGGGAAGTAGCGTATCCAGCCTGCGTTCGGTGCAGATACGCACACGATGATGTCGCGCTCCTCGTCAGACCACGCGTCAAATGTGATGCGGTACTTCTTGCCCTTTATCATCGGCTGGTCGGGCTGCACGAGCTGTACGGAGTAATCGACTGTGCCTTCCTTCTCGGTCGTGATTATCATTGTGTTGTCCTTTATCTCGGCTGCGCCCTCGCCGCCCTCGAAGAGCAGGAACTTCCAGTTCTCGTCATCGGTGAGGTCCTCAGCCTCGGAGAAATCGCCGTTGTAGATGAAGTTGCCGTCCTCGGTTGCCTCGCGGAATACCTTTGCGGGCTTCTGTACGTTTGTATCGTACTCGGGCTTCTGATATACGCGGACGTAGTCTATCAGGAACTCAGCCTTGTCGAAATCGGTCGAAGCGTCGGGATCGCCCGGCCATGTTCCGCCGACTGCAAGGTTCATCTGTACGAAGAAGTCCTGATTGAACGGAGCAGGGTAGGGCTTGTCGTCCTCGCCGTTCTCCGCTGTGAACCAGTCGTTAACCGTGAGGTAGAGCTGGTCGTCGATGTACCAGCGCATCTCGCCGGGCTCCCATTCTACCGAATACTCGTGGAAATCGGACGCGAACGAGCCGCTGTCGAGCACTACCGTGCCCTGCTGCTCAGCGTGGGGCTCGCCGTAGTGAACGGTGCCGTAGGCTGTCTTGGTGTCGCTGCCGAGCACCTCCATAATGTCTATCTCTCCGCACTTCGGCCACTGTCCGTAGAAGCTCTCGTCCTGCGGCATCATCCATATTGCAGGCCATAAGCCCTTTCCCTCGGGCACCTTGGCTCTTGCGACTACCTTGCCGTATCTGAAATCGGTCTTGTTGTGTGAGTTGACCTTGCCCGATGTGTAGTAGGGCTTGCCGTCCTCGTCGGTCTTTATAGCCTTGAGCACGAGGCAGCCGTCGCGCGTGAAGATGTTGTCGGTCTTCTGCGTGTACTCCTGAAGCTCCTCGTTTGTCCAGCCGGGCTGGCGGGCTTCCATATTCCATATGCTGTCGTCGAGCTCGCTGCCGCTGAACTCGTCGTTCCACAGAAGGTTGTAGCCCTCGAGCTCGGGCACGTCTATCTGCTCGGTCGTGGTGGGTTCTGTTGTTGCGGTGCTGTCGTTGTCTGCTCCGCTCTGACCGCACGCGGTAAGGAGCATTGCAGCGGCAAATGCCGTGCATATTATCTTTTTATTCATATTTTTATCCTCCGTTCGTCAGCTTGGCTGCGGACTTTTTCTTAGCTATATCATACAACGGAGGCAAAAATCAGTCTACCACAATTCAATTATTTTTGGTAATTTCTTGACGTCAGCCGCCTGCTGCTGGCGTGGTAAGCGGCTCTGTTTCGGCGGTCGCGGTCTCCTCCGTCGGCGGCGCGGTACCGCCTCTGACCTGCACGTCCGTGAACGAGATGTGCAGGAGATTGTTTGGCATATCAAAGCTCGCGATATTGCCGCTGCTGTCGAGGGCGAGGGTGTAGTCACCGCCGTCGAGAGTGCCGCTTATCTCGAACCTGCCGTCGTTTTCCTTCCCGTGGAGCTCGCTCTCGCGGGCGTTGCTATCGACGGCTTCTATGAGATTGTTCAGCATCGATTTCACGGGCAGTGCCGACTTCGGCACGGAAAAGGTCAGACCCTTGTAGTCGGCGGTAACACTGCCGCCGCTGAACGTGAGCTTCACTCCGCTGAGGGAGTTCGGCGAGTCGAATTCTGCTGTCCATTCGCCGTCCCCGAGGCGTGTGATGGTGCCCTCGGCATTGAGCTTGTCGAGGTTCATCGTGACGGGCGACGTGAATGCGCACGCAAGCCTGTTCTCGCGCACGGAGCTCCCGCCCATCGGCGACGAGCAGGACGTCAGGCAGAATATCGCTCCCAAAAGAAATACGGACGTAAAAAGTCGCTTCATAACTATCTCTCCTATCAGATATTATGTATACTTTATACGTCCGTTATTTTTCGGAGCTGTTAGCCGTTAGCTGTTAGCCATTAGCTAATTGTGTTCGCTTCGCTCACTTTTTTTCAATATCATCGCCGCAGCCGATACCTTGAGCTAATGGCTAATGGCTCATATATTCTGCTTCTGCTTTTCTTTGAGTATCCTGAATGCGTCCGAGATGGAATCGACGATGTCGCGCGGGAGCATTGCCTCCTGTCCGAGCCTGTCGGCGGCGGCGTCACCCGCGAGCCCGTGCATATAAACTCCCGCACACGCCGCATCAAACGGAGCATAGCCCTGTGCTGCCACAGAGCCTATCATGCCCGCGAGTATGTCGCCGCTTCCGCCGCGGCTCATACCCGGGTTGCCCGTGTGGTTGGCGGCAGTGTGATTCGCGTCCGCAATGAGAGTTCCCGCACCCTTGAGCACGACCGTTATGCCGTACTTCTCGGCGTATTTTTCAGCTACGGTCACGCGGTTGTCGTTTATCATCTGCGTGTCGCATTGCAGAAGCCGCGCCATCTCGCCCGCGTGAGGCGTGATGATGACATCGGACTTCCTGTTCATTAGTATTTCTATGTCCTCAGCTATGCAGTTTATTCCGTCTGCGTCGATTATCACGGGGATTTCGGCGTTCTGCACAACGAAGCGCAGTATCTCCTTGGTGTCGTTTGTCACGCCCATTCCCGAGCCGATAACTATTGCCTTCGATTTTTTCATCGCGTCGAGGAGCGCGTCCCTGCTGCTGTCGAACAGCATATAGCCGTAGTCGTCGCACTCTGCCTCTATGTAGGTCGCTTCGGGGGCAAGCACCGATACCGTGTCTATGCACTTCTCCACCGACATAAGGCGGACAAGTCCCGCGCCCGTGCGGAGTGCTCCCTGCACCGCGAATGCCGCCGCTCCCCTCATAGAGGAGCTGCCCGCGATGACGAGCACGCTTCCGAAGCTGCCCTTGTGAGCGTCCTTTTCGCGCTTTGGCGGGAAGCCTGCGAGACTGTTCCTGTCGAGGCGGATATAGCCGCGTCCCTCGCCGCTGACGTCGCAAGCCTTCGGCGGTATGCCGATGTCGGCGATGGTGAGCTTGCCGCAGTATTTGCGGAGCGGGTACTGTGACATACCGAACTTCACAAAGCCGAGACAGAGCGTCTCGTCAGCCTTGAACGTGCCCTGAGAGACCGTGCCCTTTACGGAGTCGCCGCCGCTCGGGATATCAAGCGCTATCCTGTAGGCTCCCGTGCCTATGGCGAATATCGCCTTGATGTCGTTTTCGAGCTCGCCGCGGTAGCCCGTGCCGAACACGCCGTCAACGAGTATGTCCGCTGAGACTACAGCCTCCCTGACGTCGGTCATTCGCTGCTTTTCGTGCAGCAGGAGCTTCTCCATCGGCGTGAGCTCCTTCTTGTTCTTCAGCGTTGAAATGTCCCTGTCCTGTATCGTCATATAGTCGAGCTCTGCTGCCTCTATTGCAGCTTCGATGCCCTCGCTGCGGTAGCCCGTGACCTTCTTGACCTTGTCGGGCAGGCGGGCGAACATCTCCTGTGCGAGCTCCGTTTTCGGAGCCTTCACGAGGTTCACCACAGTGACGTTGTAGCCCTTGTAGATGAGCTTTTCCGCAGCTACGTAGCAGTCGCCGCCGTTGTTGCCGCTGCCTGCGAGAAAGACCACGTTCGTCTCCTCGGGAGGTGCGCCGTTCTCGCGCGTGCTGCACTGCATTATCAGCTCGGCAAGCTTGCCTCCCGCGTTGAGCATAAGCTCACGCTTCGGAACTCCGAGCTTTTCCGATTTTTCCTCGATGACCGATACCTGTCTTGGCGTTACTGCCAGCATTTATATCACTCCTTCTGTTCCCCGCCGTCCTCCAGCTTCGCGCGGAGTGCGCGGGGAAGATTTTTACTCATATTCTCCAGCATATTGTCGTTCGGACAGAACACAAGGCGGGTATTGCCGTAGGCTTCGTGGTCGAAGTCGGCGTACCACTCCTCGGAGGCGATGTTGCTCGTGGCGAATACCACCGTCATATCGTCCGTCTCCTCGGGTGTGGAGTCGTCGTATCTGCCGAAGTCTCTGAACTTGCCGACGCTTACCTCCAGCATCGACCTGCGCTTCTTCTTAGCTATTATCTTGTCCACCTCAAGCTCGCCGTTGGTGAAGGTGTATTCGTACTCCACGTACATATTCGTGACGATGTAGTACGTGCCGTAGCCCGTCACCGCCGCGAGGACGAGCCCCACGAAGGGGAGAAGTCCCTGTCCGAGCATAAGCACCGCCGACAGCGCAAGCGCCACTGTCATAGCTATGCCGCCGACGATTATCACCACACGCTTTGCCTTGTCGCTGCCTGTGAGTTCCTTCTTTACGAGATGCTCCGCAAAATTATCCATTTCATATCTCCGTTCCGATTATTATTGTACGCTACTATTTTAGCACATCGCTTCGGAAATTGCAACAGTGCGGGGAAATATTTCTCGTAGGGGCGGCGGCGCGGTGTCCGTAAGCCTTCAGCAACTGAACGGGCGACGGAACGCCGCCCCTACAATTGGCAAGGCTCGCGGGAATAATATGCGGTTTGTATGGGTGAGCGAGCTTGCGAGCGTCCGCGCGAATCGGCAGCGCGGACACCGCGCAAAAATCCCCTTGACGCGAGGTCAAGGGGATTTCTTGTTGCAGATGTAATTTCAGCAGCCACAGCCGCAATTGTTGTTATTGCCGCAGTCGCAGCCACCGCATCCGCAGTTGGAGAAGAGAAGGATGAAGATGAGGATGAGGAGGATTATCCACATACAGCTGTTGTCTCCGAAGCATGAATTACACATAAGAATTTCTCCTTTGGTGGTTGTATTTGAAGCGCTTCGTTTGCGTTTCATAGTACATAGTATGCCTGCCGCGGATTTGTGTTACTGTTTTTTTAGCTGTCAGCTGTCAGCCATTAGCTCTTAGCCATTAGCTAATGGTGTCTGCTTCGCAGACATATTTGGAATATCGCCGAAGGCGATACCATGAGCTAACGGCTAATGGCTTTCACACACAAGCTGACAGCTAAAAATATTTTTCAAGCCTCGACAGTTTCGACCGTTATCGCGCTGAGACGGTGGCATAATGTATAGTGCATATCTGTGCAGAACAAAGGAGGAGAAGCAATGATAAATACAGACAGATTCACAAAAAAGGCTTCCGAGATAATTGAGGGAGCTGTCGGGGCTGCCTCGGAAATGGGGCATACCTACGTCGGGAGCGAGCATATCCTGCTCGCGATGACGCGTGACGGCACTTCCGCCGCCGCGGAGATACTCATCGACAACGGCGTCGCCTACGACGACCTCCGCCGTGTCGTTGTCGAGCTCGTCGGGCTCGGTACGCCGTCGATACTCAGCCACCGCTACTTCACGACCGCCACCAAGCGGATCCTCGAAAACTCGTATGACATCGCCCGCAGCGACAAGAAGAAGCAGGCTGCTCCCGAGCATATCCTTGCGGCTATTATTAAGGAGTCGTCGTGCAGTGCCTGCACCGTAATAAAGAAGGCGGGCGGCAGTTTGACGGGGATCTGCAGCGAGCTCGAGATGATAGGCTCGTCCGAGGTGAGGGGAGAGCTCTACGAGGCGATAAAGCCCAAGCTCTCACACCTGCCGAACCTCTTCCGATACGGGAAGAACCTCACCGACATAGCCCTCGTCAAGAAGAACGACCCGCTCATCGGCAGGATAACAGAGGTAGAGCGCGTATTGCAGGTGCTATCGCGGCGAAGCAAGAACAATCCCTGTCTCATAGGCGAGGCGGGCGTCGGCAAGACCGCGATAGTCGAGGGCGTGGCGGAGCTTTTCGTGCGAAACCTTGTCCCCGATTCGCTCAAAAACAAGTTCATATTTTCGCTCGACCTCGCGTCACTGCTATCGGGGGCGAAGTACCGCGGCGACTTCGAGGAGCGCATAAAGGCTTGCATAGACGAGGCAGTCAACGCGGACAACATCATCCTCTTCATCGACGAGATCCATATGATAGTCGGGGCGGGTGCCGCCGAGGGCGCTATCGACGCCGCAAACATTATGAAGCCTCAGCTCTCGCGCGGAGAATTGCAGATAATCGGTGCGACCACCGTCGAGGAGTTCAGCCGCACCATAGAGAAGGACTCCGCACTTGAGCGGCGCTTTCAGCCGATACAGGTCTGCGAGCCCGACTGTGAGAGCTGCATAGAGATGATACGCGGGCTGAAAAGCCGATACGAAGCCTACCACGGCGTGGAGATACCCAATGAGATGATAGATGTCGCGGTCAATATGGCGACGCGGTATATCTCCGACCGCTTTCTGCCCGACAAGGCGATAGACGTCATCGACGAGGCGTGCGCCTGCGCGAAGATACGGCACGACACGGGCGCAAGAAAGAAGGACTCGCGGTTCATCGAGCTGCGCGGGAAAAACGTCGATATGAGCAGGCTCGGGCATATAATCGGCAACGGCGAGAAGCCCGTCCTCACGGTCGAGGACATAATGTCCGTCATCTCTGGCAGGACGGGGATACCGCTCAGCCGCGTCACCGTCGAGGACGCGGTGAAGCTGACCTTCCTCACGAAGGAGCTGTCCGAGCGCGTCATCGGGCACAGCTACGCCGTGAAAAAGGTCACGAACGCTGTCTGCCGTGCAAAGTCGGGACTGCGCGAGAGCGGCAGACCTGCCGCCTCCTTCCTCTTTGCGGGTCCGTCGGGAGTCGGCAAGACCGAGCTCGCGCGGGCTCTCGCGGAGAATCTGTACGGCTCGGAAAAGAAACTCATCCGCGTGGATATGTCCGAGTATATGGAGAAGCATTCCGTCTCGAAGCTGATAGGAGCGCCGCCCGGGTATGCGGGCTACGACGACAAGAACACCTCCCTGTGTGACAGGGTGAGGCGCGACCCGTATTCGCTCATTCTCTTCGACGAAATTGAAAAAGCCGACCCCGAGGTGCTGAATATCCTCCTCCAGATAATGGACTACGGCACGCTTACGGATTCGGCGCTGAGGAAGGTCAGCTTCCGCAACTGTATGATAATTATGACGTCCAATGTCGGGGCGGAGACGCTCGCAGGGAAGGCATCACTCGGCTTCGGTACGGAGCAGAGCCGTCTCGGCGAGGAACGCGTCCTTGAGGCGGTGCGGGCTCATTTCACCCCCGAGTTCACAGGACGTATCGACGAGATAATCGTCTTCCGCACCCTTGAGCTCGACGACCTGATGAAGATAAGCCGAAAAGCTATCGACGACCTCTGCCGCAGGGCTAAGGCGCTCGGAATTGAGCTCAGCTACACGGAGGAGGTCGTGCGGGCTATCGCTGCCGCTAAGGAGACCGACCGCTACGGTGCGCGACCCATAAAGCGGCGTGTCACCGATATGATAGAGAATGAGCTCGCGAAGCTGATAATCGCCTCACGTGTCAAAAGCGGCGATACGGTCGAGATAGCCGCCGAGGACGGGCATATCCGCATCAGCAAGGGTGTTACGGTGTGACGCGGTGTCTCCGAGGGAGTAGTCCCTCGGAGACTTTTTCTTTATGCGGGCTCGCTGTGCTGCCGGGGAATATCTTGAAGCCGCAGTATATGGGCAAATTGTTTAAGTCTGTGTGCATTTGTGGTCAGCAGTACATCAGCACTGTGCATTGATATGTCGGTAAAGTGCTTGGATTTGTCGGTGCAAATTGAAGGCTGATACCTTATGTGATAGAATATCACTATGGTATATGATATTTATATTTGTTTATATAGATTAACGAACGGAGAATTCCCTATGAAAAGAGCTTTCCAAGTATTATTCGCGGTTCTGCTTGTCATCAGTCTGCCTGCGATGAACGCCTCCTCCGCCGACAGCGTGAGGATAGTGTCCGAGTGCATAGACAACTCGGCGGCGGGCAGCTGTATCATCAGAGTGTATGCGCACGGCGGAAGCGGTATTATGGGCTTCCGACTGCATTTCGGCTACCCCGCGGACAAGCTCCGACCCGTTGCTGCGCAGAAGGGCGAGGTCACGAAAAAAGGCTCGCTCACCGACAATATCGGTGTAAATGAGGGAGAATTCGACCTCCTGTGGAACAACACCGAGGAGGTACCCGCTGAGGGCGAGCTTGCGGTCATAAGCGCGGAGCTGCTGAAGGCTGGCGAGCCGTTCACCGTGGATGTTGACTTCGCGCAGGAGGACACCTTCAACGAAAAATACGAGGACGTGGTGTTCGTATGCGAGCCCGTCTTTACCGCAGATATTGCCGAGGTCGGCAGATATGAGGGCGGGAGCTCGGGCTCTGACGCGGCTTCGCTCATAATCGAAAGCGCGATGAAGGACGCTCCCGAGGGAGAGCTCTCCGACAGTCAGAAGCAGGAACTGCTCGACAGCGTGAATAAAGCAATAGAGAGCTCTTCGGGCGAGAAGGAGCGTTTTTCGGACTTTGGCGAGCTCAGCCGCGAGTACGGGAGCATTCTCCTCGAAAGGTTCCCCGAGGAGGCTGAAAAGCTCGGCACTGACCTCTCCGCTGCACAGATAATAGGCGATGTGCTCGAGCAGCGCGGTGATACGGAGGTAAACAGTGATAACATAGACGACGTTATCGGGCACTTCGAGGACGAGGGGCTCGATGCTGACTACGCCGAATACATAGACAGGGACGAACTCATAAAGGCATATTCCGATATTCTTGAGGACTCTGACGTTGAAATCAAGACGGACAAGACCTCGGAACATAGCTCTGCTGATAACCTGCCGTTTGTGGCAGCCGTTTTGGGTGTTTTAACGGTGGCGGCGGTTTCAGGTATATCATTATTCTGTGTAAGGAGGAGGAAAAATGCACAAAAGTAAAAAGCTGCTGCGGCGTGTACTGTCGGGAGCTACGGCGTTATCGCTGGCTGCTGCGACTCTGATGGGTCAGACGGCGGTCGTGTCGGCGGCGTCGGAGAATCACGTTTACTCGACGGCTCAGACCGCTGCGGCAGGTGAGGAGGCTCACATTCCCATTCTCATCGAGAACAACACGGGATTTGTAAGCTTCAATATCTACATCTCATATGACCCCGATGTGGTGACTCCTGTTTCCGTTTCCACCGAGAACAGCGTGCTCACGGGCTCGGGTGATGTGAATGATTCCATCGGCGGCAATTTAAAGGGACTTCCCGAGAATACCGTTCAGGTCACATTCACGTCGTCGGATTATACGAACGCCGCAGAAAACGGTGTACTGTTCGATTTCGTCTGCGGCATAGGTGCGGATGCGACGGGCTCGACAACGCTCGGACTGAGCTATGACCCCGACCCCGATATCACCTTCAACGCCGACGATGAGGCAGTCGTATTCGACTGCACGGACGTTGCGCTGAGCATTGAAAACAAGGCTCTCGACAGCCTTCCGTCGGTCGCGCTTTCTGCTGAGAAGGCAAAGGCGGGGGAGAGCATCACTATCAGCTCTGCCTATTCCAAAAAGCCCGACAGCTTCGGTGATATGCACTTCGAGCTCGATTACGACAAGTGGTCGTTTTCAGAGCCTGAGGTAAGCGCTTCCGAGGGCGAGATAGCGAATCTGTCCGACGAGGACGGCAAGATCGCGTTCGACATCGCAGGTGCCGAGGGCAAGGCGACAGCTCCGTTCAGCATTGTGTTCAAGGTGGACAGCGACGCCTGCGAGGGCTCGTACTCCTTCAAGGGTACGGGTACTATCGGCGGTAAACAGCTCAATGTCACAGGCTGTAAGGCTGATATAAGCTCTGATGTCAAGTCCGCTTCACCCATAATAAGCGCTCCCGACGGTCTTTCCGCCAAGAAGGGAGATACCTTGACCGTGCCTGTCTCTATCGGCAGGAACAGCGGTCTGATGGGCTTCATCGTTGAATTCAAGTTCGATGATACCGCTCTTGAGGCAGTCAGCGCGGAATCCACAAAGCTCTTAGCGGGCTCGATGAACAATAACATCGGCGTCGAGAAGGACGGCTTCATCGTCAGATGGTCGAATACCGAGAATACGACCGACGAGGGCGAGTTCATTGATCTCACCTTCAACGTAACAGGCGATAAGGTCGGCGATACTGTTATCAGCGTGAGCTACAGCACTGAGGATACCTTCGACGAGAGCTATAACGACGTTGCTCTCATATGCAAGGATATCACGGTCTCGCTCAATAAGACAGACGAGACTTCAACAGTAACGACATCCGCTTCGACTGCGACTGAGACAACGACAACTACTGCTTCCGCAGCGGAGAGCACAACTTCGTCTGCGGTGACTTCATCATCTGCGGTGACCTCTTCAACGACAGTTTCGTCAGCGGATACAACGACGGTGACTACGGTCGGCACTACCTCGACTGAGGCGACAACGACAGAGTCAGCGACTACAGAGGCGACAACTACGACCACTGTAACGACAACAACGGCAGCGACGGCTTCTACAGCGTCCGCGACTGCTTCGCAGGCGCCTGCAACGGAGGCAACGACTACCGCGACCGAGGCTTCTGCAACAGCGGCTTCAACTACCGCTTCTTCTGAGACGGCGACGAGCTCGACGTCCGTGACCGTTATAACTACGGCTTC
Organism: Ruminococcus sp.; assembly: GCA_017542475.1. Lineage (GTDB taxonomy): Bacteria > Bacillota > Clostridia > Oscillospirales > Ruminococcaceae > Ruminococcus. Next base: position 50,517 of record JAFXXD010000006.1, on the reverse strand, counting down.
GACCTCGACGGCTGCGGAGTCAGCTTCAACAGCGGCTTCCACTGAGACTGCAACTACCGCGGCTTCGACCTCGGCTGCTGCGACCTCCGCTTCGACTGCTGCCACGGCAAGCGTGAGCATAAGCAAGCTCGGCGACGACGGCGTGAAGCTCGCGGGCGCTCAGCTCAGCCTTTCGGGCGTGAGAGCTGACGGCAGCGCGATACAGTTCACGCAGGGACAGATAAATGTCGCCGACGGTCAGCTGATAAACGGCGTCGGTGAGTCTCTCGTATGGATATGCGGCGAGGAAGCCACTATAGTATTCGCCGAGGACGGTGAGTACACCCTTCACGAGGTGGCTGCTCCCGTGGGATACAGTCTGGCTGACGATATCGTCTTTAAAGTAAGCGGCGGCGCTGTAAGCGTCAACGGCGCAGGCTCCGACGGTATCAAGATGGTAGATGCCAAGGAGACTACGACTACTACCACTGCAACGACCACAACGGCAACAACTTCTGCGGAGACAACTACGGCTTCAACTGAGGCGAGCACGACTGCTTCCGAGACGACTGCGGCTTCAACAGAGGCGAGCACAACTGCTTCCGAGACGACTGCTGCTTCGACTGAGGCGAGCACAACTGCTTCCGAGACAAGCACGGCTTCGACAAAGGCAAGCACAACTGCTTCCGAGACGACTGCGGCTTCAACAGAGGCGAGCACAACTGCTTCCGAGATGACTGCGGCTTCAACAGAGGCGAGCACTACTGCTTCCGAGACAACTACGGCTTCGACTGAGGCGAGCACAACTGCTTCCGAGACAACTGCAGCTTCGACTGAGGCGAGCACGACCGTTTCTGAGACAACTACTGCTTCAACTGAGGCAAGCACGACCGCTTCCGAGACGACTGCGGCTTCAACAGAGGCGAGCACGACCGCTTCCGAGACGACAACCGCTTCGACCTCGCAGACCACAGCGGCTTCAAGCTCCGAGGAGTCAGCGACTACGACAACAGGCACCGAGCCCGTTGTTCCGAGCGATGACGACATCGGCGACGTGAATGCTGACGGTATGGTCGATGCCAAGGACGCTTCCGCTGTTCTTGTTGCATACGCAAGTCTGTCAACGGGCGGCGAGGACGGTCTGACCGACAGGCAGAGACGTGTTGCAGATGTCAACAGAGACGGTAAGACCGATGCCAAGGACGCTTCCGCGATACTTTCGTTCTACTCTTATCTCCAGACAGGCGGCAGCGGCTCGATGAAGGCGTATATGGCTGATAAGATATCATAAAGGAGGAAAAATAATGAAACACAGTTCACCAAAACGTTTGCTGGCAGTGGTTCTCTCGCTGCTGATGATGTTTACGGTCGTTCAGTCGTTCCCGCAGGGAATATTCAGCGGCAGCACGATAACTGCTGATGCGGCGGATAACCAGTATGCAGGAGTTATGGCGAAGATAGGAGAGATAAAAGCCCTCTTCCCGACAGGTACACCCTTTACCGCAAACGGAAAGAAGAATAACAGCAATGCCAATGATAACTGCCATCTTGATAATATAATGGCGAAGAATGCAAAGGTAAAGGCACTCGGGACAAAGTTCAACGAATCCCAGTACTGCAACGGCTGGTCGTGCTTTTCATTTGCGAGCTTTGTTTACGGCTATACCTTCGGAAAGAATTTTAGGGATAATTCGACTACCGCTACAACTACAGATTTGTCGGACAAGTCCCTGAATGCATTCTTTTCAGCTTGCCGCCCCGGCGATCTCGTTGAGTGGCAGTATAAAAATAGGCAACTGGGATATTACGATGAGTATGGTCGTTTCCACTATGGACATCACTATGTAATTTTCCTTAGTTACGATGCCCAAAATGGATCGCTGTATTGTTATGATTGTAACAAAAACAAGGAGTGCTGCGTTACATATAACCACTGCTTCTCGTATAAAGGATTTTTCAGGAATTCTTATTATGGTGCTTCATATGTCAAGAAATACCGTGCAAAAAACTATGACACAGTAAACAAGATAAAGCCTTCTATCACTGCTTCAGCTTCTGCAAACAACAATAACACTTCTGTTACAGTAACTCCTTCTCTTAATCAGAAGTGGGCTGTACAGAGATGGGCATACTTCATTTCTACCAATAAGACTGACATAAACAAGGTAACACCCTCAAACAACAAGTATTTCAAGAATTTCGATACTGTTGAGTGTCAGAGACCTTATGACTATGGTACTTCCGTGAAATCACAGAAGTCCGTGAATATGAACATCAAGACCTATAAGAAAAAGGAGCTTTCGGCTAATACTACGTATTACTACCGTACAGCTGCTTACATAGGCGGTACATGGTATCTCTCGGGCGTTGGCAGCGTTACCACCTCCAACAGCGTTCCCGCTAAGCCCGCTGTCAAGATATCCAAGGGCAGCGAGATAATCGGTATCGGCGATCAGGCAGGTATCCTCTGGGACGAGGCTGCCAATGCCAAGAGCTATGACATCACTGTAAAGGACAGCGAGGGCAATACAGTTCAGACAAAGACAGGTATAACAGGTCTGTCATATGCGCTCGACGGCTTTGAGAAGGAAGGCGTTTACACCGTCGGTATCACTGCTGTCAACACAGCAGGCAAGACCGAGGGCGTTTCGGCTGACATCACCGTAAAGCCCGATGTCAAGGTAAGCTTCTACGACACAGTCAACGCCGAGGGCGCTGACGCAAATACCCTCATCGAGACCGTGAACGTTCACTACGGTCATACCGCGGACGCTCCAAAGTCTCCCGCCCATGACGGCTACACCTTCTCTAAGTGGAACGGCTCGTTCGAGTCCGTGACGGCTGACACTGAGGTGTTTGCGGAGTATGACTGCGCACTTTACACCGTAAAGTTCATCGACAGCTTCACAAATACTGTTCTCAGCACTCAGAAGGTAAAGTACAACAGCGCGGCGACTGCTCCCGAGGTGACTGCTCCCGAGGGCTATGTTTTCACCTCGTGGAACAAGGATTTCACAAACGTTCAGTCAGACCTCAGCATATACACTGTTTACAAGTGGGCTGATGCTGACCATTCCGCAACAGTCAAGATCGACAAGGCTGTAAAGAGCATCACGGACAAGGGCTATGAGGTAACTGCTACCGTCAGCAACAAGACCGACGAGATAATCAGCGGCAGACTTGTTGCTGTACTCCTCTCCGAGAACGGCACTATCCTTGCAAAGTCCGAATCCGCTGCATTCGCAGTTGACAGAGCAGCTGACGGCATCCCCGTTGATAAGTCTGTAAGCTTCACAGTCCTCTATCCCAACCTTGCATCCAAGATCGAGGTATACGCAGTAAACGGCTACGACAGCCTCGGCAAGCTCTCCAAGACTGCATATGCTGCTGTGGACAACAGCACGCTCACAGACTGGACTGAGCTCATCACATACACTGACGACTCTGAGGTTCCTCAGAGCAGCGATACTCTCGAGGTAGAGAGCGGTCTTGACCCTGTGGAGAAGACCTACTACCGCTACCAGATAAAGGAGAGCACTACCAACTACGCAACAACTCTCGACGGCTATACTCAGGACGGCTATACTGCTGTAAAGAACACCAGCGGCACAATCGACTACGTTTCATCGTGGCCGTCGGGCTTCAACAAGTCCAATGCGTGCTACACCAAGTACAATAATACACCCGTCAAGGCTTCCGAGAATGCTACGAGCCTCGTGAAGATAGACTCGACAGCTACAGTCGGATACATCTACTGGCACTGGTGCGCAGGCAAGAAGCTCGAAAAGCCTTACAACAGAACTATCGACTACAGCAAGACAAGCTCGCACAGCACATTCCACGCTTTCTATTCCACAAAGAACATCACCGAGATGTCGCCCAACAAGGACGCTTACAAGGTATCCGATGTAAACCAGTGCGCAGATACATACTGGTGGGGCAAGATCAACGTTACAAGACAGACCTACACCACATACAAGAAGCTCTACAACTACTACAAGGTCGGCGCTTACACAGAGTGGACAGAGCTCAAGGAGGGCGAGAAGCTCCCCGTTGAGGGCGCTGTTATTAGCGATGGCAAGACATACAGCGGCGTTGAGACAAAGACTGTCACCGAGAAGAAGTACCGCTACAGAGCAAAGTCCGACAAGGAGATAACCCTTGAAGAGCCCGTTGTTTCCGAGGACAGACTGTTCGAGCTCGGCGGAAAGGTCGATGCGGCTTCCGCAGGCAAGGACGCTACAGTATGGGTATACAAGTTCGATCAGGCTTCCGATTACACAACAGAGTTCGTTGCCGATACAAAGGTCGCTGAGGACGGAACAGTCAAGATCGAAAAGGCTGCTCTCCTTGAGGCTCCCTCGGTAGATACAGGCGATCTCAGCATCGTAGTTTCCATTGACGGTCAGACTCAGGCTGTAAGCCTCGGTACTATCAAGGCTCCCAAGCCCGAGTACACAGTCAAGTTCGTTGACTTCGACGGCAAGACGGTCATCAGCGAGCAGAAGGTCAAGGAAGGCGAGAACGCAGAGCTTCCCGACAGAGCTAAGCTCAGCGTGCCCGCAGGACGCAGATTCACCAACTGGTCCGAATCAGTTGTAAATGTCAAGAGCGATATGGTAGTCAAGCCCGAGAGCGAGGCAGATGTCTACACCGTTGCCTTCGTAAACTGGGAGGTAAAGAGCGTTGAGCTGAAGAAGTTCAGCTACGGCGAGCATCTCGTTGCCGACAGTATGCCCGAGGGCAATGACGGCTACATCACAGAGTGGGTCGTTCAGGACGGCGAGAAGGAAATGACTATCGACGAATTCACAGAGGCTGAGAAGACTGTTGTTTCCGATATGATAGTCGTTACAAGAAGCACTCCCAAGAAGTACACAGTAACATTCCTCGACAGCGACGCCAATGTCAAGATAGCTGATAAGATCGAGGCTTCCGAGACTATCGACCTCGAGCAGTACAAGATAGCTTCCGAGGTAGTGGTCGAGAACGGCGAGAACGTAAACTTTGAAGAGGCTCAGGAGAAGGTCGAGAACAATACCGACATCATCTTCCTCGGCTGGGTAAATGCAGAGACCGGCGAGGCTCTCGACGATACTGCAACATATGACTCGGCAGTCCTCTACCCCGTATACACATTCAGCGAGACCACTGAGGATCCCACGGCGGACATCGCTACGGGCGAGTATACGACTCCTCAGAAGGTGACACTCAGCTCTGAGACAGAGAATGCGGTCATCTGGTACACCACAGACGGAAGCGATCCCAGAAGCTCCGCTACAGCAGCAGAGTACAAGGAGCCCGTCGAGATAAGCAAGTCCTGCACGCTCAGAGCAGTAGCAGGTGCGGTCAATCACAATGACAGCTCCGAATCAAGCTATATCTACGTTATCAACAACGGCGACACAGTATACCACATCGTGACCGTTACCAACGTATTCGACGTTGATACGGGTATCGACGGCTCAACAAAGGTATACCTCGTTGCACACGGCGCAAAGCTCAAGGACTTCACATCAGACGAGGTCGAGGGCTATGTATTCGATTCGCTCTACTTCGATGAGGAATTCAAGGAGCAGTACTTCGAGAAGGAAGAAGTCGTCGGCGAGACACAGACTCTGTATGCGAAGTACGTTTCCAAGAAGTACAAGGTAACATATGTTGATACCGACGGAACAGTCATCTCGGAGCAGGAGGTAGCTTACCTCAATAACGCAAAGGCTCCCGAGGCTCCTGCACACGACGGTATGGTATTCACAGGCTGGGACAATACAGGCGAGGGCATTTCCGCGGATACGACTATTACTGCAAAGTATATCGCCAAGGAGGCTTACGCCGAGGTATCGCTCAACCGCAAGAAGGACATCTATATCAATATTGACGGCGCTTATAACAAGCTTGAGGCGACTATAACTCCCGCAGAGCTTTCTGCTTACGAGCTGAAGTGGTCTTCGAGCAATGCCTCCGCTGCCGATGTTGACGAAAACGGCAAGATCACCGCTAACGGTGTCGGCGACGCTGTTATCACTGTTACTATCGTTGAGACAGGCGCGACTGCTTCCGTAAACGTTCACGTTACGGGTCTTACGCTCAGCAGCAAGGCTACAGCAGGCTTCGACAGCGCAAGAAATCTCAGAGGCGTCAAGGCTGACGCTAATACAGCTGCTCAGGTAAAGGCACAGTTCGCTAACGATGATATCGTTATCAAGGACGCTAACGGCGAGGTCCTCGCAGATGACGCCGTTGTCGGAACAGGAGCGAGAGTTGAACTCGTTGACACCGACGGAACAGTTCTCGATTCGGCTGTTGTCATTATCTCGGGCGACTACACAGGCGACGGCAAGGTCAACAACAAGGACCTCGCCAAGCTGAATGCATACGTTGCAAAGACAAACACAGTTGAGGCAAACGAGATACAGATGACAGCGCTCGACGTCAACGGCGACGGAAGCGTCAATAACCGTGACTGCGCACTTCTCTCGCGTTTCCTCGTAGGCAAGGAAGAGATATGACTGCTTTAGCTTAAGCGGCATTTCCGACAGTATGTAAAAAGTCGGCTTCGGTTATCCGAAGCCGACTTTTACGGTATTCAGCCTGCTGTTTGGGGTTGAAACAAAGCGGAAAAAATGATATAATGTATGTATGATTCGGAAACAATTATCTGAGGTGTTCAAATGAACTATGTGATATATTTCCTGACTCTGACGGATCAGGCTATAATCGGTATATTCCTGTACTCACAGCTGATAAAGCTGAAAACACGCTTCTTCATACCGTGCGGAGTGTGGATAGCGATGTACTCGGCGTCGTTTGTGCTGTTCCATCTGCTTGGCGAGCACGCACCGCCTTCATCTGTGCAGATGGTGCTGTGTATACTGTATCAGACGGTGATACTGCTCTTCTTTGAAGGCTCTGTCTTCAAGCGATTCTGTACGGCGGGTGCATTTGTCATACTCTGCGGTGCTGCGGAGCTTATGACTGTCGGCATACTGTGCCTTATATTCAGGATACCCGTCACGGATTTCTACATCTTCCAGAACGAGAATTACATCGTCGCTGTCGGGAGGATATATGCCGTAGACGTGATACTGCTCGTGTCCTTTGTCTTCTTCCTGATGCTGAAATACCGCACGATAAAGGAGGAATACTACGTCCGTGACGTACTCATTGTGCTGAGCTTCGACATCATACATATGATATACCTCTATCTGTATTATGCCGATGACGCGAATCCTCTCGGCGACGTGAATAATCTCATACAGTTCGGTATGCAGACTCTGCTCATATTTATGATGTTCCACCGCTTCTACAGCGGACGAAAGACAAGGCAGCTCGAGAAAGTCAAGCAGAGACTTGAGCTGATACAGAGGAACCGCGGGCGCGAGTTCGACTACTATAAAGCGGCAGAGGAAAAGTATACGGAGATATCTATGATACGTCACGACCTCGTCAATCACCTGACGGCGGTCGAGGCTCTCGCGAGACAGCCAGAGGGAAGGGCTGACGCACGTGAGCTCCTCGATGAGATAAAGCGCAGGACATATGCCATAAGTGTTCCCGCTACAGCCGAAGCCGAGGCGGAAGGAGGCAGCAATGCAGAGAATACTGATATATGACGATAGCAGAGCTCACTGCGAGATGCTGAAGGAGCTGATAGGTCAGCTCGAGGGCTGCTCGGCAGATGTGAGGATCGCCGTTACCTCCGACGAGGCAAAGCAGCTGCTCGCGAGTGAGAGCTTTACGACAGTCTTCCTCGATATAGAGCTTGAAAACGATAAGAACGGCATTTCCTTCGCAGACAGTCTGCAGGAGAGATTTCCCGATATAAGCCTCGTCTACATAACGGCTCATATCAAGTACTGCGAGGACATCTTTGAAACAAGTCCTGCTGCCTTCCTGCTCAAGCCGTTCACACTTGAAAAGGTGAGACGGGTGATGCAGATAATCGAGTTCAAGCAGCAGAGCGGCGGTACTCTGAAAATAAGCTCGGGCGGAAAGATGATAGCGCTGCCGCTCGGAAATGTATCATACCTTGAAAGCATAAGACGCAGGCTGGCGGTGTTCGACCTCGGAGGGAAGTGCATAGGCGAATACTACGGTATCTCGCTCTCTGATATACAGGACCAGCTGCCCGATTCATTTCTCCACTGCCACCAGAGCATATACATCAATATGAAGCAGGTGCTGACTCTGCGGCGATTCTCCGTAACGCTGAAATGCGGCACGGAGCTGCCGATAAGCCAGAGCCGCTACAAGGATTCAAAACAGCGATATATAGACTTTCTGGGGGACGAGATATGAACGACCAGCTTATCTATTTCATCAACCTCTACCTCCAGCTCTCAATTGGCACGTTCATCTTCTTCGAGCTCGGTCACCCGAAGCGCGGCTTCTTCTTCATCAGTTTTACGTGGACCTCGCTGTTCTATATCGTGCACAGGCTCTTTCTGCTGTTCGAGACGAATGCGGTAGAGGAGATACTCCAGACAACAGCGAAGTTTGCGACCTTCATCTTTGCGCTCTTCTTCTTCGACGATACCATATGGCAGAAGCTCAGATGTGCCGTCTATTTCACTTTCGTGGCGATAATTGCCGAGCCGCTGACCATAGCTCTCACAAGCTATGCCTTCAATATGCCGCCGAGCGATTACTATTCGCAGAACTTCGTCAACAGCGTGCTGCTGTGCGGAAAGCTCATCATCGTGGACATTATGCTCCCCATCACGGTACTGGTGTGTATCATCGCGAAAAGAAAGAAAAACAGTATCGCACATATGAAGGGTATGTGGCAGATGCTGTCGTTCACTCTGCTGCATACCGTGTTCATTATTGCATTCTTCTCCGTCAACAGGATGCACATAACCTACAGAATGCTTTGGACTCAGCTGATATTCCAGCTTCTGCTCATCATTATGATATACCTCCAGTACTTCAACTCGAAAAACGCGCTCGACCTTATCCGCACCGAGACAGAGCTCGAAAATGCCGCGATAGAGGCTGAGAGCAACAAGAGATACTATGAGCTCGCACAGAACAAGTACAAGGCGATATCCTCGCTGCAGAGCCACCTGTGCAGTCAGCTCGAAAAAGCCGAGAGCTTTCTCTCCTCGGACGGTACCGACGAGATGGTCTCTGTTCTGGGAGATATCCGCAAAAAGCTCGACGAGATACGCGCGGTGAACTACTGTGCGAGCAACACCGTCAACTCCGTGCTGACGATAAAGCTGGAGGACGAGGCTATGGCGGCGATAGATACCGAGATAGACCTCCGCGACTGCGAGGAGCTCCCGCTCGATAAGTATGAGCTGTGCTCCATAATCGTGAATATGTTCGATAACGCCGTCCATTGCTGCCGGAAGCTCCCCGACGGTACGGACAGGTATATCAGGCTCAAAAGCAGAGCGAAGAGCGGATTCTTCATTGTCCGCTGCGAGAATCCCTATGCCGAGGGTATGGAGCTCGGTGAGCCCGATACAATTGAGGGACACGGCTACGGTCTGAGGATACTTGAAAAAACCTGCGAGAAGTACAATGGCGAGTTTACGCTGCGGTACAACAATGGTACGGCTATTGCAACAGCTGCCGTATCGCTGGACGGTCTGTCAGATGAATAAAAAAGCGCAAGGTTAACCCTTGCGCTTTTCGTTATGTTCCGTTATGAGTGAACAGCTTGCGTATGCCGTCGATCAGCATTGTCAGGTAGCGGAGCATGGGCTCGGCGATTATCGAGAAGTTCACGCACAGCAGTATGCACTGCACCGACATTCCGCTGATTCCGAAGAACTTGCTGAGGAAGAGCATACTCAGTGCGAGCAGTATGCCGCACATTCCCCATATCGCCCATTTGAGCGCATTCATCGGCTTCGAGATGCGCAGGAGTATCATCAGTCCGACCACGCTCATCAGTATCGTCGAGGCGGTGGAGATGTCCTCCTGATGGGACTTGAAGATGTTGCCGAAGAATATCATTGCCGCGACGATGATAGCGTCCGTGATGCCCGCGGGGAGAGCTTTCAGCAGTATATTCGTCATAAACTTGCCCTTGATGAGGTCGCGGTTCGGTATCTGCGACAGGCACAGACCGGGAAGTCCTATCGTGAACACGCTTATCAGCGATATCTGCGCGGGCTTTAGCGGGTAGGTTATGCTGAGGAATATCGCCATCGTGGACATTATCAGCGAGAATATGTTCTTGACGAGGAAGAGGCTTCCCGAGCGCTCGAGGTTGTTGACGACCTTGCGCCCCTCCATAACTACGTCGGGCATTTTCGCGAAGTCGGATTCGAGCAGTACGAGCTGTGAAGCCTGCGCCGCCGCCTCGCTTCCCGAAGCCATAGCCACCGAACAGTCCGCGTCCTTGAGCGCGAGTACGTCGTTTACGCCGTCGCCTGTCATCGCGACGGTGCGTCCCGCTTCTTTCAGCGCACGTATGAACATACGCTTCTGCTCGGGGGTGACGCGTCCGAAGACAGTGTAGTGCAGTACGGAGCTCTTGATTGCCTCCTCGGTCTGGAGGGTGGTCGCGTCGATGTAGCTGCCCGCATTGGCTATACCCGCCTGCTTGGCTATCTCGGAGACGGTCATCGGGTTGTCGCCCGATATGACCTTTATCTCAACGCCCTGTTCTGCGAAGAAGCGGAACGTATCGGGAGCATTCGCGCGTATCGGGTTTGACAGGAGAATGAAGCATATCGGCTTTATCGCTCCGCTGAGAGCCTTTCCGTCGGGGATGCAGTCATAACTGCCGAATACGAGCACGCGGTAGCCCTTGCTGCTGTTGGAGTTGATAGTCTCGCTGTACTGCGCAAGACTGTCTCCGAGCACGAAGTCGGGAGCTCCGAGGACGTAGGTGCCGCTTTCGAGGACTGTGCTGCTGTATTTGAATTCGGAAGAGAAGCCCGTGAATGACTTTATCGGCTGACCCGTCGGCGTGTTGAAGTGGTTCTTTATTGCAAGCATTGTGGTGTTGTCCGCAGACTGCGCCGCCGCGAAGTCGCTGACAAGAGCCGTCAGCCTGTCCACTGCGCAGTCATCGCCAATGGGGATAACGGAGCTGACGCTCATATTGCCCTCGGTGATAGTGCCCGTCTTGTCAACGCAGAGGACGTCAACTCGCGCGAGTGTCTCGATGCACTTCATATCGTGGACGAGCACCTTGCTCATAGCGAGCCTCATCGCACTTATCGCGAGGGTAGTGCTCGCGAGGAGGAATAGTCCCTCGGGTATCATACCGATGACAGCCGCGACCATTGCCTGTATGCTGCTGCTGACGTCGCGGTGCTCGAGGAAGTGCTGCTGATAGAAGAGAGCGAAGCCTATCGGGATTATGATTATGCCCGCGAATTTGACGATGCGGTTCAGAGAGCGTATCATCTCGGACTGCTCGCCCTTGCGCGATTTTTTCGCCTGCATTGTGAGCTGCGAGATGTAGGAGTCAATGCCCACGCGTTCGAGCCGCGCTCTGCACGAGCCCGACACGATGAAGCTTCCCGACATCAGCGTATCGCCCGCAGACTTGTTTATCTCGTCGGATTCGCCAGTCAGCAGAGCCTCGTTCACGGAGACATTTCCGTCGAGGATAACGGCGTCCGCGCTTATCTGGTTGCCCGCACGGAATATCGCGATGTCGTCGAGCACAACATCGTGAGAGGGGACGCTCTGCTCCCTGCCGTCGCGAATGACAGCGGTCACGGGAGCGTTCATCACCGAGAGCTTGTCCAGCACGCGCTTCGAGCGGAGCTCCTGCACGATACCGATGAGGGTGTTTGCGATGATTATCGGCATAAATGAGAGGTCGCGGTAGTTACCCGAGTAGATGATCAGTCCCGCGAGGATAAGGAATATCAGGTTGAAGTAGGTGAAAACGTTGTCCGCGATGATGTCGCCGACGGATTTCGACGGCGGGTTCGCGGGAGTGTTGTCATAGCCCGTATCGGTGCGGAGCTTTACCTGCTCGGCGGTCAGACCCTTGTCGGGCTCGGCGAATATGCGCGTCGGCGGCTCGGGCGGGCGGTGGTTCTTGGGAGTGCTCAATGTCCGCGCTCTCCTTTCGTAAAAAGTCGTAATGTGTCGATTCTTATTATATCACGTTTTTTTATAATTAGCAAGTGTACTTTGAAGAACTCAGAATGTAGGGGACGGCGTTCCGACGTCCGTGTTTTGTCGGAAATGTGGGACGTCGAGGACGCCGTCCCCTACATTATGTAGCCGCAAATAATTTTGTTAGGCGCGGGACGCAGAGGGCTGTGTCCCCTACATCTGAATTCTCCCCCTTGATAATTTCTGACGATTGTGATATAATATTTGCAAAAGCTAACAAAAGGAGCATTCCTATGGAACAATATAACGTTACGGGTATGAGCTGTGCGGCGTGCAGTGCCCGCGTGGAAAAGGCAGTCGGGAGCATTGAGGGCGTGACCTCGTGCTCGGTCAGTCTGCTCACGAATTCGATGGGCGTGGAGGGTACTGCCTCGTCTGCTGAGATAATCGCCGCAGTCGAAAAGGCGGGCTACGGAGCCTCGCTCAAGGGGGCGGAGACGAAGTCTGCTCCCGAAAAAGATGTTCTCGCGGACAGGGAGACGCCCGTGCTCGTCCGCAGACTTGCCGCCTCGCTCGTATTCCTGCTGCCGCTGATGTACATCTCGATGGGGCATATGATGCTCGGAGCGCCGCTGCCGCCATTTTTCGACGGAAACCACGTAGCTATGGGCCTCGCGGAGCTTCTGCTCGCGGCGGTGATAATGGTGATAAATCAGAAATTCTTCATCAGCGGTACACGCGCGGTGCTCCACAGGAGCCCTAATATGGACACCCTCGTGGCAATGGGCTCGGGGATATCCTTCCTGTGGAGCGTGTATGTGCTCTTCCATATGACGGGAGATGCCGCAAGAGGCGACGGGGACGCCGTTATGCGCGATATGATGAGCTTTTACTTCGAGTCGGCGGGTATGATAGTGACTCTCATCACGGTCGGAAAGCTGCTTGAATCTGTCTCCAAGGGCAGGACTACGAATGCGCTGAAGTCCCTTATCAAGCTTGCCCCTAAAACTGCCTGTGTAATCAGGGACGGCGCGGAGGTAACTATTCCCGCCGATGATGTCCGCAAGGGCGACATTTTCGTTGTCCGCCCGGGTGAGAGCATACCTGTGGACGGCGTTGTCATCGACGGTGCGAGCGCTGTAAATGAGGCTTCGCTTACGGGTGAGAGCATACCCGTGGACAAGTCCGCGGGCGACACTGTCAGCGCGGCGACGGTCAACCAGTCGGGCTTTATACGGTGTGAGGCGACCCGCGTCGGCGAGGACACGACCCTTTCGCAGATAATCAAAACGGTAAGCGACGCGGCGGCGACAAAAGCTCCGATAGCAAAGCTTGCGGACAGGGTGTCGGGAGTGTTCGTGCCTGCGGTCATAGCCATAGCGCTCGTGACCGTGGTAATATGGCTGCTCGTCGGGCAGAGCGCGGGATACGCGCTTGCCCGCGGAATATCGGTGCTCGTGATAAGCTGTCCCTGCGCTCTCGGACTTGCCACGCCCGTCGCGATAATGGTCGGTAACGGCGTCGGAGCCCGCGGAGGAATACTTTTCAAGACTGCGGTCTCGCTCGAGGAGACAGGCAGGGCGCAGATAGCTGTCCTTGACAAGACGGGTACAATTACCGAAGGAAAGCCCGAAGTAACGGACATAATTACGGCTACGGGCACGTCGGAGGAGGAGCTTCTCCGCGCCGCTTATTCACTTGAAAAAATGAGCGAGCATCCGCTTGCGAGGGCTGTGGTCGCACTTGCGGAGGAGCGCGGCACAGAGCCGTATGAGGCGGCAGGATTCGAGGCTCTCGCGGGAAACGGACTTCGCGCCGTGATAAACGGTGCAACTGTAACGGGCGGAAGTCTGAGCTATATAGGCTCGCTTGCCGACATCGGCGAGGACATCTCCCGCGCGGCTGACGAGCTCGCAGAGCAGGGGAAAACTCCGCTTCTTTTCGCGGCGGACGGCAGGCTGCTCGGTATGATCGCGGTCGCGGACGTGATAAAGTCCGACAGCGCCGCGGCAGTCCGCGAGCTGCAAAATATGGGCATAAAGGTCGTTATGCTGACGGGCGACAACGAGAAGACTGCGCGTTCTGTCGGCAGGCAGGCGGGCGTTGATAAGGTCATCGCGGGCGTGCTCCCCGACGGCAAGGAAGCCGTTGTCCGCGGCTTGCAGAAGCAGGGCAGGGTGGTGATGGTCGGCGACGGTATCAACGATGCTCCCGCGCTGACCCGCGCTGATATGGGTATTGCGATAGGCGCGGGCACGGACGTCGCCATTGACGCGGCGGACGTGGTGCTGATGAAGAGCAGTCTCCGCGATGTGCCTGCGGCGATACGCCTCAGCCGCGCGACCCTCCGCAATATCAGGCAGAACCTGTTCTGGGCGTTTTTCTACAACGTCATCGGTATTCCTCTCGCGGCGGGAGCTTACGTTAAACTCTTCGGGTGGGAGCTCCAGCCGATGTTCGGAGCCGCAGCGATGAGCCTTTCGAGCTTCTTCGTGGTGACGAATGCGCTGCGCCTCAACCTCGTGGATATACACAGCTCCAAGCGCAATAAGCCGCTGAAAACCGCCGTTTCGCTCACGGACACTGAGGTCAGCTCCGAGCGCGTGACGATAGCGGTCAAGGGTATGATGTGTCAGCACTGCGAGGCGCGAGTGAGGTCGGCGCTGGAGGAGCTCACGTTCGTGGAGAGTGCCGCTCCCGACCACGAAAAGGGGACGGTAGTGCTGGAGGTGAGTGCTCCCGCGGACGAAAAACAGCTGAAAAAAGCCGTTACTGACGCGGGTTATAAATTCGGTGGTATCGTCAGATAAAAAATATATGTCAACCCGTTATGTAATAAGGGTTGACAATTGTTCCCGAGTGTGTTATACTGTAAGCATAACAACGAGGGAGTGATATAAAATGGATGAAACAGCAATGCGTGAAACGCCGAAAAATCGTGCTTTCACTACCAAGGAGCTCACCTTCACCGCGCTGATGGCGGTGCTGCTCATCGTGTGCTCGTGGATAAGTATTCCCACGCCGTGGGGTATCGTATTCACCTTGCAGACCTTCGCGGTCTTCTTCTCGCTTACGCTGCTCGGCGGCAAGTGCGGCACGTTCTCGGTGCTGACGTTCCTGCTGCTCGGAGCGTTCGGACTGCCTGTGTTTTCGCAGTTCAGGGGCGGCGTCGGAGCTCTGTTCGGGCTGACGGGCGGCTATATGCTCGGCTTCGTGCTGACCGTGCTGATATACTGGCTCGCGGAGCTTATCCCCGCAAAGGGTGCAGCTCGTATAGTGCGAAATGTCGCGGCAATGCTGGTCGGACTGGCGGCGTGCTACCTCTTCGGGACGCTGTGGTTTATGCACGTGTACGCCCTCGACGACAAGGTCATATCGTTCAAGGGAGCGCTCGCGCTGTGCGTAGTGCCGTATATCGCCTTCGACCTCGTTAAGCTCGCGCTGGCGGTGCTTCTCGGGGAGAGGCTCAGGAAGCATATTAGTCTTAAATGAAAAATCCCCGTATCACTGCTATTCAGTGGTGCGGGGATTTTTTTATTCATTGTCTTTTTTCTGCCTAAAAATATTTATAGGTTGTCCATCTTCTGTTTTCCAAACAAGCCAGCCATTATTTGCGTGTCCAAGCGGTACCCAGCCTGCTGTTGACGGAGAATTACACTCGATATCTTCCATTAGAGTATCATTTTCGATAACAGCAGCCTTACGTGAATCAGGCATCCATGGTGCATTTGACGGAGCACATTTACTTCCCTTTAATACAATAAACATTCCATTTTCGACACGCATTTTTGCGGTTATCACCCCAAATTTCTTTTTTGTTTCATTCAAGAAATATGTTCCTTCGGGTATTCTTGCTCTGTCTTGGCTATCATTTCGATTATCGGTCGCCTCGACAAATGATTGCTCTTTTGTTTCGTTTTTCGGATAAATCTGTTTTCCTTCAAATGATGAAAGAAGCTGAATAACCAGATTAACATCTGTTGCAAACAACTCAGAGTTTTGCAAACGACTTTTATCAAATAGACTATGCAGTAATGCTTCCTTTGCGTCGTATTCTTCAACTTCGATAGCAAACTTTCTCTTTAGTCCGACAACATTGTTGTAACCATTTCGTTCTAAAGTGTACATTCTATTTTCAAATTGATCTGAAGCTGTTTTACCTATTTTAATAAGCCCTGGGACAACAGTTTCCATAATGTAAATAATACCTTTTGTCATAATTACTCTCCTTTCATTTTAGTCATCAACACCACGCACTCAACGTGCCTCGTTGCAGGGAAGAGGTCGGCGCCGCAGACGCGCTCCGCCGTGTAGCCGTGCCCGCAGAGGTATTTCGCGTCGCGGGCGGCTGTGGACGGATTGCACGATATCATCACGACCTTTTCGGGAGCAGCAGCGACGATGTGTCTGAGCGTCTCCTCCGAGCAGCCCTTGCGCGGCGGGTCAACGACGATGATGTCGGGAGCACAGCCCCTCTTGCGGAGCTGACCGAACACCTCGCCAGCGTCGCCGCAGTGGAATTCCGCGTTGGTTATGCCGTTGCGCTCGGCGTTGCGTTTGGCGTTTTCGACCGCCTCGGGGACTATCTCCACGCCGACGATACGCCCCGCGCTCCGAGCCATGGAGAGCCCTATCGTACCCGCGCCGCAGTAGAGGTCGGCGACGGTCTCGCTGCCCGTCAGAGCGGCGTATTCGAGCGCCCTCGCATAGAGCCTCTCCGCCTGCACTGTGTTGACCTGATAGAACGAGAGCGGCGAAATTTCGACCTCATTGCCGCACATCACATCGGTGATGGTATCAGAGCCGTACAGCGTCAGACACTTCTCGCCGAGAATGACATTTGTGCGCGCGGGGTTGACGTTGAGCACCACGCTTTTGATGTCGGGGAAGCTCGCGGCAAGCTCCCTGCACAGCGGCATAAGCTGCCGTGATACGTCCTTTCTCGCGACGAGGCAGACCATCACCTCGCCCGAGTGCGCTCCTCTGCGGAGGTAGATATGGCGCATTATGCCGGTACCTGATTTCTCGTCGTAGACCGACAGCCCGCGCTCGTTTATGTAGTCCAGCACAGCCGCGGAGATGTCCGAGAAGACACTCGGCTGGAGCGGGCAGTCCTCTATCGGCACGACCCTGTGACTGCGCGGAGCATAGAAGCCGCAGACAGCCTTTCCGTCAACGGCTGCGAGCGGGTACTGCGCCTTATTGCGGTAGCGGTCGGTATCCTCAGCCGCGAGGAAGCTGTCGAAGTGCGGTGACATCCCGCCAATGCGTTCGAATGCGTCGCGGACAACTGCTTCCTTGGCGCGGCATTCAGCCTCGTAGCTGATGTGCCTGTACACACAGCCGCCGCACTTTTTATACGCGCCGCACGGACGCTCGCAGCGGTCGGGGGAGGGCGTGACGAGCCTGCTGACGATACCGAAGGCGTAGCTGCTCAGCACCTTCACGACCTTCACCTCCGCGACGTCGCCGACAGCCGTTTCGGGCACGAATACAGCCATTTCCTCAATGCGGCATACCCCGCTGCCCTCAGAGGTGAGTCCCGTTATTTCTGCGGTATAGACTTTATTTTTTTCAGGCATTCCGTGACCTCCGTTTTCTTTGTCATCAGCTCGTCGAAGCGATTGATGTACTCGTATGGGAACTTGTAATTGTGTATGCGGCTTATCTTTCCGTCGGGGTAGACCAGCTTCGTGGACGCCGCACAGCCCGCTCCGAGAATGGTCTGCGTCTCGTCCATAATGAAGATATTGTACCAGCTCTCGAAGCCCTTTTTAGCGTAGCCTACGTTTTCGAGGTTGTCTATGGTGTTCTTCTGCCTGTACATATAGTACGGCAGATAGCCGCTTCCTATGAGCTTTTCAATGCTGTAGTCAACCATTTCCGCGGCGGGATTCTTCATATTCGCGGAGCTCTTCTCGAACAGCTCCGCCGAGCGTTTCAGCGTGAGCGTGTGCACTGTTATGCTCTCGGGGGACAGCTCACAGATACGGTCGAGCGTGTTGCGGAAGCTCTCCGCGGACTCGGTCGGCAGACCTGCGATGAGGTCGGTGTTGATGTTGTCGAAGCCGAGACTTCGCGCGAGCTCGAATGCACGTATAGCGTCCCCGCCCGAGTGCTGACGACCTATCACGCGGAGCACATTGTCGTTGAGGGTCTGCGGGTTCACGGAAATGCGCGAAGCCCCGAGCTCCCTTATCACGCGGAGCTTCTCCTCGGTGATTGTGTCGGGACGTCCCGCCTCGACGCTGTATTCGCGTATGCTGCCGAGGTCGAAGCTGCGCTCGACAGCCTCCAT
This sequence comes from Ruminococcus sp., assembly GCA_017542475.1. Classification (GTDB taxonomy): domain Bacteria; phylum Bacillota; class Clostridia; order Oscillospirales; family Ruminococcaceae; genus Ruminococcus. Next base: position 32,201 of record JAFXXD010000006.1, on the reverse strand, counting down.
TACGGCGCGGAGCTCGTCCGCTGAAATAGACGTCGGAGTACCGCCGCCGAAGTAGATAGTGTCAATTTTAGTGCCTGTCTCACGGACGATATCGCCCACTATTTCGAGCTCGCGGCAGAGCGCGGCGATATACTCGGGCATAAGCTTTCGCGCTGAGTCCATACTGTGCGAGACGAACGAGCAGTAGCTGCACCTCGTCGGGCAGAAGGGGATAGATACGTACAGGCTCGCGGCGGAGCGGTCTATTTTTTCGAGTATCGGCAGCTGATTGACGGCGGTCTCGTAGGCGAGCTCGAATTTGTCGGGCAGCAGCTCGAAGCGCTCGGTCAGCTCGGCGCGTATCTGCTCCTTGTCGAGCCCGCGCTCTATCAGTTCCGTGACCTTCTTCACGGGGCGGATACCCGTCATAATGCCCCACGGCGGACGTATACCTGTCAGGTCGGTGAGCGTGTGTGCGAGAGCGCGGCAGATCTCATGCTCGAGTTTGTTGGGAGCGGCTTTGCCCTCGGTTATAACAGGCTCTCCGCAGAGGCAGACCTCGACCGCGAACGTGCCGTTTCCGCGAACCTCCGCGACAACGTATCTCTCGCCGACAATTTCGCTCCTGTCCGCGCAGAACATAAAACGGGCGGTGTTGAAGAAGAGCTTCAGCGTCGCCTCTATCTCGTATTTAAAAGAATTGCCGATCAGCACGATCGGCATTTTTGTATCGTTATTCATAGTTTTTCATCTTTCTGTTTTGGATAAGAAAAGTGCAGCGGTCAAAAGTCTTCAAGTGAAGAATCGCCTGCATCTTCGGGCAGCAGACAGACCGTGTTGGGGCGCTCCTTCAATTTGCCTATCTCTTTTCCCCATGATTCGTCGCTCTTGTAAAAGAGTTCGAGGAATTCAGTTCCTCTGTCCGACATCACTTTGTCTATGAATTCCTGCGGAAGCGTGACGTGGTACTTTACAACGTATTTCCACGTATCACGGTCCCAGCAATATTCGCCGTCAGTATAATAATACGGTCCGAGCAGTTCCATGTCTTTAAAAGGGTGCTTGTAAATCCCTGGCGACATCATATATGGTTTTGTAGTTTTGAGGTATTCTATGACCTTTGGCGGTGCTGAAAAAGATTCGTCAACTCGGTCATATATGCTCTCTTTACCGCTTTTTATTTCTTTGAAAGGCGTTAAGTTAATTATATCGTTATTCATAAAATCATCTCATAAAAGGATTGTTTTGTCTCTCGTATTCGAGGGTAGTAGTCTCGCCGTGACCTGGGTAGACCTTGTAGTCGCCGTCGAGCTCCCTGAGCAGCTTCATCGAGCTCTGCATATAGTGAGCGTCGCCGCCCGGGAAGTCGGTGCGTCCGACCGAGCAGCAGAACAGCGTGTCGCCCGAGAACATCACGTCGCCCGTGATATAGCAGACGCTGCCGTGAGTGTGTCCCGGGGTGTGCAGCACGCGGAACGAGCAGTCGCCGTCGTTGATATAGCAGTCGCCGCGGATAGCGGTGTAGTCGGTGACGGCTCTGAACGGCATAATTGATATGGACGAGTGCAGCGACGCCGACGAGCTTGTCAGCATATGAGCGTCGCTCTCGTGGACGTATATCTCCGCGCCCGTAGCCGCACGCACCTCCTCCGCACCGCCCATATGGTCGAAGTGACCGTGCGTGAGCAGTATCTTCGTAAGGCGGAGCTTCTGCATACGCATATATTCAAGCAGTATGCGCGGGCTTCCGCCGATATCTATCGCAATACACCTCGCGGGAGCTGTCTCCACGAGGTAGCAGTTGGAGTTTAGCTCGCCGAGCTGAAAAGTCTTTATCCTCATAGTTTGCTCCTTAAATGGAAGAACGGTCAACGGAGATAACGCCGTTTATCTTCCTGATCTTGTCGAAGAGATTGCGAAGCTGCTCGGTGCTGGATATCACGATAGTGCTCTCGAAGAGGGCATTGCCGTTTTTGAGCACACGCGACGACGAGTGCACGATAGGCACTCTTGCCTCCATAAGCACCGCGGAGATATCGTATACCAGTCCCACGCGATCGGTAGCCACGACCTCGAAGCTCGTCTGGAGCTGGGTATTGCTGTTCTCCGACCACACGATATCGTACCAGCGGTCGAGCTCGGCAGGGTCATTTCGCTGTTTCGCGGCGAGGTAGTTGCTGCACTTTGTCGTATGCACTGACAGACCGTAGCCGCGCGTAACGAAGCCGACTATCTCATCACCGGGGAGCGGGTTGCAGCACTGCGCGAATTTGACAGCCATATCCGTTATCTGGTCGAGCACGATACTGCTCCTGCCGTTGGGCTTGAGCTTGATGAGGTTGGTATTCTCGGGCTCGGGCAGGTCGCCGTAGAGCTTGTTGTACTTGTCCTTGAGACGTGGTATCATTTTCTCGAGAGTGATACCGCCGTAGCCTATCGACGCGAAGAAGTCGTCGAGCGTCTCGCAGTTGTGTCGCTTGAAGTCGTCCTGCAGGAACTCGCCGAGCTTATCCTCGGGGACGTTTATATGGTAGCGCTTGAATGTGCGCTCGAGCTCCGCCTTGCCCTCGACGATGTTCTCCTCGCGGCGCTCCTTCTTGAACCACGAGCGAATCTTTGCGCGGGCGTCGTTGGTCTGCACGATGTTGAGCCAAGCGCGGTTTGGTCCCTTTTCGGGGTCCTTGGTGGTGATTATCTCGCATATCTGACCCGTCTGGAGCTCGTAGTCGAGCGGCACTATCTTGCCGTCAACCTTTGCGCCTATGGTCTTGTGACCGATCTCGGTGTGTATGCGGTATGCGAAGTCGATGACAGTCGAGCCCATGGGCAGGTCGATGGACATACCCTTGGGCGTCATAACGACGATGTCCTCGGGAGCAAGGTCGGTCTTGATTATGCGGACGATCTCCTCAACGTCGTCAGAGGTCTGCTGCGCCTCGATGACCTGACGCACCCACGCGAGCCTGCTCTCCATCTTGTCCTTGCCGCGTATGCCCTCCTTGTACTTCCAGTGGGCGGCGATACCGTATTCGGCGGTCTCGTGCATATCCCACGTACGTATCTGCACCTCGAAGGGGATACCCTCCTTGCCGAGAACGGTCGTGTGCAGCGACTGGTACATATTCGCCTTCGGCGTGGAGATATAGTCCTTGAAGCGGTTCGGGAGCGGGCGGAATATATCGTGTATCAGACCGAGCACATTGTAGCACTCGGCAATGGTGGTAACGATGATTCTTACGGCGTACTTGTCGTAAATCTCGTCGATATCCTTGTGGTTGAGGAATATCTTCTTGTAGATGCTGTAGATGCTCTTGACGCGTCCCTCGATCATCGGCGGCTCGGCGAAGTCCTCCTGCTTGAAGCGGCGTGCGATACGCTCCTGAATCGTGACGATGAACTCCTCACGCTCCTCCTTCTTTGTCTCGAGGATATGGTCTATCTCCGAGTACGCGAACGGGTCGAGGAAGCGGAACGAGAGGTCCTCGAGCTCCTCCTGTATAGCTCTGATACCGAGGCGGTGAGCGATGGGAGCATAGATGTTCATAGTTTCGAGGGCGGTAGCTCTCTGCTTCTCTATCGGACGGTATTTCAGCGTGCGCATATTGTGCAGGCGGTCGGCGAGCTTGATTATCATAACGCGGATATCCTGCGACATCGCAAGGAGTATCTTGCGGATATTCTCAGCCTGCTGCTCCTCCTTGGTGTTCATCGGTATCTTGCTCAGCTTTGTAACTCCGTCTACGAGCATTGCCACGTCCTGACCGAAGCGCTTTTTGAGGTCATCGAGCGTGGCGGGCGTGTCCTCGACAACGTCGTGGAGCAGAGCCGCACAGATAGTGTCGGTGTCCATACCGAGCTCAAGCAGTATATACGCAACAGCGAGCGGGTGGATGATGTAGTCCTGACCCGACGAGCGCTTCTGTCCCTCATGAGCCTTCGCTGCGAACTCATACGCGGAGATTATCTTGCTCATATCGTACTGCTTGTCGTCCTTGAGTATCTTCTGGATTATCTTTTCGATAGTGAAATTCTCGTCGTAGTCGGGGATAGAGTCGATGACCTCCCTTGCCTGTACGGAATCGGCAGTTGACGGGATAGGGACTTCTATGTCCTTGTGCTGTTCGTTATTCTTGGTGTCGCCTATCATTTTTCTCCTCCTCTGACTTTCCTTGAAAGCTCGTCAAGTATCCCTCTTAACCTGACGAGTATCGGCGCAGATTCAAGCTGTGCCTTCTGACTTACCTTTATCCTGCTTATGACCGAGCCTGCGGGCGATATCCGCACGAGCCCGAGCTCCCGCAGAGCCTCTGCCGCAATGCAGAAGCAGCAGTAGTTTATCCTCGGGTCGGCGAGCCGCATATACAGCGTGTCCATCGGTATGCCCTCCTCGGGGATAGCCTTGTATATCTTCGTGAACGCCTCCCTCGACGGGTACATCCACGGGTAGTGGTTGTCGGGCAGAGCCTCGCCGCGGGTGAAAGCCTCGAACGAGCCGAGCGCGTTGAAGTATCTGCTCTGCTCGAAGCCGTGAAGACGTATATCGCTCACGTATATGCTTACCGAAACGTTGCCCTTGTATTCGTTCGTACCGAGCGTCACTATCATATCGCAGACATCGCCCTCGCTGACGGTGAGCTCCTGCGGGCTCTTTCTGAAAATGAGAGCGTCGGCGGTGGTGTAGCCGAACTTTATCTTCAGCTTCGAGTGTATCCCGCCCGATAGCGGCACTATAGAGGTTATCGTCACATTTTCCATATAGAAGAGCGGCTTTTCGTTGCCCATGCCGTAGGGCTCGAGCACGGAAAGTCCCTCGATGTTCTGCACAGTCAGCTCCTGCGGAGTTACGGGAGCGTCCGCGCGGAGCTCCGCGGTCGGCATTACGGGGAAGCTCTCTGCCGCATACTGCTCTATCAGTCGGCGGAACTCGTCCGCCTGTCCCTCTTTTATCGTGAAGCCGCCCGCTCCGGGGTGACCTCCGAACTTTTCGAGGACATCGGCGGCGGCAGTGAGCGCACCGAAAACGGAGAACTTGCCGAATGAGCGAGCCGAGCCGCGTATCTCGCCGTCCTCCTCGGAGGCGATGAAGCAAGGCTTGCCGAACTGCTCCATAATGCGCGAGGCGACAATGCCGATAACGCCGTGGTGCCAGCCCTTGCCGCAGATGAATATCACACGTCCGCGCACGAGGGATGGGTCGGATTCAATCATCGAGTATATGTCCGCGACGATGTCGTTTTCAGCCTGCTTGCGCTCGGAGTTGAGCCTGTCAAGCTCAGCCGCGAGCTCAGCGGCGCGTTCCTCGTCCTCACACAGGAAGAGCTCCAGCGCTGTCCTCGGCGAGCCGAAGCGTCCCGCCGCATTAATCCTCGGAGCGAGCCCGAAGCCTATCGAATGTGCGTCGCAGTGCTTGTCCGTGAGCCCGCTGACCTCCTTCAGCGCGATGAGAGCGGGTCTGTCGGAGTTGTCAATCAGCTCCATACCGTAGGAGACGATGAACCTGTTCTCGCCCGTGAGGCTGACGATATCCGCGACCGTTGCTATAGCCGCGAGGTCGCCGAACTGCTCGAGAGCCATCGTGTAGTCGCCGCCGTCGAGCGCGGCAACGAGCTTGAGCGCGATAACGGCTCCGCAGGCGAATTTGAAAGGGGAGAAGCAGTCGCGGCGGTGCGGGTCAACGACAGCCTCCGCCCTTGGCAGAGCCTCGCCCTGCTGGTGGTGGTCGGTGACTACGAGCTTCATACCCGAAGCGTATATGTACTCAGCCTCGGAAATAGCGGAAATACCGTTATCCACGGTAACAATGAGCTGTACGCCGTCGTCGCAGAGCTTATCTATCGCACTTTTGTTCAGACCGTATCCCTCGGAGCGTTCGGGAATGTAGCAGGTCACGTCTGCGCCTGCCTCTGCAAGATAGGAGTAGAGTATCGCCGTCGCCATAACGCCGTCGCAGTCGTAGTCGCCGTACACGCAGATGCGCAGACCCTCGTCTATGGCGGAATTTATCGTATCCGCCGCCTCCTGCATATCCTTGATGAGGAAAGGGTCGGACAGCGAGTCCACGTTCATACTGCTGACAACGTGCTCGGGCGAGGAATACCCCTTTGATACGAGTGCGGCGGCTGTCAGCGAGCTGACCTTGCACCCGAGCATCAGTTTTGAGACGAGCTCCCTCTGCGGGACGCTGATACTCCATTTTTTCATAGAAAAGTGCTCCTTACGAATACAATTATACATATTATATTATAGCATCAAGGAGGCTTGTTTTCAATAGCGGCGGGAAAAATCGTCATATTATCCGAAAAGGTTGAGAATTATTTGACAGCCTTTTCCTACGCGAAAAGGACGCCCGAAAGGACGTCCTTGCCGTTGATTTTTTCTGTAGGGGCGGATATTATCCGCCCGCAAATCATAGACGTAATATGGAACAACGTTGTGTAGGGGCGGGCGCCCTCGCCCGCCCGCAGGCATATGACAAATCTAAGGGACGCCGAGGGCGGCGTCCCCTACAAATAGGTGTTTTGCGTGGGCGGATGATATCCGCCCCTACACAATGTTCTCCAGCTTGACCCGCAGCTTCTTGATTATCCTCTTTTCGAGCCGTGAGATATACGACTGCGATATCCCTATCGTGTCCGCGACCTCCTTCTGCGTCATCTCTTTGCCGTTTATCAGCCCGAACCTCATCTCCATTATCTCGCGCTCGCGGTCGCAGAGCTCCGAGACAGCGCCGCGCAGAATCTCACGCTCGGCTTCGGTCTCGATGCCCTTGTTGACGATGTCGTCGTCGGTGCCGAGCACGTCCGACAGCAGGAGCTCGTTGCCGTCGTAGTCCACATTGAGCGGCTCGTCGATGGAGAGGTCGTTGCGGTACTGCGAGGACTTCCGCAGGAACATCAGTATCTCGTTCTCAATACAGCGCGAGGCGTAGGTCGCGAACTTGATATTCTTATCGGGGCGGAAGGTGTTCACGGCTTTGATAAGCCCGATAGTGCCGATAGAGACGAGGTCCTCTATCCCTATCCCCGTGGACTCGAACTTCTTCGCTATGTACACGACAAGACGCAGATTGTGGACTATCAGCTTTTTCCGCGCGGCAGGGTCGTTTGCGGACAAGCCCGCAAACACCTCCGCCTCCTCGTCGCGGGTCAGCGGCGGCGGGAGCGTATCGGGACCGTTCACGTAGTACACCTCCCCGCGCAGGAGCTTTTTCAGCTTCACGACCATTTTTTTCACGATATTCATTGTGATTCTCCTTTCTATAGCTTCATTATCTTGGGATTGTATATCGCCTTGCCGCCCGTCTCTCCGAGTCCTATCATCACGTCCACAGGCTTTTTTTCGCCTGTTGCGGTGTTGACGACGACGACCTCATCGGGGCGGAATACGGGCATAACTCCGCTGTCGGACACCGTCGCGCACGGTATGAGCCTCATTTTCGCGGAGACAACGCCGATGTCCTCGCGGGCGCATATCACGACAGGTCGTCCCGTGAAGCAGTCAACGAGAGCATTGCCCGTGTCCGCGAGCCCGTCCAGCCCGATGGTACGGCTTCCCGCGCGTATGAGGACACGGCTCGCGAGCGGACGCTCCCTGTCGGTGATGAGCCTCAGCAGGCAGACCGCTCCGTAGAGCGCGGCGGTCGTTATCAGCAGGAGCAGGAGCGAAAAATCTATGTAGAAGTACGAGTTCGCGAAGTGCACGGAGCTCGGCTTGAACCACGAATACACGGCGTAAACCGTCCCCGCGAGTATGAAGTTCGCGGAGAAGAATGCGGCGGTGTTCTTGGCAATGCGGACAGGTGAGCGCACTCCGAACGCGGCAGTGACTATGGTGACAGCTGCCGCGAGCTTGACTGCGAATGTCAAGGGTACGGGCAGTTTCGGAGCGAGTATCATCAGTGAGAACAGGCTCCCGCAGAATGAAGCCGCGATACAGCGCCACGTCCTCAGCGGCGAGTGCGTGAGCTTAGCGGCAGTCCTCAGCAGGAAGTAGTTGACATATACGTTGAGGATAATGAGCACGTCGATATAGATTGTCAGAGCGATGACCTCCCCTCATATCCTACTGTTAATATTATAATGCAGACGAGGTGCGGAATATGTCGGTTTATGACGGCATAAAAAAACAGGCTCCCGAGGGAGCCTGCATTTGCTTATATCCAGCCGAAGAACGGCATCAGTATCGCGCCGAGTATCATAATTCCCGCGAGGGCGAGTATCAGTATCCTCATCCACGTTTTTTTCTGTGGTCCGCTGCTCATTATTATCACCTCTCAGTGTCTTTTCTTGGTACGCTTGCGGCGGTCGGGGATATGGTCGCCGAAGATGTCCGTGCGTTTCTTTTTGCCGTAGTCCGAGCGCCTTCTGCCATCGCCGCGCTTTTCGGCGGACTGCCTGTACGGGCGCTCCTTTGTATTACCGCCCTTGTAGAGCTTTACCTCCACGGGGTGACCGTTTATCTTCATCGGGTTGGTGCTGTCAATGATGTAGTCGTACTCAGCCTCGGGGACTTCAACGGTCGTGTGGCTGTCGTAGATGTCTATCTTGCCGAAGTCCTGCCCCGACATACCCGTCGCATCTACAAGAGCACCGAGAATGAAGTTGGGAGCTATGCGCTTGTTCCTGCCGATGCTGAGGTCTATCTTGACCGTTTTCGCGCCGCTTCTGCTGCCCTTTTTGAGGGGCTTGGGCATATCGAATTCGGGCAGTCCCGCGAGCTCCGCTTTCAGACGCGAGCTTATGAGCCTTGCGGCGGCTTCGCGACCGTCGATACCCTTAGCGGCGAGAGCGTCGAGGATATCGTAAGCGCCCGCGTCGGGACGCTCGTCAATGGCGGCGATCTCGAGCGCGAGAGCTTCCTTCTTCATCTCCGCGATGTAGGACTTGTCAGGGAGCGGGAGCTCTGTTATCTCAGCCTTTGTATAGCGTGCGATGTCCTTGAGGTCGTGGAGCTGCCGTCTGCCCGTGATAAGGGTGTAAGCCTTGCCCGCGAGACCTGCTCTGCCTGTACGTCCTATGCGGTGTATGTAGTATTCGTTGTCCTGCGGCAGGTCGTAGTTGAAGACCATATCAATGCCGCTGACGTCGATACCGCGGGCGGCGACGTCGGTCGCCACGAGAACGGCTGTAGTGCGGCTCTTGAAGCTGTTCATCACCTGCGTGCGCTGTATCTGCTTCATATCGCCGTGCAGACCAGCCGCACGGAAGCCGCTCTTGACAAGCTCCTCAGTCAGCTCGTCTACCATACGCTTTGTGTTGCAGAACACCATTGCGGAATCGGGCGAATAAGCAGCGAGAAGAAGCCTCAGAGCGTCGGTCTTGCGACCCATAGCCACCTCGAAGTAGAACTGCTCGATGAGCTCGACCGTCTTTTGCGAGGACTTTATCTTGATATGTACGGGCTCGCGCTGATATTTCTCGGTTATGGCGAGTATCTCGGGAGGCATAGTCGCCGAGAAGAGGACGGTCTGCCTATCCTCGGGGACGTCCGAGAGTATGGACTCGATGTCCTCGCGGAAGCCCATATTGAGCATTTCGTCCGCCTCGTCGAGTATGACTGTGCGCAGATTTTCAAGCTTGAGTGTGCGTCTGCGGATATGGTCCATAACGCGCCCGGGAGTACCTATTACAATATTAGCACCGCGTTTGAGCTCCAGTATCTGGCGCTCCATGCTTGCGCCGCCGTATACAGCGCACGCCTTGACACAGCGCTTGAATTTGGCGAATTTGCGTATCTCCTCGCACGCCTGCATTGCGAGCTCGCGCGTGGGACACAGTATCAGCACCGCGACAGAGCGCCGCTCATCCTCGGTAATGCTCTCGACGGCGGGTATGCCGAATGCGGCGGTCTTGCCCGTGCCCGTGTTGGAGCGTCCGACAACGTCGCGTCCCTGCAGGAGCAGGGGAATGCTCTGAGCCTGTATTTCGGTCATTTCCTCGAAGCCTAGCTCGTCTACCGCGCGCAGGAGCTCCTCGGAGAGGTTAAGTTCATTGAATTGCATATTATATCCTTTCTTTCATCACGTTACATTATATAATAGCATAAAAGCGAGCACACGTCAAGGCTTTGAGCCGTCAGCTCAAAAACTGTTATAGGTAAAACCTATAGCCTGATATAGAAAAAGAATCGCCAAGTTATAGAGTTTGCCTATTGACAAAGTAGGAAATATGTGTTATAGTATAGTTAACCTACAGAAAAGGTAGAGATAGCCAAACCAAATTTGAAAGGAAGTAATCACAATGAGCAATTATAAGTTTGAAACATTACAGGTACACGCAGGTCAGGAGCAGCCCGACCCCACCACTGACGCAAGAGCAGTCCCGATATACGCGACGACCTCCTACGTGTTCAAGGACTCCGACACAGCGGCAGGCAGATTCGGGCTTACAGTTCCCGGCAACATCTACACCCGCCTGATGAACCCCACATCAAGCGTTTTCGAGGAGCGCATCGCTGCACTTGAGGGCGGCGTCGGAGCTCTCGCAACAGCATCGGGCTCGGCGGCGATAACCTACGCGATACAGAACATCGCAACAGCAGGCGACCACATCGTAGCCTCTACCAACGTTTACGGCGGCACGTACAACCTCCTCGCGCACACATTGAAGGATCAGGGACTTTCGACTGACTTCGTTGACCCGTCCGACCCTGTCAACTTCGAGAAGGCTATCAAGGAGAACACAAAGCTTCTCTATGCCGAGACTCTCGGCAACCCCAACTCCAATGTTCTCGACATCGAGGCGGTAGCGGAAATAGCCCACAAGCACGGTATCCCGCTCATCGTGGACAACACCTTCGCAACTCCGTTCCTGCTCAGACCTATCGAGCACGGCGCTGACGTGGTAGTACACTCCGCGACGAAGTTCATCGGCGGACACGGTACGGTAATGGGCGGCGTCATCATCGACGCAGGCAAGTTCGACTGGGCGCAGAACGACAAGTTCCCCGGTCTGTCAAAGCCTAATCCGTCCTATCACGGCGTAGTATTCACCGAGGCTTGCGGCAATCTCGCATATATCCTCAAAATCCGCACCACACTTATGAGAGATCAGGGTGCGGCAATATCTCCGTTCAACTCCTTCCTTCTTTTACAGGGACTTGAGACGCTTTCTCTCCGTCTCGAGCGCCACACAGAGAACGCACTCAAGGTAGTTGACTTCCTCAGGAACCACCCCGACGTAGAGAAGGTGAACCACCCGTCCCTCGCAACAGGCAGGGCTAAGGAGCTCTACGACCGCTATTTCCCGAACGGAGCGGCTTCCATATTCACGTTCGAGATAAAGGGCGGCGCTGACAGAGCCAAGAAGTTCACCGAGAGCCTCAAGCTCTTCTCGCTCCTCGCCAACGTAGCAGACGTTAAGTCCCTCGTTATCCACCCCGCTTCGACCACACACTCGCAGATGACAGAGGATGAGCTCCTGTTCTCGGGCATCAAGCCGACCACAGTGAGACTGTCCATCGGCACCGAGCACATCGACGACATCATCGCCGACCTGAAGCAGGGCTTCGAGGCTGTAAAGTAAGGGTAAATATCAGGGAATACGGTGCAATTACGCTGATAACCGATTATAAAAGACTTATATACCATAAGATGTTGCATTTGCAGATAAATAGTGATATAATAGGGAAGCCAAGGAAAAAAGGCTTCCCTTAATTTTTAAAGAGGTGTTTTTAAATGAATAACAATAACAGGGATAAGCTCAGGACACTGACTCTCGCGGCGCTTTTCACGGCGCTGACAACAGTAGCGACCCTGCTCATACACATTCCCACTCCGACAAAGGGCTATGTCAACCTCGGAGACAGTATCGTCAACATAGCGGCATGGGTTCTCGGACCTGCTTACGGCGCAGCTGCCGCGGGAATCGGCTCTGCACTCGCTGACATCATCAGCGGCTACGTGGTATATGCTCCCGCAACTCTCGTGATAAAGGCAGGAATGGCTGCTGCCTCGTTCTACGTGCTCAAAGCTGCGGCAAAGCACTCGGGCTCGCTCGTTTCGAGGATAGCGGCAGCTTCTGTGGCTGAGGTAGTGATGATAGTCGGCTATGCGCTGTATGAGGCGGCTCTCTACCACTCGTTCGCGACGGCATTCCTCGGAGTTCCCGCAAACGCAGTACAGGGTGCTATCGGAGCGGCTATTTCCGTAGCGGTATACGAGCTCGTCATCAAGCGCATCCCGGGAGTTGTAAAGAAGTAAGGAGAACAGTATGCGTGAGGAATTTATCCGCACAGGTATGATATTCGGTGAAACGGCTATGAAGAAGCTTGCTGCTTCGAGAGTAGCCGTTTTCGGCATTGGTGGAGTCGGCGGACACGTTGTGGAGGCACTCGCACGCTCGGGGATAGGAGCTCTCGACCTCATCGACAACGACAGGGTAGCTCCGAGCAATCTGAACCGTCAGATAGTCGCCACGCAGAGCACGATAGGACAGTTCAAGACCGAAGCCGCGGAGAAGCGGATACACGATATCTCTCCCGACTGCAAGGTGCGGACGTTCAACACGTTTTTTATGCCCGATACGGCGGACGAGTTCGACTTCACGCAGTACGACTACGTAGTTGACGCGATAGACACGGTCACAGGCAAGATAGAGATAATAATGCGTGCAAAGGCAGCGGGAGTCCCCGTGATAAGCAGTATGGGCGCGGGAAATAAGGTTGACCCGACGGCGTTTGAGGTCGCGGATATCTACAAGACGTCGGTTTGTCCGCTGGCGAGAGTAATGCGCCGCGAGATGAAAAAGCGCGGCGTTAAGGCGCTGAAGGTGGTCTACTCGAAGGAGGAGGCTCTTACTCCGATAGCGGGAATGTGTACCGACGGCGGGTCGCGCAGGAGCACTCCCGGCTCGAATGCATTCGTGCCGTCGGTGGCGGGACTAATCATCGCGGGCGAGGTAATCAAGGACCTTACAGGTTTCAGCAGAAAATGAAAAAGCTCTGAGGGGATACCTCAGAGCTTTTTGTTGTTTGCGTCAGTGCCGAACTTTCGTCTCAGCTGCATTTCGGTGTGTATTACTGCAACAGCGACAGCGGAAATGTGAAATATAAGTATGGCTGTCTGTACGATATATGCTTCGGGAGCAATTATCAGCGCGGCGAGCGTCAGGACAAAGCAGACAGCTCCGATGATGAGCCAAGCAAATCCGCAGCTCCGATTCGCGAAGCACCATGTCTCCTCGCTCGACATCGAGCGCTTTGTTCTGAAGCCGATGGTGAAGTCCGCGTGGGATCTTGCGTATTTTATCATTATTATCCCGCCGAGCACTATTGAGAGCGAGGATATAATATTGACGATAATAACTATCATAGGTCATTCCTCCTGTCTGACACATATTGTACATCACGCGTGAGGCTTTGTCAAGATAAAGAGCATTCAGGAAATTAACACTTGCATTTTTCTCCGATGTGGTATATAATAAGAGAAGTATACTTTAAGGAGAATCGACTGAATGGTTTGCAATAACATTATTGAGGCAATGGGACACACGCCGATGATAAGGCTCAACCGCATGAACAAGCCCGACAGCGCCGAGGTGCTCGTCAAGTTCGAGGGACTCAACGTGGGCGGCTCTATCAAGACCCGCACTGCGTACAATATGATACTCCACGCCGAGCAGGAGGGCAGGATAAACAAGGACACGATAATAGTCGAGCCCACCAGCGGCAATCAGGGTATCGGACTTGCGCTCGTAGGAGCTGTACGCGGCTATAAAACCGTGATAATAATGCCCGACTCCGTCAGTGAGGAGCGCCGCAAGCTCGTCCGCCATTACGGTGCGGAGGTAGTGCTTATACACGATGACGGCGACATCGGGCGCTGTATACAGGAGTGCCTTGACACCGCGCTGAAAATGGCTGAGGAGGACAAGAACGTCTTCGTTCCGCAGCAGTTCGCGAACGTCAACAACATCTATGCCCACAAGTACCACACGGCTCTCGAGATACTCGAGCAGACCGCGGGCAGGATAGACGGCTTCTGCTCGGGGATAGGCACAGGCGGCACTATCACGGGTATAGGCGAGACCTTGAAATCGCAGTATCCCGATATGCTGATATGGGCAGTCGAGCCCGAGAACGCCGCTATCCTTGCGGGCGGAAACATCGGTACGCACCTCCAGATGGGCATAGGCGATGGCATAATCCCCGATATCCTCAATCAGAACATCTATGACGACATCTACATCGTCACCGACGAGGAGGCTATACAGACTGCGAAAGACCTTGCTGCAAAGGAAGGCATAATGTGTGGCATATCGAGCGGCACGAATGTCGCTGCGGCACTGAAAATGGCTGAAAAGCTCGGCGAGGGCAAGACTGTCGTGACTATTCTTCCCGATACCGCAGAGAGGTATTTCTCAACTCCGTTGTTTGACGAATGATAATAAAAGGCTCACGGAAATTCCGTGAGCCTTTAATTTTTACTTCGTTACGGGAAGTGTTTCTATTTCGTGTGCGTCGTATTTCTGTATCGCGAGAGCGTCAGCCGCTGTGATACCGTCGCCTCCGCCTGTAACATCGGCGTTCTTCACGCCCTGAGGCTTGAGTGCGTACTTGTCCTTGCTTGCGATGGACTGGAGTATAGCAACTGCGTCAGCAACTGTTACCTTCTCATCGAGGTTGGCGTCGCCTGCGAGGTACTTGCCGTCTGTTGGGGCAGTTGTTGTATTCTTGGCAGTTGTTGCAGACGTCGTAGCCTTTGAAGTCGTAGTGGTCGAGGACTTTCCTGTCGTGGTGGTGGAAGTCTCCTTGCCTTCGGGCTTGGAGCCGTCGGGCTCGGAACCGCCTACGAGCACGCCGTTGTCGTATACGCATATCCTCTCGGTGCGCTCCTCCGGCGGGTCGTCAACAGCGAAGAAGTCGGTGTCCTTACCCATTTTCAGCTCGCCGTAGCTGTAGTCGTTTTCGGGGTCGAACTGATAGAAGATGTATTTGTTTGTCGTGGAGTCGGTATAGCCCTTGCCGAAGAAGCCAACGCTGAACTGGTACTTCTTGCCCGAGTTCGCGATAACGTAGTCCTCCCAGCTTATCTCGGCGTAGTAGGTGTCAGCCACCTTGTCGTACTTGTGAGGACCCGAGATAACACCGTCTGCTCCGATAGCGCCGTCCTCGGTGCTGGACTGGTCGTAGAGCTCCTTGACCTCGTAGATATCGGGCTTGTTGTTTTCTGAAACGTTGAAGTAATATCTTACCGACATATTCTTGGAGGGCTTGGATTCGCCCGAAAGGACCTTGAATGAAACGTTTGTCGAACCGGTGCCGTCGTTGTTGAGTACGTCGTATGCGATAGCCTCTACCCAGTAGCCGCTTCCGCCGTCTCCGCCTGTGCCGCCGCCGTAAACTCGCTTCTCGTCAGTAGGCGGGAAGTTGGGAGTTACAGCCATATCCTCAGTGCCGTAGAGAGCGTACAGTCCTGCTGCCGCTGCGGGGAGGCAGGCGTTGTAGTCGATGGTGACCTCGTTCTCTGTCCAGTCCTTGGTAGCGTCGTCGTGGCTGTCAGAGCCGTCGGGACCGCCTGCAAGAGCGCCCCAGAGAATGTGCTTCTGCTCACGCGGGTCCTCAGCCATGAGAAGTCCCGAAGCCGCACGGTGGTGGGGATTCTTTACTGAGTTGTCGTTATAGCCTACGATGAAGCATCTTGAGCCGTGAGTGCCGTTCTTGCCCGCAAGGACGGAGTATTCAGCCTCCTCCTTGAAGGTGATGTCGTTGTCGCCGAGGATGTAGTCCATCTGCTTCTTTGCCCAGTCGCTCCACTCGGTAGCCTCGCCGTTGTTCTTGTACTTATCGTACATAAGGCATATGAGCTGCATTGCTGTGTTGTAGCGGCAGCTTCCCCATGTATCGAGCCATGCGAAGCCCTGAGGAGTCTCGTCCTGCTTCCATGTGCGGAGGCACTTGCCCACGCAGTCATCGTCCCAGAAGTCATCGAAAACGTACTGGTTCTTGCCCTGAGCGTCTCTTATCTTCTGAACGAGGTCGAGCTCGGGGTGCTCCTGATTAACTATAGCCCACATTACGCCTGCGCCTGCCCACATATCGTTCCAGCAGTAGCACCAGCCTGAGGGAGCGTAGTAGTCGAATATCTCTACTGCGTAGTCGAAGCACGACTCGTCGCCCGTAGCCTTATACATCCAAGCGGCAGCCCAGCAGTAGTCGTCCTCCCACTTGGAGGAGCCGTAGAAGCGTCCGGGACCGTCAGCGTTGTCGGAGAGCTCCTTGGGATTGTCGTTCGCGAACTTCCACAGAGCCTTCGCGTATTTGAGCGACTGCTCAGCGTATTCTTCGTCTGTGTCCTTGAAGTTGAGGTAGTTGATAGCGAGAGAAGCGCACGCGGAAACAACGTAGTCGGTCTGCGGCTTGTCTGCTGTGAGGAAGAATGCGGGACGCGGCATAGTATCGACCTCAGGACTGTTCCATATAGCGTGGTCGATGTCGCCGTCGCCGACCTGATAGCAGTGAGCGATGACAGTGCCGTCCTCGTCGAGGAAGGTGCACTTCATAAGGTAGTCGTTGAAGTGGCGGAGTATCTTCTCCATATGCTCGTCCTGACCGAGCTTTGCATATACGTCGCGGTATTCGTAGTAGCCCCAGCCGAGAGTAGCCGCCGAGTAGTTCTCGGGCATACCGAACTCAACGTGGTCGCCTGCATCGTGGAAGCCGCCCGCAACGTCGATAGTTCCGTCGCCGTCGGGGTCGAGGATGTCCTTGTACTTCTCCATAAATGCGGCTGAGAGGTTCGTGCCGCCCTTGCTCTGCTTGTTGGTCTCCCCATCCCACTCTATCATAGGAACGTGAGCGTCATAGGTGTGGCAGCTGCCGCGCCATGAGAGACCATTCTCGTTTTCCTTGAATTCGCCGCACATATTCGCGTCGTAGAAGTAGAGCGAATACTGGAGCGCACGTGCGTAGTCGATATCAAGACCGGAGTCCGTAACGACCTCGCTTATCGGAGCGCAGAACTGCTGCTCCTCCCCGGCAGTGTCAGCCGCGTCCGAGACGAACGAAGCGGTGCCCGAGACTGCCGCCATGACAGCACAGGTCAGTGCAGCCACGGAGTTTTTGAATTTTGCCATTGGTTATCCCTCCAAAAAATTTTATCAAAAATATTATCATACGGATAATCTATCCGCTATTAAACATACTGTAATCATAATATCATATTTTTCGGGATAATGCAAGTTATTTTTTGCTCAGTTACGCACTTTTTTATTAATTTTAGCTTTTGAACGTATACCGTATTTTCGTTTTACAAAAACAGCCGAAGCCGCAAGAAGTACGCCTCCGCCGAGAAGCAGCACCGATGGTATGCTTATCGGCACGCGTTCGCCGCTGATTCGCTGTATCGCGAAGGCGTGGACGGTGTCGGAGGCGTCGGTGAAGGTGATGTGGTTCTCCTTGGCGTAGTCGCGGGCGGCGGAGTCTCCGTCGCCGAGGAGGACGAAATCCTCGGCGACCTCCGCGCCGTCCTCTGTGGGGACATATCCGAGAGCACATATCCCTATATCCCTGACGGAGGGCGGGACGTACACGCCCTTCAGCGACGTGCACATATAAAACGAGCAGTCGCCGATGTCCCACAGCGCGCTGCCGAGTGAGACATTCTCCAGCGACGTGCACCCCGAGAAGCAGAAAGCGCCGATGCTATGGACGCTCTCGGGGACTGTGAAGCTGACGAGCGAGGTACAGCTTCGGAAGCAGGATTCGGGCAGCGCGGACAGCGTGTCGGGCACGGTGGCGGAGCTCAGCTCCGCACAGCCGCAGAAGCAGCCCATACCTATCTCGGTGACGGATCCGGGGACGCTTATCTCCTCCAGCGACGAGCAAGCGTAGAAGCAGTGGTGTCCTATCTTTTTGACGGTGTCGGGGAGGTCGATGTGTTTGAGCGACGAGCACTCGTAGAAGGCGTTGTCGCGGAGCTCGACCACGCGGCAGCCCTCGATAGTTTCGGGAATATCTATGTATACGGGCTCGCCCTTGAAGCCTGTTATCGTGGCTTCGTTGTTGATGATGGTGTATTCGTACTGCGGCTCGTCGGTGCAAAATGCGGCGAAACCCCGCGGGCAAAGCGCTCCGACGGCGATAACAGCGGCTGTGAGCGTGCATATGTACTTCTTCATTTTATCAGCTCCTTTTTGTATGATTTTATAACATTCACGTGTGCGGGTAAAGCCAAATATCCCGACACGGTGCGGCACGGTAGGCGGTGGTTCGCCGCGGACAGCCGAGCTCGCCGAAAATGTGACAGCGTAAGCTGTCGCTGCGGGGAGTATGAGGTCGCATACGGGACGGCGCTTTTTGTGAAAATTGCACAGTTCCGGCAAAAACGAAAGGCTTGAAAAGGGGAGCGGAAGGTGGTATTATGTGGCTGACTTCGGAAAGGAGGTCGTACTATGAAATATACGAAACAATGTCCCAAATGCGGAAGCTGTGATATCCTCTATGCGAAGGGCAGTGCGGAAGCCTACGGCGCGGGGAGCAATATTATGTGCGGAGCTACGATTTTTTCGGCTGTGGACGTTGACCGCTATATCTGCGGCAACTGCGGCTATGTCGAGCACTTTGTAAGGAGAAATCAGATGGATGCGCTCATGAAGAGCAAAAAGATCAAGCAGGTGGAATAAAGCCTGCACTTCCCGTCAATATTTACCCGTGAGGTGATATTGATGAGAAGAAAACACGAACTCATTCTTGCGGCGGGACTTGTCCTGACGATACTTATTTCAAACACGGTCGGCTTTGTGCGCGACGGGCTGGCTCTTGACAGGCTTCGCGGGAGCGTACTGCGCCTGCATATCCTTGCCGCCTCCGACAGCGAGCGCGACCAGACGCTAAAGCTCCGCGTAAGGGACGCTCTGCTTGAGAGCGGCATACTCGACGGGGCGGATTCGCTCGCGGAGGCTGAGGCTATCGCGGCGGACAGGTTGCCAGACATTGAGCGCATAGCGGAAACAGTCCTGCGCGCGAACGGCTGTGAACTGCCCGTGGAGGCGGAGCTCGCGGACACCGAATTTGATGTGCGTACCTACGGCGACATCACCATGCCTGCGGGCACTTACCGCGCTCTGCGGGTGAAGATAGGCTCGGCGCAGGGGCATAACTGGTGGTGCGTGATGTACCCGTCGCTGTGCATGCCTGCGGCGTGCGAGGTCACCGACGACAGGCAGACCGAGCTCGAATACTTCGACGATGAGGAGCTCGATATTATGTACGAGCCCGAAAAATACGAGATACGCTTTGCAATTTGGGATAAAATCAAGGAGCTGACCGAGGCTGTCATTGTGCATAGTGACGAAAATGATGCGCACGCTTGACAAGTATGGGGAAAGAGTATATAATATTTGAGTAAACAAAGCAGAACTACCCGTTCTCACCGTCAGGCATTGCTTAAACGGTCAATATGTGAGTAAGGTCGCGCGGCTTGCCGTGTGTCTTTAAGCGTGTATTGTATGAGTGCGGATAATTCCGCACTCATTTTTGTTTTAAATCATTAGTCGGAGGTGCTTGAAGATTAGCAAACAGGAACTGCAGATCAACGAAGATATCAGGGACAAGGAAGTCCTCGTGATCGACGCTGACGGAACTAAGCTTGGAACGATGTCCGCTAAGGACGCACAGAAATTAGCCTTTGATCAGGATCTTGACCTCGTGAAGATCGCTCCGCAGGCAACACCGCCCGTGTGCCGCATTATGGACTACGGAAAGTATTGCTTCGAGCAGGCAAAGCGCGAAAAGGAAGCAAGAAAGAACCAGAAGATCGTCTCTATCAAGGAGATACGTATGTTTTCCACGATAGATACTCACGACTTTGAAACGAAGGTTAATCAGGCTGTAAAGTTTTTACAGGGCGGAGACAAGCTGAAGGTCTCAGTGAGATTCCGCAAGAGAGCCATAGCTCACCCAGAGCTCGGCGCGGAGCTTCTCGACCGTTTCAAGGAGGCTCTTGCAGATGCAGGAACTGTTGATAAGCCGGCTAAAATGGAGGGACGCAGCATAGTAATGTTTGTAAGTCCCAAAACAAATAAGTAAGAACTGACCTGTTCTTAATCAAGGAGGATATTAACAATGGCAAAGGTTAAGGTTAAAACTCATTCGGGTGCTAAGAAGCGTTTTAAGATCACAGGAACAGGTAAGGTTAAGTACCAGAAGACAAACAAGAGACACAGACTCACACAGAAGGATACAAAGCGCAAGAGAATCGCTCGTACAGCAGGCGTAGCAGGCAGCGCTAACGCTCCTACAATCAAGAAGCTCGTTCCCTATATGTAATCTCGGGAGCACTGCTCTGAAGAAACCGCTTACTAAATAACAATTTGGAGGTAAAAGACTATGGCACGTATCAAGGGTGCAATGATGACTCGCAAGAGAAGAAAT
Organism: Ruminococcus sp.; assembly: GCA_017542475.1. Taxonomy (GTDB): domain Bacteria; phylum Bacillota; class Clostridia; order Oscillospirales; family Ruminococcaceae; genus Ruminococcus. Next base: position 11,852 of record JAFXXD010000006.1, on the reverse strand, counting down.
AAAGTATTAAAGCTCGCTAAGGGCTACTGGGGCGCAAAGAGCAAGCACTTCAAGATGGCTAAGCAGGCTGTTATGAAGTCGGGCAACTACGCTTACATCGGCAGAAAGCAGAAGAAGAGACAGTTCAGACAGCTCTGGATCACAAGAATCTCCGCAGCTGCAAAGATGAACGGTATGAACTACTCTACATTTATGAACGGCTGCAAGAAGGCAGGCATCACTCTCAACAGAAAGATGCTCTCCGAGATCGCTATCACAGACGCAGCAGGCTTCACAGCTATCGCTGAGAAGGCTAAGGCTGCTCTTTAATCAAGAATAACAACACGCTCCTTTTAATTAAAGAGCGTGTTTTCTTGTAGAGGCGGGGAAGTCGTCCCCGCCTGTGCAGGAGCTTACCACGCGCGGAGGTGTAGTATTGGAGAATATCATAACCTCTAAGGATAATCCCGTGATCAAGCTGTATCAGAAGCTCTCGGCGTCAAAAAAAGAGAGGCTTCAGTACGGCTTATTCGTGTTGGAGGGGCTGCGTATAGTCGAGGACGCGCTGAAAGAGGGTGCGAGGGTGTCGCACCTGATATTCACGAAGCAGGCGTTCGGACGCTTCGGAGAGGAGCTTTTGCAGGCTGATTTGAGAGATACAAAAACGCTTGTTATTTCAAATGAGCTTGGCAATAAGATAGCCTCGACGAGTACCACTCAGGGAGTGTTCGCGATATGCGCCATTCCTGAGGAGACAGCTCCCGTTTTTACTGATAACGGCAGATATGTCGTGCTGTTCGGTCTTCAGGACCCCGGCAACGTCGGTATGATAATCCGTACCGCCGACGCTCTCGGTATCGACGGCATATTCCTCTGCGGGAGCTGTGACCTGTACAGTCCCAAGGTGATACGCTCGACTATGGGCTCGGTGTTCCGTGAGAGGATATACAACATCGGCAGCGAGGACGAGCTCTTCGACGTGCTGAAAAGCGGCGGCGTTACGACCTCTGCTGCTGTCATAGATACGGACGCGGAAAAGGTCACGGAGTGCGGCTTCGGCGGACGTCAGGCGGTGTTCATCGGCAACGAGGGCAACGGTCTGTCCGCGGAGACGGCGGCACGCTGCGACAGGCGCATAACGATACCGATGAACGGCACGATAAATTCGCTCAACGCGGCTATGGCTGCGGGTATCCTTATGTGGGAGCTGAAAAAATGAAAGTCCAACCCGTGAATACTACGGCGGATATGGGGGAGGCTTGTTATGAACGATAAGAAATACTGGCTGTGGCTGACTATGGTGTTCGGTATCGGCAGCCGCAGGATATGGGAGCTTATGTCGCTGTTCGAGACTCCCGATGAGGCGTATCACGAGCTCCGTTCGGGGAGCAGTGCGGTGCGGCTCTACGGGAAGGAGCAGGAGGCTGTTTCCTCGACCTCTGTCGAGGCGGCTGAGCGCGTGCTCGCGGAGTGCGACAAAAAGGGCGTAAAGACCGTATCCTACAGCTCTGAGGACTATCCTCCGCAGCTGAGACATATAATGAATCCGCCCGCAATACTCTATTATGTGGGCGATATATGCTGCCTGACGGGTACGCGGACGATAACCACCGTCGGTGCAAGAAAGGCGAGCGGGTACAGCCTCGGCGTGACCGAGCGGATATGCGGCGAGCTCGCTGCAAGAGGTGTAGTCATCGTGAGCGGCTTCGCTGTCGGCGTGGACATAACCTCGCATATGGCGGCGGCTTCGCAGGGCAGACCTACCGCCGCGGTAATGGGCTGCGGCATAGACGTTGACTATCCGCGCGAGAACTTCCGTTGCCGCGACGAGATCATCGAAGCGGGAGGCGTGCTCATAAGCGAGTATCCCGTCGGGACTCCGCCGCATGCGGGCAACTTCCCGAAGCGCAACAGGATACTGTCAGCGCTCGGACGGGCGACCGTCGTATTCGAGGCTTCCGAGAAGAGCGGCTCTCTGATAACGGCTTCGCTTGCCGCCGAGCAGGGCAGGGACGTGTTCTGTATGCCGCCTGCCGATATTTTCAGCAGCGCCTATTCGGGCAATGCTGCTCTGCTGAGAGAGGGCGCTGTGCCGTTCTTCTGTGCGGACGATATCGCGTCCGTTTTCGGCTACGGGACGGTGCTCTACGAGGAAGTCCGCGCGGAGGCGCTCGGTATTCTCGACGAGGAGGAGCGCCCGCTGAGAGTGCACGAACACCGTATGAAGGCTGTCTCCGCGCTGGAGACCTACATCGCGGAAAACGGCACGAATCCCGAGGGCGAGGAGGCTCCCGCGCCCGCTGTTAAAAAGGATGAACCAAAGCTTGAGGGAGTGCAGAAGGCGATAGCCGACGCGCTCGCGGACGGTGCGCTCCACGCCGATGTGCTCGCGCAGAGGCTCGGTATGGACAGCTCCGAGCTGATGACGGAGCTCACCGAAATGGAGATACTCGGGGCGGTAAAGGCGCTTCCCGGGAAGATATACGAAAAATGTTGATGAGGGGTATAAATATAAATGTCAGATCTTGTAATAGTTGAGTCGCCTGCAAAGGCAAAAACCATACAGAAGTATCTCGGTAAGGGCTACAAGGTAGTCGCTTCGATGGGACACGTCCGCGACCTGCCGAAGTCGAAGCTCGGAGTTGACACCGAGCACGATTTCGCTCCGCAGTACACGGATATGAAGGGCAAGGAGGACGTTATCAGCGACCTCAAAAAGTGCGCGAAAAAGAGCGGCAAGGTCTACCTCGCGACCGACCCTGACCGCGAGGGAGAGGCTATATCATGGCATATAGCGCAGATGCTCAAGCTCGATATGAACGACAACAACCGCGTTGCCTTCAACGAGATAACCAAGACGGGCGTTCAGAACGGCATGAGCAATCCGCACAAGATAGACGTTGACCTCGTCAACGCGCAGCAGGCTCGCCGCATACTCGACCGCCTCGTTGGCTACAAGCTCAGCCCGTTCCTGTGGAAGAAGGTAAAGCGCGGTCTGTCGGCGGGACGCGTGCAGTCGGTGGCTGTACGCCTCGTGGTTGATCGCGAGAACGAGATAAGGAAGTTCGTGCCCAAGGAGTACTGGTCTGTAGACGCGAAGTTCACCGCTCCCGCTTCACGCAAGGTGTTCGAGGCAGCGCTCGTTGCTGTTGACGGCAAGAAGCTCGAAATACCCAACAAGGCTGAGGCTGACGGTCTCCTCGCAAGGCTCGAGGGAGCACAGTACGAGGTCACTTCCGTGAAGAAGAAGATAACCAAGAAGCAGCCCGCTCCGCCGTTCATCACGTCTACTATGCAGCAGGAGGCTTCCCGCAAGCTCGGATTCAGTGCAAAGCGCACGATGAAGGCTGCTCAGGAGCTGTACGAAGGCGTTGACGTTGAGGGTATCGGCGCTGTAGGTCTTATCACCTATATGAGAACCGACAGCCTGCGTATCTCCGAGGAGGCAAAGGCTGCGGCGGCGCAGTACATCAGCACCGTCTACGGCAGCGAGTATCTCCCCGACAAGCCTCGCGTCTTCAAGACCAAGAGCAACGCTCAGGACGCCCACGAGGCGATACGCCCGTCTACTCCCGAGCTCTCGCCCGAGCGCGTGAAATCGGGACTTTCCAGCGACCAGTTCAAGCTCTACAAGCTCATATGGGAGCGCTTCATCGCCAGCCAGATGGCGAACGCTCTGCTCGACACCGTGTCCGTGGACATCGAGGCTAACGGCTGTATGTTCCGCGCGTCGGGCTACTCCGTGAAGTTCGACGGCTTCACGAAGCTGTATGTCGAGTCCACCGACAACGCCGACGAGAACAAGAAGATGCTGCCGCCTCTCGCAAAGGGCGACAACGTGAAGCTCAAATCCATAAGCGGCAATCAGCACTTCACACAGCCGCCTCCGCGCTATACCGAGGCTTCGCTGATAAAGGCTCTCGAGGAGAACGGTATCGGCAGACCGAGTACCTACGCTCCGACCATTACGACGATAACTGCGCGTCAGTACGTCGAGCACGAGGGAAAGGCCCTGAAGCCCACCAACCTCGGCGAGGTCATCACCGAGCTGATGAAGGAGCACTTCAACGAGATAGTTGACGCGAAGTTCACCGCCGAGATGGAAAACAACCTCGACGAGATAGAGCACGGCGTCAAGGACTGGGTGAGCACCCTGCACGAGTTCTACGACGGCTTCTCGGATACGCTCAGCAAGGCTGAGGAGGCTATGGAGGGCAAGCGCGTGAAGGTGCCCGACGAGGAGACCGACGTCATCTGCGAGGTCTGCGGACGCAATATGGTCATCAAGTACGGCAGATACGGCAAATTTCTCGCGTGCCCGGGGTTCCCCGAGTGCTCGAATACGAAGAAGATAGTCACCGAGACCGAGGGCAGCTGCCCGAGGTGCGGCAAGAAGATGCTGCTCAAAAAGTCCAAGAAGGGCAGGAGCTTCTACGGCTGCGAGGGCTTCCCCGAGTGCAACTTCATGACGTGGAACGTCCCGACGGCTGAGGTCTGCCCCGTGTGCGGAAAGACACTGTTCAACAAGGGCGGAAAGTCGGGTAGGCTCATCTGCGAGAACGAGGGCTGCGGCTATGAAAGAGAGCTGAAAAAATGACGAAAGTCAATGTTATAGGAGCAGGGCTCGCGGGCTGTGAGGCTGCGTGGGCTCTCGCAAGGTACGGGATAGGCGTGCGGCTGTACGAGATGAAGCCGCAGAGGTTCACTCCCGCACACAAATACGGCGGCTTCGCGGAGCTCGTGTGCTCGAACTCATTGAAGGCGGCACGCCTTGAATCCGCGGCGGGACTGCTGAAAACCGAGATGGAAATGCTCGGCTCGCTGACAGTTCCCTGCGCGAAGGCAAATGCAGTCGAGGCGGGCGGAGCTCTCGCCGTTGACCGCGAAAGATTCTCGGACGCGGTCACCGAGAAGATAAGGAGCTGTCCGCTCATCGAGGTCAGAGAGCAGGAGGTCACGGAGCTCCCCGAGGGCGTCACCATTATCGCTACGGGACCGCTTACATCAGGTTCTCTTGCCGAGGAGATAAAAAAGCTCTGCGGCGAGGGTTTGAGCTTCTACGACGCGGCGGCTCCGATAGTCACATACGAGAGCCTCGATATGGAGAAGGTGTTCTTCGCCTCGCGCTACGACCGCGGCGACGCCGACTACATCAACTGCCCGATGGACAAGGAGGAATACCTTGCGTTCTACAGGGCGCTCATCGGTGCGGAGCGGGTACAGCTCAAGGACTTCGAGACTCACCCGTTCAGCGTCTACGAGGGCTGTATGCCGATAGAGGAGCTCGCCTCCCGCGGCGAGGACACGATGAGATTCGGTCCGATGAAGCCCGTCGGTATCACCGACAAGCGCACGGGCAAGCGTCCGTATGCTGTGGTGCAGCTCAGACGCGAGAACCGCGAGGCTACGCTTTTCAACCTCGTCGGCTTCCAGACAAACCTCAGATTCGGCGAGCAGAAGCGCGTTTTCTCGATGATTCCGGGACTTGAAAACGCTGAGTTTATGCGCTTCGGAGTTATGCACAGGAACACCTTCATCAACAGTCCCGTGCTGCTCAACTCCGATTTCTCGATGCGCGAGCACCCCGATATATACTTCGCGGGACAGATGACCGGAGTCGAGGGCTATATGGAGTCCGCGGCAAGCGGCATTATCGCGGGTACAGCTGCCGCAAGGAAGCTGCTCGGGCTCGAGCCGATACGCCTCCCGAATGACACGATGACGGGAGCTCTCAGCGCCTACATCAGCGACCCGTTCAACGACGGGAAATTCCAGCCGATGGGCGCGAATATGGGTATACTTCCCGATATCGGTGCAAGAATAAAGGACAAGAAGGAAAAGTACGGCGTATACGCAAAACGCGCCGTTGAATCTCTGCAAAGGGAGCTTGATAGGATTGGCAACAACAGTAATAGTTGACGCATTCGGCGGGGACAGAGCTCCCCTCGAGGTGCTGAAAGGCTGCGAGAGAGCAGTCCGCGAGCTCGGCACGAGGATAGTGCTGACGGGCAGCGCCGAGAAGATAAGGGAGTGTGCCTCCGCCCACAGGATAAGCCTTGACGGTATGGAGATAGAGCACACCGATGATGTTTTTGATATACATGACGAGCCGAAGGAGATAATCAAGTCCAAGAAGGGCACATCTATGGCTCGCGGACTGACCCTCCTTGCCGAGGGCAGGGGAGACGCCTTCGTCTCCGCGGGCAGTACGGGCGCACTTGTTATGGGCGCGACCTTCATCGTCAAGCGCATCAAAGGCATCAAGCGCGTGGCTCCTGCACCAATGCTGCCGACGAACAAGGGCAGCTTCATACTGATAGACGCGGGCGCGAACGTCGAGTGCCGCCCCGAAATGCTGGTGCAGTTCGCAATTATGGGCAGCGCTTATATGGAAAAGGTCGTGGGCGTGAAATCGCCTGCTGTCGGACTTCTCAACGTCGGCGCCGAGGAAACAAAGGGCAGGGAGCTCGAGATCGAGGCTTACAAGCTGTTCAAGGAGTCGGGGCTCAACTTCTATGGCAACATCGAGGCACGCGACGTCCCCGAGGGAGACTGCGATATCGTGGTCACCGACGGCTTCACGGGAAATATCGTGCTGAAGCTGTACGAGGGCGTCGCCTCGCTTTTCGGCAACAAGGTCAAGTGGCTCTACTCGGGAGCGGGAAAGATAGGAGCGCTGTTTTCGCTCGGCAAGATAAAGAAGTTCAAAAAGCAGATGGACTACCGTGAGACAGGCGGCTCTGTTCTCCTCGGAGTGAGAAAGCCCGTCATCAAGGCGCACGGCAGCTCGGACGCATATGCGTTTTTCAATGCGATAAAGCAGGCGCAGAAATGCGCGGAGGAAAACATCACGGCGGCGATCGCGGAATACGTGAGCAATATGCCGTCGGACGACAAGGAGCAGGACAATGTGTGATATTGCAGGATTTGAAAAAAAGATAGGTTACACCTTTGAGAACAAGCACCTTATTCAGCAGGCGCTCTCACATTCGTCATACGCGAACGAGAAGAAGCGTCCCAACGGCAGCAACGAGCGCCTCGAATTCCTCGGGGACAGCGTGCTCTCGATAGTGGTGTCCGACTACCTCTACAAGCACCTTACAAGCGTTGCGGAGGGCGACCTCACGAAGCTGAGGGCTTCTCTCGTATGTGAGAAGAGCCTTCACATCTTTGCCAAGCAGATAGACCTCGGCGACTACCTCCTCCTCGGCAAGGGCGAGGAGAACACAGGCGGACGCGAGCGCCCTTCGATATTAGCGGACGCTTTCGAGGCTGTCATCGCGGCAATATACCTCGACGGCGGCATTGAGGCGGCAAGGAAGCATATCCTCCGCTTCATTCCCGAGGACCTCGAACACGAGGCAAAGAAGGCGTTCAGCGACTTCAAGACCGTATTGCAGGAGGTCGTGCAGAAGAATCCCGAGGAGAAGGTCGAGTACGTTCTCATCGGCGAGGAGGGTCCCGACCACAACAAGCGCTTCGTTGTCGAGGTAATGCTGAATTCGCAGGTCATCGGCAAGGGCAAGGGCAGGAGCAAAAAGGAAGCCGAGCAGCTTGCCGCGAAGGAAGCGCTCGAACTTATGGGCTATGAAACACAGTAACATCTCGATATTCATTCCGCACGTAGGCTGTCCCCATCAGTGCAGCTTCTGCGACCAGCGCACGATAAGCGGCGCTCAGCACCTCCCCGACGGCGACGAGGTGAGGGCGGTATGCGAGAAGGCGCTTGCGGAGGTGAGGTCGCCCGAGGACACGGAGATAGCCTTCTTCGGCGGGAGCTTCACGGCGATACCGCGCGGCTATATGACTGAGCTGCTCGACGCGGCGAAGGACTTCGTCGGAGCGGGAAAGTTCAAGGGCATACGCTGTTCTACGCGTCCCGACTGCATCGACTTCGAGGTGCTCGGCATACTCGCAAGGAGCGGCGTCACCGCAATAGAGCTCGGTGCGCAGTCCATGAGCGACAGAGTGCTCGAAATGAACGAGCGCGGACACACCGCCGAGGACGTTGAAAACGCCGCCGCTATGATAAAGCAGTGGGGCTTCGAGCTCGGCTTGCAGATGATGATAGGTCTGTACGGCAGCACCCGTGAGGACGAGCTGCTGACTATGCAGAAGATAGCGGAGCTGCGCCCTGATACCGTGCGTATCTACCCGACAGTGATACTTCGCGGGACGAGGCTTGCGGAGCTGCTTGCAAGCGGCGAATACGTGCCGATGAGCTTCGACGAGGTCGTGGACATCGCGGCTGCGGGACTTGTTATGTTCGAGGGCAGCGGCATACGCGTGATAAAGTGCGGTCTGCACGCGAGCGAATTCGTGGAGAGGGACACGGTCGGAGGCTTCTACCACCCCGCCTTCCGCGAGCTCTGCGAGGGCATGATATACCGCTGCAATATGAGCTTTCAGATAGAGCAGTCGGCGGGCGGGGACAAATTCGTCTTCGCTGTGGCTCCGTCGTGTATGAGCAAGGCAGTCGGACAGAAGAGGTCCAACATTGAATTTTTCGCCCGAAAGGGCATAGACATAAAGCTGATAGGGGACGAGAGCGTCCCGAAATATCAGTGCGAGCTGAGGAGGTGAGCGAGTGTACCTTAAATCGCTGGAAATACAGGGATTCAAGTCTTTTCCCGACAAGATAAGCCTTACATTCGACAAGGGACTTACCGCAGTAGTAGGTCCGAACGGCAGCGGAAAAAGTAATATCGGCGATTCCGTGCGCTGGGTGCTGGGCGAGCAGTCGACCAAGACCCTGCGCGGAAACAAGATGGAGGACGTTATTTTTTCCGGTACTGTTGCACGCAAGCCTATGGGCTTTGCAGCTGTTACGCTGAATATCGACAATTCCGACAGGACTCTCGCGGATATGGAGGACGAGGTCGCGGTCACGCGTAAGCTATACAGGAGCGGCGAGAGCGAATACCTCATCAACGGCAGACCCTGCCGACTGAAAGACATAAACGAGCTGTTTATGGACACGGGTCTCGGACGTGACGGCTACTCCATAATCGGACAGGGACGTATCGCCGAGATCGTCGGTGCCAAGAGCAGCGAGCGCCGCGACATCTTCGAGGAGGCGGCGGGAATATCGAAGTTCCGCTACAAAAAGCTCGAGGCAGAGCGCAAGCTCACAGCGGCGCACGAGAATATGCTCCGACTGACGGACATTCTCGCCGAGCTCGAGGGACGCGTAGAGCCTCTGCGCATACAGTCGCAGAAGGCGGAGAAGTTCATCAAGCTCGCCGAGGAGCGCAAGCGCCTTGAAATTTCCGTGTGGATAGCGCGTCTTGACGAATTGAAGGATAAGCTCACCAGGCTCGACGAGAAGATACTCGTCAGCAAGGGCGAGTACGAGAACCTTGAAAACGACATAGAAAAAGAAGAGCAGCGCCTGCAGGACGGCTTCCGCCGTATGCAGGAGAGCACAATGAAGTCGGACGAGCTGAGACGTAAAATGCTCGAGGAGGAGCAGACCTCGTCTGAGAAGAAGTCGGACATCGCGGTATTCGAGAACGACATCAGCTACTGCAAATCCGCTATTGAAGCCGCAAAGAAGAGCATTGCCGAGTCGGGGAAGACGAAGTCCGACCTTGAGGGCAAGCGTGCGGAGGCTGAAAAGCGCATTGAGGAGCTTACCGCCGAGCGGGAAAAGCTCGAGGCTGAGATAGCAGAGGTGACAGCGAAGTTCGAGAAGGCTGAGGAGAAGAACAATCAGCTCGGCGACAACGTTGATAAGGCGGGCAGCGAGATAAACGAGCTCTACATAAAGCAGAGCGAGCACCGCTTCGCAGCCGAGGCTGCAAGACAGACCATCGCCGATGAGGAGGCGCGTCTCGCGGAGCTCCGCGAGAAGTCGGGCGACACCGAAAAGGCACTTGCCGAGTACGACGAGAAGATAGCCGAGAACGGGAAGCTCACCGCCAGGAACGAGGAGCATTCGGCAGAGCTCGGCAACAGGCTGAGCGGACTGGAGAGGCTGTACAGCTCCCGAAAAGAGGGCTTCGAGCGCGCGAAGGAGGACTTCGAGAAGGTGCTCTTCGAGCTGAAAGACAAGCAGCAGCGCAGGAAGATACTCAGCGACCTCGAAAACAATATGGAGGGCTTCGCGGGCAGCGTAAAGCAGGTGCTGAAAGCCTCGAAGCAGGGACGTATCGGCGGCATACTCGGCACGGTGGCGCAGAACATCAGCGTCGAGCCCGAGTACGCGGTCGCGGTGGAGACGGCTCTCGGCGGCGCGATGCAGAACATCATCGTCGAGAACGAGGACATCGCGAAGAGATGTATTCGCTTCCTCAAGGAGCAGCACGGCGGCAGAGCTACCTTCCTTCCGATAACCTCGGTCAGGGGCAACGAGCTCCGCGAGCAGGGACTTGAAAGCTGCGACGGATTCGTTTCCCTCGCGAGCAGGATAGTCACATACGACGACAGATTCGCGGGCATTATCGCTTCACTTCTCGGTCGTATCGCCATTGCCGAGGACATCGACGCTGCTACCCTTATCGCTAAGAAGTACGGCTACAAGTTCCGTATCGTCACCCTCGACGGTCAGGTCATCAACGCGGGCGGTTCGTTCACAGGAGGCTCGGCGATGAAGTCGGGCGGCGTGATAACCCGCAAGAACGAGATAGAGAAGCTCGACGCCGAGATAGAAAAGCTGACAGCTCAGCGTGACGAGCTCAGCGCGAAGTCGGAGAAGCTGCGTGCGGAGTCCGAAAAGCTCAGATTCGACACCAATGCCGCGAGGTCGGAGATAGCCGACGCCGAGGCTGAGGCAGTACGCCTGAGAGCGGAGCTTTCGAGCCTCACCTCACTGAGGGAGCACCTCACCGCGCAGAGCGAGGACTCGGACAGACTGCTCACGGAATCAGAGCAGAGGATAGCCTCCGCGAAGCAGACTATCGACGATTCCGAGAAGGCTCTCGCGGAGACCGACAAGCTCATAAAGGAAGCCGAGGAGAAGCTCGCGCAGGGTCAGGACAGCCGTGAAAAGCTGAGAATGGAACGCGCCGAGCTCTCGCAGAAGCTCTCGGATATGAAGATACACGGTATCGGGATAGAGAAGGACATACAGGCTCAGCAGGACGAGATAAAGCGTGTCGAGGAGGCGCTCTCCGAGCTCGGACAGGGCAACCGCCGCTTCGAGGAGGAGATTGAGCGCCAGAACAAGCTTATCGAGATGAAGCAGAGCGACATCGAAAAGCTGAAAAGTGAGCTCGAAAGTATGAAGTCGAACTCCGACACCTACCTCGCAGAGATAGCGCGGTATCAGTCGGTACACACCGAGCAGAACAAGCTCGTCAACGAGATACAGAGCGGTATGAAGCAGCTCAATGAGGCTAAGGAAAGGCTCTCGGGAGAGGTGACTCGACTCGAGGAGCGCCGCGAGGCAACCAACCGCGACTCCGACTACATCATCGGACAGCTCCGAGAGGTGTACCAGCTCAACCGCAGCGAGGCTGTCGAGCTCGCGGAAAAGCTCGAGGACATCACAGCCGCACAGGCGGAGCTCACCGCAGTGAAGAACAAGATACGCGCCCTCGGAAGCGTCAACGTTGCCGCTATCGAGGAGTACAAGGAGGTATCCGAGAGATACGAGTTCCTGTCGGGACAGCTCGCTGACGTGCAGAAGTCGAAGAACGAGCTCGAAAAGATAATCGCTGACCTCACTGAGGAGATGTGCAGGATATTCTCGGAGAGCTTCCGCGTGATAAACAGCAACTTCAAGGAGATATTCGTGGAGCTGTTCGGCGGCGGCAAGGCGGAGCTGATACTCTCCGACCCCGAGAACGTGCTCGAATCGGGCATCGAGATAAGCGTTGCGCCTCCCGGAAAGGTCATCAAGAACCTTATCTCGCTCTCGGGCGGCGAGCAGT